>JAPPMB010000167.1 GCA_028819255.1 Bryobacterales bacterium | reverse complement strand
CGCGCAGCCGGCTGGAACGTTGTCAGTGCGATTTATGACTACTCGGTAGGGCTAGCGCCGTCAACTGGGCAAGCGTGCCCGCGTCTCGGATGCTGTGCTTGCCCGCAATTCCCGCACGTAGCGGTTAAGGTGCTTCGTGCTGATCCCGCGCAACTGAGTCCCCCTAGTCGGGCCAGGTCGCGGGCTCCGCGTCTGCCGCCACTATGATGGATGCTATGCAAGCATCCTCGCCGCCTCTCAGCCGCCGCGACTGGCTGCGGATGGGCATTTCCGCCGCGGCTTTCCCGTGGGCCTGCTCGTCCGCCCCCAAGCCCCCGAACATCATCGTCACGATGGCTGACGACATGGGCTTCTCCGACATCGGCTGTTACGGCGGCGAGATCAACACGCCCGTCTTGGACGGTCTCGCGGCCAACGGCTTGCGGTTTCGATCCTTCTACAACTACGCCCGCTGCTGCCCCACAAGGGCCTCGCTTGTCACCGGACTCTACCCTCACCAGGCTGGCGTGGGCCACATGATGACGGAGTTCCGCAAGGACGGCGTGCCCGTCCCATCCTATCTGGGCAATCTCAACAAGAGCTGCGTGACGATCGCCGAGGCGCTCAAGGAGGCCGGCTACACGACCCTGATGAGCGGCAAGTGGCACGTCACCCCGGCGGAGGGCTCAGGCGGCAAGGTGGATCGTTCGAACTGGCCCATGCAGCGCGGCTTTGACAAGTTCTTCGGCACGATTCACGGAGCGGGATCGTTCTACGACCCGGTCTCGCTGACGCGCGGCAACGAGCCCGAGGATCCCGGCCCCGACTTCTACTACACGACCGCAATCGGGGAGAACGCCTCGCGGTTCGTCGGCGAGGCGCTGGCGGAGAGTCCGGATGCCCCGTTCTTTCTCTACATGCCGTTCACATCGCCCCATTGGCCCCTGCACGCGCCGGAGGAGGCGATCGCGAAGTACAAGGGCCGCTACGACGCCGGCTGGGACGAACTCCGCAAGGAACGCCTGCAGCGGATGCGGGAAACGGGCGTCCTGGACGAGTCCGCCCGAATGAGCCAGCGCGATCCTTCCCAGGTGCCTTGGGAAGAGGCGCCGGACAAGGAGTGGCAGGCCCGTCGCATGGAGGTCTACGCCGCCCAGATCGAACTGATGGACGAGGCGATCGGACACGTCGTCGAGACATTGAGGGAGCACGGGGAACTGGACAACACCCTGATCCTCTTCCTCGCCGACAACGGCGGATGTGCCGAGGAGGCCCGTGAGACGTGGCGGGCCCTGCACATCCCGACGCACACGTACGCGGGGGATCCGGTCGCGGTCGGCAACGATCCGTCGATCATGCCGGGAGCGGAGGAGGACTATCAGAGCTACGGAATCCCATGGGCGAACGTGTCGAACACGCCCTTCCGCTACTACAAGCACTGGGTGCACGAAGGCGGCATTTCCTCGCCTCTCATCGCGCACTGGCCTGAGGGGATTGAGCCTAAAGGGGAGTGGACCGACCAGGTCGGTCACCTGATCGACATAATGGCGACCTGCGTGGACGTGGCCGGGGCGCCCTACCCCGAGACCTACAACGGAAGCCCGATCACGCCCCTCGAGGGCGCCTCGCTTGCGCCGACCTTCCGGGGCCAGCCGGCCAAGGGACACCCGGAAGGCCTTTTCTGGGAGCACGAGGGCAACCGGGCCGTCCGCGTCGGGGACTTGAAGCTCGTCTCGAAATGGTCGAGACCGGAGGAGGGCCGCTGGGAGCTGTACGACCTTGCGAAGGACCGCAGCGAGCTCAACGACCTGTCGGGCCAAATGCCCGAGAAGGTCACCGAAATGGCGGCCATGTGGGACGCGTGGGCGGACCGGGTGGGCGTCATCGAATGGCGCTCGTGGGATCGCTGAGGGGCCGGGCGCCAACCGTCGTTTCTGGCATGGGCGCGACTCCTGCGCCAGCCGTCAGGCCGGCCCCTCTGTGATCGTCGTTGGCATCGGCGGCGCTTCAGGATCCGGCAAGACACGTGTGGCCTGCGAGCTGGCGGCCGCCTTGCGCGGCTCCCTTGTCCTGAGCACCGACTCGTACTACCTTGACCAGTCAGGCTTGGACTGGGCCGAACTGGCCGCATTCAATTTCGACGATCCCGGGGCGCTGGACTGGAAACTGATGGCGGCCCACCTAGTCGATCTGAAGGCCGGGTCCGGAGTTGGAGTGCCGCGCTACAACTTTGCGACCCATTCCCGGTTCGCCGCTCCCGAGTGGACCGCTCCAGCCGAGATCCTGATCCTGGAAGGCCTGTTCGCTCTCTGGGAACCTCGGGTCCGGGAGCTCGTGGACCTGGCCGTGTTCCTCGACGCTCCGCTGGAGCTCTGCTTGGCCAGGCGGATCGAACGCGACACCTCCGAGCGCGACAGGACCGAGAAGTCCGTGCGCGAACAGTGGCGGCGCGATGTGGCTCCGATGTTCGTCCGACATGTGCTGCCGACTCGCGAGTTCGCCGACATGGTCGTCGACGGGACCGCTCCGCCCGACCGGTCCGCCGAAGCGGTTCTGGCGCGCCTGCGCCGACTGCGCGATCCGGGCCAGGCCGGCTGTCGCTAAACTCGGCTTGATGATTCGCCTGGCGGAAGCCCGCATGCGCTATGGCGCTCGGGTGCTGTTCGACAAGCTCGACTGGCTGATCACGCCCGGCGACAGAGTCGGCGTCGTCGGCGGCAACGGCAGCGGCAAATCGACACTGCTCAAGATCCTGCACGGCTCGGAGCACCTGGATCGCGGCACGATCGAGCGGCAGAAGGGCATCAAGGTAGGGTATCTGCCCCAGGAAGGGCTGGCCTTCTCGGGCCGCACCGTGTTTGAGGAGTGCCTGAGCGTATTTGACGAGGCGCAGGCACTGGAGCGCGAGCTCGACGAACTGGTGGATCGCATGGCGGAAGTGGATCCGGCCAGCCCCGAATTCCAGGAGGTCCTTGATCGCTACGAGTGGTGTTCCACACGCTTTCAGGCACTTGACGGGTACACGATGGAAGCGCGCGCCGGAGCCGTCCTCGGCGGACTGGCGTTCCCCAAGGAAGACTGGAGACGCCCGTGCGAGGAGTTCTCGGGCGGGTGGCAGATGCGCGTCGCGCTGGCCAAGCTGCTGCTCGCCAGACCGAGACTGCTCCTGCTGGACGAGCCGACCAACCACCTGGACCTCGAAGCGCGCAACTGGCTCGAGGATTTCTTGCGGCACTACCCTCATGCGTTCATCGTCATCTCGCACGACCGCTACTTCATGGACGCGACGGTCAGGAAGGTCGTGCATCTGTGGAACAGGCGGGTGCACTTCTACACGGGCAACTACAGCAAGTTCGAGAAGCTGCGCGACCAGCGGCTGGCACAGGTTCGCGCGGCATACCGCACCCAGCAGGATCGGATCGAGCAGCTGGAAGTCTTCATCAACCGGTTTCGCTACCAGGCCACAAAGGCTAGGCAGGTGCAGAGCCGAATCAAGGAACTCGAGCGCATGGACCGAATCGAGATTCCGCCGGAGGAGAAGGTCATCCACTTCAAGTTCCCGCAGCCGGTGCCGTCGGGACGGGTGGTTGCGGAGCTGACGGATGTCGCCAAGAGCTACGGCGAGACCCTCGTGTTCGGCCGGATCACGCTGCGGATCGAGAGAGGCGACCGGATCGCGCTGGTGGGCGTGAACGGGGCGGGAAAATCGACGTTGATCCGGATCCTCGCGGGGCTCGAGCCGCTGACGGCGGGCGTGCGACGCACGGGGTATCGGGTCGGGATCGACTATTTCGCCCAGGACCAGTACAAGGAGCTGGACCCGGAGGCGATCCTGTTCGAGGATCTCCTCAGCCACGCGCCCATGATGGGCGATACGGAACTGCGGAGTCTGCTGGGCTGCTTCCTCTTCAGCGGCGATGACGCATTCAAGCGGATCGGCGTGCTGTCGGGCGGGGAGCGGAACCGCTATGCGCTGGCCCGCATGCTCTTACAGCCCGCCAATCTGCTCTTGCTGGACGAGCCGACCAACCACCTCGATCTGCGAGCAAAGGACGTTCTCCTTCGAGCGCTGCTCGACTTTGACGGGACCATGGTGTTCGTATCGCACGACAGGTACTTCATCGACCAGCTGGCGAACAAGGTCGTCCATGTCGGAGACGGTGAGCTCGAGGTCTTTCCCGGGGGCTACGAGGACTTTCTCTGGTCGCGCCAGCGGCGGGCCGAGGAGCGCGTGAAGCCCGAGGCCCCGGTCGTGAGCGAGCAGCTCGGGGAGGCCTTGCGCCAGGCGGCCCCTGCCGCACCGCGCCGGATGAATCCGATCAAGGTCGCGAAGATCCGGAGCCGGATCGGGCACATCGAGCAGAAAATCGAGAGCCTCGAGGAGAGTTGCAGGGTCCTGCAGCTGGAACTGGCAACGGCCGGCGGTGATCACGCCCGCAGAATGCGCGTGATCGAGGACCTCGGGGCAAGCCAGCGCCGGATGCAGCGGCACGAGGACGAATGGGCGGAACTCTCGGAGATCCTCGCCGCCGAAGGTTCGTAGGGCCAGTGGGATGTCGGCCCGGGTCAACGCGAGCTGGGCCGGAGTGCCCCGTGCGGACCGGGTGCCGGACCAGTCCTGCCCACGGTCCGCGACAGCCCTCCCTTGCCCAACGAACCCGCTGAGTCGCCGGAACGGTGGAGCCCCGGCTCTGAGAACGCGAGCGGATTCCAGGCCGCTGCCGGCAATCGGGTGCAAATGGGACCTGAGTGATCAGCTCTTTCGCGCACGATTGCCACCGGAGCGCATGCCGCGCATCTGCCCGGCCCTGTGTTGCCGTGTCCAAAGAATTGGAACGATTGACGAGGAGGTTTGGTGTCAGCGAAGAGAAGACTGGCGCGGTCGTGCAGTTCGCCCCGCGTCGGCCTCCGGCCGTCAGCCCATTCCAGATTCCGGGGCTTCCGGGCAAAAGCACGCTCCATGGCGATCTCGTACGCGCCCTCCCGACGTCTTGCCCCTTCAATCAGGTCGGCCAGCCAACCCGACACGCTGCGGTTCGCTTGGTCAGCTCGAACTCGCAGCCATAGCGCCGTGTCCTCAGGGAGTGTCACGGTGCCGGTCTTTCTGTCCCTCGAACAGGACGGCACGAATTTCGTGTCTAGTCAAAGCCGCGTCACGAAGGCCGCGCCGCTGGGGCCGCCAGGCCCAGGGGCGGAAGACCGTTGTGAGGAGGGCAGGCGGGCGAGACCTCGCGACAGCAGTCCCGGAGTTGGGGTAGACTGAGCGACGGGTGGACATGGCACGACGATTGCTGCTACTGGGTTCGCTCCTCATTCCGGCACTTGCGGCGGCCCCGTTGCCGGACTGGTACCAGAGAGAGCTTCCGGATGCCCAGTTCCAGGCCCGTCTCGTCCGGGACGCTTCCGAGATCCAGCGCCTGGCCGGGGACCGCTTTGACGGCGAGGTGATCTTCGTCGAGCTGAAGGTGTTGCCGCTGTATGGATCCAGTGTGAACCTGGAGCGAGCCGACTTTCTCATTCGCGCCCGGAACAACAACGACACGTCTCCCGCTGTCACACCCGACCGGATCGCGGGAACGGCCGTCCTGGCACTCGGCACCGAGGGCCGGAAGTCGTCGGGCTCGGTCTTTGCGGACGATCCAAACGCTCCGATCTGGCCCGGTGCGCCGGGCACCGGCGGCAGGCCGCGGCGCCTCGGCGGTCCTCCCGGTGTCGTGGGAGGCGGAACTTCGGGGGAGGGACGGCAGACGGTCGAGCAGCGTGAGCACAGCGACGATTCCGTGCTGGGCCGCCTCCACGCCATGGAACTGCCCCTGCAGGCGCATGAGCAGCCGGTGTCCGGATACCTCTACTTCGAGATTCCCGCAAAGATCAAGCGCAAGCATCTCGAGTTGAGCTACGATGGACCTTTGGGAGAGTTTCTCGTCGAATTCAAGCGTCCCGATTGAATTCGGGGATCTCCCTGTAGCGGGCGGCGGCCATTCTGGTGTTTCCGCCTGAACAGGTCGGGTGCTCTCCAGTCTTTTCCGAGCCTCCAGCTCCAGTCAATTCGGTTGAAACGGCCATAGAGGAGCATGCGTATTCCGATCATGAGCCCATCAGCCAGCCTTGATGGCCACCCGAGCCCAGGCGAATCACACTGATAGCCAGCCCCAGCCAATGCGTTCGAGCCGTCCGACAGTTCTCGCCGTCCTTCTCACAGCGGTCCTGACCACATCCGTGGCCGCCCAGGTTGCCGGTTCGTCCGGCGGACCGGCGGCACCCGCCGAGTCGTCCGGGGGGCTAGGTTCCGCCGAGGCCCGCGTCCCGCCCGCCGCGCCCACGTACCTGCTCGCCCAGGCCCAGCAGCCGGTCTCCCCGTTCGAGGACATTCCGCTGGAGACACCCGAGGCGCAGTCTCCCTTCGAGGACGTGCAGGAGGAGCAGGTGCAGCAGCGGAGACCCGGCGAGGACATCGTCGAGGACGTGGTCTTCCGTGGCACGCGGAGGATTCCGCGCGACAGCCTCGCGGCCCGCATCTTCACCAAGCGGGGCGACCTGTTCGACGCCCAGACGCTGCGCCGCGACTTCATGGTCCTGTGGAACACCGGATACTTCGACGACCTGCGGCTGGAGGTCGAGGACGGCGAGCAGGGCAAGATCATCCGCTTCCTGGTCACAGAGCGACGCGTGGTGCGGACGATCCGGTACGAAGGCAACAAGTCGGCGACCCTGTCCGACATCCTCGAGCGATTCAAGGAACGCAACGTCGGACTGACCGTCGAGTCCCGCTACGATCCCACCACGGTCAACCGCGCCGTGTACGTGCTGCGCGAACTGCTCGGAGAGCGCGGCAGGCAGTATGCCGAGGTCAATCCCGAGGTCCGGCAGATTCCTCCCGCGTCGGTCGAGATCGTCTTCAACATCGACGAGGGCCCCAAGGTCAAGGTCGGCGAGGTCTCCTTCGACGGCCTCGACGTGATGAGCCGCAAGAACGCCCGGCGGGCGATGAAGAACACCAAGCCGCTCGGGATTCCGCGCAGCATCGTGCTGGAGAACCTTTTCAAGAGGACCTTCGACGTCCGCAAGCTCGAGGAGGACAAGGAGCGTCTGCGGAACGCCTACCAGAAGCGCGGCTACTTCAAGGCCAACGTGCTGCGCCACGACCTGGACATCCGCGACATGCCGGGCCGGAAGACCTTCATGATTCCGTGGTCGATGATCTTCGCCAAGCCGAAGAAGCACGCGGACATCAACCTTCTCGTCGAGGAGGGTCCCCGCTATGTGCGGGGCAAGCTCAGCTTCACCGACGTCGAGCTGTTCCGAGTCCCGGACCAGGTTCTCGGGCCGGTCTTCGCCATGCAGGAGGGCTCGATCTTCGATGTGGAGAAGCTGCGCAAGGGCATGGAGAACCTGAAGAAGCTCTACGGCGAGTTCGGCTACATCGACTTCGTGGCCGAGCCGAGCTTCGAGTTCCGCGAGGACGACGACCCGCCCCAGATCGACCTCAACCTGGCCGTCGACGAGGGCAAGCAGTTCTTTGTTCGCCGGATCGAGTTCGACGGCAACAACACCACCCGCGACAAGGTCATCCGGCGCGAGATCCTGCTCGACGAAGGGGACATGTTCAACACGCGCGTGTGGGACCTCAGCATGCTGCGGCTGAACCAGCTCGGCTACTTCGACCCGATCAAGACCGAGGGGCCCGAGACGGACACCGTGATCACCCGCAACACGCGGGACGGTCTGGTCGACCTCACCCTCAAGGTGAAGGAGCGCGGCCGGAACATGATCAACCTCAACGGCGGCGTCTCCGGATTCGCGGGCAGCTTCATTGGCTTCGGCTACGCCACCAACAACTTTCTCGGCCTAGGAGAGACGCTTTCCTTTGACGCGCAGTTGGGCAGCCGCGAGCGGGTTCTGCAATTCGGCTACACCGAGCCGTACCTGTTCGACAAGCCGATCCAGGCGGGCTTCACGATCTTCTCGAGCCGCTTCAGCTTCAACCAGGCCCGTGAGGCCTCCATCTTCGCCGGCGCCAACCTGATCCCCCTGTTCAATGCGCTTGGCCAGGACAACATCCTCGACTACCGGCAGAACTCCGCAGGCTTCACCACTTTTGTCAGCTATCCGCTGCGCAGGAGCTTCGCCCGCCTAAGCCTGACGTACAGCTTCCGCCGATCGAGCGTCGTCACGTTCAGCAGGTCCGCATCCAACCTGTTCACCTACCTGAACTTCGAAGGCGTGTCCGGCCCGAACTCGCTGGAGGGAATCACCACCAGCCAGATCACCCCGGGCTATTTCTACAACACGGTCGACCATCCGATCACCCCGTCGAAGGGAAAGAGCGTCTACGCCAGCGTGGCCGTGGCGGGCTTCGGCGGCAACGCCCGGTTCATCCAGCCGACCGTTGAGGCCAAGTACTTCAAGCCGCACGGCGGTCGGCGGACGATCGCCATGCGGGGTCTGATCTCGTTCCTGAGCGGCTACGGCGGGCGCGTTCCGCCACCCTTCAACCGCTCGTTCATGGGCGGCGAGAACGATGTGCGCGGCTTCCAGATCTGGTCGATCAGCCCCATGGTGTGGATCCCGGACTTCACCCAGGTTCCGGTCCTGAACGACAACGGAACGGAGCGGACGCAGATCCAGATCGTCAACGGCGTTGAGGAGCGCGTGCCGCTGTTCACGGAGGTTCCGGTCTACCGGCTCAACTTTCCCGGCGGCGACACGCGCTTCGTGTACAACTTCGAATACCGCATCAAGCTCTTCGGGCCTGTGGTCCTCGCACCGTTCTGGGACATCGGGTTCAACAAGATCCTGCTTAAGGACCAGGTGCGCCTGAACGCGGACCGCGCTCTGGAGCTCAACAAGCAGTTCCCGCAGGCCGGATTCCAGGAGCAGATCGGGGTCATCGGCCCCACCCAGAAGATGCGCAGCTCCACGGGGCTGGAACTGCAGGTGATGATGCCGGTGGTCAACGCGCCGTTCCGCTTCTACTGGGCGTACAACCCGATGCGCGTCCAGGAGTTTCTCAGGCCGCCGATCGTGGCGGACCGCTCGCTGTTTCCGAACTACCAGTCGTTCATCGAGGCGGTCCGGCCGGTCGGGACATGGCTCCCGTTCTTCGAGAGGCGGTCGATGTTCCGGTTCACGATCAGCCGGACGTTCTAGCCGGGAGCCAGCGTGATCGCGGCGCGCCGAAACGTGGTACTCTGAGGATAGCGGCGGGACCGGACGCCGGTTCGCCCGCCTGATTCGCGAATGCCTGGAACAAAGACCAGAAGTCCAGAATCCGCCCGCGCAGCGCTTTGCGCCCTGCTGGCGACTGTAATGTTGGCGGGCAGCGCGGCCGCGCAGACCCAGCTGGCGATCCTGAACGTACAGGAAGCGATCTCGCGAACCGCCGAGGGGCAGAAGCTGATCCGGGAGCTCGAGCAGAAGTACCGTCCCACGCAGCAGCGGCTTGAGTCCAAGCAGAACGAGATCAACCGGATGCGCGACCAGCTGCAGAAGGGCGCCAACACCATGAGCCAGGAGGCGCTGCGCAACCTGAACAGGGACATTCAGAAGGCCGAGACGGCCATGCAGCGCGAGGTGGAGGACGCCCGCGGCGAGTTCTCGCAGGAGCAGGGCCAGCTGTTCAACGAGGTGGGCTCGAAGATGATGGCCATCATCGACACCTACTCGAAGGACAACGGCTTCCATATCGTGCTTGACATCTCGAGTCCGCAGAGTCCGGTGCTCTACGCGGTCAACGAAGTCAACATCACGAACGCGATCATCACCGCCTATGACGCGGCGCATCCGTCCGGCGACGCCGCGCCGGCGAACTAAGACCCGCGGGCCCGAAGGCATCGCGACGGATTTCGGCGCGCGTTCCGTCTGGAACGGGCACCTCGCAGGCAAGATATGTACGAGCAGAGCAGCAGGCGATCCGGGAGGTTCGGAAGACGGCGCAGAAGACCGTCGCCGGGCCGGGGCCGCTACGGGGGAAGAGGACACCGCGGCGGCAGACAGAATGGCAGGCCGCGACGGAACGTGAACGGAAACCGAATCGGAAAGAAGGCCGCGGGACGCGGCGAGGTGGCGGCCTGCATCAAGTGCGGACAGCCTGCGCCTGACGGCAAGCTGTGTACCTTCCACCGCCATCTCCTGAACATGTTCCGGAAGGAGATTCCGGAGCAGGATCCGCGCAGGTTCCGTTTCTAGTGCTCATCGACGCAGATCGCGCCGCCGTGTCCCGGGCGGTCGGCTTCGTGGGGAGGTCTCCCGGCGGAGCATCCGGTTTTCTGGAGCCGACCCTTCGTCGGCCTCGCTGGGTGCGCCGCTCGTCTGCAAGCGCCTTGCGAGAATGAGCCTATGCCGCGGCGCCCTGCGATGGAACGCGTTGCACTCTACATCTGCCTTCCGCTCCTGTTCGCTGTCTGCTTCGCCACGTGGCGGCTCTGGAGTCACGTCCAGACCCTTGACCGGTTCCTCGCGGAATCAAAGGAAGTCGAGCTTGGCCTGCTGAACAGGGTGCGGGACGCCGTTGGGCGGGAGGAGCTGGCCGGCAAGGCCCTGCAGCAGGCCCTTCTGGAGCGGGACGCTGCACGGTCGGCGGCCCAGCGTTCCAGGGCGGACGCGGAGGCGGCACACACGGAGGCCGAGCGGCAGCGCCGGGCCGCCGAACGGCTTCGCGCCCAGCGAGAGGCGGAGCTGGACCGCATGACCGAAGCCCTCGGGCGCATTGCCGAAACCGATCGCACGCCGATCGGCATGGTGGTCCAGCTCACAGAGGACTCTCTGCTCTTCGAGTTCGACAGGGCGGAGCTTCGCGCCCGGGACAGGGAGATCCTGAGCCGCATCGCCGGTGTCCTGCTCGCCTCGTACGGGTACAGCGTTTCCGTCTACGGCCACACCGACGACCAGGGCGATGCGGAATACAACAAGGGCTTGTCCGAGCGTCGCGCAGCAACCGTGCGGGACTATCTGGCCGAAGCCGGCATTCCGGACGCCATTCTCGAGGCGAGGGGTTTCGGCGAGGAAAGCCCGCGGGTGCCGGGTGTCACAGGCGACGCCCGCCGCAAGAACCGCCGCGTGGAGATCGCAATCGTTGACACCGTGGTCAACTACGGGGCGAGCGTGGCCGTGCCGGGTCCGTAGCTTTCAGGCAGGAAACGCTGCTTGGCCACGTGCCGTTCCGAAACCGGCCCGAGGTCCCTCGGCTATGATTGGGCGACGCCCGCCGCGTCCGCAATGCTTTCGAACTCACCGCTCCTCCGCTGCGTTGTTCTGGCGCTCTCCGTAGCCGCCGTCTCGCCGCTGGCCGGCGGCCAGCGCTTCAGGATCACGTTTGGGGGCGGCGACTCCGCCGTGGTCGACTGGAGCGGATCCGTGTCCGTCAGCGCGGGGAGCGCCGCGATTGCGGCATCGCATCATTTCGGCGCCGGGGAGACCTTCGACAGCTCCTCGTGGAAATGCGGCAACCAGTGGGACGGCGGGCTGCAATTGGAGCCGAAGGACCAGGCAGTCTTCCCCCTGACCCGCTGGAAGGGCATCGTGCTGGACGTCGATGGTGGCGACTCGACGGTCGTTGCCGTCAGGACGGCGCAGGGCGAGTCCGAGTTTCGCTCGGGCGACGTGAAGTATCACCAGCCGATCAAGCGGCTCGATGGCCGGGTCCGCATTGAGCGCGTGCCCGTCTCGCAGCGGATGTCGGAAAGCCTTGCCGACGACGACTACCCGGCGATCGCCATCGGCCCGGACGGACGAGTCTGGATAGCCTGGATCGCGTTCGAGGACGGGGCGGACACGATTCGGCTCCGGTCCTCCGAGGACGGCGAGACCTGGACGCCGGCTGTGACGATCGGCCCGCCCGGCGACTACCACCAGGTCGCCCTCGGCTCGACCGGTTCCGGCGCCGTGACCGCCGTTGCGTCGAGGATCAGCGAGGGGGTTGTGCATCTGTACGGCATCGACTACGCTCTCGGCGGCGAGCCGGTCGGCGAGGCGCTCACCCGGGGTCCCGGGCCCGACACCTTTCCACGCATGGCGGCTTCGCCGGACGGGGATGTCCATCTGGTCTATCAGTCCGGTGCGGACGGCAACACGGACATTTCCCTGATGGTGCGGCGGGACGGCGAGTGGTCCGGCCCGACAAAGGTGACTGAGCATCCGGCAAACGACTGGGAGCCGTCCATTGCCCTGAACTCCCGCGGGGAGGTCGCGGTCGCCTGGGACAGCTACCGCCACGGCAACTACGACATCTTTCTGCGCCGTTACGCCGGCGGCAGTCCCGGTCCGGTCGAGCGCGTCACTGCGAGCGCGGACTTCCAGGCGCACGTCAGCCTCGCCTACGACTTGCGGGACCGGCTCTGGATGGCTTGGGACAACGGCGGGCCGAACTGGGGCAAGGACCACTACGGCATCAACGGGATTCATCGGGGCGAGAGCGGCCTCTACTTTCATCGGCAGGCGCAGGTCCGGGTCCTCGACCGCGGGCGGATCGCAAGGGCCGTGCCTCCCATCGACCATCGCTTTCCTGCCAGCCCGATCACGGGGAGCTGGATGGCGCTTGGTCTCGACAGCGCCCGCCAGACCTACACCGAGTACCCAGTGCTGCAGGTCGACGGCAAAGGGCGCGTGTGGGCGATTCTCCGGACGCGCACGCTTGGCCGTGCCAATCCCCCCACCGTGGCGGGGCGGTCCATCTTTCCGTATTGGGACTACAAGGTCACCATGTTCGACGGGAACGGGTGGACTCCGCCGGTCTGGCTGCCGTTTTCGGACGGGCGCAACGAACAGCGTCCGGCCGCCGCAGTCGGCCGTGACGGAGACCTCTGGATCGTCTCGCAGACGGACGGCAAGAGCTATCCGGCCGACGACCGTCGCTTCTGGCAATACGACGTCTACGCGGGGAGAATCGGGTTGGGGCAGGTGCCCGGAGGGGCCGTCGAAGACGAGTTCCTCGTAGGGACTGACGACCTCCCGGCGCCGGAGGCCGTGGACGATGGCGCTCCCTCGCCCTCCGTTCCGATATGGAAGACCTACCGGATGGAGGTCGGCGGCGAGGAATACAGCCTTACCTGGGGCGACCTGCACCGTCACACCGATCTCTCCTTTGACGGATACAGCGACGGGAGCCTGTATGACTCGTACCGGTACGCCATCGACGCCGCGGGGATGGACTTCCTCGGCCCGTCGGAGCACGTCCTGCCAGTGAAGGTCGACACCAAGTACATGTGGCGGATGGTCGACAAGGCCGTGGACGTCTACAAGATCCCGGGCGCGTTCTATCCGGTGCTCAACTACGAGCGGACCGTGGGCTACCCGGACGGCCACCGGAACATCGTGTGGAGGGGCCGCGGGTACGACCCCATACGAATCAAGCTGGGGGACCGCGCGATCGGCGTTGCTGAGGACGATGTTCTGACCCTATGGCAGCAGCTGCTGGAGGGAGGGAGGCCGAAGGCCATCAGCATTCCGCACACGCCCGCCACGCAGATGGGAACGGACTGGCGCTACAACGAGCAGCGAGCGGAGCGGCTGGTGGAGATCTATCAGGGAAACCGTGACTCGTACGAGTATCTAGGAGCTCCCCGAAGCGCCACTGCGGAACGGATCGTCGTAGGAGGCTACATCACGTCCGGTGACATGCGGCCCAAGGGCTTTGTCTGGAACGCTCTGGAGAAGGGCTACAGGATGGGGTTCATCGCGAGTTCGGACCATCGGTCCACGCACATGTCGTATGCGGCCGCATACGCGCCCGATCGCAGCTACGCCGGCATCTGGGACTCTCTCTACGCAAGGAGGACCTACGCCGCAACGGACAACATCATCGTGGACTTCCAGACCGGCGGGCACGCGATGGGCGAGGAGTTCTCGGCGAGGGAGCCGCCGCGTTTCGACATCAGGGTCATAGGCACCTCCAGGATCCGGCAGATCGACCTCGTCAAGGACAACTCGTTCGTCTACACCGCTCACCCGGACGTGCAGGAAATTACCTTTTCGTACTCCGATCCGGACATCGCGCCCGGTTCGCACTACTACTACGTGCGAGTGATACAGGACGACGGCAACATGGCCTGGGGCAGCCCGGTTTGGATCGACTACAGGGCCGATTGAGGCGCAGGCCACGACGCGGACCCGCGGGAACAGCGAGGAACCAGACGCAATGCTCATGAGAAGACCTGGCTTCGCAAGGGCGGCAGCCCTCGCGGCGATGATCGCGGCCGCGATTCTGGCCGCGACGCCGGAAACGGATCCCACGGACGGCAGGCCGGCGTGGAGGTTCAAGCAAATCGCCGACGGAGTGTTCTTCGCCACAGGAACCGGAGCCATGACGACCATGAGCAATTCGCTGGTCATCGTGAACGAAGACCACGCGATGCTGGTCGACACAACCGTGTCGCCGGCCGCGGCTCGGAAGCTGGTCGCCGAGATCCGGTCGGAAGTTACCGAAAAGCCGATCCGGTACGTGTTCAATACGCACTTCCACTTCGATCACTCCCACGGGAACCAGGTGTTCGGGGACGAGGTCGAGATCATCGCCCACGAATTCGTGCGCAGGCAGCACACGGCGGACGTGGGGCGTCAGCGGACCAATCGCACGTTCTCGGCGGCCATACCCGGACAGATTGAGGCGGCACGGGCGAGAGTCACCGCGGCGACAGACCAGGTTGAGCGGACACGTCTCCAGACGGATCTGCGAATCCGCGAGGCGCACTGGAATGCGATCCAGGAAACTGCGGTCAGGCCCCCGAACATCACGTACCGCGACAGCATGAAGGTCGTCAAGGGCGGGCGCGAGGTGCGCCTGCATTTCGTTGGCCGGGGCCACACGGGCGGAGACAGCATGATCTTCCTTCCGGCCGAACGCATCGTGTTCACGGGAGACTTCTTGGTCGGAAGTCCAGGAGTCCACGGGCTTCCCTACATGGGTGACGCATTCGTCAATGAATGGCCTGCCAGCCTGGGCGGACTCAAGGCGCTCGACTTCGACATCATCGTGCCAGGCCACGGCACGCCGTTCCGGGAGCGCAGCCAGATCACCGACCTGCAGGCCTACCTTCGAGATCTCTGGAGGCAGGTCTCGGCGCTTAGAGCCGAAGGGCTCTCGGCGGAAGATGCGGTCGGGCGGGTCGACCTGAGCGCACACGCGGAAAACTACGGCGACCGCGCGAGACGGGTGGATCCGCGGGCCGTGGTGCGCATCTACGAGGTCCTGCAGATCCAGCATCCCTTGTGACGGCTCCTCCCGTCTTGCGCAGCCCGGAGGCACCGGCCGTCGGATCGGTGTACGACGGACGCCGCCGTCCCCGGGGTGTGGAAACTCGGTTCATCGCGTGGCAGAATCACAGGTAGGTCTTCGCTTCCGTACGGCCCTCCTGGCCGCTCGCCGGCATCGCTGCCCATGGCGCAACTCGCCCGGGCGATGTGGTGGGCGCCAGGGAGACCGTGTCCTCGCCGGGTGCTTTCCCGCTGGCCGGTCCGCGCGACGAGTCCATGCCTGAGAGCTTCGACATCCATGCCGAGGTGCGATACTCCGACGCTCTCCTTGCGTCTCTTGCATGCTTCCGCAGTCGCGCTCCATTGGTGCTCTGGACCTATGCTTCTGCTCTTGCGGGCTCCCTGGTCGGCTCCTGGCTCGTTGGCGGCGTTTTCGCGTGGCTCTTCCCGGCGCTCGCGATCTTCGGAGCAGGGACTGTGGCGCTGGTGGCCGGCCTCATTCGCCGCGATTTCCGGAATGCGGGCGGACGCCCCCGGCACATGCGCTTTCACGTGTGCGAGAGCGGCGTTGAGATTCGTGCGGCCGGACGGGGAGACTGGGTGACCTGGGAAGACCTCTGGGAAGTCGGAGAGACGGGCCGCAGCTTCTTCTTCTCTCCCTCTCCGGGCGAGCTGTACGTCATCCCGAAGCGCTGCTGTGACGCCACGACCGTTGCAGGCTTGCGGGAGACCGTCCGCGGCGCCCGCGGACCTGCGACGCGACCCTGAATCGCTCAGGCGCCGCCGAGGCCCAGAATGCGTCGGCGCAGCAGTTCGAGTCCAATCTGCACCGCCAGGGCGCGGACGCGCTTGCGTCCCCTGCCAAGGCTCCGCCGGTGCACACGCTGGCCGTTGTCGTCGGCGACGCCAAAGTAGACTGTTCCGACCGGATCTTCCGGCGTTCCGCCGGCCGGGCCAGCGTAGCCGGTTGTTGACAGCCCGACGGCAGGCTCGCCCAGCGCCTCTGCCGCGTGCCTTCTTGCGCAAAGCGCCATGGCCGCGGCCACCTCGGCACTCACCGCCCCCCGCGCGGCGAGAACGTCTCCGTCGACGCCCAGCCAGCCGGTCTTCGCGCCGTTGCTGTAGCTGACGAACCCTCCGGCGAGAAACTGCGAACTGCCCGGGATTTCGGTGAGCCGGCCTGCGATCAGCCCACCCGTGCAGCTTTCCGCGACGGCGAGCTTGTATCCCCGCTCCACAATCAGCTTCGCCACGGTCTCGTCCAGGGGAGTGCCGTCCCGTGAGTACACCACGTCCCCGAGCTCGTCGAGGACCTTCGCTCCCAGGGCCTCTGCCCGGACGCGGGCCCTGTCCTCGCTGCCGGACTGGGCGCGCAAGTGAATCTGCACGTCTCCCGGAGCGGACAGGATCGTCGTCTCGATTCCGGCTGCACCCGAGTAGATCGGTCCGATGCGCTCCTCGAGATCCGACTCGCCGATTCCAGCCACCCGCAGGACCGTCGTGAAGAACCTGAGGGCCGGCATCCTCTCGGCGAGCCGCGGCAGGCAGGTGTCCTCGAAGAGGGGCTTGAGTTCGCGAGGAGGGCCGGGGAGCAGGATCAGGATCCCCAGACCGTCCTCGATCCACTGGCCCGGAGCTGTGCCGTTCGGATTCGGAAGGACGGTCCCGCCTTCCAGCACGTAGGCCTGGCGCCTGTTGACCGGAGCCACCGGGCGGTCGAAACGGCGGAACCGGTCCGCGATATCGTCCATGATCGGCTCGTGGAACACGAGTTTGCGCCCGGTCGCGTCCGAGGCCGCCTCGCGCGTCAGATCGTCGAGTGTTGGTCCCAGGCCACCGCTCAGGATGACCAATTCGGACGCCTCTCTCGCCCGGCGGATCTCGGCTGCGAGGCGCCTGCGGTCGTCGCCCACCACGCACTTGCGCACCAGGGGGACGCCTCTCTCGCCGAGCCTTTGGGCAAGAAAAAGGGAGTTGGTGTCTACCTTGCTGGGAGTCAGCAGTTCCGACCCTACGGCGATTACTTCGGCCTGCATCGGTGTCCAGAATCCGGCGAGGTTCCAGTCGCCCGCGCTTCCAGCGGTCCCTGGGGTCAGCTGACGTCCGGGATGCTGTACACGCTGTTCCCGGTCGCCACGACCAAGTTGTTGTCGGGAGTGAATGTCAGGCCGACGATGCCCTGGCCCGAAACCGTCTGCTTGACGCCCTCCTCGGTCAGCCGGAAAATCCCACGCTGGCCCCGAAAGGATGCGCAGACATGCAGCCTGTCGGCCGAATCAAACGCCACGCCCTGCGGGCGCCCGAACCCCCGGAACCAGACGGTGACAACCCCCTCCGGGTCGATCCTGTGAACGGCGTCCGAACTCGACGTGGTCGGGGCGGTCACATAGAGGACTCCGTCCGGAGCGACTGCCATGTGGTAGGCCGCCACGGACGGTTCCAGCGTGGCGAACACATAGATCTTGCGGTCCCGGCTGATCTTGAAGACGGTGCCGGTCCGGTCCCCGACATACACGTTCTCGTCGCGGTCGATCGCCAGGCCGGTGGCGACGCCCATGCCTTCAGCAAAGATCTCGACTCCCCCGGAGGGTGTCACCTCGTACACCGTGCCCTCGTGGCGGCTCGAGACGAGCAGGGTGCCGTCGGGCTGGAACACGAGCCCAGTGGCGTTGACGATCCCGGAAAGGAATCCGCTCACGGATCCGCCGTCGTGCGCGATCTTGTAGACGGAGACCGGAGTCTTCTTGCCGCGCGCGCCGCTCTGGGTTGTGAACACGTTGCCTTCGCCGTCCACCACCGGATTCGCGACGGGATGCAGCTCGGTCCCCAGCAGCCGGCCCAGGGCGAACGGCACCTCGCCGCTGTCCGCCCTCGCCGACCGGATGTTGAAGGAGCCCGTTTCGGCGGAGTCCGGAATGGTGACGACCAGGCGGTCGGGGGTGCTCACCACCAGCCGCCCGGGCACCCCTCCAAAGGAGACAACGGGTTGCCGACGCTTGTCGCTGCCCAGTCCCGAACCACGAATCGTGAGTTGGCCGCCGGGAATCGCGGCCGGAGGCGAGACGCTGTCAATGCGGATCTTCGGACTCAGGATACCGGCCATGCGGGCCCTTAAGGCGCGACTCCGGCTCAGAAGCCGGCCCATCTCACAACCAAGGTCCCAATCATAGCGCAGGCTCCCGCAGCCAGATCGTCGGCCACGATTCCCCGGCCTCCGGCGAATCTCTCAAGCCGGCGCATGCCGAAAGGCTTGGTGATGTCGAACGCCCGGAAGAGGACGATAGCAGCGATCCACTGGGGCCAGGAGCCGGTAGCGACCGGCGCAATCGCGATCCACATCCCGATCACCTCGTCAATGACGATCGACGGCGGGTCATCCGAGCCGATGGCCTCGGTCGCGGTCCCAGCGGACCACACCGCCACCGGAAGCAGCACCACCGCCGCGACCGAGAATGTCCACGCAGGCACGCCGAAGCTATGTGCGGCGAACGAGGCGACAGCCCAGGCGCAAAGCGATCCGACCGTGCCCGGCGCAACCGGGAAACGCCCCGCGTAGAACCAGGTGGCCAAGACGACCGCAAGGCGGCGCCTATCCATCCGCCTCGCGCTCCTTGAAGGAAACTCCCGGCTCAAGATGCTCGTCGGCCTCGCTTGCGGGCGCGGAGATCGAATATGTTCCGGTCGCCCAATTCGCCAGGTCCTGGGTGCGACACCGCGGACTGCAGAACGGGAAGCAGCTGTCCCGAAGCCTTGCAGGTTTTCGGCAAATGGGGCAGCGTTGCCTTGGCGCGCTCATGGCGTCCTCGCGCGTGTCCGCACCTACTGGAGCACGGGAAGCAATTCAGCAGCCGGCAGCGCGGCCGGTCGCGTGATCCGCTCGATTTCCCCGTACAGGTCGTAGTCGCTCGATCGGGTTATTCTCACGGTGCCCACGTCACCCGGCCGCGGCGTGGAGCCGTCGGGAAAGCGGGTGATGTAGGTCTTGCCGTCAATCTCCTCGGCCTGCGTCTGGAGACGCCCTTCCCACAGGAGGCCGGTCTCGGACGACGGCCCACCGACCAGAACGGGCAGCCGCTGGCCAACGAGCTCCCGCGTGCGGCGCCTCGATATCCGCCGCTGGATGGCCATCAGCCGCCGCTGCCGGTCGCGGACCGTGCTCCGATCCACCTTGCCATCCAGCGCGAAGCTGGCACCGTTCTCGTCGTCGGAGTAGCGGAAGCAGCCCACATGGTCGAATTCTGCGGCCTTGACGAAGTCGCAGAGCGTCCGGAAGTCCCCTTCCGTCTCGCCGGGGAATCCGACGATGAAGCTGGTGCGTATCGCCACCCCCGGAATGATCCGCCGGATGCGTTCGACCATCCGCAGGAAGATCTCCCCGCTTGCCCCGCGCTTCATCCGGCGCAGCACGGAAGCGCTGGCGTGCTGCAGAGGGATGTCCAGGTACGGGCAGAGGTTGCTGTGGCCGGCGATCGTCTCGAGCAGTCTCTTGGACACGCGGTTCGGGTAGGCGTACAGCACGCGGATCCAGCCGGCGTTCTCGAGCCGGGCCAGCCGGTCAAGGAGGAGGGGCAGGCCGTTCCTCAGGCCGAGGTCCTCTCCGAATGCCGTCGTGTCCTGCCCGATCAGTGTCAGCTCCCGAGCACCCTGTCCGAACAGGTTCGCGGCTTCGTTCACCACGGACTCGAAGCGGCGGCTGCGAAAGCTGCCCCGCAGTTGCGGAATGATGCAGAACGTGCACGGGTGGTCGCACCCCTCGTTGATCTTGAGGTACGCGAAGTGCCTTGGTGTTGCCAGCCGCCGGGGTGTCAGGTCGTGGTAGAGGTAGCCGCCCGGTGGTGCGCTCGCCTGCGTTTCCGCATCGCCCTCGCAGTGGCTGACAATGGACTCGATCTCATTCGTGCCCAGAACGGCGTCGATCTCCGGAATCTGGTCCCGAAGTTCAGTGCGGTAACGCTCCACCAGGCACCCGGTCACGACGAGGCGCCGCGCCCGGCCCTCCGTCTTGTACCGCGCCATCTCGAGGATCGTGTCGACGGACTCCTGTTGGGCGGGCTCGATGAAGCTGCACGTGTTGACCACCAGCGCCTCAGCCTCGTCCGGCTCCTGGGTGAGCTGATGCCCGCGAGCTTCAAGCAACCCCATCATGACCTCGCTGTCGACGAGGTTCTTTGGACATCCGAGACTGATGAAGCCGATTCTCATTCGTGGCTGGCCCGCGGCAAGGTCGGATCGAAGGCCCCGGGCCCTGTCGCGCAATTCGCCTTGGCGGGGGCCGCATAGGACGGGCGAATCCCGCCCCTGCTCCTATTATGCTTCCTGGAGCCGCGTTGGCGGAAGGGCATGCCGCGGGTCCGGCGAGAGGAGTCGGTCCTGGCGCGGCGGGCGAGGCACTGCACGCCCATGGTCCGCCTGTGCGGCCCGCCGGCTCGCCCGGTATGGCGGAACGCCCCCTTGCGACGTCCATCCGCCGGGTGCGGTCCGACGAGGACGGGCGAGTTCGCAAGTCATCGGGGCCTCCGGCCCCTGCGCTATCATTGGGGCTTGATGCGCGTAGCGATCGGGGCCGACCACGCAGGCTACGACCTCAAGCAAGCGCTTGCCGAGGGCCTGTTGGCGGCCGGTCATGAGCTGGTCGATGTTGGGGCGCATGCGTTCGATTCGGAGGACGATTATCCCGACTTTGCGGTCGCAGTGGGCGAGAAGGTCCGGGGCGGCGAGGCCGACCGCGGCATCGTCGTCTGCGGAAGCGGCGTCGGCTCCTGCGTGGCCGCCAATAAGCTCAGGGGCATTCGGGCCTCGGTCTGCCACGACGTGTATTCGGCCGGCCAGGGCGTGGAGCATGACGACCTCAATGTGCTCTGCCTCGGCGGTCGGATCATCGATGTCGGTCTCGCCAACCAGCTGGCGACGGCCTTTCTTGCGGCCAGATTCCAGCCGGAAGACCGATTCGCCCGGCGGCTGGGAAAGGTGCTTGAAGCCGAGCGGCGCGGATGAAGCCTCGCGGCGCCACGCGTCGCAGGAGGGCCCGTGGAGCAACTGCAGACGCTGCTGTACTGGATATCAAGTGCCTTCCTGCTGCCCGCGCTGGTGGCGATTGTCGGCCTGTTCGTGTATGTCACCTACCTCGCAGGCGGTGTGGTGGCCCAGGCCCTGGACCGCAGAACGAACCGCGATTCCCTGCGGAGACTGTACGCAGCCGAGCCCAGCGTCGAGCGCTTCCTCGCCCTGGACTGGAGACTCGGTCTCGGGCGTTTCGCCGCAGCGCTGGCGAACCGTCCCGAGCGGCTCGACAAGGCTGTCGCCGATCTCGAGAACGATCTGCGGAAGAGCGCCGAGCGCCTCGCCGTTCTTGCCAGAACCGGCCCGATGCTCGGCCTCGTCGGCACGCTGATTCCCCTGCAGCCCGCCTTGGCCGGCCTGGCGGCGGGCGACATGCAGTCGATGGCGTCGAACCTGCTGATCGGCTTCACCACAACCGTTGTCGGCCTGATCGTGGGCGGCGTGTCCTACGCCTTGGGTGTCGTCGTGCGGCAGTGGGGACGGCAGGACCTTACGGAAATGCACTACCTGATGGACGCTTGGCAAGGTGGGGAGGGCGGAGGCGATGATCCGTTCCAGCGCACATAAGGACTGGATGCGGCGAGCCCGGGTCGCAATGGACTCGGCGGACGATGTCGACCCCTTGGGCGGCGTGGTCAACCTCTTCGACGCCAGCATGGTGCTCGTCGTGGCCCTGCTGCTGGCGCTGGCCGGGAGCGTGAGCCTCGCCGAGGTCGCCGCACGCATGAGCACACGGGACATCACGATCGTCACGGACCCTGGCGGGCCGGACATGGAAATGATTGTCAAGAGAGGCAACCGAATCGAGCGGCTGCGCTCCAGCGACGAGCGGGGGGCGGGGCGCGGCCAGCGTCTGGGGGTGGCGTACCGCCTTGAGAGCGGCGAGGTGATTTACGTGCCGGAGGCCGAGTAACGGGAGCCTGATGGTACGCTTGGTCTTGCGAGGGTTCCCGCGTTGCCGCACCTAGCCGAAGCCGCCGTGACCGGCGAAATGCTGGCCATGGAGGACCGCTGGGGCACGCACAACTACCACCCCCTGCCCGTGGTCGTGGCCGCCGCCCAGGGCGCCTGGGTCTACGATGTCGACGGCAAGCGCTACCTCGACTGCCTCAGCGCGTACTCCGCCGTGAACCAGGGGCACTGCCATCCGCGCATCCTGCGGGCGCTGCGCGAGCAGGCGGAACGGGTGACCCTCACCTCGCGAGCCTATCGCAACGACCAGCTTCCGCCGTTCTGCAAGGAACTTGCGGAACTTTGCGGCATGGAGGCGGTGCTGCCGATGAACTCGGGGGCCGAAGCCGTCGAATCGGCCATCAAGGCGGCCCGGCGCTGGGGGTACATGCGGAAGGGCATCCCCCGCAACCAGGCCGAGATCGTGGTCTGCGAGAACAACTTCCACGGACGGACCACCACGATCGTCGGTTTCTCTTCGGACGCGGGCAGCCGCGAGGGCTTCGGCCCGTTCACGCCCGGCTTCCGCACGATTCCTTTCGGCAGCGCGGGCGCGCTGGACCGGGTGATCACTCCGAACACCTGCGCCTTTCTGGTGGAGCCCATCCAGTGCGAGGCCGGCATCCTGACGCCCCCGGCCGGATATCTGGCTGCGGCGGCTGAGATCTGCCGCTTCCGGGGGGTGCTGCTGATCGCTGATGAGATCCAGACGGGGCTCGGGCGTACCGGGGCGATGTTCGCCTGTGATCACGAGGGGGTTCGGCCGGACGCATACGTGCTGGGCAAGGCCCTGTCCGGCGGATTCTATCCCGTGTCGGCTGTCGTCTCGAGCCGGGACGTGCTCGGGGTCTTCGATCCGGGCAGTCACGGCTCGACCTTCGGGGGAAACCCGCTTGGCTGCGCCGTGGCCCGGGAGGCGCTGCGCGTCGTTCAGGACGAAGGCCTGGTCAGGCGCTCCGCCGAGATCGGCTCGTGGTTTCTGGGCGAGCTGGGTCGGCTGAGCCATCCGGAGATCATCGAGGTCCGGGGACAGGGTCTCCTCGCAGGCATCGAACTGCGCGGCCCCGCCAGACCGTATTGCGAGCGGCTACAGCGCCTAGGCCTGTTGTGCAAGGAAACGCATGATCGGGTGATCCGGATCGCGCCTCCGCTTGTCATCGGACGAGAGGATCTGGAATGGGCGGTCGGGCGGCTGCGAACGGCATTCTCCGCCTGATTGGGGCGGGCTACGGCAGATAGCCCCCGAGGTCGATGCGCAGGACGGCCACGATTTCGGGCTTGTCGATGTTGTCGAGGGTCACCACATGGGTGTCGGTGTCGATCCGCTTGGGAGGCGTTTCGCCGCGGAGCGCGGCCAAGACGGTCTGGACCGCCCGCCTGCCGATCTGGAACGGATCCTGCACCACCAGGGCGCGAACGACTCCCTCGCGGAAGTCCCGCTCCAGAGTGTAGGTCCAGTCGAAGCCGACCAGCTTCACCTGCTCCACCAGCTCGCGGTTCCGCAGGGCCTTGGCGGCGCCCACAGTCCCCGGCTCCGCCGAGGCGAACATTCCGTCCAGATCCGGATGCGCCGTCAGCATGTTCTCCGAGACCTGCAGCGCGAGCGCACGGTCCGACTGGCAGTACTTGAAGTCCACGATCTCGACGTTCGGGAACTCCTTCGCGAGGGCTTCCTCGAACCCCTCCTCACGAGCCATCGTGGAGGCCGATCCCGGCACGTTCTTGACGAGCGCAATCTTCCCCTTGCCGCCGAGCATTTCCCCGAGGGTTCGGGCGGCCGTCTGACCGGCCTTGTGGTTGTTGCTTGCGACGAACGACACAAAGTTGTCGGTATTGATTCCCGAGTCGAAGATGGTGACCGGGATGCCCTCCCTTGCTGCGCGCTCGACCACCCCGACCAGCGCCGTGGCCTCGGTAGGTGCGAGGACGATGCCGTCAACCCGCGAGTTGATCATCGCCTCGACAATCTCGATCTGTCGGGAAAACTCAGTCTCTGCCGACGGACCCTGCCACTCGATTGCAACGCCGGCGTCACGGGCAGCCTCATCGGCCCCGGCATGGACGGCACTCCAGAACTCGTGGGCCACCGCCTTGGGCACAACGCCGATCCTGATGGTCTCGGATCGGTTGCAGCCGCCCGCAAGCGCCACCAGCGCGACAAGGGCTGGGAGCATCATTTTGTGTCTCATGCGCTTTTCCACCATCTATCCTACAAGACCTGCCCCGCCTCAATTAGGCGGGATCTCCGTGTTGGGCGCGAACGGGCGCATCAGCGCCCGGCTCGGCGCAGGTCCCGGACAGCGGCCAGAACTGCGGGATCCCTGCGGATCTCGACCTCGTCTCCGGCAGCCACCCCGAGCGTCAGGTTCAGCACCTCCTGCTTGAGCATGGAGCGAATGAACTCGAGCGTCGCGGACCACTCCGAGAGCGACGGGCGAATGTGGCGCTGGGAGAGATAGAGCTGGAAATCGTCCAGCATTTCGTTTCCCGGCTCGAACGAGGAATCGATCCCCCTGCCCTTGCCGACAAAGTCCCTGGCGAAATCGAGGAACGAGTTGCTGCCGAGCAGCACCTGCTCGAATTCCGAAAGAGGTCGCGGTCCCGCGACGACATCGGGCGCGATGCCTCCCCGCTGACTGTCGGCGCCCTCATCCCCCCCGCAAGGGGCGATCTGGTATTCCCCGCACGCCCCCATCCAGCGCTGGATGGAGTGCTCTTCCGGCGTCTCGTAGAATGCAGTGGTCAGTGCGAGGGCGGTGCCGCCGCTGAGTTCGAAGACGCTCTGCACGAGTCCCTTGCCGAAGCTGCGCTGGCCCAGCACCCGCGCCCGCCCGTGATCCCGCAGCGCTCCGGCCACGATTTCCGCCGCGCTCGCCGTGCGGTCGTCGATCAGCACGCGGACCGGGAACCCGTACGGGCGGAACCCGGCGGGCACCCTGAGCTCCTCCTTGGGGCCGGACCGCCCGCGGATCCACAGGATCCGGTCCCCGGGGTCGAGGAAGAACGCCGCGACCTGGACGGCCGCCTCGATGATCCCCCCCGGATTCCCACGCAGGTCGAGCACCAGTCCTTCCAGAGCCTCTCCATCCATCGACTCGAGCACGCTGCGCAGTTCCGGGGCCGTCTCGTTCTCGAAGTTGAGGATCTTGACGTAGGCCAGCCCGGGCTCGAGCAGGAAGTGGCGCGAGACGCTGGGGTCCGCCATCTCCGCCGGCACGAGCGTCATGTCGAGCAGCTTCGGGAAGTTCGGGCGCTTGACCATCAGTTCGGCTTGCCTCTGCCGCGCTCCCGCCAGCACGGCCACGAGCTGTTCGACCGGCATGCGCGCCAGCGGCTGTCCGTTCAGGACCAGGATCTCGTCGCCGGGAGCGATGCCGGCCCGCTCCGAGGGGCTGCCCGCCAGCGTCTGCAGCACGATGACGCGGCCCGGCAGCAGGTTGACTACGCTGCCGAAGCCCTTCTCGGTGGAGCGCTGCATCTCGCGCAGGCTCTCAAACTGTTGGGGATCGAGGAACGCGGAGTGGGGATCGAGCGTTCGGAGCATGCCCGGAAGAGCCCCGCCGTAGACCGCGGCGGCGGCCTCGAACGGCTGCGCCAGACGCCGCTCGAGCTGGCCAAACACTTCCAGGAACCGTTTGGCCTCGCGTTCGGCCTCAATGGCCTGCTCCGAGTCGGACCCACCCAATCCGGGCACCGCGAGCGCGGCGATCAGCAGTCCGATCCCGGCCTTGGAAGGTCGCGGTCGCACCTGACGCCAATTATATGGCAGCTTGACTGCTTCCCGGCGGCCAGCGACCCGACGCGTCCGACGCCGGAACAGTTGTCGGTGCGGAACGGCATGGTGCGGGCAGGTCACCGCGCTCACTCTCCGGACGGCGTGCGCCGTGGAAAGGCGCCTTCCTTCAGCGTGTGCGACGCCTACGCAAGGACTCTTGCTCCGGCGCCGCACCCGGTCATCCAGTCAGCGGTTGCGCGCCCACCTCGAGGGCGCCTTTTCAGCTGAGAACTTGTCCCGCTGATCGGTGAATTCCACAGCAGAGAGACTGACCCAGTTCTCGATGGCGATCCAAGCGGTCTTGGCCTTGCCGCCGATTCGGGCCACCTCCTGTGCGCTCCGGGAGTCATCCCGACCGTGGCAGTGCGGACAGGCCCGATCAGAGATGGCCATGTAGGTCCGGAAGGCCTCCATCTCCAGTCCGGCCATGAGGGCACGTTCTCGGAGGTCCCCGGGGCTGCAGCTGTTCAAGTCCGCAAGGTCCCGGGCCAGCCGTTTGTCGTAGGGCTTCGACTGGACCACGCCGTCGCGACCGTCCCGCCTCTCGCAGTGGGTTACCAATTCCTGTTTGGGTCGCTTCGCTCTCCGCATTCTTCCTTTCCGATTTCTCATGTCTGGACTTCCTGAACTACCGAAGCCGGGGCGTCGAAGCCCGTCCGTGAGCACGGAGAAACCGAGCAGAACGCCCTGTTCCCAGAACTCCAACGGCTGCCCAGCGTGTACTGGCTCCACCTCAACGACGTGATCACCGTTGCTTCGCGTGGGGCCGGAGGTGTCGTGTGGAACGATCCCTGCACTCCGCCATGCGCATCACGACACCCCACCGTTGGTTCGCTGCAGGGTAGTCTCGCGCACATGTTCATGCAGCACGGAGACCCGATTGCCGGTTCGCCCGTCGGTTGCGGCGTCGTCTGGTCCGAACTCAGGCAGTTGATCGCAACGCCTCGGCGTTCTTCCGGAGGCCCGCCGCATGGGCTCGGATGGAACGCGTCGCGGTTGCCCGCCGGCGACCCGACGGTCCCCTCTCAGGTCCGGACTTGACTCACGGATCAAATGCGGGAAATCCGCACGACCGGTTCGACGGGCGGGGAGAGAAGCGTGGCCAGACGGAAGACAGCGGCATCGACAAGTTGCTGTAGCGGCCCCCGAAAGTGGTCGGCAAACTGCCGCTCCCCATGAAGGCTAAGCGCGCCTCCCCTCGACCCTACTGCGCACTCGACGGCGGGCGCAGGGGCAGTTCGCGGACGCCGCTCAGGGGCAGGGTGGTGATTCTCTCGCCGAGAGGGTATTCCAGACTCCCGGGGTAGATGACCCAGAGGTGCTCGAGGTTCAAGTCCGCAATGGCGATGTGCATCGACTTGGTCGTTCGAGGGGCGTCGGTGAATTTGAACACGAAGCCCCAGCGGCGCCCCCGCCTGAGGAGCATCAGATCGAGTTCAGCGCCACGCCGAGTCCGATAGAAGTAGGCCTCGCGCTGGCCAGTGTCTGCTCCAGACAGAAGCCTTCCCAGCTGGCGCCGTAGCGCGGATGCATTGCGAGGTCGCGCAATTCCTCCAGTCCCAGAAGGAAGTGCAACACGCCGCTGTCCCGCAGGAAGACTTTCGGCGACTTGACAAGGCGCTTGCCAAGGTTCTCGAGCCAGGGAGGCAGTGCACGGACCAAGAAGGCTCCCGACAGCAGGTCTCGATATCGGTTAACGGTGGCGGCACTGACGTGACGTCCATGGAATGGGCAAGTGCCGAAGCGTTCCAGATCTGCGCTTGATTGTGGGCAATCATGCGCCAGAAGGGGCCGATGGCCTCGGGTGACACCCGCGGGGTCAGCATAGGGATGTCGCGCTCCAGGAACGTGCGAGTGAACGAGACCCCATCCAGCGGGCCCAGGCAGCCGCTGACGGCGCGAGGAACGCGCGGGGAAAGCCGCCCCGGATCCACAGCGTGTCTCGATTGCTGCTTCCGACCTCAGACAAAGCGAAGCCGCCTACGTCCATCAACAGGATCCGGCCGGCGAGCGTCTCGGAGACACCCTTGACCAGGTTCCAGGATGCACTGCCGACCAGGAGGAAAACGAGTCTTCGGGCCTGCAACGGGCGCCTGGTGGTCTAGGTGACCAGCGAGTCGTAGGAAGTGGTCAGCATTAATCCGCCATCGGGCGGCAGGAACTGCTCGCTCACGACCTCGCTCCGATGGCCATTGATTCTGAAGGCCGGTTCCGGCGAGGTCAATTGCCCGACCGCAGCGATTGCGGTGGCTCCGCTGAGAGCCAACGCCGCGAAAGCCGGCCGCCAACGCCGGCCTGCGGGAACCGGTCGGGACGGCGAAGGAAGGGCGGACAGCTCTTGCTTGCGGTACGGACTCAAACGCTCCGAGTCTACCGGGCAGCTGACCGACGCTGTCCTCGAGCTCCGGCGCGGTCGCCGGATGTGGCGGCCAGCCTCGCATCACCCGCGGGGTCTTCGGTGAACGGGCGCTGCGATGGTTCCGGCACCGCATTCCGAGACTGGCCTGCAAGGTGGAATACCCGGGGCACGGCACGGGGCAGCGCATCGAGCGCGCGGTCACGAACCAGGCGGTCATCCCCCGGCGGCTGGTGGCCATTAGACTGCTGGGGCGCGAAATGCTGAAGGTGCCGGCCGAGGTGTTCTTTCTCCGCGCCCGCCTGAGACCAGCCGTCGCCGGATTCGGAGCGGATTGCCGAAGCAAAACAGCCATGATTCGGCAGGAACGGTGCACAGGGCAGCTGTTGGCGGCCTTGCAACGACGCCTCGCTCCGATCACTGCAGGGGCTCGCGGAAAGCACAACGGAGATTATCGAGCGAATATAATAGAATACAATCGGAACATCCAGAGATGACATCCCACGCCGAATACGTGTTTGGGGTCAAGTCGAGCCCTGCCGGATACGGAACGATCGAGTTGACCCACGGGCCTTCGAACCGGCTCTCCAGCCAGGCGCTGGAGAGCCGCAGGACAGCTTCGGAGCAAGGCAGGGAGTCGCTCAGCTTCTGCGGTCGCGGTTCAGGTACAAGAGGCGGCACGGGCCGGTCGGGAGTTCGTGGAAGCGGCCCCCGACTCCATGTCGCGGCGGTGCCGCTACCGGAACCATCCGGGCAGGTCCGGGATCTGCCGCTGCGCGTCGCGCGGATGATGTGTGGACAGGGATGTCAACGCCGCGATCGCGGTCTCGGCTGCCGGGGATCTCGCCGACGAAGCGCAAGCATGGGCCGTTGGGCCGTGCGCCGATCCGGAACCGCACACGAGCGAAGCCTGGCCCGGGGCACTCTTGCGTGCAAGCCCCGGGCAATGAGATTTTCGGTGCAACGAATCGTTGCGCTCGCGCGTCCAAATCTTAAAGGAAGGAGTGAGTCTGTATGCTGCGAAATACGCTAGGTCGCCCGTCGGCCGTTGCGCGGCGCGCGGCGACCAAGGGGCGTCGGGCCGCGAAGAGCCCCCGGAAGAACACTGCGGCCCCAGTGCGCGAACAGGCGTCCCCGCCGGAGGACAGCGTCCGGCTCTATCTGTCCGAGATCGGAATGGTGCCGCTGCTCGACAAGCAGGGTGAGGTCCGTCTTGCCAAGCAGATGGAGCGGGCAGAGAACCGCATGCGGCGCCTGCTGTCACGCAGTTCGTGGCTGTGGCAGGAGCTCGCGGACCTGCGGATCCGTCTCAAGCAGAGCCCGCAGATCGGGCGCCGCCTGATCGCCGGCGCCGCGGGCGCCGATGCCGCCACGGTGAAGAGCAAGGTCATTGGCCTCAAGCAGCGGCTGGCCCGCATCGCCCGCTTGCTCGAGGCAGTGGCGGAGGCCAGGTCCCGGCTCGACAGGGCCGGCGCGCTCAACCTGCGCGAGCGGCGCGCCCGCCGATGGGAGTACTTCCGCAGGATCGTTGAGGCCTCGCGCGCGATCTGCAGGCTTCCGCTCGACAGGGATGTCTGGCGGGGGTACGCCGCGCGGTTCGCGCGCGACGCCGAGCGGCCCCCGGCCCCGAGCATGGCGAATTCCGACTTCCCTCCGATGGACGAGGCTGAGGCGCGCCGGCAGCTGGCTCGGCTGAAGGTCGCGAGGGACGAGGCCGAAGAGGCCAAGCAGGCCCTCATCGAGGCCAACCTCCGCCTGGTCGTATCGGTCGCAAAGAAGTTCGTCAATCGTGGCCTGCACCTGCTGGACCTGATTCAGGAGGGCAATATCGGGCTCTCACGGGCGGTCGAGAAGTTCGACTACCGCCTCGGCTTCAAGTTCTCGACCTACGCGACTTGGTGGATCCGGCAGGCGATCATGCGTTCGCTCGCAGATCAGTCTAGGACCGTTCGCATCCCGGTGCACATGAACGAGCAGCTCAACAAGTTCAATCGGGCACTGCGCGCGCTTGAGAAGGAGCACGGCCACGCGCCGACCACCGAGCAGCTCGCAGAGCGCCTGGAGGTTGGCACCGACAAGATCGAGATGCTGCGGCTGATTTCGCTCACGCCCGTCTCCCTGGAGACCCGCGTCGGGCCGGACGGCGATTCCACGCTGGAAGAGATGGTCGAGGACAAGAACGCGATCTCTCCCGTCCACGGCCTCGTGGCGGTCGACCTTGAGAAGCAGACTGCCGACGTGCTGTCCGACCTTCCGGAAATGGAGCGCAACATCCTGCGGCTGCGGTTCGGGATCGGTTGCGAGCGGATGCACACTCTGCAGGAGATCGGCAAGAAGTTCGGCCTCACCCGGGAGCGCATCCGCCAGATCGAACTCAAGGCGCTGGACGCGCTACGGGAGCCGGGGCGGGCCGAGAGGCTCCGTTACCTCATGCCGAACTGACCGCCTGCGCGGGGCCTGCGTCCGTGTGCTACAGTCGGGCACGTCCAGGGGAGAGGGGCTCCGGTATGGCTGTGATACGCGTACGTCGCGCTTTTTGGCCCTTGGTTCTGTCGCTGTCGGTGGCAGTCCCGCTGCTTTCCGCGCTCCAGTTCTGGGGGTTCCGCGGCGGAGATCCGCGTGCCTGGGACTTCGACCCGGATGCGCGGGCCGAGTTTCAGTTTGTGCGGTACGCCTACGGCTCGGGCCGCGACGGCGAGCGCTGGGGGCGCCGTCGCGGCGGCTGGCGCACGGACTGGCCCGACGCCGAGTACCACCTGACGAACGGCATCAGCCGCCTCACGATGATCGACACCGCCTACGGCGGAAGGTTCTTCGATCCCATGGACGAGGAGCTCTTCGACTATCCATGGGTCTACGCCGTGGAGGTCGGTCGCTGGTATCTGGACGACCAGGAGGCGGCACGCCTGCGGGAGTACCTGCTGCGGGGAGGCTTTTTGGTGGTTGACGACTTCCATGGGAGCTACGAGTGGGCCGGCTTCGCCAGCAGCATGAACCGGGTGTTTCCCGACCGCTCGATCGTCGAGATTCCGGAGACCGACCCGCTGCTGCACACGCTGTACGACCTCGACCATCGCACGCAGGTTCCGGGCATCCAGTACGTGTGGTCGGGAACGACGTGGGAGGACGACGGCTACACTCCCCACTGGCGGGGCATCTACGACGACAGCGAGCGCCTGATGGTCGCAATCAATTTCAACATGGACCTTGGCGACGCCTGGGAGCACGCCGACACTCCCGAGTATCCGGAGAGCATGACCGCCCTGGCGTACCGGTTCGCGGTCAACTACGTCATTTACGCCATGACCCACTAGAAGGTTCGACGCCAGGTGTTCGAGTTCTTCTTCAAGTACCCGCTCGCGGCCTACCGCAAGGGCGAATTCCTCTTTGCCAGCGGATGGGCCGTCTGGCTGCTGCCGATTCTGGCGCTGGGCGCGGCGGCGGGTCTGCTCTGGCACGCTCGACGCGCGCGCAGCCGCCTCACGGGGCCGGCGCTGTGGGGAGTCTGGGCGCTGCAGGCCGGCTCCGCGGCCGTGGTCCTCACGATGGCCTGGCAGCCCGCGCTGGCGATTCAGTCCCTCAAGAGCCAGCAGAATGCCGTCGCGGTGCTGCTGGACACCTCCCAAAGCATGTCGTTCGGAGCCCAGGGCGTGTCGAGGCTCGCCGCCGCCTCCTCGGCGCTCTCGGAGCGGGTGCTTCCGGCGCTGTCTCAAAAGTTCCGGGTCCGGCTGTTCGGGTTCTCGGGCGAGCCCGAGAGGCTCGGTTCCCTGGCGCCGGAAGCTCTGCCCGAGCCGGGGCCGAGCACCGGGGTCGGGGAGTCGGTGCTGCGGGTGCTGCGGGAATCCACGGCCTTGCCCCTCGGAGCCGTCCTCGTGGTGAGCGACGGCTCGGACAACTCAGAGCGCTTCGGCCGGGACATGATGAGCGAGATCCGCAGGTACAACGTCCCGGTCCACACCATCGGCGTAGGGCGCGAAAGCATCGAGGGTGACATCGAGCTGGCCGAGGTGTCCGTGGCATCCCGTTCCATGCCGCGCTCCCGGGTCAGTGCGCAGGTCACCCTCCGTCACGACGGCACGGACGATCGTCAGACCCGCATCACGGTCCGCGACGGGCCTAGCGTCCTCGCAAGCAAGGCCGTTACCCTGAGGGCCGGCGAGCCCGTGAGGCGGGAGTGGATCGACTTCGGCGCGGGCGACGCCGGCGTGCGCAACCTCGCCTTCGCCGCCGAGCCGCTGCCCGGGGAGGAGATCAGCGGGAACAACCTGCGCCAGAGCGTGCTCGACGTGCCGCGCCGCCGCCGCAGGATCCTGTACGTGGAAGGGGAGCCCCGGTGGCAGTACAAGTTCATGCGCCGGGCGGTCCACAAGGACGCCAGCGTGCAACTGGTCTCGCTGCTGCGCACCTCGACGAACAAGTTCTACCGCCAGGGCGTGGACACTCCGGAGCAGCTGGAGGACGGCTTTCCTGCCGAGGAGAAGGAGCTGTTCGCCTACGACGCGCTCATCATCGGGAGTTTCGAGGCCGCGTTCTTCTCGCCCAAGCAGCAGGTCGCGATCCGAGAATTCGTGAGCCGCAGGGGCGGCTCGCTGATGATGCTGGGAGGCCGCAGCGGCCTCGGCGCAGGGGGCTGGCAGAATTCGGAGATCGTCGATGTGCTGCCCGTGCAGCTCGAGTCCGGTCCGGCATCCTTCCTGCGCGAGCGTGCGAAGGTCGAACTCGCTCCACAGGGGCGCGATTCGCTGGTTTGTCGTCTGGATTCGGACCCTGCCCGTAACGCCGAGCTCTGGGACGAGATGCCGGAGCTGGCCGACTTCCAGCTGCTGGGCGAACTCAAGCCCGCCGCGGTGACGCTGCTGAGCGTCCGTCGGGGCCGGGCCGCGCTGCCGCTGCTGGTGCGGCAGAACTACGGCCGGGGCCGGGCCGCGATCTTCGCCACCGGCGGCAGCTGGCGTTGGCGGATGGGGCTTCCCAGCGACGACGAGCGGCATGACACGTTCTGGAGGCAGCTGCTGCGCAGCCTGGTTGCCGGCACGGGCGGCACGGTCCGTCTGTCGAGCGCCCGCTCCAGCTACGCCGACGAGTCGCGCATCGACTTCCGCGTGGAGGTTCGGGACCGGGACTACACGCTTGCCAACAACGCCCAGGTCACCGCCACGGTGACGCCGGAGAATGGTCCGGTGGCCACGCTCGATCTCCGCCCGTCCGCCACGGAACCGGGCATCTACGCCGGAGAGGTCGATGCCGAGCAGCCCGGCGTGTACCGCATCGAGACGGTCGCGCGGCTGGGCGAGGAACGCCTGGGAGCGGACTCTCTGCACGTCCGCAGGGAGGACGGCGTGGCCGAGTACTTTCATCCTGAGCGGAACGGGGAGCTGCTGGCGCGACTGGCCAGTCAGACCGGCGGACGGTACTGGGACCTCGACGAGCTCGACGGTCTGGCCGGCGAGATCCGGTTCTCGGAGGCGGGCATCACCTCCCGCGAAGTCCTGGACCTTTGGGACATGCCGGCGGTGTTTCTCCTCCTGCTTCTGCTTCGCGGAGCGGAATGGATGCTTCGAAAGCGATGGGGTGTCGTGTGAGGCGGGTCGTGCTGCAGGGCGCCTCGTCCCTGGTCCGCTGGGCTGCCCTCGCCGCCCTTGCCGCAGGCGGGCAGGCCGTGGCCGAGACGCACTTTCTGGTCGTCGAGGGGCTTGGCGGCACGCACGCCTACGCCGAGCGCTTTCGCGGTCAGGTGACCGAGATGCTCCCGGCCTTGCGCCGCATGGCGGGCATGGATGAACTCGTGCGCGTGCTGGCGGGCGTGGAAGCGACAGCCGAGCGCATCGAGGCGGAGTTTGGAAGTCTCGCAGGCTCGGTGGCGCCCGGCGACGCGCTCGGGGTCCTTCTCGTCGGCCACGGCTCCTACGACGGCAAGGTGTACAAGCTGAACATCCCCGGGCCGGACATCACGGACCGTCAGCTGAAGGTCTGGCTGGACGCCGTCCCGGCCGCCCGCCAGCTCATCGTCAGCACCACGAGTTCCAGCGGGGGCGCGCTGGAAACGCTCAAGTCGCCGCGCCGCGTCGTCATCACGGCCACCAAGAGCGGGCGCGAAAGGACTGCCACGGTCTTTGGAGAGTTCTGGGCGAAGGCGTTCGCCGACGCGGCCGCGGACACGGACAAGAACGAGGCCATTTCGGCTCTGGAGGCCTTCCGGTACGCGGAGAGCAAGGTCGCATCCCACTTCAAGGACAGCCAGAGGCTGGCCACCGAGCATCCGCAGCTCGAGGGAGAGCGTCCGGAGAGCTTCCTCCTGGCGCGGCTGGGCAGCGCCGCCCGGCTGGCTGAGGATCCTGCGAAGCGGTCGCTTCTGCTCCAGCGCGAGGAGCTGGAGCGCAAGATCGCCGACCTGACGGTCCGCAAGGAGGACATTCCGCAGGACGAGTACCTGGAATCCCTGCAGTCTCTGCTCCTCGAACTGGCCGAGCTGCAGCAGCGGATCGACAGCGAAGCAGCCGCGCCGGAGGGAGGCGAGCCGTGATTCGTGGCCGTCCGGCATTACTCGCGGCGATGGTTCTGCTCGCCGCAGCCCCGGCCGCCTGGAGCCAGCGTGGTCGCGAGAGGGGTGCCCGCCCGTCCGAGCTGGGGCCGTGCGACGCGCACTACGACCGCGGCCGGATTGCCGAGGCGTCCGAATGCTATCGCGGTGTCCTGGAAGGCGGGCCCGCCGCGAAGGCGGAAGCCTACTGGATGCTCGGGGACCTCAAGGCGGCCAACGACTCGTTCCGGGAAGCCGTCCGGCTGGATCCCGAGGATCCGAACCTGAGGGTGCGCTGGGGCCACCTGTACATCGACTCGCACCAGGACGGGGAAGCCGCGGCGCTGTTCCAGGAGGCCCTTGAAATCGATGACGGGCACGTGGCGGCCAAGCTGGGCATGGCCAGGGTGCTGGCGACGCGCTTCGACGGCAAGGCGATCGAGGCTGTGCGCGAAGCGCTCGATGACCGGCCGGGGCAGGCGGAGGGCCACTTGCTGCTGGCCAGAATGGCTTTGGAGGAGGGCGACCTCGACGAGGCGCGCAGTTCGCTCGAGACGGCCTTGCGCAAGTCTCTTGACCTGAAGATCGCCCCTCTCGAAGCCTACGCCCTGCTGGCCTCGCTCGAGATGCTCGAGGGTAACCGCGACAACGAATGGGTCGAGAAGGCCTTGGAATACAACCCGCGCTACGGCGAAGTGTACGCCGAGCAGGCGCACTTCTACGTCATCACGCGCCGCTACCGAGAGGCGACAGAGCGTCTGCGAAAGGCGGTGGGCATCAACCCGCGCCTGTGGCGGGCGCACGCGGAACTGGGTGTGAACCTGATGCGGGAAGGCCTGGACGAGGAGGGCAGCCGGCACCTGGAAATCGCCTACGGGGGCGATCCCTACAGCGCCAAGACCGTCAACACCCTGCGGCTGCTCGACACGTACGACCGGTTCGAGACCTTCTCCAGCGAGGTCCGGGAGGGGATGGACGGGCCCCGGGCGATCGTTCGGCTCGACAGGGACGAGGCCGAGTTGCTGCGGCCGTACGTCCTTGACCTCACGGAGCGAGCGATCGACGTGTTCTCCAGGAAATACGGATTCGAGCTGAAGCGCCCCGTACGCGTCGAGCTGTACCCGAATCACGACGACTTCGCAGTCCGCACCATGGCCATGCCGGGCATCGGTCTGCTCGGAGTGACCTTCGGCTACGTGGTCGCGATGGACAGCCCGTCGGGACGGCCGCCGGGAGAGTTCCACTGGGGCACGACGCTCTGGCACGAGCTCGCCCACGTCTTCACCTTGGAATCGACTGGCCACCTGGTGCCGCGCTGGTACTCCGAGGGGATTTCGATGTACGAGGAGTGGATGGCGGATCCCCGGTGGGGCGAAACCGTGACTCCGGACTTCATCGGCGCGGTGCAGAAGGATGCGCTGCTGCCCGTGGCTGAACTCGACCGCGGCTTCATCAGGCCCCGCTATCCGGGCCAGGTTGCCGTGTCCTACATGCAGGCCGGCTACATTTGCCGCTTTATCGCCGAACGCTGGGGCGAGAGGAGGCTCGTCGAGCTGCTGGAGGGCTTCGCGGAGGACGAGCCCACCGACTCCAACATCCGGGCTGTGCTGGGCATCGACCCCGAGGAGTTCGACGAGCGCTTCAACAGGTACCTGCGGGAAGATCTGGGTCCGGCTCTGGACGGCCTGCCCCGCTGGCGGCGGAATCTCAAGCGCGCCCTGGAGGCGGCGCGGGATGAGGACTGGGAGGCCGTCTTCAGTCCCGCAAGCGATGCCAAGGAGGCCTATCCGCAGCACGTTGGCGCGGGCTGTTCCTATGCGCTGCTCGCGACCGCGCACGACAGGTCCGGAGACCGGAATGCGGCGATTGAGGAACTGAAGGAGTACGAGCGGCGGGGCGGCCGCCGGCCCGACACGCTGATGAAGCTGGCTCGGTGGCTTGAGGAGGCGGATCGAGACGACGAGGCGGCCTACACCTACGAGGGCCTGCTGTACAACTGGCCCAAGGACGAGCAGACCCACGCACGCCTCGGGGAGATCTATCTTGAGGCCGGCAGGGCGGAAGAGGCCCTGCGCGAGTTTGAGGCTGTGCTTGCGCTGGACACCCTGGACCGCGCGGCGGCCGAGTATGCCGTTGCCCGGACGTGGGTTAAGATAGGCGATCTTGCGAAGGCCCGCCTGCACGTGCTGCAGGCCCTGGAACGCGCCCCCACCTACCGTCCGGCCCTGCAGCTGCTCCTGCAGGTCAAGCAATAGGCACACCAATGGAAACCACCTTGCTCCCCGAACAGGACACCGCTGCAACCGAGGATCTGGTCTCCTCGTTCGCAGCCTCGATGGACCGCATCCGGGAGCAGGTCCGGCTCATCATCGTGGGTCAGGACGAGGTCATCGACAATCTGCTGGTCACGCTCCTGGTGGGAGGCCACTGCCTGATCACCGGAATGCCCGGCACCGCCAAGACCCTGCTGGTCAGCACCCTGGCGGCGGCGCTGGGACTCAAGTTCAAGAGGATCCAGTTCACGCCCGACCTGATGCCGACGGACATCACCGGCACGGACATCCTGGAAGACGACCAGGTCACGGGCCGACGCAGCTGGACCTTTGTGCAGGGTCCCCTGTTCACCAATGTGCTTCTTGCGGACGAGGTCAACCGCACGCCGCCGAAGACGCAGGCGGCGCTGCTGGAGGCAATGCAGGAGCATTCGGTCACGGTCCGCGGCAACAGCTACAAACTGACGCTTCCCTTTCTGGTCCTGGCGACGCAGAACCCGATCGAACTTGAGGGCACCTACCCGCTGCCGGAAGCCCAGCTCGACAGGTTCCTGTTCAACGTCGTGCTGGACTACCTCTCGGTCGAAGAGGAGATGGACGTCGTGGACCGCAACACGGCTGGGACGCCGCTGCCGGACGTCGTTCCCGTTACCAACGCGGAGGACATCCTGCGGTTCCAGTGGCTGGTCCGGCAGGTCCCCGTGTCCGAGCCGGTCGCACACCACGCCGTATCCCTCATCCGGTCCACGCGGCCGACCGACTCGGAGGCGCCGGACATCGTCAAGAAGTACGTCAACTACGGCGCGAGCGTGCGAGCCACGCAGTTTCTTGTGTTGGCCTCCAAGGCCAAGGCCTTGCTGGACGGTCGCTACCATGTCACGTCCGGCGACCTCAGGTCCCTGGCGCTCCCCATCCTGCGCCACCGGGTGCTGACGAACTTCTACGCCGAGTCCGACAAGGTGACGGTCGACGACGTCCTCCTTGCGATGCTCGAGGCCAAACCTCCGCCTGCCGAGGGATAGGTCGCCGTGCGAGGCCCCCTTTCGTCAGGCGCCGGCGAGCGGAGAGGGTGAGCCAATGGCCGACACGCGACTCCTCGATCCGGCGGTCCTTCAGCGCCTCTCGAACATCGAGCTGGTCGCGAAGACCGTCGTGGACGGCTTTCTGCACGGTTCGCACCGGTCGCCCCTCTTCGGATTCAGTCAGGAGTTCGCCGAATACCGCGCCTATACGGAGGGCGACGACCCGCGCTACATCGACTGGAACGTACTCTCCCGGACGGACCGCGTATACATCAAGCGGTTTCTTGGCGAGACGAACACTCACCTGATGATCCTGGTGGACTGCAGCGCCTCGATGGGCTACGGGTCCGCGGGCCTGACGAAGCTCGATTACGCGCGGTATCTGGCAGCCGCGCTGGCCTACCTGTCGACGAGGCAGCACGATGCGACGGGCCTGGTCCTTTTCGACGAGGAGATTCGCGAGGTGCGGCCCGCGGTGTACCGTCCGCGTCACCTCCAGGGCCTGCTGCACATGCTCGAGCGCGCCGAGGCGTCTACCGGCACCAACCTCCACGTCCCGCTGCAGGCGCTCGGGCGACTGCTTCGCAGGCGAGGCCTCGTGGCGATGATCTCGGACTTCTTCGTCGACGCCGACGAGATTGTCAGCTCCATGCGTGCGGTCGCGTACCAGGGCCAGGACCTGGTGTTCTTCCATGTCCTCGATCCGAAGGAGCTCAAGCCCGACCTCTCCACCGCAGCTCTCGTCGAGGACATGGAAACGGGGGAGGAGATGGAGGTTTCGTCCGAGTACTCCCGCAGCGTGTATCCGAGCCTCATCGACGCCCATGTCGAAGAGATGCGCAGGCGCGTCAGCGGCGAGGGCGCCGACTACGTGCTGCTGAACACGTCGCAGCCGCTGGACCTGGCGCTTCGCGAGTACCTGCTGTTCCGGCAGAGGAGGCGCTGAGCTCTTGGATCTGCTGTCGCCATGGTATCTCGCAGGCGGGCTGGCGGTGGGCCTTCCGCTGTGGCTGCACCTGATGCGGCAGCGGAACCCCGTCCGGCTGGCCTTCAGCTCGCTGATGTTCTTCCGCAAGCGGACCGAGACGACGATCCGGGAGAAGCGCCTGCAGTACCTGCTGCTGCTGGCGTTGCGGCTGGCCCTCATACTGCTGCTCGCCCTTGCGTTCGCCAAGCCGATCTGGGAGCGGCCTCCCGCGGCGGTGGCGGGCGAGGCCCCGACGCTCCACCTCGTCGCGGTCGACACCTCGCTGAGCATGCAGCGCGGCGGCCGCTGGGAAGAGGCGCTGGACGAAGTGGAGGGAATCGTGGACGGCATGCGGGACGCGGACCGGGCCCAGATCCTGGCGAACGGCCCCTCCGTGCGCGTGCTGACCGCCGCCACCGGCGATGTGGCGGAACTGCGCCGGGCTCTCGAGGAGCTCGCGCCCACGGACGCGCGCAACAGCTACGGGGACGCCATCGAGGCCGCGCGCACCCTTGTCGCTGACGAGCCCGGGCCGGTCGAAGTTCACATCGTCTCGGACCTGCAGAGGTCGGCCATGCCGTCGCGCTTCCAAGACCTGGTCCTGCCCGGGCAGGCGCGCCTGACCTTGCACGACGTCTCCGGAGGAGATTCGACGAACTGGGCTATCGACAGCGTGAAAGGCTCGACCCGCATCTACGGTGAGGAGCGACCTCGGCTCGAGGTGACCGTTGCCAGCTTCTCCGACGCGGACGTTGCGAAGACGGTTTCCTTGGGCGTCGACGGACGCATTGTCGGCAGCGAGCGGCGGGAGGTTCCGGCCGGCGGCAGGGCGATCTACTCGTTCGAAATCACGGATCCGCCCCGCGGATTCAGCCGAGCGGAATTCCGGCTCGAGCCGGACGATGAGCTGGCCGCCGACGATGTCCGCAGGGTGGCGCTCGACAACACCGAGCCCGAGCCGATCCTATTCATCTCGGAGGACGTGCGCAAGCGCGACCTCCTGTACTACCGCGAAGCGCTCGAGGCCAGCGCCTCGCGGCGCTACACGCTGGAAAGCGCCTCGCCCGCCGAGGCCGAGCGGTTCGATCCAGGCCGCTACGCCCTCGTTGTCCTTTCCGACGCGCCCCGCATCGGCTCCGCGTTCGGGACGCGCCTGCGGGATTGGGTCGAGGCCGGCGGCGCGGCCTTCGTCGCCCTTGGGCCCAACAGCGTCCTTGCCCGGCGTTCTCCCTTGACGGACCACGAGCTGGTGCAGCCGCTGGCTGCGGAGCGGGGTGCCGCCGCCTTCCAGGTGGCGGGCGAGGCGGACAGCTCGCACTGGGTGGCAAGTGCCGCCGAGGGACTGCGGCCCGTGAAGTTCTTCCTGTACGCGAAGGTGCAGGCCGAGGAAGGCGACAACATTGCGCTCCGCCTGGGCAACGGAGACCCGCTGCTGATCGAGCGCGAGATCGGCGGAGGGCGAGTGCTCGTGTTCGCATCGACGCTGGACAACGTGTGGAACAACCTGCCCCTCACCCCGGTGTTCGTTCCGTTCGTGATCGAGGCGGCCCGGGGCCTCGCTGGGGCCGAATACGCTGGCGGGGATGCCATTCTGGGCGATGTGCTGGAGCTTGGAACGCGACGGGAGTCGGGCGCGAGCCTGCAGGTCTTCGACCCCGCCGGGCGGCCGGTCCTCAACCTGTCCGACTCGGTGAGCCGCGAGGCGCTCACACTTGACTCGGTCGGCTTCTACGAGATCCGGGGCGGAAGCCGCGCAGAGCTGCTGGCCGTGAACCCGGATCCGAGGGAATCGAACCTCCGGAAGATCGAGGACGACACGCTCGATCTGTGGCGCTCGACGGGAGGCGTGGAGCAGATGCAGGCCTCCGTGGCGGGAGCTGCGCCGCCACCGGCCGCACCGTGGCGGATCTGGAGACTGCTGCTGGGGATTCTTGTTCTGGCTGCGCTGCTAGAATCATTGGTGGCAAATCGGCATCTGGATGCCGTAAGGGGGGGCTGAGTTGGCGCTACTGGATGAGCGGGATCAGACTGGCACCTCCCTTGACGAGTACTTGGGTTCGATCGCGACACGGCTGCGGGCTGCCGTCGCCTCTCGCGGTGCGGGAGCCATGGCGGCGACGGCCCTCGCATCGACCGCCATCTGCGTGTATCTTGCCAATCGGGCCGCCTTTTCCGAAGCTAGTGTAGTCGGCTCAAGGGTCTTTCTGCTGCTCGCCCTCTTGGCGGCGGCCGTTGGCGCACTGGTGCTGCCCTTGCGCCGCCTCCTGCGCAGCCCGGCACTTCGGCGTGCCGCCGATGAGGCGGAACGCCGCTCGCCGGAGTTTGGAGGACGGCTGAGGACATGGGCGGACGAGCATGCCCGTGCGAAGGCCGCCGGACGCTCGCCCAGTCCGTTGCTGGCGCTGCTGGCGCGCGAGACGTCCCGGTCAGCCGCCGCAGTGCCGCTGGACACGGTCGTCAGCCGGGCGGCGGTGGCCGCGTTCGCCGCGGCGGCCGGCATGGCCGTGCTGTGCCTCGTGTGGTTGGGCACGGCGGGGCCCGGCTACTGGCAGTACGGCACGGCCAGACTCTGGGCGGGGTGGCTCGTGCCGCAGGGAGACCCGCTCTATGAGCTGCTCGTGGAGCCGGGGGACGCGACGATTCGCGAGGGCGGGCGGCTGGACGTGACCGCGAGCGTCGTCGGGTTTGAACCGGGGGCCGTGCGGATCCATGCGAAGTTCGAGAGCAGCGTGGATTGGGAGACCGCGCCGATGGGGCCGCAGCTTCAGGGCTCGGGCTACGAGTTCGGCTTCTCGGCCGTGCGCGAGCCTCTGCGCTACTACGTGGAGGCGGGGCGCATGCGCAGCCGCGAGTTCGTTGTGGGCGTCGTGAGTATGCCGCATGTGGAGAACATCAGGCTGGAGTACGAGTACCCGGACTGGAGCGGGCTGGATCCGCATGTCCAGGACCCGGGAGGCGACATTGCCGCCGTCCGGGGCACGCGGGTGACCGTCACGGTCTCGACGGACAAGGAGCTGGAGGGCGGGCTGCTGGTCGTTGGAGACGGCGAGGAGGTGGGCCTGCTCCGGAACGCGGCGGAGATCGAGGTCGGGGAGGACTCGACCTACCATGTCGCCGCGACGTATCGGGGAGAGAGCGTCAGGCTGACCGACGACTACTTCATCACGGCCGTGCCGGACCAGAAACCCGTCGTCGAGATTCTGGAGCCCGGACGGGACTGGCGCGCGAGCAGCATCGAGGAAGTTGCCGTCAGCATCGAGGCCAGCGACGACTTCGGGCTGCGCGGGGTGGAACTGCGCTACGCCGTGAACGGCGTGGACGAGCAGACCGTGCGCCTCTCGTCGCGACGCGGCGCCGGCAATGTCGCAAGACGGCACGTCTTCTATCTGGAGGAATTCGGCCCTCCGGGCGGAGTTGCGGAGCTGCCGGACCCCGGGAGCGGCGAGGAGCTGCCGCCGCCCGCCCCGGAAGCAGGGCTGATTCCGGGCGATCTGATCAGCTACTACGTCGTTGCGCGCGATGCCAAGCGCGAAGTCCGCAGCGACATGTACTTCATCAATGTCCAGCCCTACGAGCGCAGGTTCTCCCAGTCGCAGCAGGCCGGCGGCCAGGGCGGCCAGGGCCAGCGACAGGACGAGATCTCGCGCCGGCAGAAGGAGATTATTCTCGCGACCTGGAACCTGATCAACGAGCGCGACGCCGAGGACGGACGCGAGGAGCGCAAGCTGCGCGAGAGCGCGACCATGCTGTCCGAACTGCAGGGGACGCTGATGCAGCAGGCGCAGACGCTTGCCCAGAGGACCCGTGCACGGCAGCTGACCGAGACCGACCCGATGTTCGCCCAGTTCGTGGAGTACATGGAGCAGGCCGCAGCGTTCATGGAGCCGGCGGCCGAGGCCCTGCACGGATTCCGGCTGGAGGATGCGGTTGGTCCCGAGCAGCAGGCGCTGCAGTTCCTGCTGCGCGCGGAAAACCTGTTCACCGACATCCAGATCTCGATGTCCCAGGGGCGCGGCGGCGGCGGCGGCGCGTCGCGCGATCTGGCCGAAATGTTCGAGCTGGAGATGGACCTCGAGAAGAACCAGTACGAGACGGGTGGCGGGGCGTCGGGCCAGCAGGTCGAGCAGGAGATCGACGAGGCGATGAAGAAGCTGGAGGAGCTCGCGCGTCGCCAGGAGCAGCTCGCCGACCGCGCACAGGACCGTTCCCGCGCAGGCTTCGAGCAGCGCTGGCAGCAGGAGATGCTGAGACGCGAGGCGGAGGACCTCAGGCGCCAGCTGGAGCAGCTCCAGCGCCGCCAGGAGTCCAGCCGCCGGCAGCAGGCCGGCGCACAGGGAGCCCAGGGGTCGCAGGGGCAGGGCTCCTCCCAGGGCGGACGGGGCTCGCGCCAGCAGCTCGACCGCGCCATCGAGCAGCTTCGGCGGGCCTCCCAGGAGATGGAGCGGGGCAGCCAGGGCGGGGACCCGCGCTCGGCTTCCGCCGGGGCGCTGCGCGAACTGCAGAGGGCTGTAGACCTCATGGAGGAGCAGAGAAGACAGCAGAGCGCATCGGCGCTGGACGAACTGGCGAGGGAGTCGGCGCAGCTGGTCGAGGACCAGGAGCGGGCTGCGCAAAGGCTGCAGGAGTCTCTGAGGGTCGCCCTTGAGGCCCTGAAGGCACAGGGGGGACGGCAGAACGGTCCCCTGCCCACGGGCATGACGCGGGAGGAAGAGATAGAACTCTCGGATCTGAAGTCCGACATGGGAGAGCGCGTCGGCGAGATCGAGAAGGGGCTGCAGCGCCAGGCTCGGGCTCTTCGAGGGCGGAATGACGACGCTTCCCGGGCCTTGCTGAACGCGCTCATGGAATTGCAGCAGTCCGAAGCCTCTCCCACGATTCAATACGCCGCCGACCTGATCCGGCGCGGCCTTGCTCCGTACGCCGCCAGCAACGAGGAGGCCGTCTCCCGGGCCTTGCGCCGGTTGCGCGACGACATTCAGAAAGCGGGCCAGATCGCCCGGGAGGAGCGGGGCGGCGATGACCGGGGGCTTGCCCGGATGCTGTCGGAAGTGGAGCGACTGCGGCGGGGCCTCGAGGACGCGGCCGCGGCGGGCCGCGACGAGCCCACCGGAGAGGGACGGCAGCCCGGAGAGGGACGGCAAGGCCGGCAGGAGGGCGGACAGCAGGCAGGGAGCGGAGCGGGTGAGCCGAGACGGGACGGCCAGGCTGCCGGCCCGGCTCCGGGGCGCGGCGACCGGCGCGGCGGCCGGGCCAGCTGGGGGTGGTCCGGCGACCGCCGGTGGCGCGGCGGCTTCCCGCCGATCACAGGCAACCCCGATGTCGCCGAGCGCATGGAGCGTGCCTTGGAGGAGAGCCTTGCGGAAGTCCCCAGCCTCGCCCGCAGCGGCAGAGCGCAGAGGGAGTTCGATCCGAAGGACATCGAGGATCTGCGCAATTTCGCCCGCGAGCTGGGCGACGGCAGGTTCCGCGGCAATCCGGAGCTGCTGGAGGAGGAGTACCGCAGGATGCTGGCCTTGCTCGAGCAGCTCGAAGTGAAGCTGCGCCGACAGGTCGAGCTCGACGACAAGGAAGAAGTGCGCGCCATCGTTTCGGAGACCGTGCCCGAGCCGTACCGGGAGGCGGTCGCGGAGTACTACCGCAGGTTGGGCCGGGCCCGTTAGCCCGGCCCGGAACGGGAGCGAGGGGAGGATTTCCGGATTGCACCGCACAGGCCCGGTGGCGGCAACCACCTTCGGCGCCCTGCGGGGACTTGCCGCGGAGATCCGGGAGCGGATCGTGCGCTCGGAAGTGGAGGGCGGCCTGCGCCTGACCGGGTTGAAGAACGGCAGCCGGGTGCTGGTCCAGACCGTTAACCGGCTCTACGAGCTCCACATTCGCAACGGGCAGACGTGGATCTCGGGCCACCCGGAATTTTGCCCCCGACCGGTTCCCGTGAGTGTCCGCGGCTCGAGCTGGGGGGGCTCGATGCTGAAGGTGGAGTATCTCGGTCGAGGCATGCACATGGAGTTCCGGCACCCTCGGCACTCCGTGGTCACAACCTCGCCGATTGTCTCGATTCGGATCGACTGAGGCTCGCGCGACGCCGGGTCCCGCTACTCGAGCAGCGCCGCGACGTGGCTCGTCACTCCAGAGGCGAGGCCCTCAAGACTGTAGCCGCCTTCCAGGGCGGATACGAGGCGTCCGCCGGCGTGTCTGTCCGCGACTTCGCGCAGCAGGAGCGTCAGTTCGCGAAAGTCCTCGTCGGTGAGACGGAACCGTCCCAGTGGATCCCCGAGCCGCGAATCGAAGCCTGCGGAGATCATCACGAGGTCCGGCCGAAACGCGTCCGCCGCGGGCATCAGCAGCCCACGGAACGCACCCAGGATCTCCGCCCGGCCGGACCCCGCCGGGAACGGGCAGTTGATGGTCGTGCCTTCCCCCGGGCCGTCGCCGATCTCGCCGGCCGCCCCGGTCCCCGGGTACCACGGGGACTGGTGAGTGCTGAAGAACAGCACATCCGGGTCCGCATAGAAAATGTCCTGGGTTCCGTTGCCGTGATGCACGTCCCAGTCTGCGATCATCACCCGTCCGAGCCCGTGATTGCGGATCGCATGCCGTGCCGCGACCGCGACGTTGTTAAAGATGCAGAACCCCATGCCCTGGTTGGGCCGCGCGTGATGGCCAGGGGGCCTGAGCGCACAGAAGGCCCGGCTGCAGGAGCCCTCGACCACTTCGTCGACCGCTGCGCAGACGGCTCCGGCTGCCCCGCGGGCTGCCGTCAGCGAACCCGGCCCAACATGGGTGTCGCCGGTGGAGAGCATGCGCCTCCCGGCCGCAATCTCGCGTTCAGCCAGCGCAACGTAGGGTTCTTCGTGGCAGAGCAGCAGCGTGTCGCGGCCGATCTCCCCCGGCTCCAGCCGCTTCATCCGAGCGTCGAGTCCCGCCGCGGAGAGGGCGCGGGCGACGGCATGGAATCTCGCCACTCTCTCGGGATGCCCGTGCGGTGTCTTGTGATGCACGGACGCATCAGGTGCCAGATACGCGGTCGTCGCCATAGCGAGATTCTAGCCCGATCGACCCTGCCGGCCCGCGACAGTTCCGACCCGGCGCGGCTCCTGCCAGGCCCCGCCGTCTGCTGGCGCTTGGTGTTCGACGCTTCCCGGTCAGCTCAAGGCCTGCGACCTCCGCTCGTATCCGGGGGGCCTTCGGCGCCGGCCAGGGCAGGCCTCTTTGGACGATGACGTTTTCCGGCTCTCGAGATGTGACCGTCGCGCGTCGGCCATTGACGTGGGCTTCCGAAGACGCGCAATAATCAAGCTACCGTGCCCGTGATCAAGCTGCGCGCGATCTGGCCCGTACTCGCCATCGTCCTGTGCGTGGCCATGCTCGCCACCCTTGCCGTGCTTCAGTTCGGCTGGACCGGCCAGCTCAGCCTCGCGCAGGCGGCGATGATGCAGAACGCCCTCTCGAATTCGATTCGGCAGTTCGAGCAGGTGCTCCAGCGAGAGGTGATGTCTTTGCACTTTCGCTTCCAGCCGCGCTCGCGAGTCGGCCTGGACGGACGCTGGAGCCAATATGCCGAAGACTATGCCCTGTGGTCGCAGTCCACAGCGTATCCGGACATGCTGAGCAGGGTGCTGTTTTATTCTTTCGAGTCCGATGGCTCGGGCGTCCTGAAGGAGCTGGTTCCGGGCGGGAGCGAACCCTTGGAGGCGGAATGGGACGAGAGCCTGGCAGCGATTCGGGATCCTCTTGACGCGGCTAGTGCCGCACCCGTCCGGACCGGGGGGCTCCGTCCGTTTGTCTGGTCGGTGTTCCCGAGAGTCGGGGCTGTCACCCGGGCGGAGGTCCTGTCCGGGATTTTGCGTCGCGGCGTGGGCCGTCCTCCACGAACGGGGCCATCCGAATACGTGATCCTAGTGCTGGACTGGGAGTACGTCACAGGCACCATGCTGCCCGACATCACGCGCCGGCTCTTCGCCGGTCCGGAAGGCGAGCAGCTGTATCAGGTCGCGATGCTCGCCGGTGGAACATCCCGTTTTCTGTACCGATCCGATCCGTCCATCGGGAGCGGCTGGCTGGCCGGGGTCGATGACCGCCGTCGAATGCGTCTTTTCCGCGATGCGCCGAGGGGGTCGGCGCCTGGGACCGAAGACCGTGCCGGACCCGGCAACGAATCTCTTCGCGGCCTCGCCGCACCCGGCAGTTCCGGCCGACGCCTGTCTCCGGCGGTGCGCCCACGGCTCTTGATGGCGAGCGGCAGACCTCCGCCATCCGTGGTCGTCGCGGCCAAGCATGCCTCCGGATCGCTCGAGAGTGTCGTCGAAAGGCAGCGGACTCGCAATCTTGCCACAGGACTGGGGGTGCTCGTGGTGCTGGCCGGCGCAATGGCGCTGCTGATGGTCTCCGCGAGGCGCGCGGAGCAGTTGGCCAGAATGCAGATGCAGTTCATCGCAGGCGTGACGCACGAGCTCCGCACTCCCCTCGCGGTGATCCGTTCCGTCGGCGAGAATCTCGCCGATGGGGTTGTGGGGACCGAACTCCAGATCCGCCGCTATGGTGAACTGGTCCGCGACCAAGGCAAGCGGCTGAGCCAAATGGTGGAGAAGACGCTCCAGGCGGCGGCGCTGGAAACCGGAAGAGCGCAGCTGCAGCTTGTCTCTCTGGACGCTCGGAAGGCAGTCGCGAAGGCGCTGGAGACCGCCCAGCCGATGATCGAGCAGGCCGGGTTCGCCGTTGAGCGGCACGAAGGGACCGAGCTTCCCGCGGTACGGGCGGACGAGGGAGCGCTGCAGCAGATCCTCGCGAATCTGCTCAGCAACGCGGTGAAGTACGGGGAACCCGGACGCTGGGTGCGGATAGAGACCGACGTTGACGGCCAGAGAGAGCCGCCTTGCATCCGAATCCGTGTCCGCGACCGGGGGCCGGGCATTCCGGCGTCCGAGGCGAACCGCGTCTTCAACGCCTACTATCGCGGTTCCGCCGCCGGGGCAGGGAGCATCCAGGGCTCGGGTCTGGGGCTCAAGCTGGCCCGGGATCTGGCAGAGGGCATGGGCGGGTCCCTGTTGTTCCGCAGCGGGGCTGGCGGCGGCACCGTGTTCGTCCTGCGCCTGCCGGCGGGCGAGGAGTCGTAGGGGGCAGCCGTGTCGCGAGTGTTGCTGATCGAGGACGAGGTTGGAATCCGCATGACGGTCCAGGACCGCCTGGAGGCGGAGGGATACGACATCGAGACCGCAGCCGACGGTCAGGAAGGCTATGAGCGCGCGCTCCTGGGAGGGATCGATCTCATCGTGCTCGATCTGATGCTCCCCGGCAAGCCCGGTCTCGACGTGTGCAGAGATCTTCGTGCGGACGGCATCCCCACCCCCGTGCTGATGCTGACAGCCAAGGGCCAGCTCGAGGATCGGGTAGCCGGGCTGAGGACAGGTGCGGACGACTACCTGGTCAAGCCGTTCGAAATGCTGGAGCTGGTGGCTCGGATCGAGGCGATGTTGCGGCGCGACAAGATGAGGGGCGGTTCCGGGACCGGCGGCATCTACAGGTTCGGGAATGTGCGGCTAGACGCCAGACAGGCCGCCGTGTTCCGGGACGGCGAGCAGTTGCAGCTTTCCGCGAAGGAGTACCAGCTGCTCCTGTATTTTGTCCGGCATCCCCGTGAAGCGCTGACGCGCGATGTGCTTCTTCAGAAGGTGTGGAAGTACAGGGTGGGACTCTCGACGCGGACGGTTGACGTCCATGTGGGCTGGCTGCGACAGAAGATCGAGGAGCAGCCCAGGAAGCCCCGATGGATCGTCACCCGCCACGGCATCGGCTACATCTTCGATCCCGAATAGGCGGCCCCCGTCTGCGGCTAGACTCAAGGCGGGCATTCGTCAAAGGCCATTTCCGGCCGCTGCGACCGCGGCAGCAGGGGCTGCGGAGCGGGGCGCGGTACTCCTGCCTACCGATACGCCGGACGAGTTCGGGTTCCGGATCATGTGGTCCAACCCAGTGCCTCCCGTTGAGAAGACCTCATGCCGTCTCGAGGTCGGTGGCATGGTCGACAGGCCGCTCAGGCTGTCCGTCAGCGACCTGAGGGCGTATCCCGGGTTCGAGCGGTCCACCCGGCTCAAGTACGTGCAATGCCGGTCGGCCCGCACGACGTGGAGCGGGTTCCGGTTCGCGGAACTCGTCGAGGATGTCAAGCCGCTCGCCGAGGCGAGGTCCGTACGCATCGACTGTGCCGACAAGTGGTAGGAGTACATGTCTCTCTATGAGATGGCTGAGCCCGGCGTGATGCAGACCAGCACGGCACGCCCCTGCGGCTGGCCGCGCCCTCGGAGTACGGCTACAAGTCCGCCAAGCTGATCACGAGAATCACTCTCGTTGTAGAGGGCAACAGATCTATGGCCTGAGACATCGGGCCGTACTACTCGCCGACAGGAGAGATCCTGCCAGGCTACGACCACCCGCTGGATCTGGGCCCGGGCACCCGCAAGAAGATCCCGGGAGGCAAGATCGTCGCCTACTGATGCGAACGCTGCCCAAGCGCGACTTCCTTCGGCTTGCGGGCCTTGAGATCGCCGACAGGCTTGTGCCGCCGTGGCTCCGGCCCCAGCCGTCGAGACCTTCGAGTGATGACCGGAACCTGATCCTGGTGACGTTCGGCGGCCGATGCCGCTACCAGGAGACCTTTGCCCCCGAGGGCCTGCGGGACATCCACCGCCTGGCCGCTCTGAGGCCAGAGGGGCGGTTCTTTTCCAGTTCCGTGAACAGCGGCGTACTGTCGCACTACGACTCCACGTCGAGCATCGTGACGGCAATCTGGCAGCGGGTCGATGACTTCGGCTTCGAGCAGGCAAAGGGTCCCACCATCTTCGAGTACTACAGGAAGTCCTGGCGAAGGCCCGCGACCGATGCATGGGCCATCTGCACGAACAAGAGCTTCGCCTCGATGGGCGCGACGAGGGTGCGAGGCTACGGCGGAGCGGTCGGGGCGAACGTCGTGCTGCCCAACCAGCTCCTGCTGGAAGCGGTGGACGAGGTCATCAAGCGGGACAAGGACCACGGCGTAGCAGACCGCGAGAACGTGCTCCGACAGCTGGAAGGGATCCTCAATGCCGGATACGAAGGCATCGGATGAACGATTCTCCTCGGGGGGAGGCAGCTTGAAAGGCAGGTGAAGGAGAAGCTCAAGAGCAGTCTCGTCGAATACATCTACGTGCCGGAGGCGCCGAACTCGGGGGACAAACTGACATTCTTCGTCGCTCGGGAAATCATGCGGAAATTCGCGCCGCGCCTGATGCTGGTGAACTTCTGGGACATGGGCGTCGCCCAATGGGGCGCGTACTCGCTGTACCTGCAGGCTGTGACGAATACGGACCGGCTTCGCGGGATGCTCTGGGACGAGGTGAAGTCGAGTCCGGCCTACAAGGAAAGAACAACGCTGCTGATCCTTCCGGAACTCGGACGGGACGGGGACCGCGGGAGACGACGAACCGTTTTCTCAACCACCGCAGCGGAGACCCCTCCTGCCGCAACGTTTGGATGCTGGCACTGGGGGCGGGGGTGGAGAAGGGGGAGGCCGACCGCACGATCTCCCACGGCGACATCGCGGCGTCAGCGGCCGCAGTGCTGGGCGAGCCGGGAGGCGAGATGGAGGGTCGGCAGGTGGCGGAAGCCCTCGTCTGTGCGGGTCCGCGGGGAGTGTGTGGAGGAGAGACTAGGCCGCATTCGTCGCATGCTCGCTCGTCGATGGCTACGACAGGACCGGCATCCAGCAAGGCCGCAGGCCTGCGAGCACCGTGAGATCGGGCGACCAGCCCATTCCCGCCAGCCGTCGAGAGCCGAGCCGCAAGAGGGCCATCGCGCAGGCGCGACATTCCGTGGGGCCGCCGCGGCGTGCCTGCAGCCAGTGAGCATTCGGCGCGTCGCACCTCGGTGCGCCGCCAACACGCGCCAAGGCTCCGCGAGCGCCCCATATAATTGCCGTATCGGAGAGTCCCTCCATCGTCAGTTAGGAAAGGAAATCAACAATGAAGAAGAACGTCTTGCTATGCGCGTTGCTTGTCGTCGCGGGTGCCGCTCCCGGCCAGGAGTTGATCGGCGACTGTCTGACGGGGTTTCCTGTCGAGTCCGGGCCGGCCCCGGTCGGGTGCCCCGCGACCCTTCACGACGTGCTTGCGCTGAATGAAATGCAAGTCAAGAGGCTGGAGGAAGTCGACTTCGCCCGCGAGGACGACATGTTTCCTCTCCTGCAAGCCCAGATGGAAAAGCAATGGGAACTGCGACGCCACCTGCGCGGCTCCGATCCGAACGAGGCGATGGTCACGGTGCTGTTCGAGGATCTGAAGCAGATCTACGAGGAAATGGCGACCGTCAACGCCAAGCATCGAGCGGCGGCGATGGCGCTCCTCAGTGCGAGCCAGAAGCTGGCCTTGCGTCGTCTTGAGGAGGCGCACAAACTGCAGTTCGCTGCGTGGGAGGCCATCCGGTTCAACTTGATCGAGACGGAAGGCGGTTTCCCGATCGGTCTCAGTCCGTTCGGCCTGTTTGGCTTTGGCGGACCGTTTTCCTTCGCCGTGCCAGGAATCTCGTTGTCCGGCGCCGGACAGACCACCGCACAAGATCCTAGCCAGGACCGACAACCTTTGCAGGGCCGGACACCTGGGATTCCAGGCATGCAGCCACCATGGTGGGGGCTGCCACAGATCGCCGGACGCTGACCTCCGGGGCATCTTGCTCGGATCCTCGCGGGATGGGCGGGCCCAAGCCAGCGCTCGGTGGGTGTGCAACAGCCGGACCGGAGGTTTCTAGAGCCGACACCTCTGTGTTCGGAGACGCAGGAGGATCCGCATGTGTCCCGTCCGTTCCATCTTTCCGCGGAAAGAGGTCTCGGTCGGTTGGAAGGTTCCGGAGGCAACGGGGTCGAACAAGTGCCAGCCGGGATGGGTTTTCACGATGGTGGACAGGCAATTTCGCCACGCTCTCAATGAGGGGGCCATCAGTGAGTATTGGCACCACGACACCTTGACGGGTCCGCGGCTTCCCCCACCGGATTGCCTGCTAATGCAGTGAAGATCAGCGCTGTGCCAGGACACTGCGCACGATCGATCATTCGACGCCCGAGAGAGGCGGGAACGGCCGGTCATGTCTGCTGGGAGCGGCGCTGCGACGGGTCTCTGAGTCGGGATCTGTCGCTCGGCATCCGGATGCCCGACCCAATCCTTGGCTCTCCTACCAGTTTTGCATCGCGACAGTCGGGCACGTGCGCCCCACCTCCAGCGGGCACACCTCGGTCACCTGAACACCAGCGTGGATCCATTCTCACGCCTCAACCATTTGCCTAGTGCCAGTAACCCAGTGGCCGACGCCGCACTCAGTAGGGCGAAGGACGTGATGATGAGCACACCCAGCAGCAGCCCACGGTGGCCCCCGTCTTCATTTGAGGCCAGACCAACGAACGGAAGCGCGCCAACCAGCAGACCACTCGCTGCGCCCCAAGCACCCACTCGCGAAAATGACAACTCATCGAATCTGCGGTGGCCCCTGGCACCCCCAACGACTATGCAGAAGACGGCGCCGCAAAGGAAGCCGGGGTGCCCCCCGATCGCCACCCCCATCTCATCCATGGACTCGTCAGGATCCACGATCAGCCCGACCAGAACGCCGACCGGTGCCCATACCACGGCCCAGATCACCCCCATCAAGACTGCATCGCGGATGCGTCTCAGCCACTCCCTTCCCGTTGGCCGCTTGTGTACGACGACATTCTCTCACCGCCCCTATCGCATCAGCATGCTTCCCAATGCGCGGGGAAGAGAATCGTGTGTAGGCCAAATCTGCGGGCGCACAGGAGTCGGTCAGTCCGTGCGGAATCGCGCTTGTTCATATCAGCGAATCCTGCAGGAGTCCATCGATCGATCGACTACCTCATCTGGGGATCATCTCGTTGTGCCCCGGCAGCACCTTTTCGGGTGCCACGTGATGACCCTGCTGTGTCTCGGCCAGCTAATGCCGAAAGTGCCGCGCTCCCGTGCAGACCATTGCGAGGCCTAGGCGATTGGCGGCTTCGATGACCTCCCCGTCGCGCCGGGAGCCGCCAGGCTGGATCACCGCCGTTGCGCCGTGCTTGGCCAGCTCCTCGACGCCATCCGCAAAAGGAAAGAACGCATCGGATGCCACCACGCTGCCCTTCAGCGGCAGGACAGCTTTGGCAGCTCCGAGGCGGGCCGAATCGACACGACTCATCTGACCGGCCCCCACGCCGACAGTCTGAACGTTCTTGGCGTAGAGGATGGCGTTCGACTTGATGTGCTTGACCACTTTCCACGCGAATCGGAGGGAGTCCGCCTCCTCCTCCGTCGGCTGCCGCTCTGTGACGACATCGAATCGCTCCTGCCCTTCCTCGGTCCGGTCCTCGGACTGGATCAGGAATCCACCCGAGATGCTCCTGAGAACAGTGCCGGGCGCAGATCGGCCTATTTCAAGGAGCCGAATGTTCTTCTTTCTCGTGAGAATCTCGAGTGCGTCGCCGTCGAATCCCGGGGCGGCTATCGCCTCCACGAAGAGCCTGGCCATTCCGGCGGCCGTGTCCCGGTCGACCCGGCGACTGGTCGCGATCACTGAGCCGAAAGCTGAGACGGGATCACATTCGAGCGCCTTGCGGTAGGCCTCGGCGAGCGTGGCGCCCTCGGCACAGCCACATGGATTGGTGTGCTTGATGATCGCCACAGCCGGTCGTTCGAATTCCAGGGCAAGCTGCCATGAGGCGTCAAGATCCACGAGATTGTTGTACGAGAGCGCCTTTCCGTGCAGCTGTCGGGCACCTCCCAATCCCTCGCGGCCGTGGGTGTAGAGCGCCGCCTTCTGGTGCGGGTTCTCGCCATATCGGAGCACCTGCACGCGAGGGACGCGGAGATCCAGTCGTTCGGGCAGGGCTTCCTTCACTATGCTTCGGGGGGCCTGCCCGTGCTCCAGGGATGAGATCGTTCGGCTGATCGCACGGTCGTACGCCGCTGTCGCGCCGAAGGCCTTTCGGGCCAGTTTCCATCGGGTGTCCCGCGAGAGTCCGCCGCGTTCGGCAAGCTCCGCTCCAATTGCTGCATAGTCGGACGGGTCCGTGACGACTGCCACATCGCCGAAGTTCTTGGCTGCGGCGCGGACCAGGGATGGGCCGCCGATGTCGATGTTCTCAATCAGTTGCTCGAAGGTTGCATCCTTGCGGGCGGCAGTGGCTTCAAAGGCGTACAGGTTCACTACCACCATGTCGATCTGGGCGATCTGGTGGTTCTCGAGGGCGCTCATGTGCTCGGGGTTGGACCGCACTGCGAGAATCCCGCCGGCGACGCGCGGATGGAGCGTCTTGACGCGTCCGTCCAGCATTTCCGGGAATCCGGTGACGTCGGACACGTCCGTGACCTGGAGGCCCGCCCCGCGCAGTACGCTGGCTGTGCCCCCCGTCGAGATCAGGGACACCCCGCATGAGGAAAGCCCGGCTGCAAATTCGGCCAGGCCGGACTTGTCGGTGACGCTTAGCAGCGCGCGCCGGATTCTGAGCATGAACAACCATTCTACCGGCCCGTCGACGGTGCGAATCCGTGCTTGACCGGCATGCCGCCGACCGGAACTCGCGCCGGGCCGGAAGCTAGGCAAACAGAGACGGCTTCGGCAGGTGCATGTCCTGCAGCGCACGAACCCTCGGGCCTTCGGCGTGCCGCGCCGCGATACCGTTGACGGCGGCCCTTGCGGCGTTGAGGGTCGTCATGCTCGGGATGCCCTGCTGGATCGCCGCGCTGCGGATCTTCTTCTCGTCCTCGAACGCATAGGGCCCGGCGGGCGTGTTGACGATCAGATCGATCTTGCGGTCTGCGATCAGGTCGAGCACATTGGGGCGACCCTCGTTCACCTTCATCACGGTCCGGCACTCCAGGCCTGCCGCCCGCAGCGAGTTGGCGGTCCCGCGTGTGGCGTGGATCTGGAATCCGAATTCGGTGAACTTGCGCCCCATCTCGATGCCTTCCGAGATCTGTCGCGAATTGACGCTGAGGAACACCGCGCCCGTCTCGGGCAGCATCTGCCCCGCGCTGAGCTGGGCTTTTGCGAATGCCTCGCCGAACGACGAGCCGATGCCCATCACCTCGCCCGTCGACCGCATCTCGGGTCCCAGCAGCGGGTCCACCCCAATGAACTTGTTGAACGGGAAGACCGGCGACTTGACACAGGTCTCGAGCGCCTCGAGCACTCCTCCGCGATAGCCCAAGTCAGCGAGTTTCCGCCCCATCATCAGGTTGACGGCGATCTTGGCGAGCGGCACACCCGTGGCCTTGCTCACATACGGCACCGTTCGCGAGGCCCTCGGGTTGACCTCGATCACGTACACCTTGCCCCTGTGGATGGCGTACTGCACATTCATCAGGCCCACGACGCTCAAGGCCTTGGCTAGGCGCACCGTGTACTGTTCGATGGTCTTGAGGATGCCCGGCGGAATCGTTTGCGGCGGCACGACGCAGGAACTGTCGCCGGAGTGGACGCCTGCCTCCTCGATGTGCTCCATGATGCCGCCGATCAAGACGTCCTTGCCGTCGCAGAGGGCGTCCACGTCAACCTCGATCGCGTTCTCCAGGAATCGGTCAATCAGGATTGGACGGTCCTGGGAATAGACGACGGCGTCCCGCATGTAGCTCTCGACCGTTGCCGCATCGTAGGCGATGACCATTGCACGGCCGCCCAGGACATAGCTCGGCCGGACCAGCACCGGGTAGCCGATCGCCTTGGCTGTCTCAAGCGCTCCCTCAGCGGTCGTGGCCGTGCTTCCCAGCGGTTGCGGAATGTCGAGCTGGCGCAGGAGCCTGCCGAAACGGTCGCGGTCCTCGGCCAGGTCGATCGACTCCGGGTCCGTCCCGATGATGGGCACGCCGTGAGCCTTGAGCGGCACGGACAATGTCAGCGGCGTCTGGCCGCCGAACTGCACGATCACGCCGTCCGGCCTCTCCGTGTCGCAGATGTTGAGGACGTTCTCTAGCGTCAGGGGTTCGAAGTAGAGCCGGTCGCTGGTGTCGTAGTCGGTCGACACGGTCTCAGGGTTGCAATTGACCATGATCGACTCGCACCCCAGGTGCTGGAGGGCATAGGATGCGTGACAGCAGCAGTAGTCGAATTCGATGCCCTGGCCGATCCGGTTCGGGCCGGATCCAAGGATCATGACCTTTCTCCCGTCGGTGGGCAGAGCCTCGCATTCCTCTTCGTAGACCGAATAGAGGTACGGCGTGAAACTCTCGAACTCCGCAGCGCAGGTGTCCACGCGCTTGAAGGCTGCACGGATGCTCAATTCCTTGCGCCGGTTGCGGACCGCGGTCTCGGTCTCGTCCCAAAGGCGCGCCAGACGGTTGTCGGAGAGGCCAAAGCGTTTGGCCTGCCGCAGCTGTGCGGGCGAGACCGTGTCGAGGCTCTTGCCGGCCAGGGCCTGCTGGTAGTCGACGACCGTCTCAAGCTGCGAGAGAAACCACCGGTCGATGCCGGTCATTTCGCTGATCTCCGTGACCGACACGCCTTGAGACAGGGCGAAGCGAATGTAATTGAGGCGGTCCGGATTGGGAGTGATCAGGCGCTTGGGGATCAGGTCGGGGACAAAGACGTCGGAGCCGGACTTCCGCCCGGTCTCGAGGGAGCGGATGGCCTTCCAGAGAGCGTGCTTGAAGGTCGATCCGATTGCCATCACCTCGCCGATCGACTTCATCTGGACTCCCAGCACGGGCTCGGTCCCCGGGAACTTCTCGAACTGCCACTTGGGCACCTTCACGACGACGTAGTCGATGCTCGGCTCAAAGCTCGCAGGCGTCTTGCGCGTGATGTCGTTGGGAATCTCATCGAGACGAAGACCGACGGCAAGCTTCGCGGCGATCTTGGCAATCGGGAACCCGGTCGCCTTCGACGCCAGCGCCGAACTGCGCGAGACACGGGGGTTCATCTCGATGATGAGCATTCTCCCGGTGTCGGGATGGATGCAGAACTGCACGTTGGACCCGCCGGTGTCGACTCCGATCTTGCGGAGGCAGGCGAGGGAGGCGTCGCGCATGAGCTGGTACTCGCGGTCCGTCAGCGTCTGCGCGGGGGCGACGGTGATGGAGTCGCCCGTGTGGACGCCCATCATGTCGAAATTCTCGATGGAGCAGATGATGATCGCGTTGTCGGCAAGGTCGCGCATCACCTCCATCTCGAACTCCTTCCATCCCAGGACGCTCTCCTCAACCAGCACCTCATGGACGGGCGAGAGTTCTAGGCCCCGTCGCAGCAGGGACTCCATCTCCGCAGTGTTGTACGCGAGGCCTCCCCCGGTGCCGCCCAGCGTGAAGCTCGGGCGGAGCACAACCGGGTACCCGACCTCGCGTGCGAAGTCCAGACCGTCGTTGATGCTGGAGACCAGGCGCGACCGCGGCACCTCAAGGCCGATCTCAATCATGGCCGCCTTGAAGGCCTGACGGTCCTCCGCGCACCTGATGGCCTCCAGGTTGGCTCCGATGAGTTCCACGCCGAACTCGTCCAGCACTCCGGCCTCCGCCAACGCGACCGAGGCATTGAGGCCGGTTTGGCCTCCCACTGTGGACAGGAGCGCCTGCGGCCGCTCGCGCTCGATGATCGAGCGCAGGTAGCCGGTCGTGAGCGGCTCGATGTACGTCCGCTCCGCCAGTTCCGGGTCGGTCATGATCGTTGCTGGATTGGAGTTGACCAGGACGGTCTCGTAGCCTTCGTCGCGAAGGGCCTTGCACGCCTGGGTGCCCGAGTAGTCGAACTCGCAGGCCTGGCCGATGACGATCGGACCCGAGCCGACGATCATGATCTTTTGAATGTCGGTGCGTTTCGGCATGCTCTGCCTCAGGGAAGTGACGGGCCGGGCACGGCGGCGCTCACGAGAAGTCCCGCATCAGGTCACGGAACTCCTCGAACAGGTAGCGCGAGTCGTGGGGCCCCGGTGCGGCCTCCGGATGGTACTGCACGCAGAACAGCGGGTCCTTGCGGCTCCGGAAACCCTCAACCGTCCGGTCATTGAGATTGATGTGCGTCAGCTCGACGGACGAAGGGTCGAGCGTGTCGGGGTCCAGTGCGAATCCGTGGTTCTGGGACGTGATCTCCACCTTCTTGGTCAGGAGGTTGATCACGGGGTGGTTGCATCCGTGGTGGCCGAACTTGAGCTTGTAGGTCTTGCCGCCCAGCGCTTGGCCCAGCAGCTGCAGACCGAGGCAGATCCCGAAGATCGGGACGCGCCCGGCCAGCTTGCGGATCTCCGCCGCGGGGGCGGCCAGGGGCTCGGGGTCTCCCGGCCCGTTCGAGACGAACACGCCGTCGGGCTTGAGTGCCAACGTGTCCTCGGCTGACGTGCTGCAGGGTACGACCGTGACGCTGGCTCCGATGGCCGCAAGCTGCCGCAGAATGTTCCGCTTGATGCCGAAGTCGAAGGCGACCACGTGGAACGAGTCTTCGGGTCCCGCCTGCGGAAGCGAGGATGGCAGGCAGCCCGGCGGGCCCGCGGTCCACGAGTAGCGCTCCTTGGTGGACACGCCGCTGGCCAGGTCCAGACCGGCCATGCTCGGCAGTGCCCTCGCCTTTTCGACCAGCTTGCGCTCGTCGGTCTCGATCGACGAGATGACGCCGCGAAGCGATCCGTGCCTGCGGATGTGGCGGACAAGCGCGCGAGTGTCGATGTCCGAGAGGACTGGAATTCCGCGGGAGGCAAGGAACTCCTCCGCGGAGCGCGAGGACCGCCAGTTGCTGGCGATCTGGCAGAACTCACGCGCGATCAGCCCTTCGATGTGCGGTCGAGCCGACTCGCTGTCGTCCTGATTGGTCCCGTAGTTCCCAATATGAGGGTAGGTCAGGACGACGATCTGCCCGCTGTACGAGGGGTCGGTGAAGATCTCCTGGTAGCCGGTCAGCCCGGTGTTGAAGACGACCTCCCCCGAGGCCTCCCCCCGCGCTCCCGCTCCTTGGCCATGAAAGCAGCGCCCATCCTCAAGCGCGAGTACAGCTGGAAACCCCATCCGTTGACAAATCCCGACTTAACGAACCACGCCGAACCCGTCTGGAGGCCGGCAAGCGAACATTGTCTTCCCCGCAATGCCTGCTTTGGCAACGGCCCCCCAGGAGTGATGCTCGACAGGCATGCGGCAGGTCTCCTGATCAACCACTCCTGGAGAGTGTCCAAGAGGAGCTCTGCAGGGAGGCGGCCCGTATCGCTCGCTGACGAGAGTCCCCCTGAAAGCCCCGCCCTTCTGGACCGCGACCGTCTCGCCGGAGCATCCGGCCACCCGTTCGGCCAACGACCTCGAGATGTCGTCGCGCTTGATGCGGTCGAAGTCGCGGGCGATCGTGCCGATGCAGAGCTTCTGCCCGTCGGCGACCTGCGGAAGAATGCTCATGGCTTCGACCTTGACCGGCTGACACAGGAGACGATCACGACCGCGGCGATCGAATGCGACGGCGAAATATCGCGGATCGAGACCTCGAAGTCCATCAGCTGCATCGGCCGAAGCTCCGGACCTTTCGGAGGCGCGGTTTCCGTGACAGTTTCGACAGATTGCGATCCAGTCCGGCCTGATCCCATTCTAGCGATCTTCGGTGTTGTGAGAGCGCCACGATCGCATGGCGCCGCCGGCGATCGTTCGGGCCTGGGAGCCCCGGCCGCTCCTGCCGATGGTCTGACCGATCGGTGTCCTCGCTGCGACGGCGAAGCGGCTTGTGAGATCGCATCGCCCGGGACGCCCCAGGCGGGTTGTCAGCGGCTTGTCCGCCGACTCGCGGCCACCCGCTTCGACTGCGGGGGGCCGGGCTAGCGGACGACGCCGAAGCGCTCCGGCGGCCAGTACGCGAATACAGCCTTCCCCGAAACGAAGCTGCTCTGCACCGTTCCCCAAGTGCGGCTATCATTCGACGTGTTGCGATGATCCCCGAGCACGTAGTAGGACCCGTCTTCCACCCGAAGCGGGGCGTGACTGGAGCGGTCGCGGTAGCGCGTTGGCACGTAGGGTTCCGAGTGGGGCCGCCCGTCAATCAACACCCTGCCACCACGGATCTCAACCGTTTCGCCTGGAAGACCGACCACGCGCTTGATGTATGAGCGTGCGGGATCCTCCGGGAATCGGAACACGATCACGTCTCCTCGCTCGATTTGATCGAATCGGTAGGCGATCTTGCTCACAAATATCCGCTGTTCGTCTACTAGGTGGGGAAGCATGCTCGTGCCCTCGACCTTGACGGGCTGGCACAGAAAGACAATGACGACGGCGGCAATCGTCAGCGACAGCAGGATGTCCCTGATCCAGACTCTCAAGTCCATCCGCAGGGTTCCGGCGGGCTCAGGCTCCCGGCGATCGGAGCCCGGATCCACGCTTGGACTGTCCTTCATGACTTCTTGGACGAATGGCGGACCGAGTGGTTCCGGCCAAGGTTCATTCTAGCGTCAGCCCCGCATTCCCGACGACGGCCCGGCAGGTGGCGGCAGCACTGTGCGCGGCACCAGGCGCGACAGCTTGTGATCCCATCCCATGAGCACAGGGATTGCCGGATCTACCCGCACGGACGGTGATCCGGAGCGTGCGGAGGTCGGAGCTGGCGGCGTGCGCTTCGACGAACGGCAGGGATTCGGATCCGGGGGGTGGTCCATCGCCCATTTTGGGGTGACTCGTTGCTGCGGAGGGCGGCCACGTAATGTATTTCCCTAAACCCGTCGGGTTGGCCTTCAGACAGACGTCAAGCCGGCCGCCGCGGGAACCGCGGCAACGGCCCTCGCGAGCTCTCCTTCGGTGTGACTTCTGCCGCGGGCGGACTTCATATCCCCACCAGGACCATGTCACGGCCCTCTTGCAGAGGTCGTCTGAGGCTGTTCAACAGGATCCCTGAGCTCTTGGGCGTTCGCCATGGCCCAATCGCGTCCAGCCTTCCCGGATCTGCAAAGGCACAGGGAGCATCTGATTGGCAGGGATTGCCTTGCGGACTCCATCATTGGACAGACTTCGACCGGCTACACGCACAGCGGAGGTGGGGACTGCGCAGGATGCTTCCCGCTGTCCCGCTGAACAGCTAGCGACGGGCCGGGCAGTCGCTTTGCGGCCGCGAGCGCAGTTTGCCCATTCTCTCCCAGCCGTCGTGCGGGGCGGGCAGCGGCGCTGCCTCGCGGCCGGCGCGGCGATTCGAGACAGTCCCGGCAATTGTCTTCCGTTCCGAACCTGCCCGCAAGTTCCATGAGAAAGAAGACTCTGCCACGCGACATCGCTGGGCGCCTGGATTCCGTAGTTATCGAGCGCATTCTCGGAAAGCGAGCGTAACGGGAGCTGAACAAGCGTGATTGTGACTAGGAAACTATTACAAGAAGACGAGTTTCAGCTGACATGGAGTCTGATGTCACCCTTATCTTCTCATATGAATCGTATAACAATGAGAGATTAGATTCGCGACATGACAGTAATATATATTTGCATATAAATCCTCATATAGGGTGTATATTGTCTTCATTTAATTTTCTAATAATCAAGGATTTACCTGTGCTGTAGCGCAAAATTTAGACGAGTAAGCGTATTCCTTGCAAGGTCCGCCAGCGGCATGTGAGCGCTTTCGGTCCGGCGATGGAGGGGTGGACGGCTCCGTGCCCGAGAGTCTGAAGAGCCTTTGGAGGAATCGGTACGTGGTCCGTGTTCCTTCCTTGCCAGGGAGCCTCCTGTCCCGGATGCCCCGGAGTTCGGAATGTGTGAAGCTGATCAAGGCCGCCGCGTGGCGGCGCCTGCGAGGCTCCAGGAGGTGACGGGCAGAACGTTCCAGTTCTTGATGGCGCTGCTGATCGCAGTGGCGGGCTCCGGGGCCGCGGAAGATTTCAGCGAGGAACGCCGACTGGTGCTCGAACTTGGAAATCTGACGGATCCACCAGCCCGATACCCTGCTGCCGGCTTTGTCGGCGACGGCAGCATCGAAGCGATCTACTTCGACGGACTGACATGGAAAGGCCGACCCACCCGCGTCTTCGCCTGGCTGGGCCTGCCGGGGAACGGCAACGGCATGCTTCCCGCCATCGTGCTCATCCATGGCGGGGGTGGCACGGCCTTTCGGGAGTGGGTCGCGAATTGGACCAAACGCGGCTATGCCGCGATTTCGATCGCTGTCGAAGGCCAGACTGACGAGGCGGAGGATGTCCCGGCAGGGGCCAGACGCTCCTGGAAGCGACATGCGTGGCCGGGCCCTTCACGGCAGGGGATCTACGCCGACTCCTCGGAGCCGCTGACGGACCAGTGGATGTACCACGCGGTGGCGGGCGCCGTGCTTGCGAATTCTCTGCTGCGGTCCTTGCCGCAAATCGATCCCGACAAGGTCGGAATCATGGGCATCTCGTGGGGCGGCGTCATTGTCAGCACAGTCATTGGCATCGACCCGAGATTCGCATTTGCGATTCCCACCTATGGGTGCGGGCACCTCTTCGACTCCGCCAACCACTGGGGCGAAGCCCTCGGCGGCAATCGGCTCTACCGCGAGGTCTGGGATCCGATGGTGCGCATCAATCGGGTGCTAACACCTGTCTTGTGGCTCTCGTGGCCCGGCGACGAGGCCTTTCCGCTCGACTGCCAGGCAGCGTGCTACCGCTCGGCCCCGGGGGCGAACATGGTTTCTCTGATCCCCGGAATGGGGCACAGCCACAGGGCCGGCTGGAGTCCTCCCGACAGCTATGCTTTCGCCGACAGTGTCGTCAGCCTGGGAAAGCCCTGGCATTCCGAGGTGGTGTCGAGTCTCGCCAACGGCAGCTTGCGCGTCGAGATGAGGTCCGCCAAACCCCTTGACAGCGCCTCGGTGGTCTGGACCGGCGATTCGGGCTTCACGGGGTTCCGGGAGTGGGTCCAATCTCCCGCGAAGCTCTCACGGGAGGGTGCGAACTGGCAGGTGACAGCCGAATTGCCTGACGCGGCAACAGCCTGGTTCGTGAACGTCCGGAGTGGCGAACTGACGGCCAGTTCCGGCTATCGGGAGGTTCGCTAGACCCCGGAGGCCGCCGACTGCCGCACTCAGCTTCCGCCCGCGACCCGCTGGAATCGGGCGCTGCGTTGCCCCATCCGCTCGCTGCCGGCCGCGTCCGGATCCGCCGGCACACCGACGACCCGCTGCCCTGCGCGTGGCCGCGGTGGAGTGCTTCCCGCTCAGGCCCGGATCCGGTATTCCGCGAGTGCCTCTTGGTCGACATCAAGGCCGAGTCCCGCCAGTTCCGGGAGCTTCACGTGTCCGTTCTCGATTTCGAAGACATGCGGAGTGCGCAGGATCCGCAGCGCCGGTGACCACTGCTCTTCCGGCAGGTTCGGTTGGCCGATGATCTCCTGGTAGTCGCAATTCGGCATCGCGCAGCCGGCTTGGATGTAGCCGGCCAGCGCAAGGCCGCTTGTGCCGTGCTGGATGCAGGGGACGTGGAATGCCTCAGCAAGGATGCTGATCTTGCGGGCATTCAGGATGCCGCCGCAGATGCGGGTGTCCGGCTGAATCACGTCGTACGTCTTGTGCGTCAGGAACGCCAGGAACTGGTGAATGCTCTTTCCGAGTTCTCCCCCGGTGATCGGGATGTCCACCTCGGCGGCCAGACGCGCCGGCCCCTCCAGATCGTGGCCGTCAAACGGTTCTTCAAGCCAGCGGGCGTTGTAGCGCTCCATGCCTCGGGCCACGCTCAGGGCGGTGTCGTAGTCCCACACCCAGCCCGGGCGCACCGCCGTCCGGTCGAACATGATCTCGAAGTCGTCGCCGACGGCTTGGCGCGCGACGGCCAGCATCTCCACGTCGTCCATCGGCCGCGGCCGCCAGGCGCGCACCTTCATCGCGCCGTACCCGGCCGCCTGGAGCTTCGCGGCGTATGCGGCCTGGACCTCGAACGGGACGTCGGACTGGTCCGCCTTGCCGGGGAACACGCAAGTCCGGTAGACCTTTAGTCGGTCCCGGGCCCCCCCGAGTAGCCGCGCCACCGGCAGACCGGCTGCCTGTCCGATCGCGTCCCAAATGGCGTGCTCGACGCCGGACCAACCCTGCACTCCCGACTCGCCCCGCTGAATCTGGAGCCGCCGCATGTGGCGGTCGACGGCGAAGAGGTCCTCGCCCAACAGCGTGGGCCTCGCCCAGCGCTCGATGACCTCGGTGTTGCCGCGAACAAAGGAAGTACCAACGATTCCGGAGTCCGTGTGGACCCGGTTGACCTGGTAGCGATAGATCCGGAACGGGTCCGGCAGCTGCCCCTCCTCGGGAGGGATGCGGATCGGAAAGGTCTCGATCCCGGTGATCCGCACACGGGACTGCCGGTTGCGCTGCTGCGCCGCCAAGAATGGCGGCAGCCAGGATCCGAGCGCCGCGGCCGATGCGCGGCGCAGGATCTGGCGGCGGGTGATTCCGGCCATCACGATCATCCTACGGGCTTGAGGTCGCGGCCCCGGGCGGAAGGACTCGCGAAAATCCCCTCTGGGCCCCTTGTCAGGTTGTTCTCCTCTTCGTAGCGATCGTACACCAGGTCCGGTCCGCCCGGCGCCGGCAGGAACAACTCGGCCGAGGGTGAGTTTGGAGTCGCGTGGTCGAAGTGGACCCAGTCGCGCGAGCCCCCGCCCGGTCCGTAGCCCTTGACGCCCTCGTCGGTTTCGACCTCCGCCCGGAAGCTCCGGGCCCGAGGCCCGTCTGCGCCGGACAGACGGGCGTCACGTAGAACTTCGGGTGAGTCGAGACCGGAGTCGCGACTGCGACGCCTCCCGCCGACCAGAACCCCGGGACCGCCTTCCACTTCGGCACGGGTCGGTTGGGCCGCACGGCCACCGGTCGTACTCCGGTCAACCGCAGGTCATCCACTCCGACAGGGGTTGCACTGAGTGCGCTCGGCCCCCGCCGCCGCCAAGGGTGCAAGCTGGAGAAGGCCACGTCGATCAATTGCGGAATCGTCCCTGGCACGGCTGATCGCCGTCTCGGCTATCGTTCAGTCCGCCACCTCGAAGTCCCAGCCGAATCCGGGCTCCTCCGATGGCTGGATGTAGATGCCTTCCGGCCCGTGGGTCATTAGGCGCTGCTCGGCGATCCTCTCGTAGACCTCCTTGGAGCCGCCCGGGGCCGGAATCGTCGTCTCGGCCCACGTCATCTGGGGCTGGGAGGCAAGGTAGTGTATGCACTCGGGACCGCCCCCGGCGTGAGGGATCACCTGGACGCCCCTTTCCAGCGCCATGGCGCCGATCTTCCTCATCTCGCTCATCCCACCGCACCAGTTGATGTCCGGCTGCCAGATGTCGACCGCCCCGTAGTGCGCAAGCCGGCCGAACCCGTAGCGCGTGTACTCGTGCTCGCCGGTGGCGAGGAACGTGGACGTGATCTGGGCATTGAGGCGGCCGAAGCCCTCGTATTCGTCCGGCATCAGCACCTCCTCAAGCCAGTAGACACGGTACGGCGCCAGCTCGTCCGCCAGCTGGACCGTGTACGTCTCCGAGAGCGCCATCCAGCAGTCGATCATGATCTCGCCGTCCGGACCCACCAGTTCCCGAGTTCGCTTGACGTGCTCGACGTTCTTCTTGAGTCCCTCGCGTCCGTCCGGCGGACCGTGCTGTAGCGCAAGCTTGAATTTCGTGAATCCGAATTCCAGGCTTTGCTCCACGTCGTTTCCGGTCGCGTAGCAAGGAATGCGCTCCCAGGTCCTGCCGCCGGAGAGCTTGTACGCCGGCACACCGAATGCCTTGCCGGCGAGATCCCAGAGCGCAAGATCCACACCGCTGATCGCATGCACCACCGCCCCGGCGCGACCGTAGTACAGCGTCGCTCGCCACATGACATCCCAAAGACGCTCGATATCCAAGGGGTTCTTTCCGACCAGCAGCTTCCTCAGGGCGGGTTCGACGAACGGGCCCGCCGCCGAGCCGGCCCGGCCATATCCCTTCAGCCCCTTGTTTGTGCTGACCTCCACAGTGACGCTGCCGAGCGAGCGGTCAGGCATCCACTTGGACCCCGGTCCACGCTTGCCGGTGTACTCGGGGTGGATCTCGATGGGCCTGGCGGCCTCCCTTGTCGTCCAGTACGAGCCGGGCGTCGGCTCGTAGGAAGGCAGCGGGTTCCGGGGCCGAGTCCTTACGACTCGCACGTCCGTGATGCGGAGTCCGGATTCCACCGGCCATTGCTGCTGTGCGCGAGCCGCGTTGCCGGAGCCCGCGATGATCGCTGCGAATCCGAGAAGATCGCGTCGACTCATTTGCGGCGGCCTTGCGCCGACGGTCTGTCGAAGCAGGCTCATGACACGATCCCCGCCGGATGCCGGCTGGCGGCAACAGACTGAACGGCTGACCATAGCACGTGGATCGCCGGAATGGAGTTGCAACGTGGTTGATCCATCGGCGGTCGACCGGGCTGGTGCGCGAGCCACTGGTACGGGATTCTTGGTGCGGTTGCCGGTGTGCCCTTCGGAACCGAGGGTGCCGCCCATGCGAATCGCTGCCCGACTGGCGGCGCCCACCTCACCGGGTTCACAGGTTACGGGCGAAACCCGCCCCTGTCAATACCGGAAAACAATCTTGCCGGCACCTTGGCGCAAGAGAGGCGCCCCCGATTGGACAGATGGATCGTGCACTGGCTTGAGCCGGCCGTGGAGGACCCGTTGCGAAGGAGCGGGTCGCTTGCAGCCGGGCTATCGCCAGCTGGCTGCAATAGGCTCGATGTTGACCGTCGGCAGCAGGGACTCCAGCCGTTTCCTGAGGTCCGCGTGTTCTGGAGATGAAGCCAGGTTGTGCCACTCGTGCGGGTCCGTACGGTGGTCGTAGAGCTCTTGGTCACCGTTTACGTAGCGGATGTAGCGGAAGTGGCGGGTTCGGACCGAGTGATTCCCATAGCGGTAGGTCGTGATCGCCTGATGCGGCCAATCGCCATCCGGGTCGTTGAGCAGTGGGACCAGACTGTGGCCTTGCAGGTGCCCGGGCTGGTCCAATCCCGCCAGATCCGCCAGGGTCGGGTAGATGTCGAGCGTCGAAACCGGCTCCGCCGAGCGAGATCCGGGTGTTGTGACTCCCGGCGCCACGACAATCAGCGGCACGTGGGTAGAGTCCTCCCAAAGGGTGTACTTGCGCCACTGGCTCTTCTCGCCCAAGTGATATCCGTGGTCCGAGAACAGGACGACGATCGTCCTCCCCGCGCGGTCACTTGCGTCCAGTGCATCGAGGAGCCGGCCCACCATCGCATCGGCAAAGCTGATGCTTGCCAGGTAAGCCTGGACGCCGCTCCTCCAGTTTCCGCTCTCGAGGATCCACTTGTGAACCCGCTGGTTCGAGGCATATCGCTCCGAACCTGGCACATCGTCGAGATCGTCAGGCACGGTCAAGGGCAGCTCGACCCGGTCGAGTGGGTGCATGTCGAAATAGGCTTGGGGCACGTACCAGGGGATGTGCGGCCTGTAGATCCCGACTCCGAGGAACAGCGGCCTGTCAGAGCTTGCTTTCAGTTGCCGGCCGGCCCAGGAGACCACCTGTCCGTCGGCCATTGCCGTGTCCTCCGCGGACACCGGCGACCAATCGAAAAAACCCGAAATGAACCCGGGGTTCTTGTTGATGGGGCGCCCGAGCGGCCGAATCTCGTCAGGGAGTTGGCGGTTCGTCGCGGGGTAGTAGTCATCGAAGCCCTCCTTCGGCAGCAGGCCGAAGAACTGCAGCGGGTTGACCGTTGCCGCGTGAAAGAGCTTGCCGGCGCCGAGCGACCGGTAGCCGCTGCGCTGGAGGAACAGTGGAAGCACGGGCTTGCCCCGCAGGGCCGGAGCCTCCCTCCAGTCCTGGCGATTCACGTACACCCCGAGCGACGAAGGCAGGATCCCGCTCATCAGCGAGGCGCGGGACGGGTTGCACAGGGGCGCCGTCACGTGCGCGTTCGCAAACGTCATGCCGCGCCCGGCAAGCCGGTCGATGTTGGGCGTCTTCGCCTGGGGATGCCCGCCCAGTGAGCCGACCCAGTCGTTGAGGTCGTCAATGGCGATCAGTAGGATGTCGGGGTGGCTGCCGACGGCCGGCACATTCGCCAGGCTCGATGCGAGCAGCAGAAGGGTCAGGCGGGCGGTCTTCAATTTCGGACCTGTTCGTCGCGGAACAGAGGGCTGTCAACCACTGCGGCGATCGTCTCGACGATTCGGAAACCGTTCTCCTGCGACTTGGCCACTATCTCGTCGAGCGCTGCCGACTCCGTGGGCTCCACGCCGTTGGCGTACGTCAGGAGCTTCTCGATGAAGCACCGGATGAATCGCTCCCTGTTCTCCTCGCTGAGCAGGTGCCGTCGGTACTCGGTGATGTCCCGGTACTCCGGCCCGCCGGGAAACCGCGACGACGAGTCCACGCGAATCGGCTCGTTCTCCCAGGGCTTCTCCACGGGCGGCAGGCCCTTCGCCGCCCTCTCCCGGTCCTCGACCTCGATCTCGCGAAGGGCTGATCGGGAGGGCCTTGGCGCAACGTGCATGGTGTATTGTTCGCGCCACGCGCCGACCGGATCAAAGTTCTCGAAGGCGTACCCGTAGGGATCGATGCCGGCGTGGCACGATGCGCAGGTGGGTTCGGACGTGTGGGCCGCCAGAGTTTCCTTGATGGTCCTGGCCTGCCGCACGTCCGGCTCCGCGATTTCCACGTCCGCCGGTGGCGGGGCGGGCCGGATGCCGAGAAACTTCTCCAGCACGAAGACCGCGCGGTGAATGGGAGAGGTTGATAGGCTGTCCGCGGTCAGCGTCAGAAATGCTCCCATTCCGAGCATTCCTCCTCGCCTTCCGCCGGTGAAGGTGTACCTCCGCAGCTGCGAGTCCTGCGGCACGCCTGACACACCGTAGACCCTAGCCAGATCCGCGTTGACGAACGTGTAGTTGGCGGACAGCAGTTCGGGAACCGGGACGTTGGACTCCACCGCATGCCGGAAGAATCGGAGCACTTCGGCGACCATGTCCTCGCTGAGCCGCTTGCGGGAGTAGAGCGGGAAGCGGTCCGGATCCGGGGCCATGAAGTTGATCCGGTCGAGTTCGAGCCACGCATGGGGAAACTCCCGCAGGAACTCCTCCGCCTCGGAGCGGCTGATCCGGCGCCGCACCTCGTCGAGGACTGCAGCGAACCCCTCCAGCCTGCCGTCGCGCGCGGCTTCGCGGATGTGCCGGTCCGGAAGCGTTCCTCGCAGGAAATAGCTGAACTTGGAAGCGAAGCGGTCGGAAGCGGCACCCTGGTCCGAGTTCACGAGCAGGAACGCGGGCGAGGCCAGGACCGCGACAATGCCCTCCCGGAGGGCCCTTACATGGCCTTCCTGCGTCGCGTGATCCCCGGCCAATGCCTGGACCAGCTCAACGATCGGATCGAGCTCACCGTCCAGCACCTCCCGGCGCCACGCCCTTTCCGCGATCGGACGGAGGATCTTGGCGGCGTCGCCCGCTGCAGGCGCAGTCCCCAGCAATGCCACTTGGCGCTTGGGCGGCCACGCGTCGTAGAGCGGGCCTTCGATCTCGGCGCTGAACAGGCGCGGCCGCGGCCCCTGCCACTGTTCAGTCCAGTGGCTCCAGTGCCGGGGATTCTTCGCGGTTCGCGCCGGAGCCCTGGGGAGCCTGTCCCGAAGGACAGCCTCGTACAGGGCAGGGTCCGCTTCCTGGAGATGGTCGTGGGCGATCGAGTACTGGAACTTGAAGTTGCCGTTGCCCCGGAGCCGCAAGCCGTCCGTGGGATAGGACAGCTCGAGTCGCGTACCGGCAGCGATCCACTCCTCCAGCTCGATCTCGGTCTGTGCCTCGTCGGGCAGGTCGAAGGTCCGCGTCCGGTCCCCGAGGTGGATTCGCAAGCGAATCGGATCGCCGTCGTAGATGCCTGTCTCCGCGGTTTCGTAGACTCCCCGGTCCTTGCCTGTCGCCCGGACTCTGATGCGGTACTTCCCCGTGGCCGGCGCCCGCTCGAAGTTTGCGAAGTATACCCGCAGCCGCGGATCGAGGAAGTCGATGCTCTCGGCTGTCCGGTTCGCTCGCGCCGGCCTCCTTTGCTGCGAGAGACTCGTCATCCTCATGTCTCCCGCCGCGACCCGGTATTGGCGGGATGACGGCCGGTCCCCGGGCAGGACTGTCGCTCCAACGATCTTGCGGAACGCCTCGATGTACTGCTCCAGGTGAAACTGGCTCATGCCCAGAGCGTCCCCGATTGTGTCGAAGCCGTCTTGGAGCGTGTCGCCCACGAGGCCCGACATGGGTTGGTGGGTGCCGACATCCTCGATCATCAGCACGTCGCGGATGCTGTGGGCGAGCTCCCGATTGTTGAGGCGCCGCATCGGGGCCGCAGGGGACGCTCCCGCCCCTCCCGAACGTCTATGGACCTCCTTCCGGAGGAATGCGACCAGCTGGCGGCGGTGGGCGGGAGGCAGCCGGCCCCCTTGGACAGGAGGCATGACTTCGGCCCGCACGAATTCCAGGCTCTTCTTCCACCGCTCGAGACTGTCCGGTTCCGGGCCCTCGGTCAGGGAGCTCAGGAGAAAGCCGCCCTGCGGTTCCGGGCCCCCGTGACAGTGCGAGCAACTGGCCTTCAGCAGGGCCAACCCCGGAGAGTCGGACCCGTCCGCAGCTGGAAGCAGGATGCAGCACGCTGCCAGCAGGGATGCGGCGCGCAGCAGGTCAGCCATGGTGCAGTTCGAAAGCGCCCGTGCTCGTACTGAACCGTTCTCTCTCGACGCCGAAACGCTGGAGCAGTGTGACGTAAAGATTGCACAGCGGCAGGTTGCCGCCGTTCCCGGCCCGCGCATCTACGTGTCCCCGGTGCCGGAATCCCCCGCCGGCGACCAGGATGGGCAGATTCCGATTGGAATGCGTGCCGCCATATCCCATGCCGCTGCCGAACAACACCATGGTGTGATCGAGCAATGTGCCGTCCGTGCCCGGCTCCTGGACCGAGTCCAGCTTCCGGAGGCAGCGCGACAGCTGTTCGACCTGGAAGGACTCGATGGCGACCAGCTCGGCAATCACTTCTTCCTTCTTGCCGTTGTGCGTGCACGCGTGGTAGCCGCGCGTCACGCCTTCGATGTCCGTGTAGCTCAGTTCATTTGGAAATGCGACCGTTGCGACGCGCGTCAGGTCGGTTTCGAACGCGTAGCCGACCATGTCGAAGATCGCGTCGTAGCGGTTCCTGATGGTCGTTTCGGAATCGGCAAAGTGCCCGGAAATGTCGAACTTCGGCTTGTCGCGATCGATCCAACCTTCCCGCTCGGCGAAGCTTGTCTCCAGTTCGCGGACCGAGGTCGCGTACTGGTCGATCCGCACCCGGTCGCCGCGGCTGGCGCGCCGCTTCAAACCTGCGAGCTGATCGCCGACCGCGTCCAGCACGCTGCGGTTGCGTGCGATCATCTCCCGCCGGACGGCCTTCTCCTGGGCGGTCAGGTTCAGGAAGAGATGGTCGAACAGCTTGTGTGGGTCGGTGAACGGCTTCAGATCGATGCCGTTGGCTGTCCAGCTCATCCGGATTCCGCTCCCCAGTGCCGCGTGAACGGACGGAAAGCGGACGCGGCCCTGCGTTCGGCGGGCCATGAGTTGATCGACCGAGACATTCTTCTCGGCGTAGGCCGAGCTGTGTTCGGGCAGGACCCCGTTCAGGAACGAGATCTCGCGGCCGTGGCCGTTGTTCATTCCGTGGTCGGAATGGGACACAATCGTGAGCCGGTCCCGGACCCATTCGAGAGATCGAAGGGTCGTGGGAAGCATGAAGCGGGTGCCGAACTCTGCCGGAAAGAAGTGCTCCGGATGCATTCCGAGGGGGTTCCCCACGACAAGGAACCGCATCGGCGGGCGCGCCGTTGCGGCCTCGCTCGTCTCCAGGAGCGGCAGCGTCAGCGCACCGCCGATCCCCTTCAGAACGACCCGCCGGTTCACTGCCATCCCAATGCCGTGCCCCTGGAAGCGCCTCGAGAAGATGGGCTCTTGAATGGCGGCCCAGCCTCAACCCTCATCATCCTAGCCCATCGCCAGCGAGAGCTTCGCCGATGCCGGAGGTTCTCAGAGTACGGAGCCCCGCAGGGGCATGGAGGCCGTGACAGGGGTTCGCGCTTGCATTGGGCAGCCTGTGAGGAGCAGTCCAAGTGGTCCGTGAAAGCCGGCAGGCCCGGGCCGGCCGCCACCAACGGGCTGGAGTCTGTGGGCCGACCCGGTCAAGCACGCCGCTGGCGGCGGCTCCGGCAGTGGCGCGGCGGTGAGCGCCCAACTCTGTGAAGTCTCACATAATCGGGCACACCGGTCCCGAAGTTTCCTAGAATGTCACCAGAGGCCATTCATGGAGCAGATTACCCGCAGAGACCTTGGAAAGACCGCCGCATTCGCCGGCGCGCTGGCTGCCGGAGTCCCGGCCAAAGCGGAGCAGGTCCGCAAGCGGCCGCTCGGCAAGACCGGACTCAGCGTCGGTGTGCTCGGAATCGGAACTTCCCCGCTCGGTCGCGAGGGCGTCAGCCAGATGGAGGTCAACAACGTCATCGCCGCGGCAGCCGACTACGGGGTGAACTATCTCGACACGGCGCCGATCTACGGGCAGTCCGAGCGACGGCTCGGGCCCGCCCTCAAGGGCAGGCGCGACAAGTTCGTTCTGGTGACCAAGGTCGAGGCGACCTCCAGGCAGGACGCCACCTGGCAGGTCCAGGAGAGCATCCAGAAGACGAAGGCGGAGTACTTCGACCTGGTCCACGTCCACAACGTCGGACGGACGGACCGCTTCCCGAGCCTCGACATCCTGCTCGGTGACGACGGCGCTCTAGCCGCCCTCGAGGCCCTGAAGAAGAAGGGTTTGGTGCGTCATGTCGGCATGACCTGTCACCTGAGACCGCGCCGGGCCCTGCCCATCCTTCGCTCGGGACGGGTCGAGGCCGTCATGGCGGCCGTAAATCCGATCGATCGGCACATCTACGACTTCGAGGGAACTCTCTTCAGGGAGGCCGCGGACCGCGGGATCGGCATCGTCGCCATGAAGGTTCTCGGCGGGGCAACGGGAGACGGCGCAATCCTCTCGGATGACCCGCACTACGGACGGGCCGTGCGGTACGCGCTGGGCATTCCAGGCCTGTCCGTGGCGATCATGGGCATGAAGTCGGTGGCCGAGCTCGAGAAGGCCGTAGGGGTGGTCCAGGCGTACAAGCCGCTCGAGGGAACGGAACTCAGCGAGGCGATGCAGGACGGCAAGAGGCGCGCCGCCGAACTGGGCGAGCACCGCGGGCCGGTGGTCTGACGGTCGTCAAGGCAGCGGAGCCCTTCGCCTCACATCTTGTACTGGCCGAGATCCTCCTCGCCGAGGTTCTCGAGCCACTTGCGCAGCTCTTCGCTGTTCGCTTTGTCGTTGAGCGTGGGCGACAGCTTGGACGATGTGATGACCTGCTCGCTGACGTAGATCGGGCAGTCAAGCCTCAAGGCGAGCGCCAGCGCGTCGCTCGGCCGGGAATCGATCGACATCATCGCTCCGTCGCTCTGTTCGATCCAAATGACGGCGAAGAAGGTGTCGTCGCGCAGTTCGCTCACCACCACGCGCTCGATCCATGCGTCGCAGCCGATCAGCAGGTTGCGGAAGAGGTCGTGGGTCATCGGCCGCGGCGTGGCGACCTTCTCGATCTCCAATGCGATCGCGTTTGCCTCGTACACGCCGATCCAGATCGGCAGCACGGTCTTGTTGGCCCGGTCCTTGAGGACCACGATCGGCATGTTTGTGATCGGATCCATCATAAGGCCACAGATTCTCATCTCGACATCCGCCATCGTGATCTCCTTCAGTTCAGCACGTGAAGCCCGTGGAATGCGGGCTGGGACTCGGCGGACACGAGTTCGCCGACTAGCGAATTGGGGCCGGACGCTGTGACCCGGACTTGGCAATAGGTGCCCCGCAGATCCCGATCTGGAGCGAGCGCCGACGGATCGGTGAAGTTGAGGACACGGTTCTGGGAGGTGCGACCGACCCACTGGCCGTACTTCCGGTTCCGACGCTCGACGAGGGCTTCCTCTTCGCGCCCGATCAGCGCGGCGTTCCGCCGCAGCTGGATGCGGCGCTGGCGCTCCTGCAGTTCTCGAAGACGCCGCCCTTTCTCCTGCTCGGGCACCTGGGGCATCTCCGCGGCGGAAGTCCCCTTGCGCGGCGAGTATTTGAACGAGTAGACAGATGCGTACTCGACCTCGTCCAGCAACGAGAGCGTCTCCTCAAAGTCCCTTTCGGTCTCGCCTGGGAATCCGACGATGATGTCCGTGCTCAGCTCGATCGTCCTGCCTGCCGCCTTCAGCATGGCGACGCGGCGCAGGTACTGGTCGCGGCTGTACGTTCGCCGCATCGCGCGAAGCACGCTGTTCGAGCCGGACTGGACGGGGAGATGGACCCAGTCGCACAGCGAGGGATTGCCGTCAATGGCAGAGACGATGTCCGCTGAGAAATCCCCCGGATGCGACGTGGTGAACCGGACGCGCCGGATTCGCGGCAGCCGCCCGATCTCGTCCAGCAGCCGCGCGAAGCTCCACCCCGGGGGCGAGGGGTCCCTGTAGCTGTTGACGGTCTGTCCGAGCAGCGTGACTTCCGTGTAGCCGCGACCCGCGAGGTCCCGGGCTTCGGCCATCACCGCCCCGCTCTCGCGGCTGCGCTCGGGCCCTCGGGTGAACGGCACCACGCAGTAGGCGCAGTTCTTGTCGCAGCCCTCGATGATGGTGATGAACGCGCTATAGGGGCGGTCGCGCTCGATGCGCGGCGTGTCGAACGTCTCATTGGTGTCGAGGTGCAGGCCGGTGACGCCGGACTCGCCCGACTCCACCCGATCGAGAATCGTGGGCAGGGCGTTGTAGCTGGCGGAACCGCAGACGAAGTCCACATGGGGTGCCTGCTTGAAGATGGCCTCGCCGTTGTGCTGGGCGGCGCAGCCCAGGACGCCGATGGTCTTGCCTGAAGATCGTCGCTTCAGACCGGCCAGACGCGAGAAGACCTTCTGCTCCGCCTTGTCGCGAATGCTGCAGGTGTTGTACAGCAGCATGCCGGCCTTCTCGGGCGAAGGAACCTGGCTGTAGCCGCGGGCCTCGAGAAGCCCCCGCACCTTCTCGCTGTCGTGAACGTTCATCTGACAGCCGAAGGTCTCGATGTAGAAGGTCTTTGGCACGTCAGCGGCAGGCCACCCCGGCGCTTCCTCCGCGACGACGCGGCTCACCATGGCGGCGTGGGTTAAGCGCAGTATAGCAACGGATCTCAGGGCCGCTTCCGGGCGCGCCGTTCCGGCGCCTACCGGGTCCGGCGCCAGCCCAGAACGAACACGCCGAGCAGTGCTCCGAGCGCAATGAAACCGGCCGTGAGGCCGATTGTTGCCGGATCCTGCCTGGGCTCGGGGGCCCGCTCCACCAGCCGCCTGCCCTCAACCTGATGGCCGCCGCCGTCGCGAAGCTCGTCCCGCAGCACCGAGACGAGCTCCGGGTGCGCCGAGGCGGCGACACGCAGCTCGACGAACTCCTCGAACGGGCGGTTTCCGGTCGTGCGGACGCTCCCCGACGCCCCGTTCCGCTGCAGGGACGCCACGTAGTCGAGGGCGAGGCGCTCGAGCGCCTCCGTGTCGGGCGTCCAGAATCCCTTGCGGGCCGACTCGAGCAGGATGGCGGCCATTTCCTGGTAGGCGAAAGGGTTCTCCGCATCGAACCAGTCCGGAATGCCGAGCCCCAGGGAATCGTTCACGTAGACCTCGTGGACCCGGTCCCAAACCTCCGGGGCGACCGCCTCGGGCCGGGTCACCTGCCAGCCGAAGAGATTCGTTGCGGTCTGGGACAGTTCGACCGCTCCGGAGAATCCTTCCCGCTGCAGCTCCCGAATCCACTTGGGATTCCAGAACTTGCCCCTCAGCCCGCGGGCGAGGGCCTCGCGAGCCGTCTCAACCCGAGGATCTCCGGCGCTGCGGACATCGGCCAGGTAGGTCTCGGGGGCCGTGCCGGTCGTGTCGCGGACCGCCATCGTCATGCCGCCCAAGTACTCGAAGTAGTGGTCCAGCGTGAGTGCGCCGACAACGTTCGTGGACCGGCTCAGCGTGACCGCGTCGGTGTGCCGAAGGTGGGTGCGATACGCCTCCGGCACAGCCTTGCCCCAGTCGAAGCCCTCCGTGTAGACGGCCCCGGTCCGGGCCACGTACGATTCGGTCAGCCCCTCCGTGGAGGCGTAGTTCCCGCTGCGCTCGATCGATGCCACCAGCCCGGTGCCGTACCCTCCGGCCGAGTTGCCGAAGACCCGGGCGCCCGCCAGGATGCGGGCGTCCGATGCAGCCATGCCCGACTTCTTGAGTCGCCGCTCTGCCTCGGCGGAGTGCTCGGCGACGTAGTTCTCCGCACCCGTTGCCGTCGCGGCGAGACGGGCGGCCCTGTCAAGCAGTCTCATCCGGTCCGGAAACGTGTCGCGGAACAGAGAGGCGGCCTGGATCACCACGTCCACGCGCGGTCGTCCGAGCTCCTCGGCCGGAATCAGTTCCACATCCTCCACGACGCTGCGGTGGTCCCAGACGGGACGGACCCCGATCAGGTACATGGCGTGCGCCAGATCCGTGCCGTGCTGCCGGATCAGCTCCGTGTTCCAAAGAGTGAAGCCGATTCGTCGCGGCCAGCGGCCGAGCCTGGCCCGCTCGGCTTCCAGCTGCTGATCGGCCAGGTCGACGCCGAGCTCCCAGGCCGCCCTGGTCGGAACCTCTGCGGGGTTGATTCCGTACAGGTTGCGACCGGCCGGCAGCGCCGCAGGGTTACGCAGGGGGTCGCCTCCCCCTCCAGGAGGCACGTACCCTCCCTCGAGCGCGTCAAGGGTGTGACCGATCTCGTCGGGCGCCCGGGCGAAGGCTCCGGCAATTTCGTCAAGGCGCTCGGAAGCCGCCCGCACCGCGGCCGGGAGCCGGCCTCCGTCCAGCGACCGCCGCACGGCCTCCGCGGCGCGCCGCCTGGACTCGGACTCGCAGTCCCGCGCCCCCATGCCGTCCGCACACCCGAAGGCTGTCAGGAACTCGTCTCCGAGCATCGCGGCGACCATGGGCGCGACATCGCTGGAAGGCGTCACCTCGCCGTGCACATGGAGACCAACGGGAATCCGGTCTTCCTCGATCAGGTGGATGTGGCGGCCAAGTCTTTCAATTTCCGCGTCGCCGGGCGGGGATCCGTCCCACTCCTCGCCAAGATCCCGGTCGAATCCCTGCTCTCGCGCCAAGCTGCGAACCTGCTCGCGCAGCCTTTCCTTGAGAGCGCCGTCCCGGACCGACTGGAACTGGCCGATCGCCCGATAGAGGGCTGCCGCGTCTGCATCCTCCTGGAGAATCTCCGCGGCATCGACCGGAGGGACCTGATAGCTCACTGTGACCGCCGTGCCGCGGCGCTTTGCGATCAGCGCCTCACCCACGTTGTCCATGACGTAGACATAGAGACTTGGCAGCGCTCTGATGGTCCGGTCGGACCAGTCGTCCGAAAGCTGCCCCAGCGGCCGTCCGGGCAGGAACTCGTGGGTTCCGTGGGTGCCGTAGTTGACGATCGCGTCCGCCTTCCAGACCTCCCTGAGCCACCAGTAGACCGCCAGGTACTGATGCGGGGGGGGAACGCTGTCGTCGTGCTGAAGGCTTGCGTCCATGTTCGCCCCCCTCACGGGTTGCGGGAGGACGATCACGTTCCCGTAGTCCAGCTTGGGCACGACGAAATGGCGTTCGCCGCCGCCCTCCAGCACCATCAGATTCCCGGGCGGAGGGCCGAACGCCTCCTCGACCTCGGCGCGCATGGCCTCGGGCAGAGCCCCGAACCAGTCCTCGTAACCCTCCACCGGCAGGAGCAGGACACCCTCGCGTTCGGCAAGCCGCCGCAGGTCTCGGGGGCGCCCCAGACTGACATTGCGTCCCTTCTCCAGCATCTCGTCCAGCAGCGCCCTTTCTTTGGCGGGTGCGCCCTCGATCCGGTAGCCCTCCCGCTGCAGGGCTGCCAGGAACCGGATCATGCTTTGCGGCACGTTCAGCCCTGCTGCCGTGATGCGCCCCTTGCCGATGCCGGAAACGTAGATGATTGCGATCCTCTTTTCGGCGTTCGGCATCTTCCTGAGCCGGACCCATCGCCTGGCGCGATCGACAAGCAAAGCGATTCGCTCGTCGCGGAAGGCCTCATGGCGCCTCCCGTACCACACAGAGTCGAGCCCTTCGATCAAGGTCGGCTGAATGGCGCCGTCCAGCTCGGGGACCATGGCGCCCATGATCAGGCCCGCGTCTCGAATCCCTGCCCGCGTCTGCTGGTATTCACTGAATGACTCTCCCGTGAACAGCAGGGACAATCCGCGCAGCAGCGGAACATTCAGCTTCCGGTCCAGCACCTCCACCCCCTGCTGTCCTAGCCACCAGCGCCCGTGCCGTCGGGAAATGAGGATGTCGGGGCGATATTCCAAGGCGAACGGTGCAACCTGGGCCGTGCCGAAGATCGAGGCGACATTGAAGCCGTCGCTCTCGAAGGCCCTGATCACGGCGTCTGTGGCTTCGCTCATGCCAAGCCTCCAGCCGTCCGCGAAGTCGATCAGCGCCTTCGGCGCATTCCTCCGCGAGCGGCCTGACGATTCGTACCATTGCGCATATTCGACGGTCGAGGTGAAGAGCGAGGGGGCGTCGGGATGGTAGTATCCGTCGTCTGGAGTCGGCACCGGCGGCAGCTTCTCCGAGTCACCTCCCAGGTAGCGGGCAGCCGCCGTCTGCAGGAGCCGGGTCATGTTCTCGACCCCGCCGAAACGCCAGTAGTCGTCCACCCAGCGGTCGACACCCTCGAAGTCCGCATTCCCCACGTCCAGTCGGGGCGCGTCGTGCGCGGGCAGGACAATGACCCTTGTGCCGGCCTCGCCGGCTTCGTGCAGGGCCTCCCGCACCGGTCGGGGGAGCGGGTCGGAGCGGCGCCCGCTGACAAAGACTGCCTTGTAGCGACGGAAGTCCGGCTTGCCAAGGCCGGGATCGTCCACTTCCTCGGGGTCCCAGTAGGCATAGCGGACGCCGCTTCGCTGGGAGCTCTCGGCGAGCAGGAAGCGGTACATGCCGGGAAATCCCAGAAACAGGATTCCGGGCTGGGACACCAGGTACAGGAGAGACGATGCGGCGGCGGCGAGCGCCAAGACGCACAGACCGATGGCCCTACGCGATTTCGGGAGGGGGAGTGGCATGGAGTTCGGATCGCGCAGCCCCGGCAGGATGCCGAACTAAATCCATCTTAGTTGGCGTTCCGCCCGGCATCCAACGGTGCCGGCCGCCTCGAGGTCACGCTTGCCGGGACGACGCATTCACGCAGGAGGGGCTGCGGCACGGGGCCCTTATCGTGGTTGCCGCCGGACCCCGGCCATCGCAGGGAATGGCTCCGTCCCTGGAACGACGCTCCGTTTGCGTCCGGGTTGCGAATGAAGTGTGGCGTCTTCCGTAGCCGTCGAAAGCAGTGATGCCGGAACGAGGGCCTCCGTCAGTGGCTTCAACTCCTTCCAGGCCGCCCCATGAAGCGGCCCAGTCCGTCGCCCCAGCGTCGGACCGCCTGTCGGTTACTCTGGAGTTCGGACTGGTCAGCGGATGTCCCGCTGCGACGCGACGCCGAACCGGTTGCCCGAACCAGTCTTTCTCGGGAATCCCGTTGCGAACCGTTCTGCTTCGAATTGGGCTAATCTTGGTCTGCCTGCCGGTCTGTGCGGTCCTGGCTCTCGTTGCGATGGCACTGTGGACCGCCCGTGGCGATGCGGACATTCGCCAGGAGCAGCATCGCCGGTATCTGGAATCGATCAAGGGACGTGCCGCGGAGACGGCTCCGAACATCGTCTTGGTCCTGGCAGACGATCTTGGGTACGGCGACCTTTCCGGCTACGGCTCCCGGGCCATTCGGACGCCTCATCTGGACGCTCTGGCTCGAGACGGTGCCAAATTCGTCAATTTTCATTCCGCGAGTCCCGTATGCACGCCATCGAGATTCGGTCTCCTTACCGGCCGGTACCCGACGCGGGGCTTCATGCATTCCGTGTTCTTCCCTTCGGGGACTGCAGTGGGCCTGCTCGTGAACTCGCTGGGCTTCCCCCATGGTGTCCGGGGGATTCCGCCTGACGAGATAACCATTGCGGAGGCGCTGCAGAGCGGCGGCTACGCAACAGCGATGTTCGGAAAGTGGCATCTCGGGGACCGCAGCCCGCACCTGCCCACGGAGAAGGGCTTCGACCACTTCTTCGGCAGCTACTATTCCAACGACATGAAGCCGTACGCGATCTACCGCGACGGAGCTGTCGCGATCGAGGCCCCGGCAGACCAGACCACCCTGACAAGGACGTTCACGAGCGAGATCCTCCAGTTCATCGACAACTCTTCCGGCCGTCCCTTTCTCGTCTACTATGCGTCCCCGTTTCCGCACGATCCTGTGCATTCGAGCCCCTGTTTCGCCGGCCGGTCCACCGCCGGGGCCTACGGCGACTGTGTCGAGGAGCTTGACTGGAGTGTCGGCCGGATTCGCGAGCGGCTGGCCGAACGGGGGCTTGCCGGGAGCACGCTGTTCGTGTTCACGAGCGACAACGGCCCCTGGCACGAAGGATCTCCGGGGCACCGCCGGGGTCGGAAGAACAACACCTTCGGCGGGGGCCAGACGGTTCCGTTCATCGCGTCCTGGCCCGGAGTGATTCCGGCCTCGCGCGAGATCGAGAGCCCCGCCATGGCCATCGATCTCTTTCCCACTCTGTTGCGGGTCGCAGGGATTGCTCCGCCGGGCGACCGGGTCATCGACGGGACGGACCTGTCTCCGATGCTGCGCGGCGAGGAGATTTCCGAGCCCGGAAGGCGGCTGTTCTTCGTGAGGGGCGGCGATTTTGTGGGCGTTCTCGGCCCGGACAATCTCAAGTACGTCGATCGGCACCGAAGCGAGAACAGTGCCTATTGGCCCGCCAGGCACGGTCCGTTCGTGTTCGACCTGAACCTCGACCCGAACGAGTCCTACGACGTTTCGTCGCGCTTTCCCGACAGGCGGGCAGCGCTCGCCGCCGCCCTCCGGACAATGAATCGCGGGAACGTTGAGGATCCCCGCGGCTGGCGCTCCGCCGAGTGAGGCCGCAAGGCGGGAAAACGGGTTTCTCCCACTTCGGGCGTCCTCGATTCCGGACGCCGATTGCGGTTCGACCGCCGCCCCGCCACGGCAGGGGCACTCAGCCTCGCGGACCGCTCCGGCACGCGGCGCCATCCAGCGTCGCCAAGCGGCGAAGGGATTCCCGGCGGGCAGGCTTGCAGCTCCTGCGGTGCCGGCAGGATTCCCGCGCGAAACCGTGCGCCCTCGCGGGGGACATCGGGGAACGGGAGAACGTCTCGCGGAAAGGGACAGCAACCGGTGCCGAGCCGCTGGAGCGATTCGACCCGGTCGTGGCGCGGATGGACGCGCAGCGCCCGTCTACCGCCGGTAGGGCTCCGGCTCACTCAGTGCCAGTCAAAGCGGTCGGCGATTTCACGAACGCCGCCTTCGGCCACGATGCGGCCTTCTTCGAAGAAGACAGCACGGGTGGCAAGGGCATCTGCAAAGCCTACTTCGTGCGTGACCAGGATCTTCGCCTGAGGCAACGACCGGAGAGTGCGAACCAGGGCTCGTCTCGCCGGCGGGTCCAGGAATGTCGCGGGCTCGTCCAGCAGCAGGATCTCCGGCTCCACCGCCAGAACCCCGGCAAGTGCCGCCCTCCTCCGCTCACCCGCGCTGAGACGGTGGGGCGGCCGGTTGCGTTCCCCGTTCAGGCCGACCTGGCTGAGGGCGCGGTCCACCCGCGCCCTCACAGCTTCCGAGTCGAGCCCCATGTTGAGAGGGCCGAACGCGACGTCCTCCTCGATTGTGGGCATGAAGATCTGATCGTCAGAGTTCTGGAACAGCATCCCGGCGCGCTGGCGGACCTCCGCCAAGGTGCGCGCGCTCACGCGCATGCCGCAAACGTCTACGCTGCCCTCACCCTCCAGCAGTCCGACCAGGTGGCTGAGGAACGTGGTCTTGCCCGAACCGTTGGCCCCGAACACGGCGACCGTCTCCCCCCTGTGCAGAAGGAAGTTCACATCCCGCAGCGCCGCGGTGCCGTCCGGGTAGCGAAACGTCAGGTTCCGCACCTCGATGAGGGTGTCGCCCACTCCATGCCCATTGTATGGACTTGGACGGTCTGCCGGCGGAATGCGGGGGGGGGCGGGCGCGGTCGGATAGAATGCGGTTCGTGACTCGCCTGCTTGCCATTGCGGCCCTGCTTTCGGCCTCGACTTCCGTCCGGGCGGCCGACCAGCCCAACATTCTCTTCGTCTTCACCGACGATCACGCGTATCAGGCCATCAGCGCCTACGGCTCGATGATCAATCACACGCCGAACATCGACCGCATCGCCCGGGAGGGGATGCGCTTCGACCGGGCGCTCGTGACGAACTCGATCTGCGCGCCCAGCCGCGCCGTGATCCTGACCGGGAAGCACAGCCACCTCAACGGCGTGCTCAACAATCGGCTCCGGTTCGACGGCTCCCAGCAGACGTTTCCCAAGCTGCTGCAGGCCGCCGGTTACCAGACCGCGATCTTCGGCAAGTGGCACCTGAAGACGGCGCCCACCGGATTCGACGCCTGGGAGGTCCTGCCGGGGCAGGGCGCCTATTACAACCCGGACATGCGCGTCGGCCCGGATGACACGAGGCGCCGGCACGAGGGCTACACCACCGACATCATCACGGACCTCTCGCTGGACTGGCTGAAGAACCGACGGGATCCGGACAGGCCGTTCATGCTGATGAGCCAGCACAAGGCGCCGCACCGGAACTGGATGCCCGGCCCGGAGCACCTGTCGCTGTACGACGGCCAGCACGTCTGGGAGCCGCCCACGCTGTTCGACGACTACTCGGGGAGAGCCTCGCCGGCGGCCAAGAATCGCATGGAGATCGGCCGCCACATGGTCTCCGCGCATGACCTGAAGATCAATCCTCCCCCGGACACGCCGGAAGACGATCGCGTGCTTCGCCAGTGGATGAACAGCTACGGGCGCCTGAATCCCGCGCAGAAGGCGGTTTGGGATGCGGTCTACGGCCCCAAGAACCGGGCTTTCCAAGAAGCCAACCTCCAGGGGAAGGATCTGATTCGCTGGAAGTACCAGCGCTACATCAAGGACTACCTGCGCTGCATCGCCTCGGTGGACGACAACATCGGGCGCCTTCTGCGCTATCTCGACGAGACAGGGCTGGCTGACAACACGGTGGTGGTCTACAGCTCGGACCAGGGCTTCTATCTGGGCGAGCACGGATGGTTCGACAAGCGCTGGATGTACAGGGAGTCGCTGCGGACGCCTCTGGTCGTGAGGTGGCCGGGCGTTGTGAAGCCGGGAGGATCGAACAGGGACCTAGTGTCCAATCTCGACTATGCCGAGACGTTTCTGGAGATTGCCGGCGTGGAGGTGCCGCCCGACATGCAGGGGCGCAGCCTCGTTCCGATCCTGACGGGCACGACGCCGCGCAACTGGCGCAAGTCGTTCTACTACCACTACTACGAGAGTCAGGTCGCGCACGGCGTGCCGGCCCACGAGGGGGTTCGCACGGATCGCTACAAGCTGATCCGGTTCTACGAGAGCGACGAGTGGGAACTGTACGACACGGAGCGCAATCCCGAGGAGACTCAGAGCGTATACGGGCAGCGCGGCATGGAGGAGCTGACCGCAAGTCTGGTGGCCGAGCTCAAGCGCCTGCGAGCTACCTACGGGGTGACGGAGCCGCCCCTATGAGGCGGTGGGCGGCGCCGCCCGGGCATCGAGGGCGGGCCCGAGCGGAGCGAACCCATGGCGGCCTGCCGCGCCTGGGTGCGAGGTTCGTGACTCCAGCACGGGGCGCCTGACAGTCGGATCCCGTCGGCTGGGACCCCTGCTGCCGAGGATTCGCCCGGACGATTGCGGTTTCCTCCGGAGACTGATCGTTCGGTCCAGTCGGATCCCGTCCGCTGACGTTGCCCGTCAACGTCCGCCAAGACCACCGCCGGACCGAAGGTCAGCGGCTCCTGGGTGATCCCGCTGAGGACTGAAGGTCGCTTCCTAGGCACACTTACCGCCATGCGGGCTCCCGGCGTGAAGTCAGGAATGCGAATTGCCCGGCCAGTGACCTTGTGCTGGCGCCGGGGGGACGCTCGATGGAATCCCGTCAACCGTCACGGCGTGCAACCGTCGAACGAGTCGCGTAGTGAACAGTGGGAGTGGGAGCCTGAATCCGCGGAGGCGTCCGCCATCGAAGAGCCCGAAAGCGGGCAAAGTCCCCATCAAGCGTGATCCACTCGCAACCGGACTCGATCGCCATCGCCGCGAAGAACGCGTCCGGAACCAGATTCCCTCTTGCAACAGCCTCCTCGCACAGGCTCAGGAAGAGCTGCCAGTGGCGCCGACCCGGACTGACCTGCACCGCGTGGGGCTGCCTGCGCAGACTCTCGGCGAACCGAATGGCGTGCTCGGGCGGGGACGGCTGGGCAAAGATTCGGGGATTCGTAACGATCCGCAGGAATCCGCTCAGAATGAGGTCAGACACGCCGAAGGACTCCTCCCCGAGCAGCATCGTCTGCAGAAAGTGCCGGCAGCGGCTGTGCTCCGGATGCTCGTCCCGGTATGCGGCGACGAGCACACAGACGTCAGTCAGGATCATCCGGCCCCTCCATGGCATCCAGCAGGCTGCTGTTGCTGTACAGGTCAATGCCAGGAAGGACTCCGGTGCCGTGAAAGACAGGGAGCTCCGTATCAGGCTTTGGCTCGTCCACACATCGCGCAAAGTACATGCGGACTGCATCATGCACCAGAGACGTGATCGTCTGCCCTGTGTCAGCCTTGCGCCTCTTTATCCGGCGGTACAGTTCATCATCGATGTTCAATGTAACCCGCATGCAGAAAAGCATATCATAGATACACATAGCCGCCGAATTGTGGAAAGACCGGTGCGAACTCGTCCTGCCCGCTTCACGAACGGCGCCGGGTCGGCTGCCTCGTTCGTGTCTCCGGTGTGAATGGTGGACACGTGTTGCCTTCAAGCGAAGTCCAGGCGTTTGGGGAGTTGGTCGCATGTCCGCGTCGTGGGGAGTCTTGCCCGCAGAGATGTGCAGCCGGATCGAGCCGGCGCTGAAGGTATGCAGGTTCCCGAACACTAGTCGAGAGGCTTCGCCTGCAGGGACGGAATGTCAGAGACCCGAGGGATGGGGAGTTTGTCGGACAGGTGACGCGGGCGGAAAGCTCGGTGCAGTCGGCATCCGCCGGACACCCTCGAAGCACCGTCCGGACAGGGGTGGTCGTTCACTGGTCCGGCGCATTCGGAAGTGCCAGGCGCACCTCGGCATCGAGAGTGTCCTGAGGCCGCCGTCTGTAGAGGCGTAGTCCGTTCGACCGCCGGCTGGCGTCCTAACGCCGCGGGCCCGCCCCACGGGCTACTGCCCGCTTGCTGAGGCTCGGAAGAGCCAGCCTGATCCGACCCACATGACGACAAAGAACCCGTTTACGAGCAGAAGTTCCATCGGCGGGCTCGCAGGGAGGCCCAGACCGGCGACCAGCGCGATCACGGTAACCACCATCTGGGCAAGGGCCGTTGCAAACAGCGCGCGCGACATTCCTTGTGGCCGGAAGCGCACGACGATGCTGCCGATCACTCCGACAGCAACCACTCCGCCGTACATCATGTCGGACGGGTCGCCATCCGCCCCGATCACACCGACGCCGGCAGCCACCCAGCCGAGGATGAGCGCCGTCGCGAGCGCGATGCCGACCGCCGATCGGTACAAGGTGCGGCCCGTCCTGTTTCCCGCTTTCATCGTCTCTTGTGTCTTGTCCGCTGCGGGCACGGGAGCCGTGAGCGCCCGGGGCGCCTTCTCCGCGGCCTTGCTTCAGGCCCCATTACGCGGGGCCGCGATCCGGCTCCGGTTGCTGCCAGCCGAATTGAGAGCCGCTCTCAGCAAAGGGGGATTCGCATTGGCGAAGTCTCGCCGGCATTCCGCTCTCGACGAGCATGGTTTCCGCCGAACGAGGGATTGATTCGCACGAGTGCATCGCGTTGCTACGGCCTTGGCTCCGGCCTCCGGAACCGCGGACCCTGCCCTCGCCCGGGTTCCCCTCTTCTCCGGCCTGCTCCCCGTCGCCGCGGGTTGAACTGCGGTTCGACGCCAAGCGCGCGGCTCAGAGCCTGATAGTCGATGTTGAGGGCTCTCGCCGCGGACGCGTAGCTCACCGGAATGATGCGGTCGCCGCTCACGCCGAGCGCTTCTGCAAGGCTCGTCTGGTCGATTCCCAACGCGCCGGCCGCCTTCGCAATCTGCTCGGCGCTCGGGCGAGGGTCGGCTTGCGGCCCGCGACCTCGTCGGGGTGTCCCCGACATCTGGCGATTCTCCTGCTCCGAGCCGAAGGAAGGCGTCCCCGCGAAACAGCCAAGGACATAGGGCCAGGTCGCCGTGGCGTGGTAGTGGTAGGCCCCGCCGTGGTCTTCGCCGCTGTGACCGTTGCATCGATCAAGGTATTCCGAACCCTCTCTCGGAGTGAACCGGTACGCGTCCCAGGCGTCGATTTCTGGGCTCCGCAGCTGCTCCCAGCTGCTCTTGAACTCGATCACCTTGGAGCATTCAGAGTCGACGCACCCGAACGGGCCGTATACGGGGAAGCCGTCGGACGCAAAGGCGAGGATCGGCGAGGGCTCGTCTGGCTCGGAATCGGTTCCGAAGCAGGACTGGACGAGTGCGTGGTAGTGGTACTCCCGCGCCGTGTGCCCCATGCACGCGTCCATGATCGAGTTGTAGACCGGATCGCCGAAGCCGGGCGGAGGCACGGGGCCTTCGTTGGGACCGAAGATCGGGATGCCGTTGATCGCCACGCCGGACGGGCCGAAGAGTGGGAGCGGGCTGGGTTCCTCGGCCAGCCTGGGATCGAGGGGCATGCGGTAGTTGCGGTTCAGCTCAAGCAGCGGGTTGGGCGTGATCTGTACGAACCGGTAGTGCGGGATGGCGTTGCTGAAGACGACCAGCGAGCCTCCCTCGCACTGCACCTCCAGCCTGGGTCTGGGGTAGCCCTCACCCGCGCCCGCCGTTCTGGTCACGTCCATGAACGCGTCGGTCGGACAGCCGGAGTCCTCGGCACTCATCGGCAACGCCAGCGCCGCCATCAGGATCAGGACCTGTCTCATCATTGGTCTTGCTCCTCGGTCCATGGAAGAATTGACGGAGCGGATCCCGGACCTGTTTCCCTCATGGCAGGGTGGATGCTGAGAATCTGCGTGACCTTGCAGAGAATTTACACCTCGGCGCAAGTCGCACGCGCCGAATCCAAACGAGCTTCCGAACGCTCGGTCGATCGTCCGTGCTGCTGCATCGTGGTCGGGATCTGAGAAATTCGGGTCTCCCCACGCGAGGGGGTGTCCGATAATCGTGTCTGCGTTAGGGGTGGGCGGAAGGATTGCGACGCTTGGAGAGAGATGCCCTTTCGGTTGCGACTCCTTGGCTCCGAGCGATAGATACTGATCGGAGGGGGTTCTCGCACACGCGTGAGGGGCACTGGGCCCTTTCGTTCGGTCCCAGGAACGAATCGCGTCTCGACTCGGATGGCTGCCTCGCGCCCCGCACTTGCGTTTAGCCGGAACCGGGCTGTCGACGGCTGTCACCTGACACCCAGGCTGGTCGGCAGTCGGCTAGGGCCGGCGCGACATGGAGACACCGGATGAAGCAGGACCCACACCAGATCCTCTCCGGTCTTGCGGCGAGCAACTACGCCATCGACCTTAAGACCCTCGACCTCTGCTTTCTCGCTGCTGTCAAGCTCCAGGCGGAGAGGGAACAGGAATACAACTTTAGCGAGGGCGAGCTGATCGAGTTGTTCATGGTGGTTTGCGAGACCCTCGATCCCGGGGGTGACAATCTCCGAACCCGCGCGTCGCACACACTGAGACGGATGAGCGAGCAGCGCATGCTCGCGCGGGTCGACGGCGCGGGAATCGCAGAGAGGGGCGACTATGCGCTAACCCACTTGGCGACTTCGATGATTTCGTCCATCGTTGAGAACGATACCCTCACTACGGAGAGTCTCGAGCTTCTCATGAACCAGCTGATCGCTCGGCTCACCGAGATCCTCTTCGCCGCCCGGCGGGCCGGGACCGAGGAGGAGTGGCGCAAGGAAGTGGTGGTCCCAATGAGGGAGGTCGTTCGAGACAGCGTACTCGGGATCGAACGCCGCCAGCGGGGAATCGATTCCGACCACGAGCAGCTTCGGCAAGAAATCACCGACTTGATCAGCGCCGAGTGGCATGCGGCGATTGATCAATGCCAGGACCTGCTCGCGCAGGCCTCGGGGATGTTGCGCGAGCTCAACAACATTCTGCTGCGCGGCCGGGACAAGTGCCACATTCAGTTGAACGAACTGCAGAGTCTGGCGGACGAGGCTGGCCAGGACAAAGCTCTGGAGGCCGTTGAACAGGTGTCTCAGCACGTGGAGCGGGTTGCCGCATGGGGCAAGGCGCGCCAGAGCGCATGGTCGGTCTTCTATCAGCAGACCCACGCCTTCCTCCGGGACGTCGTTCGGCTCGATCCGAACCGCGCCCTGAGCAAGCGGCTGCGCGACCAGATCACCGGCTGGCCGTTCGACCCCTTCTTCCTCGCGGTCGCGAGGGGCGATCCGATCCGCCTGTTGCGGCCGATGGAATCCAAGGTCGAAAGCCCGCCCGTCACGCGTGCCAGGACCGAGCGAACACTTAGGATTGTGGAGGTTCCGCCGGACGACGAAGAGGTGGACCTGGATGCGCTGGTGGCGGAGGCGCTGCATGCAGGTGCCTCCACGCTTGCCGAAGTCACCGAGCGGATTCTGCCAGAGTACCCGGAGGCGGACCGGTATCTTGTCACCGGCAGAGTCGCGGAGGCGGTCACCCGGCTTCGCCGCGTAGCGGGGGAGCATGAGCGGCCTTGGCAGCGGGTTGCTGTCGGGCTGGAAATCGAAGACTGGCGGATTCCTCAATCGGAGGACGCCCGGTGAGTGGCAGCGCGTATCGGGACCTGGCGGAGGTTCTCAAGGACGATCGGTTTCCCAGGATCGATCTCGACCTTCGCCGCGGTCGCCACATCGGGCGGGAGGACGGCGAGGACTATGTATTCCTGATGGACGCGCTGAAGCAACTGGAGCCGTTCTACTTGCGTTTTCACTGTCAGCTCGTCTCCAAGGCCGACGGATATGTTTATCTCCTGCCGACGGGAAGCGCATTGCCACGAAGAACCCTCTCGGTCGGCGAAATGCTGGTCGGCCAGACGCTTGCCCTGATGTGCTTGGATCCCGCGACACTGAATCGGAAGAAGGTCGTCACCCGCGAGGCCCTCCTGCAGCGTCTTGAAGGCCTTGTCGGCGCAAAGACACTGATTCGGGCGCTCAATCCGCGTCTGAAGAAACGCATCGACGAGAGAGTCGGTGCGGAGAAGGTGCGAAGGAAGGTGCAGGAAGCGCTGCGCAATCTTCACAAGCTCGGGTTCATCGAGCTTGAAAGGGACAGGTTCACGCTGAGGAATTCGCTGCTCCGGTTCAGCGAGCCGGTCCGCGATCTCGGGGATCGCGAAGCCGCACTGGAACGTTTGATCGAGGCGGGCGAAGTGCGCAGGCGGGACCTGCCGGGACTGAGCCGTCCGGCCGCCGAGAGTGCCGAGGCATCCGGATGAGGCGCATACGTGCCCGGGCGCTGGCCCTCGTCAACTGGCGGGGTGTCTTCTATGAGCGCTACCTGATCGACCGGCACGTCACTGCCCTTGAGGGCGACAACGGCGCGGGCAAGACCACCGTGATGATCGCCGCCTACGTGGTCCTCCTTCCGGACATGTCGAGGCTGCGCTTCATGAACATCGGGGAGTCGGGCGCGACGGGCGGCGACCGCGGGATCTGGGGGCGGCTGGGCGAACCGGGCCGGCCATCGTACTCTGCAATCGAGTTCCGACTTGCGAATGGAGATCGCCTGCTGGCCGGCATTCACCTGCTCAAGAGGAGCGAGCCGTCCGTCTTGCCGACCCCGTTCCTGATCACGGGACTGGCCGGGGACATCCCCCTGCATGAGGTCCTGGTTTTGACGGAGGACGAGACCGAGTCCGTCCCGGAACTCAACGAACTGCGCGAGAACGCCACGCGACTGGGCGGACACTTCAAGTCCTACGCAACAGCCCGCGAGTATTTCAGCGACCTCTTCGACTCCGGCGTCACTCCCTTGCGCCTTTCCAGGGACCGGGAGCGCAGCAAGCTCAATGCCCTGCTGAAGACCAGCATGACGGGAGGCATCTCGCACGCGCTTACCACCGAGCTGCGGTCCTTCCTGCTGAGGGCGGAGCCGGGTCTGGCGAGCACGCTCCAGCGCATGAAGGCGAACTTGAGCGCTTGCCGGCGGACCCGAACGGAAGTCCGGGAATCCCAGGAGCTTCGCGGGGAGATTCGGGACGTGTTCGACACCGGAGCCGCGATGTTCCGGGCCGCGCTCCAGGCAGCGGCTGCGCAAGTCCGGCAGGCCCAGGACGCGTTTGCCGCCGCCGAGTCAGACCGGGACAAGGCGCAGTCCGTCCGCGATGAGTGGGAGCGGCGCCTCAAGGCACTCGAGGGCGAGCTTGACTCGGTGCGCACTCAGGACCGGAGGCTCGCCGCACAACTGGAGGAGGCCAGGGAACTCTCCATTCGGCTGAGAGAAGCGCTTGCCGCGGCGAAGGATAGAGCGAAACATGGCAGAACCTACGATGAGGCCAGGCGGAGATGCCGGGAGGCTGCGGGCGAAGAGGCAAGGCTCGAACGGCTGCTGCGCGACCGGCAGGCCCAGTTGGCCAAGGCGACGGAGCGCTATCACCGGGCGTCGGAGGGCGTGTCGAGGATCCAGATGGGCCTTGAAGAGCTGCACCATCGGGCCGCACTCCACAGGCAGGTGGTTCGGCGCAAGCAGGACGCCGAGCGGCTTCTCGAACGTGAAATCGTCACCAAAACGCAGGTCCGCGCCGAAGCGCAGCGCTGCAGGGAAGAACTTCGGAAGGTCGACCGACGTCGGCGGGACTGCGATGTCCAGATCAGCGATGCGGACGAACTGAGGCGGCGCCAGGAAGCGGCGACGCGTGCGGTCCGTGTGATGAGCGACGAGCCCGTTCCGGATGAGTCCCTCTACGAGGCCGCGCAAGAGCTGCTTCGAAGGCACCGCGGCCTGGAGATCTTGGCCCAGCAGGTGGGACGAAGGGAGACCGAACTTGCCGAGGTCCGTGAACTGGCCGAGTGTCAGGCGAGCGCGCAGACCCGGATTGCGGAACTTGGTGTCGAGTCCGGAGACGAGCCGTTCGGCGACCGGATCACAGCCGTCCTGAAGAGGTTGGAGGCCAAGCGCGAGGCCCTCACTCGGAAAGAGGCCGCCTTGCGGGCGGACCTGGAGGGGGCCGAGCGCCTGATCGAGCAGGCAGATGGGGAACAGAAACGTCTTACGGGACTCATTCCGGCATGGAACGAGCTGGATGAGCGGGCAAGACGGGTCGGGACACATGTGTCCCACACGCTTGACACGCGCGAGGATCTCGACCGGGCCCGCGAGACCATTGCAGCGGATCTCCAGCGGTCCGAGCGGCTTGTCGAGCAGCTGGGCGACCGTGTCGACCGCGCCGGGGCGGAGGCACGCGACCTGCTGGCTGGCGGAGGCTTCGGCCGCGACCTTCTGAGGCTCCGGGAAGATCTCGATGGAGACCTCCTTGCAAGCCGGTTTGACGATCTGGAACTCGAGGATGCCGGCTTGATCGAGGCAGTCCTGGGCTCCCTGAGGGACGCCATCGTAGTGGACGATCCCCAAGAAGCAGCCCAGGCAGTTCAAACCCGACCCGAAGAGCTCGCAAGCGTGTGGCTTGTGAAGGGCGGCGAGATCGACGTGGATGTTGACGGGAGTGCTGGGGATTACCGAGTGGGCGACCGCGATGTCGCTGTGCCGGGGGGCGAGGCGCTCAGAGTCTCTCGGATTCCGGCGAACCCTCGTCTGGGCCTCAAGGCAAGGGAGCAGCGCGCTGCGGAGTTGCGCGGCGAGGCCGACGCGGCTGCGGAGGAACTTGATCGTGCCGAGGTGCGGAGAAGGCTGCTTCAGCGGCAATGGGCCGACACCGAGGAGCTGCTTGCCGGCCACGCCCTATGGCTCGACGGGGATCCGCAGGTCACACTCGCCTCTGTCCGGGAGCGCATCGCCCGGTCCCAGGACGCAGCGCGCGCCCATCGGCGCGACATCCGTCGCGTCGCAGCCGAGCACGAGGCGCTGTTGCCTCGGATGGAGAGTCTTCGTGCCGTGCTGGCAGACGCGCGGATTGCCGATCCCCCGGACTATTCGGAACGAGCCAGGGCCTGCGAGCGGGATCTGGAGCGGGCGACCGCCGCTCAGGCTGAAGTGAGCCGCTGTGCCAGTTCCGCCAAAGACCTGTACGAAACCAGGGAATCCCTCCGGTTTCCCCCGCTCACGGACTCGAAGCTTGGCGCTCTCCAAGTCGAAGCCAAGGATCTTCGCGAGCACCGAGACCGTCTGGCCGCTGCGATCGAGGCCCTCGAGGATGTCAACAAGAACCGCAGCGCCCTGGCCTGGTCTGATGCGGCCGATGCCCTTGAGCAGCAGGAGCGGCTCGTCCCGCGGCTGATCGAGCAGAGGGATCAGGCCGAGAAGGAGAACCAGAAGGCGCAGCGCAGGGAGGCCGATGCTTCGGCGAGCCTTAGGGACGCCGTGGGGCGCCGAAAGAACCAGGCCAGTCGGATGGAGCTTGCACGCGAGCAGATCGAGGAGGCGGACAAACGACTTGCACGAACAGGAATCGACGCGCCCACGCCCGAGGCCGCCAAAGCCAACCGGACGGACATCAAGCGTCTCAGGAAAGAGAAGGATGAGACGGAGGACCTCAGCTCTCAGCTCGAGAGGAAGGTTGGATCCTGTGAGACCAATTGCCGGCACGCCTCGAAGGCCTTGGAAAAGGCCGAGGGCAAATTTGACACACGGCGGAGGGAGGCCGAGCCCCTGACCGAAGGCTGGACGCGCCTGTCCGCAGAGGTTGGCCGACGGAAGCTTGGGACGGAAACCGGGCTGCCGGGACAGACCGGCGCAGCTCCGGACGAGGTGGAGCGACAGAGGCAGTTGGCCCAGCGCAGGGAGGGCAGGCTCAGGGAGCTTCTCAGGAAGGCCGGCGGAACGGAGCATCTGCTTGCGCTGTTTCCGGACGACCCCGGACGGTCGAGCTTGGACTACTGCTGGTCGAGCCTCGAAATCTGGACGAATGCGAGGAACTGGCTGATGGGGCGGCTGCCCGCGCAGCTGGCGGAAGTCGATGATCCGCATGAGGGGCTGCAGCGGCTGCAAGACCAGCTGGAGCGTCTGGAATCCAGGCTTGAGCGCCAGGAGAGCGATTTGAGGGGGTCAAGCGAGGACATTCAGCGTGGAATCGAGGTTCAGATTCGAAGGGCCAGAACGCAGGTCAGGCGGCTGAACCGCGATCTTGGCGATGTTGGCTTTGGCGGCATTGCGCAGATTCAGGTTCGGCTCGAGAACGACGAGTCAATGGAGCAGGTGCTCCGCGCCCTGAGGGAACGGGAGGTCCAGACGATGCTGTTCTCGGAAGAGCTGCCACTGGAGGAGGCGCTCGAGAGGATCTTCAGCCGCTGGGGCCGCGGGAAGTCCGGGACCCACCGGGTGCTCGACTATCGGGAGTACATCAACCTCCAGGTGCAGGTCCGGCGCAAGAGCGGGTTCGAGTTCGAGAGCGCAAGACCAACGCGACTGTCTACAGGAGAAGCGATTGGCGTCGGCGCGGCCTTGATGATGGTGGTGCTGACCGCCTGGGAGCGAGACGCGAACCTCCTCCGCCGCAAGAGGAACTTCGGATCCCTTCGCTTCCTGTTCCTCGACGAGGCCAGCCGGCTGTCGCAGAACAACCTTGCCGTTCTCTTCGACCTCTGCAGCGCACTGGACCTGCAGCTCATGATCGCCTCGCCCGAAGTGGCCAAGGCGCACGGAAACACGACGTACCGCCTGGTTCGGACGACAGAAGGCGGACGGGAGGAAGTCAAGGTGAGCGGCCGGAGGCTTGTGGCAAGAGGATGAACTGGCAATCGAGCCGGGCGCGGCTGGCGCTCCTCGAACTCCACTCGAGGAAGACGCTCAGGCGGAGACGCTCTCAGTCCGAAGCCTTTGACGCCCTGTCGGAGCTGCCGTGGACCCGAGCCACCGGCCGCCGCAACGAGCTTGCTCTTGTCGTCGAGCGCGAGACCCGCCTGACCGAGCTTCTCAGCCGGGTCTGGCCCGACTGGAGGTCCGAGCTCGCGGACCTCGAGGCCCGGGGCCTGAAACCCACACCCGAGGGCTACAAGCGGCTGGGCGACGCGAGACGCGCCGACTTCGTTCCGCAACTGCCGCCACGGATCAACCGGCGGACGGCCGCAGCCATCCTCGCGCCAAATTCCAAATCAAGCCTCGGCGGAGGCCGGCGCGCACCGTTGGGTCGGGTCGAGACGACACACGACGGCGCCATCCGGCTGCGGCCTCCGGATGGGATCACTCTGCAAACAACCCATGGTTCCCTCAACATTTCGGAGGTCGCCAGGATCTTGGGCGAGGCCTCGATCCCTGAGCGGGCGTTCATGGACGGCCTTGCCTTTCGGGGCGCCATTCGGGCCGCGCTGCTGGTCGAGAACCTCGGAGCTTGGCGTGACGTCCCAAGGGTGCCCGGCTGGCTGGTGGCGCATGTTCCCGGATGGGACACCCAGCCAGGCATCCATCTCCTGCAGGCTCTGCCTTCCACGCCATTCATGCATTTCGGCGACATTGATCCGAACGGGGTCAAGATCTACAGACACCTCAAGGAGAGCCGGCGCGACCTCCTATGGTTTCTGCCCGGCTTCTGGTTCGAGTCTGCCGGACGCACTGGGCTCAAGGCGACATGGCCGGACGATCTGGACCTGTCCGATGCACCCAAATCGGTGCGGGAACTTGCTCGTCGGGGCCTGATGCTCGAACAGGAGAGCATCGTCATCGATCCCAGGTTCCCTGCCGCCCTTGAAAGCACGTTGCAGGGCCGTTCCGGGAACTGAGGGCCCAGGCGATCCGAATTCCAGCAAGCGTGTCAGGTGCTGATTTTGCCCAGTGCCGCGTTGTCCCGCAGGCAACTCCTCGAACTCGGGAGCCAAGCCCAAGTTCACCACTTCTTGGTGAACTTGGGTACAGTTCGTCAGCCAGACCTTGCACCTCCAGATTCCAGAGCCGGCCGCGGCTGCCGTGCGAGCCTCCTCTATGTCCAGGTAGAGCACCGCCAACACCTCGACCTGCTGCTCGATGGTCGTCCACAGCCAGCGCGTCCCGACCGAGTTCCCGACGCACATGCCGAGCGAAAGGCTCGGGCCGACCACTAGCGGCCGGAGCCAAGCGGGTACTTGTCAAGACAAGGCTATGCAGTTCCTTCCACATCCACCCAGAATGTTGTAATCGGTAGTGTGAGACGCGAATGGAGCCTCAGTGGAGGCCCTGATTCCGCGTCCCGGCTACTGAACCACACGCGCCCGAGACTGGCGTCGACCGTTTCGGGCGTTCAGCCACGGAGGAGCGCCATGGCCAAACCGAAACCTGCCTATCTCGTCGCCAGTTCCTTCATGCGTGAAGGGCACGGCTCGCTGGAAGCTTATGGTCGAGCGACGCACCCCTTGCTGGAGAAGCACGGCGGCGAGCTTCTCGTCGCCGGCGCGACGGACCAGTTTATGGACCACTACGAGGGAGACTGGAACGACGGAGCCCGCTTCACGCTGTTCCGATTCCCGTCCATGGAGGCCCTGCAGAGTTTCTGGCGTTCCGACGAATACCAGTCGATCAAGCACCTGCGCACGGATGTTACGCCTCCGAACTTCACCTTCGCTGTAGAGGGATTTGATCCGGCGGAATGGGCGCGAGCGGACCCGGATCATCCCTACCTCAGCAAGAAGCAGGAGTAGCGCGCGTCGGCCCGACGATGCCGCGGGTGGCGGCGGCGGCGGTGCGGACCGGCCCGCCTCCGCGGACGATTCGGTGCCCGAGCGGGTCCGCAAGCGGGTGCCTTGACGGCGCGAAACGGTCTGGATACGGTGCACGATGGATGTCGTTGTGTCGCTCTCGATCTGCGGGCAGTCCGGGCAGCGCTTCTACGAGGAGGTGCCGGACTAATGCAGGTTGTGCGGGGCGTCTCGCGACCGCTTCGTCACACCCGAGCAGGCGGACCGCCGGTCCAGGGTCGTGTCCACGCCGGTGGCCGATCGCGTGAGTCGACTGCACTCGGAACCGAACCTCGGGAGTTGGTGTTTTCGCATCGAGACCGATCAAGGTCCGTTGCGGGTCAACTGTCCGTGCGCGTTCGACACTACGCTCAAACCGGTGGACGCGATCTTCTTCACGCACAAGGACTTCCTGAGGGCAAGCCGGCGGTACCGCGAGCATTGAGGGGCGGAAGTCTGCGTCCACGAGGTTGAGGCCACGCATCCGATCGCGCGGGGCTATCGGTTCGATAAACTCCACAGCGACGACTTCCGGCGCGGTCCCTTCGACGGTTACCACATCGGCGGCCATGGACCCGGATTCACGATGTACCTGCACGAGATCGTCATCTTCGTCTGTGACATCGTGCTTGTTCACGACGACGGAAACCGAGTCGCGCCGTTTGGCACGGACAAGCGGTCCCTAACGGAAGCTGTCGAGCGAACCCTGGATATGGCCTCGGAGCGACACATCGAGCTGGCCTGCGGATGGAACTCGGTTACACTGTTCTCGCGCTGGAAACCCGCCTTGGCGCGCGCGCTTCGGGATCTCCGGCCCGGAGCCGGTGAGGACGACGGCACGCGATGAGACGTCTTTTTCCTGACCTGTGGCAGACGGCCCAGCAGAAGCAGTTCTCCTCGTTGACCGTGCATGGCTACCTGCTCGACCGCCCCGCCGGCAACGCCTTGTTCTACAACCCGAGAAGCACCGGCGACTTCGAGGCAATCGGCGACGTGGGTGGAATCAGCCACCACTACCTGAGCCACTGCCACGAGGTCAGTCGCTCGCTGGTCGACGTTGCGCAACGCTTCGGTTCGGAGTTGTGCTGTCACGCCCTCGTCGAGCGGTATCTGTCCGGCACGATGCCGGCGGACGTGTACTTCAGTTCGCCCGCCACCGAGATGCACGCGGGCATCGAGGTGATTCACACGCCCGGGCACACGGACAACAGCGTCTGCTACCGCTACCGCTCGCCACACGGCAGGACATACCTGTTCGTGGGAGACACGCTTTACCTGGACCACGGGGGATGGAACACGCTCGTCGTCGCTCAGGACGGCGGGCACTACCGAGACTTGGCGGGCAGTCTTGCGCTGCTTCGCACGCTGGATGTCGACGTGGTCATTTGCAGCGTGTCCGTCGGCGACATGAAGATCGTCGAAGTCACTCGCCCTGAGTGGCACCGCATCATCGATGAACTGCTGCGACCGCTGGTTGGCGCGTAGAGCCCCGCCGGACAAATCGCCGGACTTCGGCAACAGCGAGTTTCTGGTGCTGAACGCGAGTAGCGGTTAGCAAGTCACGGTGCGGTGCGGTTCGGGGACGGCTCGGATGGTCATTTGGATTCCGGTGCAAAAAGTGGCAATGGATGGGGGAATCACGGCTGCTACCCGGAAGTTAACGTCTGTTGTATGAATGAATTACGGGGATTCAGACACTCACCCTGCCGCCTCCGCCACAGGAGATCAGCGGTCGCTAGGTCCCCAGCCAGGTGCCCGCCGCACTTCCCGCCACCAGCGCCGCAGGGTTGCCACCGCGAATTCGAGTTTTCGTGGTCCTCCCCGACGCTCACCGGCCGACATTCGCCGGCAGGTCATGGACACTGCAGTGAATCGTCTTGCCCGGATCATTGTTGGGAACGTCATCCACATGTACTTCCTCAGGCTGCCCCTTTGGAGGACATTCCCGGCTTCTGGTCCGATCGGCGTCCGCCAGCTCTGTTCCGGTGTCGCGGTGCCGTCGCTCCCGGGCGCCGGTACACCGTGTAAAGAGTGCGGTCAGGATGTTCCCTGAACGCAGGAGAGATTGCATGTCCGAGCAGCAAACGGCGGTGCATACCGGGGGTGACGTTGAGATCGAGGACGCTCCCGAGTGGGCGGACTATCCCTCCACTGGCGGCCAGTCCATGCCCGAGAGCGCCTTCCAGAGAGATACGCCGACCAGCATCCTGCACGCCCTGAAGGGACACCTTCAGGACAAGGACGTGTACTTCGGGAGCGACATGTTCATTTGCCATCGTGAGGGCCGGGAACCGCAAAGGGTGGTGCCGGACGTGTTCGCGGGGCTTGGCGAGCGGTTTGAGCCGGAGGACGTGTACCTGCCGTCGAAGCATGGGGGGCGGCTTCCGGATTTCGTGCTGGGGGTGCTGTCGCGGTCCACAAGGGAGCACGACCAGACGACGAAGAAGGACCTGTACCGCGACCTGGGAGTGGAGGAGTACTTTCTCTTCGATTCGGAAGCGGGGCCCGCGGACCGGGCGATGTGGGCCTATTGGCTGGTTGGGGGGACTACGAGCCGATGCTGCCAGCGGGCATCGTGAGCGGCGAGGAGGAGATACGCGAGTCGGGTGCTTGGTCTGGGCTTCCGGCGGGCCGGGTACCATGTCCGGGTCCGTGACCTGGTCACCAGTTCGGACTACTGTTGGCCGGAGGAAGGACGGCAAGCCCACCGGAGAGCAGTCCGGCGGCGCAAGAGGGCCGAGGCCGAGTGGAGGGCCGAAGCCGAGACCACCGTGCTGCTGCGGCGCACCAAGGAGCTCGAGGCCAAGTTCCGTGCGGGGAGTGTCTGAATCAGTGTGTTGACGGCTGAAGAGGGACACGCGTCGTCCTGCATCCAGACACGATCACCGAAAGCGATGTGGAATCGGTCGGCAGCGGCTGGTCAGCCCGCGGCGGTGACTTCCACTCGCTCGCGACGTTCCGCAGTGCCTGTGTCAGCGGCTTGCGATCCGCCTGATCGTTAGGGCAATGCTCCCCGTCTCTGTCCTGTTCCGCACACGCTGAAACCCGGCCATCGAACTACCTGGGACTCTGGCCTCAAAGGCTTCCTCATTTCTTGATCGATGTGCCGGTGTGCCGTCGTACTCGCTGCGAAATCTGTCTTCCAGGATGGCAAGGCTCTCCATCTCCTCCTGCGTCGCGTTGCGGACGGTCTGGCAGGGGTATTCGTCGAGTTCGGACTGGATCTTGGGGCCTACCTTCGTCCTGTTCGCGCCGATTAGATACGCCACGACCTCGCGGCCTGCCGGCGGCCGCCCGCGCCTCCGGCCCACAGCCCACGGCTCCTCTCTTCGTGCATGGGCTGGATCGCAGAGAATCTCTCATTGATCGTCTGCTGGGGCGCTCATCCCGAACGGAGCGCCGAATCAGCACCACAAGACGACGACCTGATTTGGCTGGAGCCCTAATTGCGTCCGCACCCTCTCGCCAAGAGCAGCGGCCTAGGTGGGCCGCGTGCGTCTCTTCCCGGAATGCCGCCTGATCGAGAGGAACTGCGATCTTGGGGATCAAGGGTGTGGGACAGTGGGCAGCGATGCTGGAAACGAGAGGGATCGTCAAGGACTTCGGCGGCACCAGAGCCCTCGACCGCGTTGACTTCTCCGTTCGCAGTGGCGAGGTGCATGCGCTTGTAGGCGAGAACGGGGCAGGGAAATCCACACTGATGAAAGTCATCTCCGGTGCCCTGCAGCCGGACTCCGGCACGATTCGCCTCAGCGGCTCCCGGATCAGCGTCGACAACCCCCACCATGCATTGCGCTTGGGGATCTCGATCGTCCACCAGCACTCGGGACTGGTCCCGCGACTGACGGTCGGAGAGAACATCTTTCTCGGACGAATGCCCAGAACCGGCCTCGGACTCGTCAACTGGAAGCGGCTGTATCGCGACGCGATTCAGCTGCTCCGGCGACTGGACTTCAGGTTGGATGTCCACCGGCCCGCCGGCGACTTGGATGCCGCCAGCCAGCAAGTCGTGGAGATCGCCCGAGCCCTTGCCGTGTCGGCTCAGGTTCTGATCCTGGACGAGCCCTCCGCCGTGCTCGGTTCGAGCGAACTCAAGCGGCTCTTCAGAATCCTCCGCAGGCTCAAGGGGGAAGGGAAGGCGATTGTCTACGTGTCGCATCGGCTCCAGGAGATCTTCCAGATCTCGGATCGGGCGACAGTCCTCAAGGATGGGAGTGTCGTAGGCACCTACGCCTTGGAAGGGACCCTTGATTCGTCGTTTCTCATTCGGAGGATGGTGGGTCGAGCGTGGGTCGACAAGCGGTCGCAGCGGCCCGAGAAGCCGGGAAGCGAGCTGTTGCGCGTCAGGGGGCTCTCCCGGAGAGGCGCCTTCGACGATGTGAGTTTCCGGCTTCATGAAGGCGAGATCCTGGGTCTGGCCGGACTTGTTGGGGCAGGCAGGACAGACTTGTGCAAGGTCATCTTCGGGGCCGCGCCGCGTGACAGCGGCCAGATCGCTATTCAAGGAAAAACTTTCCACATTGATTCTCCTGCCGGTGCCGTGGCCCATGGCATAGCCTTCCTTTCGAAAGATCGCCATCGCGAGGGCTTGATCCTGAGCCAGCCGATTGGGAGAAACATCACTCTTCCAATCCTCCGACGATTCAGTTCCAGGGGCATTCTCAAGCTGGGCAGGGAGAGCCGATTCGTCGACGAGTCCGTCGCGAGGATGGACGTCCGCTCAACCGGAGCGAGGCAGCTCGTCGCTGAGCTTAGCGGGGGCAACCAGCAGAAGGTCGCCTTCGCGAAATGGCTCGCCACCCGGGCAAAGATCTACCTCCTGGACGAGCCAACAGCGGGCATCGATGTCGCGGCCAAGAGCCAGATCCACCAGCTCGTGGTCGAACTGGCCCGGAACGGAGCGGGAATCCTGCTGGTCTCGTCCGAGATCCCGGAAATGCTCTCCCTGTGCAATCGCATTCTCGTCATGAGCAAGGGGCGCGTCACCGGACACTTGCAGTCCGGCAGCGCCACGGAAGAAGATGTGCTGCGACACGCAACCTAGCCAAGTCCGTCCGAATTCCCGTCGGGTCAGGTTTCCTCCGCTTGAGCGCAGCCCCGAGACAGCTTCACCGTCCCGAAGTGCGCCTTGGAGGTCCATGCGGCCAGACGCCGGGCGCGTTCCCACCAATCGACAGACGCCGTGCCGCGGGCCGCTCCCGGGGCGAGGACTCAGGGTATGATGATTCGCCGGCCATGAATGCGAACCTTGGGTTTCGGTGCGGAATCGACACTGGCGGCACCTTCACCGATTTCGTCGCCGTGGACGAGTCGACCGGTGAGCTGGTTGCCTCCAAGTGGCCGTCCTCGCACGACAGCCCCGTTGAGGCGATCGCCGGGGTCATCAGGGAATCGGGCCTGCCGCCGGCAAGCATCAACTTCCTGATCCTGGGAACCACCGTGGCGACCAACGCGCTGATCCAGCGCAAGGGAGCGCATGTCGTATACGTCACCACCGAGGGCTTCGAGGATGTCCTCTACATCCAGCGGATGAACCGCCGGTACCACTATTCCTACGAATGGACAAAGCCCCTGCCGTTTGTCGCGAGACGCGACTGCATCGGAATACGGGAGCGCATCAACGCCAAGGGCGAGATTCTCGTGGGACTGGAAGCGGAAAGCATGGAGCAGCTGGCAGTCAGGATCGAGCGGAGTCTCGGCGGCCGCAGCGCCGAGAACTCGGCAGTCGCGGTATCGCTGCTGTTCTCGTATCTCAATCCAGCCCACGAAGTCCGCCTGAAGGAGTTCCTCCGGCGTCGGTTTCCCGGAATCGCAGTATCGGTCTCGCACGAAGTCGCGCCGATCTGGAGGGAATACGAACGGGGAAGCACCGTGGTGGCGGACGCCTTCGTCAAGCCCCTGCTACAGCGCTACGTGGATTCCGTTCGAGAGAGCCTCGGCAAACTGGGCTTGGGCTGCCCGTGGGCCATCATGAAGTCCAACGGCGGCCATGCGACCGCCAGCGCCGCCGAGGGCCAGCCTGTAAACCTGATCCTGTCGGGGCAGAGCGGCGGAGTCATCGGGGGCAGGTACTTCGGCGACCTGGCTGACGAGCGGAATCTCATCACCGTCGACATGGGCGGGACGAGTTGCGATGTGGGAGTGATTCGGGAGGGCAAGCTCTCCTACATCACCAACTACGAGATCGAGTGGGGTCTTCCGGTCAGCGCGCCGTTCGTCGACCTGACCGCGATCGGTGCGGGCGGGGGAAGCGTGGCTTGGATCGACAAGGGAGGGTTTCTGCAGGTCGGCCCGGACAGCGCGGGAGCTGTCCCCGGACCGCTTTGCTACGGCCAGGGCGGAGAGCGGGTGACAGTCACCGACGCCAATCTCGCACTTGGACGCCTCAACCCGGATTACTTCCTCGGAGGCAAGATGAAGCTGGACGCGACGAGGGCCCGCGAAGGACTTTCCGAACTCGGAAGGGACCTTGGTTCAAGCGCTGTCAAGGCGGCTCAGGCGGTGATCGACATGGCCAACGAGAACATGGCCAATGCCATTCGCCTGGTTTCCATCGAGCGCGGGCTGGACCCGCGCGATTTCAGCCTGGTCGCGTTCGGTGGGGCCGGGCCGCTGCACGCAGGCGGCATCGTCGAGAAAATGGGAATGAAGCGGATCGTGATCCCTCTCTATCCCGGCCTCTGTTCCGCGTTCGGTGCCGCACTGGCGGACTTCCAGATCGACAAGGTGTGGAGCACCAACTACCGCTCGGACAGCATGGACGCGGACGTGATCATCAGGCAGTTCGCCGACTTGGAGGTTGCGGCTAGGGCGGAGCTGCGCGAGGAGGGATCCAGCTCGGAACCGGAAGTCCTCCGCTCGATCAGCATGCGATACGCCGGACAGAACTACGAGCATGACGTGGAGCTGCGGCCCGGCCCCGTATGTCGCGAGGGCCTCGAACAGGCGCTTGGCGAATTCCATCGCCTCCACGAGGAGTTGTACGGCTACTCGATCAGCGGGGAGGTCATCGAACTGATCCGCGTCAACGTGACTGTCGTCGGCCGCACCGGCAAACCCAGGATCAGGGCGCCCGAGGCCGACAGGGACCCCCGTCCCCGGGAGAGCAGGCCCGTGTACTTCGACCGCCACGGGTTCGTTTCCTGTCCCGTCTATCGGCGGGACGACCTGCCCGGTGGGCACGCTCTCGAAGGCCCGGCCGTGATCGAGGAGCTGGATTCCACAATCCTGCTCCACCCCGGACACACGCTCCAGGTGGACCGGCATGGCGTGATCGGCATTCGCGCGTGAGGAGGGCGTCTGGGATGGAACGGATCGACACCGTCACGCTGAGCGTCATCAACAACGCCCTCGTCAACATCTGCCGGGAGATGGGCACGGCGATGATGCGGACCAGCTACTCTCCGATCTTCAACGAGGGTCTGGACTTCTCCTGCATGATCTTCAACCGGCGGGGCGACATGATCGGCCAGGCGGAATTCTGCCCGACCATGCTGGGGTCGGCTCAGTACGCGGTGAACTGGACGATCGAGGAGCTCGGCCTGGAATCGTTCCGTTCAGGTGATGTCGTCATCCACAACGACCCGTACCGGGGCCAGTGCCACATGCCCGAGCACATGGTCCTCAAGCCCGTGTTCTTCGAAGGGCAGCTCTGGGGATTCGTGGCGAACATCGCCCACGTGGGGGAAATTGGCGGCATGGCGCCGGGATCTTTCGCCGCTGATGCGACGGAGGTCTACCAGGAAGGCCTGCGCCTGCCTCCGGTCAAGGTCATCAGCCGGGGGGAGTATGTCAAGGACGTCTGGAAGATCATCCTGAGCAATCACCGCACTCCGAAGACGAGCTGGGGGGACCTGCACGCCATGATCGGTTCGCTCGGCATCGCGGAGGCCCGGCTTCTGGAACTGCTGGAGCGCTACGGGGGCGAGCGCCTGACTGCGGCGAGCGACCTGCTGCTGGACTATTCCGAGCGCTGGATGCGGGAGGAAATCCGCGGGATTCCCAACGGGGAGTACCGCGCAAGCGACTGCATGGAGGATGACGGGGTCACGGACCAGCCGGTCTGGCTCAGGCTCAAGCTCGTCGTCAGGGATGACGACGTGATTGCCGACTGGACCGACTCGGATCCCCAGGCGAAGGGGCCGGTGAACGCGACGTTCGTGGTCACCGCCGCCGCCTCCTACAGCGGCCTGCTGCACTTGACGAGCAACGACATTCCCCGCAACTCGGGATGCTACCGGCCGATCCGGATCGTGACCAAACCCGGCTCGGTCGTTAATGTGCGGCACCCGGGCCCGTCGGTTGGAGGCAACACGGAGACCCATCCGCACCTTCAGAATGTCGTCGTCGCCGCCCTCAGCCAGGCCATTCCCGAGCGCGCCGCGGCGGCCGAGGGCGCCAGCGGCTGCAACTTCCTGTTCGCCGGCGTGCATCCGGACAGCGGCGAATACTACACCAACTACCACATTGACGGAAGCGGTTGGGGGGCGACCGCGTTCCATGACGGGAACTCGGCCATGTGTCCGGAGAACGGGAACTGCCGGAACACCCCGGTCGAGGTTCTTGAGAACAAGTTTCCGTGGATGACGCTGGAATATCGGCTGCGCCCGGATTCCGGCGGCCCCGGCAAGTTCCGGGGCGGACTGGGGAGTTCCCGGATCCTGCGTGTCCTTGCCCCCGAAATCACGGTCAGTGCGCTGATGGACCGGACCAAGACCCGCGCCTGGGGGCTCTTCGGAGGGGGCGAAGGGGGCAGCGGCGGGATCTTCGTCAAGAAGAAGGGCGACACCCGGTTCCGCACCTTCTCGGAGACGTTCGGCACGGTGTCCGACTCCAAGTTCACGCGCGTGGTCCTGAAGGAAGGCGACGAGGTGAAGATCCACTCGCCCGGAGGCGGGGGCTACGGGCCGCCCGCGGAACGTGTGCCAGAGGCCCTCGAGCACGACATTCGGCAGGGATGGGTCTCGCCCGAGGCCGCACGGGAACGGTACGGCCATGGCGACTAGGCGGCATCGCGAGATTCTGCAACGGACCGGGCTGCCGGGGTTTTCCCCGCCCGCGCGGGGATTCGGCCCGCCAGTCCCATAGGGAGCGAGACGGGATGGGACGCTGGGAGGAAAACGCCGCCAAGTGGCACGAGCAGACGATGGTCTATTGCGATCTCTGCGGGAGAATCATTCCGAAGAACTTCTGGATCGTTGACGAGGGCGTCGACAGACTCGTCTTCTGCGACCCGGACTGCGAGCAGCTCTACCGCGACTACTGGGTGCCGTCTCGCAAACGGGAACAGTGACGCCTGCGGCCACCGGATGCGGAAGCCCTCCCGGCTAGGCCGGGAAGGGTTCCGGCGGGACACCGAGTCCGCGCGAGGCCTCGCCTAACGCGTCCAGTAATCGTCCGGCTCGTCCATTGCGACGAACTGCTCCACGTTCGCCTGGGTGATCTCGTCGAGCGCGATGGGCTGGCGCTTCGGAACGGGTTCGCCCTTGAAGATCTGGATCATGGAATTCACGCTGAGCGATCCGTGGAGCCGTGGCGGATGGAGGATCGTGTACTTTCCCAGCCCAGCCTTGATCATCTTCAGACCACCGTTGTACCCGTCCAGCCACGTGAGGCACGGCTGGTTGGCCCTCATCATCTCATCGGTGATGCCTGCCGCCCTCAGCGCCTGGATGCCTCCCACCGCCATTTCTCCGTTGTCAAAGTGAATGCCGTCGAAGTCGGGGTGGGCCGTGATGATGTTCTCCATGACCCGCTGTCCGCTGGCCCGGGACCAGTCGCCCGCCTGCCGTATGGCCTCGACGTTCGGATGCTCTTCGAGGACAGTGTCGTAACCCGCGTTTCTCTCGACAGCCGGACCAGCTCCGGGGAGCCCCTCGATGATGGCGATCTTTCCCTCCCCGCCGATCCGGTTCAGGAGCTCGGTCAGGCCTCTGACGGCCCCGTACATGTGATCCGTCGACACGAACGTGTCGTACTTTTCGCTCGATACCTTCCGGTCGACGATGACCACCGGGATTCCCTCTCTCTCGCACTCGTCCAGGATCGGATTCGCCACATAGAGGTTCGCCGCCCCGATGATCAGCCCGTCCACCCCCTTGGTGAGCAGATCTTCCATGTCGGAGACCTGCTTGGCGGGAGAGTCGTTGGCGTCGGTAATCAGGAGGCTGACGTTGTCGTGCCTGGCTACTTCCTCTTCGATGGACTCGCGCAGGGCGGTTCGCCAGGTGTTGGTCTCCGAAGCGTTGCTGAATCCGATGGTCCACTCACGGTCCTCGAAGGCCATCGCCGTGTGATCGCCGACGGTGTCCTCTTCGTCGGAGCACCTGGAGAAGAGTGCCGCAGTGACACCGGGTGCCGCCAGTCGTGCAACGAACTGTCGGCGACTAGATCCCTGTTTCGCGCTCACAATGGCACTTCCTCCTGATTGCGACTCGGCTGAATGATCAGCGGCAACTTCAGCGTTCCCCCCTCGGCGTGGCCGCGCAATCGAGCGGCTCCGCCCCCAAGCACTTCACGCCTCACGCTTCTTGTAGAGGGCGACTGCCACCAGAATGATGACGCCTTTGGCGATGCCCTGCATGTAGGGTGACACGTTAAGCAGATTGAGGAGATTGTTGATCATGGAGATGATGAGGGCGCCGAGCAACGTGCCCCAGAGCGAGCCCACGCCCCCGAACAGGCTTGTTCCGCCGAGCACGACCGACGCTATGGCGTCCAGTTCGAGGCCTCGGCCCGCCCAGGGATCGCCAACCGTGACGCGGGCGCTGAAGATGATCCCGCCGAGCGCCGCAGAGGCGTTGCTGATCATGTAGGTGGCAAGCTTCACGCGATTGACTGGGATCCCGGAGAGCCGCGCCGCTTCCTCGTTGCCGCCCACGGCGAACACATACCGGCCGTAGGGGGTGAATCGCAATACGAAGTCGCCCAGCAGAAAGGCCGTCAGCATGATCACTACGGGCACCGGCAGGGGGCCAATCGAGCCCGCCCCGAGCCAGGCGTAGGTGCCTTGGATTCCCCCAATCGGCTTGCCTCCCGAGATGGTGAGGGCCGCGCCGCTCGCGATCGCCATCATGGCCAGGGTGACGACGAAGGGAGCGACGCCGCGCCAAATGATGATTCCCGCATTCAATGCGCCGACCGCCACTCCCAGAACAACGGTGGCCAGTATCACGATTGGCAGCGGAAGGCCCGTGCCGTCCGCGAACAGCATGGCGCCGACCACGCTGTAGAGGCTGAGAGTCATGCCTACCGAGAGATCGATGCCTGCGGTCAGGATGACGAATGTCATGCCCACGGTCACGACCCCGAGCATGGAAGTCTGGCGCAGAATGTTGAGGACGTTCCGCTCTGAGACGAAGCTCGGCGCCAGCAGGGCTCCGATCGCCACGACCACGAGGAATCCGATGATGGCTCCGGCGCTCGGCCCCAGCCTGTCTAGGGCAGGCGCTAGGAACCTCGACTTGAACTCGGAACGCAGGCTGCGCAGAGCCAATGGAGATCCGCCCACGGGTTCTTGTCGGTCTTGAGTCATCGCTCAGTTGAGCGCTCCCAGCCATTTTCGCCGCCGAGATGGGAGTCCTATCAGCTATAGCACCCTTTCGGTTGGGTGAGCGTCACTCATGGTGGCTGGTGGCCTCGGACTGCGGGCTACGGAGAGCGCGCTGTGTGCGCAGGTTCCGGCTCGACGAGGACGGCGAGAGCTGCTGAGTTCGGATCCTGGGGCAGCCGGTCCCCCACGGCACGATGAAAATGTTCGGGATGCATGTCGCCGACTCTCCCCGCGAACAATGGCCTTGCCGCGGAACGCCTTCCCTGTCAATCGCCCGTCGCAGCCCGGCAAGCGATGCGGACCGGTTTGGGTGGACCCAAGCATGTCCCAAGCCCCGCACGGTTTCGCCCAGGTCTCGACTGAATCTGGCAGACCGGCGTCCATCCGGACCCATGAGGCGCACGCTCGTGAGCCAACCCCCGACGTGAAGGAACCCTCCTCAGCCGCGTCAGGTTGGGCCAAGAGTGCCTAACGGACGCCAGGCCGGGGCGGCGGACCGCTCCCCAACGCTTCCCGAAGCTCGCGCACGTAGCGCGCCACGGCTCCGACCGTCTCGAACCAGATCCCGTTCTCCGAGTCCCGCAGGTAGGGGACCAGCTGCTCGAGCATTCTGATGCGGGTGGTCTGGCGACCTGCATGGCCGATCTCGTGGCCTGCAAGCACGAGCCAGTAGCCGGCGTCCCTGGAACTCTCGACCAGCGCCTTGACCTCCGAAAAGTCCATCCCGTCCATTGACATGCCACTGACCTGGGCCGCATCGAAGAAGGTCGGGTCGTTGGGTGTCTCGTCCAGCCATCCTCGACCAGCCAGAAACAGCTCCGCCACCAGGGGGACATAGCTTCGGGTCGACCGCCCTCGCCCGACGAAGGTCTGGCCGCACGGATACGCGAAGGTGACCGGATCGACTCCAAGCATCTCCTTGAGCTGCCGATTGCCGTCGATCAGCTCCGTCCGCATCCGATCGAGCGTGTAGTCTTCGAGCGCGGCCTCGCGGGACCAAGCGAAGTTCCCGGTGCATGGGTGGCGGAGCGAGTGGTTGCCAATCTCGTAGCCCGAGGCCACTAGCCGCTTCCAGCCGGCAAGGTCTTCGGCAACTCGGACCGGCACCACGTAGAACGTCGCCTTGGCGCCCAGTCGATCCAGCACGGCGAGTCCCGGGTCAATCTGGGAGGATCGGGCGTCGTCAAAGGTGAGGCTCACTGCTCCGCGCGCTCCCTTGGGCCACGCGAAGTCCTTGGGATTTGGCTGCGCAAGCGCAGACGGAGCAATCGCCAAGGGAACCAGGAACAGGCATAGGCTGCGGACCAGACGCACAATCCGGCAACCCCGGCCCCAGAGTCCGTCAGCGCAAGATCGCTTGGGCCGAATCGCGCGAGGCCCGCGTGGAATCTCCGAGGGTCCCGGAATTGCTGCGAGCGGGTCTCGAGCACGTCGCTTGCACAGGTCCGCCTCGGATACGGTCACTAGCGGAAGTTTACAGCAGACGGAATCAACAGGGCGGTGTTGGTCCTTGGATTGAGGGGTTCGCGACTGCGACCGCTGCACTACCCCTGTCCTGCGGCCCACTCCTCCCCGTCCAGGTCCAGAGCCTTGGCAGGCAGGGCCTCAAGTCAGGGTCTTGCCGCTGACAGACCCAGCCGGCCGCGACTCTCGGCCTCGCCTTCAATAGGCGCGTAGGCCAGTGCGACGCGGCGGATCCCATTCACCCGCACAATGGATCGGATCGCCCAAAGACCGTCGTTAGTCCTTGATCGCCGATTCCAGCCACGGCTCGCGCGTCTCCTCAGGCCATCCCCGGAGAGCCGCCGGGTTTCTCCGTGCTCTTCCCGCTCCCCCCTTGGCCTTCTTCGCTCTGCCGCGCCCCGCCCGGGGCGGGGGAACATCGGCTCCGACGGACAGCGCTCGCGGCATCGCCCGCAGAACTGCGACCAACTCCATTGCCAGGTCCGGCTTGACGTCGATCAGGTCCCGCTCCTCATTCGGATCGTCCGTGATCCGATAGAGGTGCGTTCCGGTCTTGTTGGTTCCGCGCGGCGTGAACTCAACCAGCTTCCATCCGTCCCGGAAAACCGCGTAGCTTCCGTCCACCCCGATGATCGTGTCTCCGCGATCAACCTGGCTCCCGTCCTTGAGCGCGGACCACATGTCGACTCCGTCGAAAGCCCTGGTGTTGCCTGGCTTGACGCCCGCTGCGGTCGTCAATGTCTGAAACCAGTCCTGGACCGTGATCATCTGATCGAGCTTTCCCCCCTCTTCCAGGACACCGGGCCAGCGGATTGTGGCCGGAACTCGGATGCCTCCCTCGAAAGCGTTCCCCTTGCTTCCTCTAAGTGGGAGATTGCTCGCGCCGACATTGCGACCGCCGCCGTTGTCGCTCGCCCATATCACGATGGTGTTGTCCGCAATGCCCTCTTTCTCAATCGCCCCAAGGATCTTCCCCACTCCCGAGTCCATGGAGGTCACCATTGCTGCGTAGGTGCGCCGAAGATCATCCCCAATCTCCGAGTACGGCTCGATGTCCTCGGGGAGGGCCTGCAACGGCGTGTGCGGCGAATTGAACCCGACGTAGAGAAACATCGGCTTGGATCTGTTGCGAGTCCGGATCCACCGAACCGCCTCGGCCGTGATGAGGTCCGTTGAGTACCCCTCCTCCCGCACGATGTCCCCGTTCCGGTGCCAGTCGTGGCCCCCCAGCCAGTTGTGAGAGAAGTAGTCGATCGCCGCTCCTAGGTGCCCATAGGAATGGTCGAATCCCCGGCGGTACGGGTGCCACGACACCCGTTCGAGGCCCAGGTGCCACTTGCCGGTCTGCGACGTCTGATAGCCGGCGGCCCTGAGCGTCTCGGACAGGAGATGCTCCTCCAACGGCATTCCACCCTGGGGCCCAATCGGGGCGTGAATGCCCTGACGGATCGGAGACCTTCCGGTGAGGAATGCCGCTCTGGAGGGGCTGCACAGAGGAAACGTGTAGTAGCGATCCAGTTCGACGCCCTGGCGAACTAGGCCGTCAATGTGGGGCGTGCGAATCTCGCTGCCGTGATAGCCCACGTCATTCCAGCCGAGGTCGTCGACCAGCATGAACACGATGTTCGGATCGGCCGCGGCGATGAACGGCAAGGCGAGGCAAAGGAGAGCACGAATCAGCATTGGAGTTCCCGGCCCGACTGCGGACGGCCGCGAGCCGTCGAAATGCGACTCTCGGCTGGACTCGCGCTGCCAAGTGTACCGCTCTCCCGGAACGGTTGACGCACTCGATTCCGCGCTCCAGGACCGGCAGACCGGCCGCCGCTGTGGATTCGCGCTCTTTCCGGTCCTCGGACCGAGTCAGTCAGCCAGGCCGAAACAATAGACCGTGGAGCCGTAGTCCACCGTGTAGATTCGGCCTTCGGCGATCGCAATGCCGCTGAAGTGGACCCACGTTTCCATCGAGTCGCCGCTATTGTAGAGTTCCTTGCCGGTGCGCGCGTCGAGCGCGTGGAGAACCGCCGGCTCGACGTTCGCGGTCTGCCGGTCCTGAACGGAATCCCGCTGGTTGGGGTTCTCTCCGTTCGCGAGCACGAAGGCCACGCCGTTGGCGAGCGCCACGGGCTCCGGCACCTTGAGGTTCTGTGAAATCCACGCTGCGCGGAGCAGGGGCTTGCCTTCGGCTTCGTCGGCCACGACCTCGAACGCCATCACGCTCCCGTCGGGAGCGGGACCGTAGTCGATCGAGAACTTCGGCGCGTCCTTCGACGGCTCTCCGTAAACCGGCACGTAGAGCCAGGTCCGGCCCTTGTCGTCGCGCCACGTCGAGAGCCCGCCCCAGATCCCGAGAGAGGTCGAAGCCCCCGGATCGTTTCCCAGCCGGATCCCTCCCAGCAACGGCGTCTGGTGGTCCCTTCCGCCCAGTGAGTCGGCGTCGAGCAGGTAGAGCACGCCCTCCTTCGCGCCGGAGGCGAGCAGATTGCGATCCCGCCATCCGAACCACACAGGGCTCGCCGCCCCGAAGTCGAGATCCAGGCGGTACAGCTCCCAATGGTTCCTCGGGACGAAGTGATCAACGAGCTCGAGGTCTTCCAGCGACGCCGCCACCACCGCGTTCGAGTAGTCGCCGGCCCTCGGGTCGAATGGGCCGTCCGCCGTGGACCCGTACGCCCGGCCGTTCTCGCCTATCACGGGACCGCCGCGGCCCCAGATCCCCCCGGTGTTCGTGTTGGAGAGCAGCATCTGCCGTACGGCCGGCCGGTGCCTGTCGCGGACGTCCATCGAGTAGAACCCCGAGAGTGCGCCGCCGCATCCCTGGGCCAGGGTAGTGTAGACCGTGTCGCCCACGAGGTTCAGGCTCCAGGCCTTGGCGAACGGCGCCACGAACTGGGCCGGGCCGAACCGGACCCTGCCGCTGCCCATGTCCAGCCCGTAGAGGGCTCCGCTCTCGGCAAGCGTGTACAGGATTCCTGTGCGGGTGTCAATCGTTGGCGTGGCGTTTACGCCATTGGGGCAGTACACGCTTCCCTGCAGCGGGCCGTCAGCCGGCAGACCGTACCGCACCGGCTCCCATTCCCACAGCAGGTCTCCCGTGCCGGCGTCGATTGCGAACACGCCGCCCTCCTTGCCGGCCACGAACACGACATCGGCCACGCCCCGCACGGTCGAGACGTCGATGCCCACGACCGGCGCTGTCACCGAGCCCAGAAGCGAAGCCTCGTTGTTGACTCTCGTCTTCCACTTCAGCTCGAGTCGGCCGACGTTCTCGGTGCTGAGCGTCCGTTCGCTTCTGGCCCAGCCTGTTCGTTGCGGATCGTGGCCGAACGTGGGCCAGTCGCCGGCGACGGCAATGGCCGGCAGCAGGCACGCTGCGATCGCGAGGAAGCTGGACACAGGGGTGCGGGCGTCGGTTGGCACGCCCCTATGCTACCCGCGCCGGTCCCTCCACCCGGCCCGGGAAATGTGCGTTGACTCGGGGCCGAAGCCCTGCGGGTACTGTCCGGCTGGGACGGTGCCGCCCTATTCCGGGAGCACCTCCGCAAGGTACAGGGTCGTCCACGTCTGGCCGTTCGAGCGCATCAGCTTGAAGGCCACGTCCATGCCTGGCCGGAGGTTCTCCTGGATGTCCCTCAGGTCCTCGATGGAATCGACCGGGATCCTGTTGACCGCGACCACCACGTCTCCCCGCGCCAGCCCGACCTCCTCGGCGAACGAGTCCGCATCGACCTTGGTGAGCAGCACGCCGCCTTCCGTTTCGAGGCCCAGTTGCGTTCGCCGTTCGGGGCTGATTTCCTGGACGGTGATGCCGAACCGCACCGAGGTCTCCTCAGATTCCGGCTCAACCCGCCGGGCCACCTGGTTTTCCGGATAGAGCTGCCCGCGGTCCGCGATCTTGACCTCGAGCGTCACGGGCTCGCCGTCGCGCACGACCTCCACCGGCACGGTCCTTCCCACAGAGATTGCCGAGACGACCTGGATCAGGACATCGCCGTCCTGAATTGCGTTGCCGTCCACGCTGGTGATGATGTCCTCGGCGCGCATTCCTGCGCGGTCCGCCGGCCCGCCGTCAACCACCCGCCTGACGAACACTCCGCTCTCCGCGCCGTAGCTGCGGAGCAGGGAGGGCGACTGATCGGCGCTGTACTCGACCCCGATCGATCCGCGCGAGACCCGTCCCAGCCGGATGATCTGGTTGTACGTCTCGACCGCGATGTTCGAGGCGAGGGCGAATCCGATCCCGTCATAGCCGCCAGTGCGGGAAATGATCGCCGAGTTGATCCCGATCACCTCGCCGCGGACATTGAGCAGCGGCCCGCCGCTGTTGCCGGGATTGATGGCCGCATCCGTCTGCAGAAACTTCTTGAACGGCCGGGACCGCGTGCCCTCGCGCATCTCTCGGGACTGCGCGCTGATGATGCCGACAGTGACGGTCTCCCTGTATCCGAACGGCGAGCCGATGGCGATCGCCCAGTCACCCACGTTGGCGGCGTCCGAGTTGCCGATCCGGGCAGCCTGCATTCCCTCCTTGTCGGAGACGTGGACGACCGCGAGATCCGTCTCCGGATCGACGCCGATCAGCTTCGCGTCGTATTCCTCCTCGTCGTCCACGAACCGGACCTTGATCCTCTCTGCGTCCGCGACGACATGATTGTTGGTGATGATGTAGCCCTTGGGGTCCACAATGACACCCGATCCCTGGCCGGGGCCGCGCCGCCGGGGCGGCTGCCCGGGAATCTCCGGAATCGGGATTCCGAAGAACCGGCGGAACATCTCCTGGCGTTCGCTGAGCGGCCCGCGGTCGCTCTCCTCCTCGCTCTCGCGCTCCGCCGGAATGTAGATGCTGACGACGGACGGACGGACCCTGCGGGCAAGCTCCGAGAACTGGTTCTCCACCGGCTCGGCAGGCGGCACGGTCAGCGGCTCGGCATCGGTCACCGGCTCGGCGACGTCTCGTGCGGCGTCGGCCTCGTAGGTGATGACGGTGCCGATGAGGATTCCCGCAACAAGCGTCCCGAAGATGAGCGCCAAAGGCAGCAGCCCTTTGTGATTGAGGAAGTTCTTGGATCGTTTCATGTTCGGTTAGACGCGCCTGGAAGACGAAAGGTTGTCATCTCCGTCCGCCGCCCATTATCCAACGGATCAGCTCGAACCGCAATGGCGGTCACCCCGCGCGGGGCTGCTGCTGGGTCAGGCAGTGGAGCGCGCCCTGTCCGAGGACGACATCGACGCAATGGATGCCGCACACCTCCCTGCCGGGAAAGCACTCCTCCAGGATGCGGATCGCTACGCGGTCGCTCGGGTCGTTGAAGGTCGGGACCAGCACGCGGCCGTTGGCGATGTAGAAGTTCGCGTAGCTGGCCGGCAGGCGGTCGCCATCGAAGACCAGCGGCCGCGGCATGGGCAGCTCCACGATGTCCAGCTGGCGTCCCGACCGGTCCCGGGCCCGCTGCAGCCTGCGGAGGTTCTCGCGCAGCGGCGCGAAGTTGTCGTCCCTCGGGTCCCTCTCCACGGCTGCCGCCACCGTCCCCGGTCCCACGAACCTGGCCAGCTGGTCGACATGCCCGCTGGTGTCGTCCCCGGCGATTCCGCGATCCAGCCACACCAGGCTGTCGGCGCCGAGGGCCAACCTGAGGATCTCCTCGGCCTCGTCCCGGGACCGGCGCCGGCCTCCCCGGCCTCGGTCCTTGCGGAGCAGGCACTGTTCGGTGGTGAGGATCGTGCCGCTCCCGTCGGTCTCGACTGCGCCGCCCTCCATTGCGACGCGGATTCCCTCGACCCTGGGTTCCACCACTACTGCGCCGGCGGCCTCCGCGACGAACCGGCCGACACGCTCGTCCATCGACCAGTTGGAATACCGGCCCCAGCCGTCGAACCGCCAGCAGACCGCCTGCAGGCCGCCCGCCTGCGTTGTGAACGTCGGGCCCGAGTCGCGCACCCAGGCGCGATCCGTCGGGCAGGTGAGAAATTCGATCCGGTCGTCGGCCGCGCCGGAGCGCCGCAGCCTCGATCTGGCGCGAAGCTCCTCGGCCGGGTCCTGCACGAGCATGCGGACCCTCTCGCTCTGCTGGAGCTTCCGGACAAGCTCGCAGAAGGCCCAGCGAACGGCATCCAGCTTGCCCGGCCAGTCCCTTGCCAGTCGCGGCCAGGCCAGCCAGGTCGCCGCGTGCGGCTCCCACTCGGCGGGCACGCGGACGCCCGCCGGCCCACCCGGACTCACCCGAGCGACCTCCTGGTCAGGCCCTCGTAGGCGTCGATCCGGCGGTCGCGCAGGAACGGCCAGTCCCGCCGGGTCTGCTCGATTTCCGACAGGTCGCATTCGGCGACCAGCACTTCCTCCCCGGGCCCCGCTTCCGCCACGACCCCGCCCAGCGGATCGGCTACGAACGACCGGCCCCAGAATTCCAGCCCCCGGTAGTCCGCCGGACGGCTCGGCGACCGTTCCAGCGTGCGCTCGACACCGGTGCGGTTCACGGCGGCCACGAACACGCCGTTCGAGATCGCGTGCGCCCTCTGGGAAACCTGCCAGGCCTCGGCCTGGCGCTCCCCGCAGTCCCGCTTCTCGTGCGGATGCCAGCCGATCGCCGTCGGATACACGAGGATCTGGGCGCCTGCTAGGGCCGCCAATCGGGCCGCTTCCGGAAACCACTGGTCCCAGCAGACAAGGGCGCCCACCCGTCCGAAACGCGTCTCGACCGCACCGAACCCAAGGTCGCCGGGCGTGAAGTAGAACTTCTCGCAGTACAGCGGGTCGTCCGGAATGTGCATCTTGCGATACACGCCCGCTAGCCGCCCGCCCGCGTCCAGCACCACCGCGGTGTTGTGGTAGATTCCCGCCGCCCGCCTCTCGAATACGGAGCCGACCACGGCAACATCGTGCGCCTCCGCGGCGGCGGCCAGCGCCTCCGTCGTCGGCCCCGGCACGGGCTCGGCCAGGTCGAAGGCCTCGACGTTCTGCTCCTGGCAGAAGTACTGCGTGCGGAACAGCTCGGGCAGGCACGCGATCGACGCCCCGAGGGCGGCCGCCTCCGCGATCCCCTCCAGGCCCTTGTACAGGTTCTCGCCGGGATCGGCGTCGCAGGACATCTGGACCAGTCCGAGCTTCATGGGTCCCCGATCAGTCCGTCGCGCTCCCCGGTCAGGGCTGCAGGATGACCTTGGTCAGGCCGGGCTCCCGGGCGTAGAGCCTGTCGAACATCTCCTGCCCGCGCTCAAGCGGCACCGAGGCGCTGAGCAGCGGCCGAACCCGGATCGCGCCGCGGCTCATCAGGTCGAGGCAGGCGGGATAGTCGTTGGACGAGGCGCACGAGCCGAGGACATCGATTTCGCGGGTAACCACGCTTTGCAGGCCGAAGGTCACCGTGGGCGCGATGTTGCCGATCAGGACGACCCGCCCGCCTTTGCGCACGCTGTCGATCGACATCGCGACGGTTGCATCCGCGCCGACAGCCTCCATGACCAGGTCCGCGCCAAGTCCGTGGGTCAGTTCCCGGACCGCCGCAGGCACGTCCGTCCCGCTGCCGGCTTGGATGGTCTCGTCCGCGCCAAGCTCCTTCGCGAGGCGCAAGCGGTCAGCCGCGAGGTCGACGGAGAAGATCCGCCCGCATCCCGCGGCCCGCAGGGCCTGGAGCGTGAGCAGCCCGATCATCCCGGCCCCGACCACCAGCGCGCGGTCCCCCAGCGACGGCGCGGCCCGTGCGGCGGCGTGCACGGCCACCGACACGGGCTCGACCATCGCGGCCTCGTCGAATTCGACGCCGTCCGGCACCCGGAAGACGATGTGGTCGGGCACGGCCACGTATTCCGCAAAGGCCCCGTGGCGGCGGTAGTCGTCGCACGACACGCCAAGCACCCGCCGGTCCTCGCAGAGGTTCGGCCGCCCGTGCCGGCAGTAGATGCAGTTTTGGCAGCAGATCATGGAGTCGAACGTGACCCGGTCCCCGGGCCCGAGGCCGCTCACCGCAGGCCCCGTCCGTGCGACCTCCCCGGAGGCCTCGTGCCCCATGATGACCGGCGGAATCCGTCGGCCCGAGGTTCCGTCGTATCCGTGCACGTCGCTGCCGCAGATTCCGCACGAGCGCACCCGGACCAGCACCTCGTTGGATCCCGGCTCCGGGCTCGGGACGTCCATCAGGTCGAGCCGCTTGTATTCGTTGAGGACCAGCGCTCTCATCGTTCTCCCGGGCGGAGGCCCGACGCGCGGGCTCTCCGGCCGTGTCTCAGGATAGCGCCCAGGCGATCATCCTGAGGCTGTCGCCCAGCCGGGCGTTCACCCCGAGGGCCGCCGAGGGCTCGTAGCCGCAGTGCACCATGCAGTGCTCGCAGCGCTCGTCCCTGCCGCGACCGTAGGCCTCCCAGGGCGTCTCGCTCATCAGATCCTCGAAGCGGTCCCAGTGCGCGTCGGTGATCAGGTAGCAGGGCCCCTTCCAGCCCTTCGTGTTGAAGGTGGGGTTTCCCCAGGCCGTGCACGGCATGTCGCGCTCACCCTTGAGGAACTCGGTGTAGGCAGGCGTGCTGTTCAGGCGGAACCGCCGGAACAGCCGGTCCGAGTCCCGGAACTTCCCCTGGATCTCCTCGCGCGTAAGGAAGATCTCCCGGCTGTCGACCGCAGAGTATCCGTAGGCGGGCGAGAGCATGTGTCCGTCGACTCCGAACTGTTGGAGGTGCTCGAACAGGGCCTCGACCTCCTTCATGTCGGTCTCTCGATAGACCGTCGTGTTGGTGCAGACCATGAATCCGGCGGCCTTGGCCGCCCGGATGCCGTCGATCGCCGCGTCGAAGACTCCCTCGCGCTCGACGGCCAGGTCGTGGGTCTCCCGCAGCCCGTCCAGGTGGACGTTGAAGAAGAACTGCCTGTGCGGGCGAAACTCGTGCAGCCTGGCGGGCAGGAACATGCCGTTCGTGCAGAGGTAAATGTGCCGCTTGCGCCGCAGCGCGCCCGCGACCACCTCCCCGATGGGCCTGTACATCAGGGGCTCCCCGCCGCAGATCGAGACGACAGGGGCTCCGCACTCGTCCATCGCCCGGAGGCAGTCCTCGACGGACAGCCGCTCGGTGATGGAGGTCTCGTACTCGCGGATGCGCCCGCATCCGGTGCAGGTGAGGTTGCAGGCGTGCAGCGGCTCGAGCATCAGCACCAGCGGAAAGCGCTTCCGCAACATCGGATGGGGAGGGCCTTCCCGCCCGCGGGCGGGAGTGGAGCGCAGGATCGGGAACGGCCCGTCGTCCGGCGTCGGGTCTCGCTGCCATTCGGGGCGCGGGAACATCCTGTTGCGGGCCACCCAGGCCCCCATGCGGAGAGACGTCGAGAGCGGAAGCCTCACTGTGGCGCTCCCCCCTTTCCCCGGACGTAATCTCCCAGCGCCATCAGCGGAAAGTACTGGGGATACATGTGGTAGCGGAGGTAGAAGACCCCCGGGAATCCGCTCCCCGTGCAGGCCTGCTCCTGCCAGGTGCCCTCCTCCGTCTGACGGTCGAGCAGGTAGCGGACTCCATCCTCCACGGAGCCGCTCTCAAGGTCTCCAGCCGCGAAGAGCCCCATCAGGGCCCAGGCAGTCTGGGAAGGAGTCGACTCGCCCGTCGCCCGGAGGCCGGGGTCGTCGTAGCTGGAGGGAGACTCGCCCCAGCCGCCATCCGCGTTCTGGACCGACCGGATCCACTCGGCTGCCCGCAGCAGGGTCGCATCGGTTGGGCCGATTCCCGCCGCCTGCAGGCCGCGCAGCGCGAAGCACGTTCCGTAGACGTAGTTGACTCCCCAGCGCCCGTACCAGCAGCCGTCCTCTTCCTGGGTGCGCAGGAGGTAGTCGCGTCCGCGGCGGACCGCGTCCGCGTAGAGTCCGGGGGCCCGGCGGCTCAACGCTTCCAGCGCGCGCCCGGTGATGTCCGCACAGGTGGGGTCCAGCATGGCGTTGTGGTCCGCGAACGGCACCTGGGTCAGGATGGTGGCGCTGTTGTCCGCGTCGAACGCCGCCCAGCCTCCGTCCGAGGACTGCATCCCGACGAGCCATTCCAGGGCCCTGCGTTCGGCTTCGCGCTGCCTTGCCGCGTCGCCGCCGCGGGCGAACTCGAGCGCAAGCAGCACCTTCGCCGTGTCGTCCGAGTCAGGGTAGTGCTCATTGGAGTGCTCGAAGAACCAGCCGCCCGGCGCCACATTCGCACGGCGCACCGCCCAGTCCCCCCGCCTGCGGGTCTGCTTCGACAACAGCCAGTCGGCAGCGCGACCCAGCGCCCACCGTCCCGGATCGTCCAGCACTCTCGGCGCCGCGCCGATCGCGTACGCCGTCTGGGCGGTGTCCCACACCGGCGAGTGGCATGGCTGCATCCGGAAACCGCGTTCGTCGTCGAGGGCGAGGCGTTCGAAGTGCCCGATCTGCCGCTGCAGCAGCTCGTCCTCGAGTCCGTAGCCCAGCTGCGTCAGCGCCATGATCGAATTCGCCATGGCCGGAAAGATGGCCGCCAGTCCCTCGGACCGCTCCAGCCGTCCAAGCATCCAGTCGCGGGCCGCCGCGACCGCCCTCTGCCGGTTGCGGCCCGCACCGGTGGACTCCAGAAGCTTGATGGCCCTGTCGGTCAGAAGGAAGAACCGCTTCCAGGTGGATCCCTCCGGCAGCCTGGTCTCCCGGCCCGAGAAGATCTCGGAAAGCGCCAGGCCCGCCGGCGCCCGGCGGCTGGCCCTGGTCGCATCCAGGATCGAGAGGGGAGCGAGCATCGCCCGGCTCCAGGACGACATCGAGTAGACGCTGAACGGATGGCCCGCGGGCAGCATGAAGATCTCCGGCGGAATCGACGGCACCCTGGAGCGGGGAAACAGTCCGAAGTAGCTCAGATAAAGCTTCGTGTAGCTGTTGGCGGCCTCAGCGCCGCCCAGCTCGACAATCCTAGCCGCCGCGCGACGCATCCCCTCGTCGTTCACTGCCAGACCGCCGATCCTGAGGCCGCAGTACGCCTTCACGGAAGCGCTGACATTGGCCGGGCCGCCCTCGTAGAGACTCCAGCCGCCGTCCTCAAGCTGGAGATCGAGGATGCGACGGCAGGCGGCGTCCACCCTCGCCCGTGTGGGCGGGTTCCAGGCGCCGTCGCCGTCCGGCTGGTGCAGCCAGAGCTGCAGCACGACGTAGTCCGCCGCGAGCGTTGCGTCCCCTTCGATCTCGCCGACCCAGTAGCCCTGGGATGTCTGGCGATTGAGCAGGTACTCGCAAGCCCGGTCGACCGCCGCGCCCGCGGCCGCTGCCAGTGCCGCAGGGGCCGGCCCCGCCCGGGCGGCGTCAACGTGGCCGGCTCGAACAGGACTCATCGCGGCAGGGCGATCTGCGTCACGCCGGGCGCAGGAACGGGTGGACTGTAGGCTGCCGGCGCGCAATCGGCGATGCCGACGGCCCAAACGATCCCCGCGCAAGGCCCGCGAGGCTTCAAGAGTAGAACTGACTTCGTGGAACCTTGCTGCAAAATGATCCCTGTCAGTCCTGCCAGTATATCCGCCAAGGCCGCCCTTTGGGCCGGCGCGAGGAAATCCCTCATATACAATGGCAGCCATCGGCGGCGCATTTCAGCCCGGAACCCGTCTCCTGATGATCCAGGCGATCCGGCATCGGCCGGTCCGGTGGATCGCGGCCTTCGTCCTGGGGCTGGCTCTCGGACCGCCACTGCCCGCGGCCGGCGCCGACGCCTACACACGTGCTCAGAGGGACTACTGGGCCTTCCAGCCGGTCCAGCGTTCCGAGGCGCCGCCCGGCGGCGAGTGGGTGCGCAACCCCGTCGACGGGTTTGTCTTGGAAGCCCTGCAGGCAGAAGGTCTCGGCCCCGCTCCCGAAGCGGACAGGGCCGCACTGGTCCGGCGAGCCTTCCTCGCGCTGGTCGGGCTGCCGCCGTCTCCGGAAGAGGTGCGGGAGTTCGTCGGGGACAGCTCGCCCGATGCCTACGAGCGGCTCGTCGAGCGCCTGCTCGCCTCCCCGCACTACGGCGAGCGCTGGGGCCGACACTGGCTCGACCTGGCGCGGTTCGCGGAGAGTTCCGGCTTCGAGCGGGACGTCACGCGCGGGAACGCCTGGCGGTACCGGGACTACGTGATCGCGGCGCTCAACGCCGACACGCCGTACGACCGGTTCGTCCGCGAGCAGGTCGCGGGCGACGAGCTCTGGCCTGACAGCTTCGAGGCCAGGATCGCAACGGCCTTCAACCGCAACTACGCCGAGGAGGGCAACCAGAAGGACCTCCTGCTGGCCCGGCAGGAGACGCTGCACGACATTACGGCCGTCGTCGGCTCGACGTTTCTCGGGCTGACCTACGACTGTGCCCGGTGCCACGACCACAAGTTCGATCCGATCACGCAGAAGGACTACTACCGGCTGCAGGCGTTCTTTGCGAACGTCAACCACGACGACCGGTTTCCGATCGTGCCGGCCGCCGAACTCGGCGAGTACCGGCGCAAGCTCGCGGTCTGGGAGGAGCGGACCGCGCACATCTGGGAGGAGATGTCGGATCTCCTGATGCCGCTCCGGAACTACACGCCGAGCGAACTGCTGGCCCGGTACCCCGATTTCGTGATCGAGGCGATCAAGATGCCCGCGGGCCGGCGCTCGCCGATGCAGCAGTGGATGGCGAGCCTGCTCGCCACCAAGACCTGCGGCACCTGCCCGCTGAGGCCGAAGCCGCACTTGGACCCGGTGTTCCGAAACGTGGCGGGAAAGCTCAAGGGCGAGGACAAGGCCCGTTTCGAGGCGCTCGACGCGGAGCTTCAGAAGCTCGCCCACCTGAAGCCGGCCGACATTCCGCGCGGCACCGGCATCACCGACGTGGACGCCGACCCGCCACCCACGCACGTTCTGTCGAACGGACAGTACACCGGGCCCCTTGAGGAGGTTGAGCCCGGATTCCTGTCGATTCTGGATCCGGGCCCCGCCCTCGTGGTGCCGCCGGACGGCGGGCGGTCCACCGGGCGGCGTTCCGCGCTGGCCGGCTGGCTTGCCGACCCGTCGAATCCCTTGCCCGCCCGGGTCATGGTCAACCGCATCTGGCACCATCACTTCGGTCGCGGCATCGTGGCGACGCCGGGCGACTTCGGCATGATGGGCGAGCGCCCGTCGCACCCCCAGCTCCTGGACTGGCTTGCCGACGAGTTCGTCCGCAGCGGCTGGAGCATCAAGCGCGTCCACCGGCTTCTCATGCTCTCCAGCACCTACCGCCAGGCCACGGCTCCGGCCCCGGGTTCGGCCCCCGAGCGTGCCCGCCGGGCCGACCCGTTCAACAAACTGCTCTGGAGGTTTCCGATGCGCCGTCTCGAGGGCGAGGTGCTCCGCGACTCCGCCCTACGGGTTGCGGGGCTGCTCAACGCCCGGGTGGGCGGGCCTAGCGTGTTCCCGCCGCTGCCGGAGGGCACGCCCAAGCCGGTCGGGGGCTGGAAGACCGAGACGAGGGATTCCGACCACCGCCGGCGGAGCGTATACGTGTTCGTGCGGAGAAATGCGCCCTACCCGATGCTGGATGTGTTCGACTTCCCGGACTCGCACGAGTCCTGCGCGATGCGCAACCGCACAACCACGGCCTCCCAGGCGCTGTCCCTGCTCAACGGCGCGGAGCCGACGGAATGGGCGCGGGGCCTTGCTGCCAGAGTGCATCGGGAGGCGGGCATCGACCCGAGGGAGCAGGTCGAGGCAGCCTACCGTCTCGCCTACTCCCGGCGTCCGAGTCCTGCCGAGAAAGAAACGGCGATGGCCTTCTTCGACCGCCACGCGGGGATCATCGCGGCCGCTCTCGATCAGGGCGGGGAATCGCCGGTTCCCGCATCCGTGCCGCAGAGGGTCTCAGAGGCGAATGCGGCTGCACTGGTCGACTTCTGCCTGATGCTCCTCAACAGCAACGAGTTCGCTTACGGGTCCTGAGGCCATGACGAAGAGAATCCGAAGACACACGCCGGCGACTGGCGCACCCCTTTCCCGCCGGGAACTCCTCGCCCGCTCCGGGAGCGGTCTGGGGAGCCTCGCCCTTGCGCATCTGCTGACAGGCTCGGGACTGCTGCCCTCGGCGTCGGCTACGGGCAGGGGCAGCCTGGCCGCGAGGGAGCCGCATCACGCGCCCCGGGCCAGGTCGGTCATCTGGCTCTTCATGGAGGGCGGTCCCAGCCACATCGACCTGTTCGACCCCAAGCCGGAGCTCGAGCGACTGGCCGGCCAGCTCACGCCGCCGTCGTTCAAGCTCCCGGTGACGAGCGCCACCGGCTCTCACCGGATGCCGATCGTCCCGTCTTTGAGGAAATGGCGTCAGCACGGAGAGGGCGGCCTGTGGGTCTCGGACTGGTACCCCCATGTGGCGCAACATGCGGACGACCTGGCAGTCGTCCGGTCCTGCTGGGCCGACGGCCTGAACCACGTCGGCGCCACCCGTCAGATGAACACCGGATCGATTCTCGCCGGCAGGCCTTCGCTGGGCGCTTGGGCGACCTACGGCCTGGGCGCCGGCAACGAGGAACTGCCTGCATTCGTGGTGCTCACGGACGACAAGGTCGTGCGGGGCGGGCCGACCAACTGGGGCGCCGGCTTCCTGCCCGCGAGCTACCAGGGCACGCACTTCCGGAGCGACGGTCCGCCGGTGCTCGACCTGCGTCCGCCATCGGGCGTCACGGACAGCCGGCAGCGAAGCCGTCTTGACCTTCTGCAGGTGCTGAACCGCCACCACGCCGGCCGGCTGCCGGCCGACAGCGAGCTTGACGCCAGGATCGAGGCCTACGAGCTCGCCTACCGGATGCAGTCCGCGGCCCCCGCCGCGGTGGACGTCGACAAGGAGACCGAGGCCACGAAGCGACTCTACGGACTGGATGAGAAGGAGACTGCGAGGTTCGGCACGAACTGCCTGCTGGCCCGCAGGCTGGTAGAGCGCGGCGTGCGGTTCATAGAGGTCTACTGCGGCAGCGGCAGCGGCTGGGACGGTCACGCGAAGCTGGAGGCCAACCACACCAAGTGGTGCAAGGCCTCGGACAAGCCGATCAGCGGTCTGCTCACCGACCTGAAGTCCAGGGGCCTGCTCGACGAGACTCTGGTTGTGTGGGGCGGGGAGTTCGGCAGGACTCCCTTCAGCGACACCAACTCAAGAAAGGCCGCTCCCGAGGACTACGGTCGCGACCACAACCCGTGGGGATTCACGATGTGGCTCGCCGGAGCCGGGATCCAGGGCGGAAGGACCATCGGCTCCACGGACGAGATCGGGTTCCGGGCCCGGGAGAACCCTTGCCATGTTCACGACGTTCACGCCACGATCCTGCACCTGCTCGGGCTGAATCACCTGGACCTGACCTACCTGCACAACGGGCGCTCGGAGCGGGCGACGATCAACGGCGGGAAGCTGATCGACGAGTTGCTGGCCTGAGCGGCGCGATCCCGGTTCGCTACCATGTTCCGAGGCGATTCCGGTGGTTGCGTTCGAGATGTTCGTTCAGGAGGGCTGTGTGCCGGAGGATCTGCGTCCCGGCATCGCAGCCGCGGTCGAGGGGATCTGCCTTGACGTGCTGGGCGCCGGGGACGTTTCCATCGAGTGGACCGTCGTCGCGAGAGGATACGGGTTCCGGGGAGGCAAGCCGTCGACCACTTCGCTGGTTCGGGGCAGGATTCCCGACGGCTGCGACAGGGGAACGCGCGCGCGGTTCCTCATGGGGATTGCGGACGCATGGCGCCGGATCACCGGCGCCGCCGAGGACGAGGTGATCGTTTCCGGGCGCGACTGGAGCTGGGCGGGCTGACGCCCGACCCGCGGGAGGAGAATCATCGATGCCGTTCTACCGCTGCCTGATCCCGAAGGGCTCTCTCAGTTACGATCAGCGCGAGCGCGTCGCCGTGGCGTTCACGGACGTCCACTGCGGCAACTCGACCGCACCCAGGAGCTTCGTCCAAGTCGCGTTCCTTAACACCGACGGCTCGGGCGAGGTCCGCGACTCCCACGGGCAGGGCGTGATGCGCTACAGCACGCCCTTCTTCATCGCCGGGGGGAACCGGGCCGGACGGGGAGAGGCCGTCAAGGGCCGGATTCACGACGGCCTGATCGAGAGGTTCTGCGAGATCGCCGAGGTGCCGCGGGACCAGGTCTCCTGCCAGATCAGCGAGGCGCCCGCGTCATGGACCATGGAGGCCGGCCGGATCCTTCCGGAGCCGGGCGAGGAGGCCGAGTGGGTCGGGCACGGTGCGTCCGGGGGCTGATCCCGGAACCGTTCAGAGGATGATTCTTCCACCGGCGCCGAGCCGAATGCGCCTGCCGGCCCACTCCACGTCGTTCCCGAAGTAGCTGAAGACCCAGATCGCGAACGCCGCGATGTCGGCCAAGGGCACCAGCCAGAGGCTGCGAACCGCTTCGGAACTCCCGACAATTCTGGCTGACGTGACGGCGGCGGCAAGGCGCGCGGACACAGCCAGAGCGGCGACTGGCCACAGCAGTGCGGGCTGGGCGAGGAGGGCGAGTCCGCACCAGATGGTCGCGAAAGACACGGCCAGCCCGGCGTGCCCGGCCGGCCGCTGCTTGCGGATGGTTCGTGCCCAGCGCAGCTGGCGGTCCCAGACCCGACGCGGCCCATCGTTCGGACCCGTCCGCGTCACCACCGGAACCGAAGACACTTCGACACGCAGTCCGGAGGCCGCAATCCTGGCCCCGAGGACGTAGTCGTCCCCGACGAACTCCCGCAGCGACCGAAACCCTCCGAGCCTCTCGATCGTCTCCCGGCGAAAGGCCAGGGTTGCGCCCAGGCCGAATCGCATACCCTGCAGCCGTCGTGCCAGCGACACTTGGGCCGGGAATTCGGTATCGATTCGCAGAGCTTCGAGTCGGGCCGCCAGACCGCCTTCCGCCTCACCCCGGTACAGGCACGTGACGAGGCCCGTTCCCGCTGCACCCAATTCGCGGCAGATCGTCCTCAGGTAGGCCTGCGGCACCCGGATATCGGCATCGTTCACCACCCAGACCGGCTTCGATGCATGCTTGGCCAGCCGCTCGAGTGCCTGCACCTTGTCATTCAGGCCCCTGCTTCCGCGTGGGCACTCGACGCCGAGGATCCGCAGCTCGGGGAAATGGGCCCGAATGCTCCTGACGGCGGCTGCCGTTTCGCTGTCGCCGGGACGGTGACCGACGATGATCTCGAATTCGGGATGGTCCTGGGCCGCATGTGACCGGAGCAGGTCAGGGAATCCGGGGTCCGGATCCGTCGCGGGCTTGAGCAGGGATACGCCGGGAAGGCTCCCAAGGGAGCACGGTTCGAGGGGCGGCCGCCGCCGGAACCCGGCCATGGCGGCCGTCGCGGCCCAGTAGTACGCGCCCGAGGCCGCTGCGAGGGCGCCCAGAACCAGAGTCAGGACCACTGCCTGTCAGGACACGCGCTGTGCGTCCCGCTGCGCGATCAGGCACAGTTCCGCGGCCTTGAACGCATGCTCCTGCGTCATCGCCCGCTCCGTGCGCTCCAGACAGTCCAGGATCAGCTGTCCGAAGAACGGAAAGCCCACCGTGCCGCGCGTCCGGATGTGGTGCTCTCCCTTGCCGTCGACGAGAAACAGCTGGTCCGACTCGTTGTCCCGGCCCACGTCGAGGTACTTGCGCAGTTCCATGTAGCCTTCCGTCCCGAGGATGAAGGTCCGGCCGTCGCCCCAGGCGCCCAGCCCGTCAGGGGTGAACCAGTCCACCCGGAAGTAGTTGGTCGCCCCGTTGTCGGCCACCAGGGAGACGTCGCCGAAGTCCTCGAGCTCGGGGTATTGGGGATTGTCGTAGTTCGCCACCCGGCTGGACGTCACCGAGGCGTCCTTGGCGCCCGCGAAATGCAGGAACTGCTCGATCTGGTGACTGCCGATGTCGCAGAGGATCCCGCCGTACTGCTCGAAGTTGAAGAACCATGGCGGGCGCGCCGCAGCGCTCAGCCTGTGGGGCCCCATTCCGATGACTTGGAGAACCCTCCCGATTGCGCCTTCCCCGATCAGGTTGCCGGCGTACATGGAGCACTCCGAATGCAGGCGTTCGCTGTAGTAGACGGCGTACTTCATTCCCGTGGCCGCCGCCTGACTGCGCGCGTCGTCCAGCTGCGCGAGGGTGGTCATCGGCGCCTTGTCCGTGAAGTAGTCCTTGCCGTGCTCCATGACCCTGCAGCCGAGCGGGCATCGAAGATTGGGAACCGCGGCGGCCGCAACCATCCGCACCTCCGGATCCTGCAGGACCTCGTCATCGCTTCGCGCCGGCCTGGCTCCTGGAAACGCCTTTCGGAACTGCTCGACCCTGGCGGGATCGGGGTCGTACACCCATTTCACGTCCGCGCCCGCCTCCGTCAATCCGTTGCACATGCCGTAGATGTGCCCGTGGTCAAGGGCCATCGCCGCGATTGCGAACTCGCCCGGCCCCACGACGGGCCGGGACCTGCCCTCGGGGGCGTAGTTCATGCCGTCCGACTTCTGCATCAGATTCCGATTGTCGCAGAGCGGACCGGCGATTCGCCTGTGCCGCAGGCGCCTGCAAACGTATACTTCGGAATGGCGCGGCCGGTTGTCGCGCGAGGGACGCAGACATCGATGGAGAGCTTCAGACCCGCTAGGAAGACGGAATGGATCGGCCTTGTGGCCGCGGTGGCGATGGCCCTGCTGTGGTTCACGGCAGGCCTGTGGAAGCTGACCGACATCTCGGGCTGGCAGCTCAAGCTCACCCAGCTGCTGGTGCCCGCGGGCCTGAGTCTGGCCGGCACGCTGCTTGTCGGGATCTCGGAGGTGGCTGCGGGCGTGCTGCTCCTGCGTCCCGCCTGGCGGCGCTGGGGGGGCTGGCTGTCCGCCGCGCTGCTCGCGGGCTTCATGGTCTACATGGGGGTGAACTACACGGCTCTCCGCGGCGAGGACTGCTCGTGCTTCCCGTGGCTGGAGCGAGCCGTGGGGCCGGCGTTCTTCTGGAGCGACGCCGCAATGCTTGCAGCGTCGCTGGCTGCCGTGCTGTTCTCGCCGCGGCCCCGGGAGCTTCGAGGTGCGGGCGCAGCGGTGCTGGTCGTGGCTGCGTTCGCGACCGTCATGCTCGGAGTCGACCGCCTCGCACCCGAGCCGGCCCTGACGTACCGGGAGT
>JAPPMB010000156.1 GCA_028819255.1 Bryobacterales bacterium | reverse complement strand
CAGGCAACTGACCCAAAAAGTCGTTGTCCAGATTGATATAAGGCTACTCGGCAGCGCTAGCCGCGGGGCTTGTCGGGAAGCGGCTGATCTACTGTGACCTGATCGCGGACGGTGGGGTGGCTTCGGGAACCCGTGCGAAGACGCTGCTTGTCCGGGCGCATGGGGCGGAACAGTGCATGATCCAAGCTAGGTCAGCGTACAAGGCCCGGGGTGGTCCGCGCCACGATCCGTCCCGGGGCTTCCGTCCCGAAATCGCCCACCGACCACTAGGCGGGCGCGATGGCTCCCAGGCATCGGGCAATGCTTCCCAAGCCATTGGGGAATCCTGGAGCTTGCCGTTTACGCCTTCGATCTGGTACGAATGATCTGGCGGTTCGCCCATCGGGCCGGCATGATCGATGCCGCTGCCGGACGTTCCGGAATTGGCAGGGAGAGAACAATGAGCGGGTTTGGGCTTGACTTGATTGCAGTCGTCGTGGCCGCGGTGGCGGCGTTCGCCTTTGGCGCGGTGTTCTACACGGCCCTGGGCAAGCACTGGATGGACGCGGCCAGTCTCACCGAGGATTCGGTCAAGAAGCGCAGTGCGGTCCCGTTCATCACTTCCTTTGTCGCGCTGCTGATCATGGGCTGCGTGCTCTCGTGGCACTTCGGGCGGCAAGGGAGCGACGTTTCCACGACGTTCGCGCTCCATTCATCGCTCATCCTGTGGCTGGGATTCACCGTCACCACCATGGCGACGAACAACGCCTTTCAGCAATCCAAGGCCAAGCTGACAGTGATCGACTCCGCGCACTGGCTTGGAGTGGTCGTCATCGAAGCACTGGTGATCAGCGCATTCTGAACTGACAGGCCGGCTCGCGGGAACCGGCCCCGCCTCCCGAGGCCCGTATCTCCGGTGCCCAATCGTGCATCGGGGAACCTGATGCCCGTCCGTCGCGGAACGATCGGCATCCGGATCTCTTGCTGGCATCCCGGAGACGGCGATTCGCGCCGTGCACATCCGTGGCGGGTGTCGCCTGACTCCAACCGCCCGGGCCGCTCGAGGGCTTCCCGGGATCGATTGCGCGCCCATGCGGGCCGGTGGTAGGCTGGGCAGTCCGCTGATTCGGCCACCCGAAGCAGGGACGGCCGGGCGGCCCGCTGCCAGCCATGAGAGCCATTCGCCTTGAGGAGCCGCGCCACTTCGAGTATGTCGAGATCGATCCGCCGTGCCCGCCCGGCCCCGGTCAGGCGCTGGTGCAGACCCACCGGATGGGGATCTGCGGAACCGACTACAGCGGATACCTCGGCAAGATGCCGTTCTTCCGATATCCGCGCGTCCCCGGCCACGAGCTCGGGGTCACGGTGCTGGAGACCGGCCCCGGCGTGACAGCCGTTGTGCCCGGAGATCGGTGCAGCGTCGAACCCTACATGAATTGCGGCTCGTGCTTTGCGTGCAGAAGGGGCAGTCCGAACTGCTGCGAATCGCTGAACGTCATCGGCGTGATGATCGACGGCGGACTCTGCGAGCGCTTTCTGGTGCGGGCTGACAAGCTGCATGTCTCCCAAGAGCTCACGTTCGAGCAGCTCGCCCTAGTGGAGACGCTCGGCATCGGCTGCCACGCGACCGACAGGGGCCAGCCTGGCGAGGGGGACGACGTGCTCATCATCGGGGCGGGACCCATAGGGCTTGCGACATTGGAGTTCACGCGCCTGACCGGGGCGAGGATCACGGTCATGGATCGCGTGGAGTCACGCCTCGAATTCTGCAGGCGGCGGTACGGGATCGAAAACACGGTGGTCTTCGAGAATCCCGAGAGTGCGGCCGAGCAGTTGGGTGCGATCACGGGAGGCGATCTGTACTCCCTGGTCACGGACGCGACGGGAAGCCCGGCGTCCATGAGCGGGGCTTTGGAATACGTCGCGCACACCGGAACGCTGGTGTACGTCGGGATCACGACGGACCGGGTCTCTTTCCCTCATCCTTCCCTGCACAGGCGGGAGATGACGGTCAAGGGCTCCCGCAACGCTCTGCCCGGTGATTTCGGCCGCATCATCCGGCTGATCGAGGACGGCACGATCGACACAGGCCCCTGGATCACGCACCGAACGCCCTTCAACGACGTTGTCGCGCAGTTCGAGGGATTCACGCGTCCCGAGACCGGCGTGATCAAGGCGATGATCGAGGTCGCCGAATAGGATGTACGCAATACGCTCGTCAGCCACTGTGTGCCTCGTGCCCGAAGCGCGGCGGGGGCCCTTCGTCTTCCACGGCGACCTTTCTGAAGCCTTCAAGGCAATCGGCGATCTCGGATTCGACGGGATCGAGATCTTTCCGCCCTCCGCCGACAGCCTCAACAACGACCAGATCTCGGATCTGCTCACCGACAACAATCTCCGGCTTGCGGCGGTAGGCACGGGGGCGGGCATGATCCTGCACGGACTAAGCCTCAGCCACCGGGACCGCAGGGCAAGAGAGCGCGCCTGCGCCTACGTCAGACGGATCATCGACTTCGCATCGCTCTTTGGTGCGCCTGCGATCGTCGGCTCCATGCAGGGCAGGTCCGGTTCCGGACAGACGAGAGAACAGGCGCTCGCAAACCTGATGGACTCTCTTCGCCAGCTTTGCGTGTCAGCGAGTGACCGAGGTGTGCCCGTGCTGCTCGAGCCGCTCAACCGCTACGAGACGGATCTGGTGAACACCCTCCAAGATGGGGCGGAAGTCTGCGAGAAGGTCAGGATGGGCGATCTCAAGCTGCTGGCGGACCTTTTCCACATGAACATTGAGGAGGCCGACATCGCGCAGTCCATTGAGATCCACGCCGAGCACATTGGACACGTCCACTTTGCAGATTCCAGCCGCCGCGCGGTCGGCTTCGGGCACACGCCAATGGAACCGATCGTGCAGGCGCTGAAGAAGAATGGCTACAAAGGGTTTCTTTCGGCCGAGGTGTTTCCCTACCCGGATTCGCGCTCGGCCGCCCATATGACGATTGGATCGTTCAATCGCTACGTGGGCTGGGGCGGGTTCTGATCGCCCGCAGCCCGGCACAGCGCGTTCACGCCAGTGTCGCCGAGTGGTTCGCAGGCGACGGCGGCCGGGAACGAGCCGGTTCCGCTGCCGTTCTGTCATCGCTGCCTACTGGTGGAAGGAAGCACACGAGCCGGGGTACTCGACTCAGCAAGCGACACTGAGCGAATGCCGCGCTGAACAAGCCCTGTCCCGCGGCAAGCGCGGTCTCGGCCTGGACCGAAGGCTGGTTCATGCCGCAAACCGTCTACGGAACGTGACTTGGACGACGAGTGCGGCGAGCTTGGAAGAGCATCGGGAAGTCGGCGGCCTTGCCGGAAGCCCGGAACGGGACCCGGTCCCTGGGGGACTCTCGGGATTCCGGCGGAGGTTCACGGTCCGTCCGGGAGTCGATCACCGCCCGGTCCGCGCGGCGTGCGGCCTCAGCGAGAAACCCCGACATCGCTCTCGAAGCGGTCCCGCCACCGGTCCCAGAGTTCTGCCAGCTCCCGCACAATCTCCGGCCGCTCGGCGGCGAGATTGTTCTGCTCGGCGCGGTCCGCCGACAGGTCGTACAGCTCCCAATCCCCCGGCCGCGCATTCTCCCTGGCAGCGACTTGCGCCCAGCCGTCGTCGCGCGTCTCGACCGTGTGGAGGATCTTCCAGTGCCCCTTGCGCAGGGCGCGGTTGCCCTGGTGGTAGAACCATATCGCCTCGTGCAGAGGAGCTTCGTCCCGTGCAAAGGTCTCCGCGAGGCTTACGCCCGCAAACGGGGGAGCCCCGGGGTCCGCGGCAACATCCAGTCCGGCGAGATCCAGGAGCGTGGGAGCAATGTCGATCACGTGGCCGACGGATGTGCGCAGCTCGTTCCTCGCCGGGATTCCTGCGGGCCAGTGCACGATCAATGGCGTCGCAATCCCTCCCTCATGGACCCAGGTCTTGTGCAGCCGGAACGGCGTGTTGGCTGCGCTTGAGAATCCAGGCCCGAGGCACAGGTAGGTGCCGGCGGACCCCGGCGGGGCGTCCGGATCGTGTCCGTCCCCCCGCACCATGATCTCGGCACTGGCTCCGTTGTCGGACATGAAGAACACCACGGTGTTGTCAAACTCCCCCATCGACCGGATCTGCTCGAGCACCCTGCCGATCTCGAGGTCCATGCGGTCGATCATGGCAGCGTGAATGGCCATCTTCCGGGCTTGGAACTTCTGTTGAACGTCGGTCAGGCGGTCCCACGGAACGGGGCGGTTGACTTCCCCCGCGCCCAGCTGGTCGATGGCGTCAGGGAACGCGTACGGCGGTCCGACATCCTCGTCAAGCAAGGAGAGCGGAGAGTTCCCGAGGCCGAGCTCCCGCTGTCTGGCGAACCGTTCCTCCCGCAACCGGTCCCAGCCGTCGAGATACCGGCTGCTGTACTTGGCGATGTCCTCAGGGAGGGCGTGTAGCGGGAAATGGGGCGCGTGGAAAGCCAGGTACTGGAAGAAAGGCCGGTCCGGGTACTTCGACGCGTGCTCGGTGAGCAGCTCAATCGCGTGATCCGCGGTCAGGATGGTCTGATACTTGCCCTGCTCCGCGTGGATCTCCGGCATCCTCACTCCGTCCCGGTCGTGCCCCCTGATATGGAAGAACCCCGCAGGATTGCCGGCCCTGTAGGAGTGATCGAACCCGTTGTCGAGCGGGTCGCCGTCAACGTGCCACTTTCCGGAGTGGTAGGAGCGGTAACCGGCATCGCGCAGCCGGTCGGACACAAGCCTCGCCCATGCGGGGCGCTCTCCCCTCCCTCCGACGGTCCGGCTGTCGACGCCCGGCATCTCGTCGCGACGCACCTGCTGCGCGTAGTAGCCTGTGAGCAGAGAGGCCCGCGTAGGCCAGCACCTGGACGTGTTGTAGAACTGGGTGAACCGCAAGCCCCCGGACGCCAGAGCGTCAAGATTCGGAGTTTCGATCTCGCCACCGTATGATCCGGCGTCGGCGTAGCCCATGTCATCCGCCACGATGACGAGAAAGTTGGGTGGTTTCCCCGTGGAGCAGGCAGTCAAGGCGGCAATGAGCACGAGCATGGCGATCGTGAGTTTCTTCATGGGTTCTCGCATTCGGTGCCAGCCGCCGGGGTCTTCGACCGAAGGGGCCGGCGCGATGACACGCTGGCAACATCATAGTGCTGGACGATGCCACCGGACCCCGTGTGATCCCTGGCGCCCCTCATTTGCCCTTCCGGGCCGAGGGGGATGAAGGCACGTGCAGTCGAGGGGATGCACGAGCGGCTGAACGCGGATGCAGCCGTGCTGGGTCATGCTGGCAGGCAGGCCCTGCTGTTTCCACGGGCCGGCTGAGCTTGCGTTGCGAGGCCGCCGGCGCGGTCTTGAACCCGTGCCGGAGCGCGCACACGAACGCGGTCACGGACGGCACAATGGGCACGCCTGCAAGCCTCTGAGACCGGTTCGCAGCCGAGGGGAGCCGCCACTGTCCCGAATCCGTCCGCGCTCCGATGCGTCCAAGGCTGTCGCTCGGACGCCGGACAGCCCGATACCGTCCGGACTTGTGCGGTTCGGTAGGCCAGAATGGGAATTCTGCCTGACTTGTGGCCGGTAGGCCCACGCAGAACAAGAGCCCGGAGACTCCCGATTGAACGCTGTAGGCGCGCTCGACTTGGCCGTTATCGCGGCATATCTTGTCGGAATCACCGCGTGGGGCGCCTGGCTGGGCCGGACCCAGGCGGGAGGTGACGACTACTTTCTCGGAAGCCGGTCCCTTCCATGGGGCGCCGTGACGCTCTCGGTCGTTGCAACGGAGACAAGCACACTGACCTTTCTGAGCATTCCGGGCATCTCCTATCTCGGAAGCCTGACGTTCATGCAGCTGACGATCGGCTACCTGCTGGGCCGGATCGCGGTCGCGCTGGTGTTCCTGCCTGCGTACCATGCAGGGCGCCTGTCTACGGCCTACGAACTTCTCGAGACACGCTTCGGGCCGGCCACCCGCCGGCTCGCGTCGGCGATCTTCATGGCGACGCGCCTGCTCGCGGACTCCGTGCGCCTGTTCGCCACGGCGATTCCTCTCGCCCTGATCACTGGCTGGCCCTACCCCGCATCGATTGGAGTGATCGCGGCACTGACGCTGGTCTACACCTACTACGGAGGAATCCGGGCCGTGGTCTGGGTCGACTCGGTCCAGATGGGGCTGTACCTGTTTGGAGCCGGCGTGGCCATCGCCGCGATTCAGGCGGCGACCCCGGGCGGCTGGAGCGACATCCTCGTGTCGGCGAGCGCGGCGGGCAAGCTCAAGGTGCTCGAGTTCTCGTCGCGTCCGGAAGCGCCGTACACGTTTCTCGCGGGCGTGCTTGGCGGCGCCCTGTTCACGATGGCATCACACGCGACGGACCAGCTGATCGTGCAGCGGCTGCTGACTTGCCGCACCAAGCGCGACTCACAGAAGGCCGTCGTTGCGAGCGGCGGCGCCGTGGCTCTGCAGTTCCTGCTCTTCCTGCTGGTTGGTGTCGGCCTGTGGGGGTTCTACGGCGGGCAGGATTTCGCCAGCGGTGACGAGATCTTCGCCCGGTTCATCGTTGAAGAGCTGCCCACCGGGATCTCGGGCCTGCTGGTCGCCTGTGTGTTCGCGGCGGCCATGTCCTCGCTGTCCTCCTCGATCAATTCGCTGGCTTCGGCAACGGCGTACGACTACTGGGCGCCGATCGCTCGCGCTCGTCATGACGAGCGTAGGATCCTGCGTGCCGGAAGGGTCTTCACGCTCGCATGGGGGGCGTTGCTGGCGAGCGGAGCCATCGCGTTCATCCCGCTGTCGAAGGAGACTTCCGCAGTCGAGGCGGCTCTGGGAGTTGCGGCTGTCGTATACGGGGGGCTGCTCGGGGCGTTCGCCCTGGGTGCGCTGAGCAAGCAAGCCGGCCAACTGTCCGCGATTTTCGGAATCGTGGTCGGCACGGCCGCCGTGATCGCGGTCCGCGACCAAGTGGGCTGGCTCTGGTATGTCCCGATCGGGGCGACCGCGACCGTATTGTCGGGAGCGGTGACAGGATGGGCCGCCAGTCTCAAGAGGCTTGGCTGATCTTGGATCCAACTGCCAGGGATGTCGGGTTTGCCGACGCGAAACTGACCCATCACGCCATTAGGTGCCTCCGGCCGCTCCGCGAAGCGGCTCCACGTTGCATACCGCCAAGCTGGCTTCGGCAACCGGGTTGGCGACCATGTCTGCTCCGAGCCGATTCCCGCAGGCTGGGCTGCCGCAATGTTCACTCCAGCGTGTAGAACTCGTATCGAATCGACCAGCGGTCGGCCTGGCCCGGCGCAATCTTCAAGTCAATGAACGGCTCTGGGCACAGTGTCGTCCGCGGCGACCAGTACTGCAGTCTGGCCAGAGGCCTGTCGGTCGAGACGCGCACACCGGCGCCCACCTTGCGGTTCTCGATCGTGAACGCGTGGTCATCTGGCGTGTCGCCGTATCCGCTCAGCATCGTGAAGATGCTCTCGCCCTCCGGAATCTGCCTCCCATACCTGATCTGTCGCCCGCTGACGTCGGCGTAGCCGTTCATTTCCCGGTCCGCCGTCAGCTCGAACGGGAACGTCACCTCGAAGTCCGGGCCGGTTGGCTGGTTGTCGATAACAAAGAAGTTGTGGTTGTACACGTTGGTCTCGATCGTCTTGCGACCGGTATTCTCGAGGACATGGTCGATGACCAACTCCGCCCGGCCCGGCGTCAGGGTCAAGCGCTTCGTCAGACGGTACCCGTAGCCAAGGGTTGGCTCGGCAACCTCCTGTGTGAACTGAATCCAGTTCGTCCCGCGCAAAATCGTCCATTCGCCCGTGTCCAGGACCCTGTAGCTGTGTCTCCAGCGGTAGTGCTCTTCCTCCGGCTTTTGGACGACGCCCACGCCGATGCGCAGGAAGCGCTTTCCTCCGTCGTCATAGCCCAGACCCTTGTCATTGGTGCGGTACTCCTCCACCGGGCCGGTGATGCGGTCGTGCAGATAGGGATCGTCGGACTGCTGCCACTCTCCGAAGTACTGGTGCCCGGCGTACTCCAGGCTGTGGATCGCGCCCGACCAGTCGAAGCGTGTTCCGCGGTAGTATCCCTTGACGGGATCCGGCAGGTAAACTTGCGCCTCAACCAGTTCGTTCGCAAACGACATGGAGGGATGGTCGGCCCCCCAACTGCCATGAGCAAGTGCGCAGACGGCGACTGCGGATGCGAGGAAACGCATGAGGCCGATTCTAGCCCATCCCCGGATTGGCCGTTGTCGAACCCGCTCCCGACGCTCGGGCCGCCGTCAGAACCGAGGTCGCTCGAACCACCACGGCTCGAGCTTCGTTAGGCAGCAATCCAGACCACAGGTGCGACAGGCATCAATGCGAGGCGCTTCGACCAGCCGTTCGGTCGCAGCTTCCGCAGAAATCCGCCGCATGAACCCTGATACGCTTTCTCTCGTGCCTTGGAACGCTCGCAGTCTCGCACTCATCCTGTGTTCTCTCTCGGTCGCGTGGGCAGGGAACTGGCCCGGATTTCGCGGCCCGACACGTCAGGGCGTGTCTTCCGAAGGCGACCTACCGCTGCACTGGACCGGCGAGAGGAACGTGCTCTGGAAGACGCCGACGACCGGAAACGCCTGGTCTTCGCCGATTGTCTGGGGAGACCGCATCTTTCTCACGACCGCCACGGACGGCGGTTCGTCCTGCCACGTGCTGTCTCTCGACGCTCAGACAGGAAAGGTCCTGTGGGACAGGCACGTTCTCGATCAGCAGACCCTCATGAAGAGGCGACAGAATTCCTATGCCTCGCCGACGCCCGTCACCGACGGCCAGAGGGTGTTCGCGGTGTTCGCCGACGGCGGCATCGTTGCCCTCGACTTCGACGGCAACGTCCTGTGGCGGAACCGCGACTTCGAATTCTTTTCCGAGCACGGCCTTGGAGCATCGCCGATCCTCCACAAGAACCTGCTCATCATGGCGTTTGATCCGTCGAGCCGTACGAGGCGGGAGGAGAAGATCGGCTGGAAGGTTGCCTGGGAGGGGGCTGCGATCTGGGCGCTGGAAAAGGAGACCGGGGAACTCGTCTGGGAAGCCAAACGGGGGCCTTCACGTCTGGCCCACGTCACTCCCAACCTCATGCAGGTCGACGGAGCGGCGCAACTCATCTCAGCGGCGGGCGATGTGATCCAGGGTTTTGACCCGGACACCGGCAAGCGGCTCTGGTCCGTGTTCGCCCAGGGCGAAGGCGTCGTGCCCTCGATCGTCGTTGGGGGCGGCCTGGCGTACTCGATCTCGGGCTTCGAGGCGACTGCGATCCGCGCCGTCGACCCTCACGGCAAGGTGGTTTGGGAGCAGACGCGCTCCGCGTCGCACATTCCGTCGATGATCTACGACAAGGGGCTGCTCTACAACATTCACGAGAACGGTGTGGCGACCTGCATGAACGCGGAATCGGGCGAGGTCATCTGGCAGAACCGCGTCGGCGGAACGCATTGGGCGTCCCCCGTCCTCGCCGATGGGCGAATCCATTTCCTCTCGGAGGAGGGCGAGACCACGGTGATCCAGGCAGGCCGGGAGTACAGGGAGCTTGCCCGCAACCGCCTGGACGAGCACACCCAGGCATCGATGGCGGTATCCGACGGACGCTTCTACATCCGCACGGCGAACCACCTCTGGGCGATCGGCTCCGATTGAGCCTCAGGCCTGCGAAGGCCGCATCCCAACGCTGCCCTTGGCGCTTCAGGTGCGGACGTGCGTTCGATGACATCCCTCAGCGCCCGCCTGCGGCCCGCAACAGGCTAGTCCTCCCTGTGTCCTTCTTGAGCCGACGATTTGGAGAGCAATGCCAATTGCTCCATCGCAAAGAGCAGCCTGGGTCTCTGTTCCAGCAGGCGGGCCCACGCAGACCTGGCCCGGTTCCGGTTTCCGAGTGCCAGGTTCACACGGGACAGCATGTGATATGCGGACTCCAGGCGGGGCTCGAGCCGGATAGAGCGTTCGATCTCCCGGACCGACGCCCTTTCGGCACCCAGGTTCCACCAAGCCGCCGCCAGGGAGTTGCGGTACAGGAAATGGTCGGGATCTGCCTGAACGGCATTCCGAGGAAGTCGCACGCCCTCTGAGGGCGCCGCTGACAGGAGGAGGCCAGTCCCCTATGCGTCTTGAGCAACCGGGTCCCGGTCACGGGCCGAAAGTGCGGATTGCAACAGCGCCACGCCCTTCTTGATGTCACTTGCCGGCGATTCGCTCTGGGCGAGCCGGATCAGCGCAATCCCCAGATTGCGACGGGCGACCGGTCCGTCGTGGGGTCTCCATGGCCTGAGATTTCGCGGGCCCGGTGTGGCTTCGGCTCGGATCGGCCGGCGCGTTATCCGGTGGTCTGTGAGGGCCCTGTGGCCGCTGTCGTGGGACTGGCGCTTGCTCATGTGAAACCCAGTGCAGTCGTTCGATCGAGCCAAGTGGTCCGCGTCAAGGCCTTCTTGGTGACAAGCTGTGCTGTGCCTGCAGATCTCGATAGCCGGATTGGTCGGTGGGGAATGCGGATCGTGGCAGGTTCCGCACCAGAGGTCCTGGCCGCTTGGGCGCAGCGGCTCAGCGCCAGCTGTTCGAAGTGGCTCACGACCTGGAAACGGCCTTGCTCGTCTGCATCGTCGGCGGCGCCGACGACAACGGACCAGAAGTCTTCCAGGCGACGGCCCGGCTCGAATGAACCGAAGGTCCGGCCGGGGTTCAGGACCCGGGCCTGTCCCGAGAGATGGCACTGTTCGCAGCCGCTGTCCCTCTCGCGAGGGGCCGCCTTTGCCGGATTGAATATGGTTGAGGCGACCGGTGAACGGAGGTGCGCACCCGGCGGACCATGGCACGGGTCGCGCGAGATGGCCTCGGCACCAAACGGGGGCTACGGTAGCGGTTCACGGAGCCGGGAACCGGCCGAGGCCGGCCGGCATGGCACCAAAGGCACTCGGCCGAGGCAGGACGTGTAAAGTCGGGATCGGAGTATCGCTCCAAGCCCGGCGCCATCCCCCACGTGTTGCGTTCCGAGTACTACGTGAGCGGGGATTGAAACATCGCATCGCCCACGCAAACGAGGTAGCCGAAGGCAGCGTTTCCCGAGCCGATCACGTAGTCGATCGCGTAGCTTGCCTCTTAGCCCTCTCTCTGGATGCGATGCAGCATGCCTTGATCCGACAGCTCGATGTCGAACGTGGTGCCCGAGTAGCCGTGGTAGTAGACGCCCGAAGGCTGGTCTGAATCCGGCCGGGCCAGGGACCGGCCCATCCCGGAGCGGAGGTATCCCATCACTTCATCCGGATGGCAGAGCCGGCATTGCTCCGACGCTTCCAGCGAGAGCACAATCCAAGACTGCGCCCGCCCGAAACGCGGGCTTCGGCATGCCTGATCCGTTTGCCGACCGACGAGCCTGGTCGCGCCCGTCAAGAGGTTGCCAGATCGATCAGCACGCGATCCGGACTGCACGGCTCCGACGATGTTCCATGTCCCAGAAGAAAGGCGTTCCGATCCGCCGTCAAGTCTACTCCCACGGCACGTCACCCGTCCGTAATGACTCACGGTCGACCTCAGGGGACTCGCGAGCCGCGTCCGACCCAGGCGTTGGATCGATTGCTGGCGGCCACTGCGGTTCTCTGGGAACCGGGAAGGCGCCGAACGCGATGCCGGTGCCCTACCGGTGTCCGCCGTGCCGTTCCTTGTTCAGCGTGAGGACCGGAACCCCGATGGCCCCTTCGAAGCCGTCTGCCAAAGTGAGCCGTCACCATCCATCTGAGCTTGACGAGCTTGAAGTCCGTCCCCTCCTTGAGACTGCACAGAGCCATGGGAGTTTCCCAGCTGGCAGCATGGTTCATTCTCATGCGCATCCGGGAGGCGTGGCGCGTCGAGACTGATCCTCCGTACACGGGCCCTGTCGAAGCGGACGAGACCTACGTCGGTGGCGGGCGCCGTGACATGAGCGCCAAGCGGCGCGAAGGTCTGCCCCGCTCTGTCTCCCGTCCGAATCCCATGCACAGTCCACCGAAGGCCACTGGGGCCGTCAAACATCATGGCCCGGCTTCAACGTCCGAGATTCGGGCTCGCCCCATGGATTCAGCCCTGATTCTTGGTCGCTGCGCCCGCACGCAGACGACAGATCGCCAACTTGACTGCTGCTCAACGCAGGAATTCCGGCACTACGTTCGGGACACTCCACGGGCATTGGCGGATGGTCGAGCCGACCGCCAAGAATCTGGGGGCAGCGACGGGATGCCGCCCCCATCTCGGCATTTGGTAACTCCGGGCACCCCGATGCCGGAGCGCCCGGAGTGGAGGCTCAGAACCGCAGCTTGACCGCGTACTGGAAGATTCTCGGGCCGCCGCCGCGACCGATGTTCCCTGTGCGGGTGAAGAAACCTCCACCAACTCCGTTGAATCGCCGGAATTCGTTGATCATGATGAAGTTGGTCCGGTTCAGGAAGTTGAACGACTCGATCCGGAGCTGCAGGCGCATGCCTTCGCGGACCTGGAAATTCTTGGACAGCGCCACGTTTGCGCTGAACAGCCCCGGGCCGTCCAGAATGTTGCGGCCCGCCGAGCCCAGCGCGAAAGCTCCCTCTGGGCAGGACACCGGCGTGCCTGCCTCCTGGTCAGCGTCCACGCAACTCGGAACACTCACGAAGGCACTGGTGTCGAAGAACGGGTAATCGACCCCCCGAATCGCACCCAGGGACGGGTCGTCGGCCTGCGCACCGTGGGCGACCCGGTGCGGGCGCAGCGACTCTCCCAGGTTCTGGTCGGCGTTCGCAGCCATGACCGTGAACGGCGAACCCGAGTAGGAGGTCTGGGTTCCGGAAAGCTGCCAGCCGCCCAGCACCGCCTGCGTTGCCGGCCCCCACTGACGCCCCCACCGGCGCCCGCGTCCGAAGGGCAGGTTGTAGTTCCCCACGAGCGTGAACACGTGCCGGCGGTCCCATGTCGAGCGTCCGCGCTCGAGCCTCAGGTTCCTTCGGTCGAGGGCGTTGGCGAAGTCCGTCGGGCCCGAGCCGTTCGTCCGCGACGCGTCGTCAATCGACTTCGAGAACGAGTAGTTGACGCGCCAGAACAATCCGCGACGGCTGCGCTTGCGCCACGACACGTTGGCGGCATGGTAGTTGGAGTTCGATCCGGTGTTGTAGAAGTTGATGGCGTTCCAGTCGGGATTCGGCCGCAGCGACTGGAAGTTCTCTGTGAAGCCTCCGGTTGCTGTGCGGTTGGCGAGGAACCAGTCCCGCGTGCGGATCGCCTGATTGTAGTCGTACCGCCGAATCAGGTGTGTGCCCTTCGAGCCCCGGTAGTCCATCTCGATGCTCGTACCGCCCGGCAACTGCCGCTCGATCGTGAAGTTCCAGGACTGCAGATAGGCCTGCTTGGGGTTCTGCGTGATGCCGCTCGCCGTCGGCCGGTTTCCGAGCCAGCCGCCGCCGATGAGGGCGTCCCGGCCCAAGGTGCCCAAGGGGTCGTTCAGCAGGACCTCGGGCGGCCTGTTGGGATTCGCGTTCCGCGCCTGATAGTTGGTCTGGATCGTGAACGGGAAGATGTTGCCCAGGTTATTGCGGAACGGGTTCAGGATCGTGCCTGCCACGAAAAGGCCGTAGCCCGCGCGGATCACCATGTTGTTGGTCGCGCGGTAGGCGAATCCCATGCGTGGCGTGAAGTTGTTCCAGTCCGTCTGGATCACCGAGCGGGGGTATCCGACCTCATCGGCTGTCAGGAATCGGCCCGCAAGGTCGTAGTCCCCGAGCAACTCGTTGAAGTTGTCCGGAAGGTTGCGGTCGCTCGACAGGACAATCTTGTTGAGTTCGGGAACATAGCTGCCCATCTTGTCGTTCACGTCCCACGGCATCCGGTTGACCTCCCAGCGCACCCCGATGTTCATCGTCAGCCTCGGCGTCACCTTCCAGTCGTCGTTGAAGAACGCGCCCATCGCGATCTGCCTCCAGTCGGGCCCGTTGATGCCTTCCCGGACATTGATGTTGTGCAGCCAGCCCAGGAACATGTCAGCGATCGGGCTGCCCCAGTCCTTGCACCGCTGGGAGTTGCAGCCACCGGTGCGGAATCCGCGGAAACGGTAGTTGCCTCGGGCGTTGTTGACGCCTGGCCGCTCGTAATGCACGTAATTGTAGTTGAATCCGTACTTGAGCGTGTGATTGCCCTTGATGTTGGTGAACTTGATGCTCCACTGCGTGTCATAGACGTTCGTGATGTTCGGCTGATTGGTAGCCGAGCCGAGCGGAGCGTGGTTGTCGACCCGAATCAGCGGGTAGTCGTCGATGCCCGGATAATCCTCCCGGTCCTGATCCGAGATGAAGTTTGCCATTCCAAGTTCCTGGATGATGTCCTGGTCCGCGAAGGCTCCGCGCTGGAACACGTCGTTCCCGCTGAATCCGCCCCGGATCTCCATCAGGAACGTGGGCGAGAACATGTGCGTGTAGTCAGCTCCGGCCAGATACCGGTTGTCGTCAATGGTGTTGCCGAACTGCGGCAGGACACTGTTCCCGGCAAACGGGTTCTCGCCGTTGTTGGCCCGGTACTGCATCCGCCCGGCCAGATTGTTCTCGCCGATCTTGTGGTCGATTTTGACGATGAAGCTGTCGAAGTTGTCGTTGTCGTTGTCGACCACGCGGTAGTTCAGCAGATCCCGCCGCTTGCCCAAGTTCGGCGCAGGGTACTCGCTGAAGAGGCGCTGCGCGACGGGGTCCGCGCGGGACATGGGAATGATGTCGTTGGGGAAGCAGGAGTTTCTGCGCCCTCGGCGGATGAGGTTGGCGTTGCAGCCGCCGCGCGCAGTCCGGTCACGAATGAGGAACGCGCTCCGCAGCCGGTCCAGGACGGCGTCGTCCGTCACGTCCAGCTGGTTGTCAAGATGTGACAGACCGATCGTCTGGCTGAAGTCGCCCCCGATCTCCATCGGGGTCGGCACCCTCGACAGGCGCGTGTGTTCCTGGTCGCGGCGCTGGAGCTCGTAGCTGAGCATGAAGAACGTCTTGTTCTTCTTGATCGGGCCGGTGGCCGTGACGGAGAACTGGTTTTGGAGCAGATTGGTTTTCTCGGCCTCGAAGAAGCCGCGCGCGTCCAGCGCGTCGTTGCGCATGAAGTAGCTGACGTTTCCGTGCATTGCGTTCGTGCCGGAGCGCAGGGACATGTTCAGGATGCCGCCGGCCATCCGTCCATACTCGGCCGAGTATCCGGAAACCTCCATCTTGAACTCCTGCAGCGCGTCGATGTTGGGACGGACCTGCGCAGCGCCGCCCTGCACGTTGCGGTTGTCGAAGCCGTCAACGAAGAAGTTGGTGTTGGTGGGTCTCGCTCCGTTGATCGACGCGAACGAGCCCTGCGCGCTGCCCCTGGGCACGACGCCGGGGACAAAGAACGCCAGGTCCGTGAAGTCCCGACCGTTGAGGGGAAGCTCCTGGATCTCCTCCTGAACGATCACGTCGCCCTTGATCATGCCGTTCTCCGTGTTGAGCGCCACAAGCTGTGCGTCGACCGTGACCGACTCGGTGATCTGGCCGAGCTGGAGCTCCACGTCTACGCGGCGATTGTCGCCGGTTCGCAGGGTGATCCCTTGCTCTACGTGCTGCTGAAAGCCCTCGGATGTGACGATCAGCTCATAGTCGCCCGGAATCAGCGCAGGAAACGTAAAGCTTCCGACCGCGTTGGTCGTCTGATCGCGCGAAATTCCGGTTCCGGTGTTAAACACCGAAACCTCGGCACCGGGGATCACTCCCCCGCCGGTGTCACTGACGATGCCAGTCAACGTGGCAAGATTGGCCTGCCCGAAGCACAGTGGCACCAAGAGCGCTGCGAAGCCCACGCTCAAGGCAAGTTTCTTTGGCATTTGACCCCCTCGTTGTCTTGATAATCCTCGTACCGTATGCCTATCCAACACTCCCCAACTACAGGGTAGAGACAAACGTTGTGCTTTTGCAAGGGCTTCGGGCGTCCGGCGCCCTTGATCCAGACCGTTCGTTATCTAATTCCGTCCCGGACCGCAAGGCCGGCCCTTGCCGGGACGGCTCCTATCGTTGCCACCGACTACCCTTGTTGAAGGGACACCGCGGTGGAGATCTCTCCAAGACCAGGCATCGCCGAACTCGGCGAACTCTACAGTTCCGGGGCGCTGTCGCCAGTCGACGTCGTGCAGCAGGTCCTGGACCGAATCGAGCGGATCGACCCAGCGCTGAACTCCTACGTCACGGTGACCGCCGAGCAGGCCATTGCTCAGGCGAGACGGGCTGAGGCCGAGATCCGCGCTGGCCGCATGAAAGGCCCGCTTCACGGGATTCCGTACGCGGCCAAGGATCTGCTGGACACAAGAGGCATTCGGACCACGGTCGGTTCGAGCCTCATGGCCGGGAACGTGCCTGGTCGGGACGCAGCCGTCATCGAGCGGCTCGGCGAGGCCGGCGCGATCCTGATCGGCAAGACCGGGCTTCACGAATGGGCCTACGGGATCACCAGCACGAATCCGCACTTCGGACCGGTGCGTAATCCTTGGGGCACCGACCGCATTCCGGGCGGGTCGAGCGGCGGGTCAGCGGCCGCCCAGGCCGCAGGACTGTGCGTTTTCTCCCTCGGATCGGACACGGGCGGGTCGATTCGCATCCCCGCAGCGCTGTGCGGCGTCGCTGGGCTCAAGCCGACCTTCGGCCGGATCAGCCGCCGCGGCGCGTTCCCCTTGGGCCACACGCTCGACACTCTCGGCCATTTCGCGACATCCGTCGAGGACCTGGCACTAGTCTATTCCGCCGTCGCCGGAAGGGATCCGATGGATCCGGTCTCGAGCGGGAGACCCGTCGGCACGCTGCCGACACATCCCGACCAGGGCCTGGGCGGCTCGCTCATTGGCGTGCCGTCCAGCTTCTACTTGGAGAATCTTCACCCGGACGTCGAAACCGCGACCCGCGCCGCCCTGCGAGTGTTCGAGGAGCTCGGCGCGGAAGTTCGCGAGGTACGGGTTCCCGACATCCGGACCGCCAATTCCCTGCACCGCCTGATCCTGCTGGCTGAGGCGTCGTCAGTCCACCGTCGCCGGCTGGCCGGCCAAAGGGAGCACTTCGGAGACGATGTGCGGGCCCTGCTGGACCAAGGCGGCCTTGTGCTCGCAGCGGACTATCTCGACGCCCAGCGGGCCCGGCGGATCTTCTGCCGGGAATTCGACGCCGCTCTGCGTCAGGTCGACGCGCTGGTGGCACCGGCCGTACCGATTCCCGCCGCACGAATCGGGGCGATCGAGATCGACGTGAACGGCAGGCTCGAGAACGTCAGGCTCGCAACCACCCGCAACGTCCGGGCCCTGAACCTGACCGGCCTTCCGGTGGTCTCGGTGCCGTGCGGATTCCACGGAGACGGATTGCCGATCGGGCTGCAGATCGTGGGCGGCAAGTACGACGAGGAGCGGATCCTGTCCATCGGTCGGGCCTACGAGCGCGTCGCCGGGTGGAGTCGCCGAATGCCGACTATCGCACGGGAAAGTCCCACCGACAATCCTCAATCCGCACGCGGGACCCACTGGGAGTGAAAGGCACGCTCTCCTGCTCTAGGCGGCGGCGCTGCTCGAGGCCTTGCGCCCCCCGGAGCAGGATCCGCCCGCTAGCCCCCACCACCCGGTGCCATGGAAGGTGCCCCGGCACGCTCAGCCGCATCGCGAGGCCGGCCCGCCGGGCTCCGCGAGGAACGCCGACGGCCCGCGCGAGGTCGCCGTAGCTCACGACCTTTCCGCAAGGAATGGCGGCGACGTATTCCAGCATGAGCTCAATGCGCCAGCGGGGCCAGACAGACGTGCGGCCCTTCCGCGGTCTGGCCATGGGTGCCGGAAGCTTGCCGCTTCTTCCCGGAATCCTGCGACTCGATTGCAGTGCGCGAACCGCGCCCGTCCCTCACCGGGGACCGATGGGGCCGATCTGGTCCAGCACCGCGTCGAAAAGGTCCTTCTTCGTGGACGGCCGCTTCCTGCCGCCGCGGGCGTTGCGGTACTTGTGCGCTGAGAAGCAGGTCCGGCATTCCGTTCGCGCCGGAACTCCGCTGACCAGGGAAATGATCGAGTGGTTCATCACGGCCTTGCATCGCGAGCAGTAGTCGTCAACGATGTCGCCGAGCCGGAGGTTGTCGGGCATGGAGTCTCCCTAGTCTGGAGCGATGCAGTACAGGTGGCTCGCCGTCCGGATGAAGATCTGACCGTCCGCCGCGACCGGACTGGCGAGAGTGTGACTGTCGAGGCGGTTGACCGCAAGGATCGTGTAACCGTTCTCGACGTCCACCACCGTCGTGGTGCCTTCCTCGTTGATGGCGTAGATCTTGCCGTCTGCGAGCAGCGGCGAGGACGAGTATGTCCCGGGATCGAGGCGCATCTGATCGACCAGCAGCTCTCCTGTCTTGGGGTCAAGCACGTTCAGAATACCGCGGTCGGTCACCACAAAGAGCCGCCTGCCGTCTGTCGTCGGCGTCGGCACGTCGGCTCCGCGCGCGTTCTCCCAAATCCTTGCCGTGTCGCTGATCCACCCCTCGCCCCCCGCCTTGAAGGCGATGAAAGGATTACCGCGGGTGCTCGGCGTGTAGACGGTGTCGCCGATGCTGATCGACGACGCGATCGTCCGGTAGAAGCGCTCGTGGCCGGGGTTGAACCCGCCCATGCGCCACAGCTCCTTGCCGCTCCGCAGGTCGTGGCCGGTGACGTAGTCCCCGCCGGACACGACCAGCTGCTCCTGTCCGCCCGTCTCCACGACCAAGGGCGTCGAATAGTCGTCGGGCGACTCGGCGACCGCGTCCGTCGGACGGTCCACCTTCCACTCCGTCTTGCCCGTCTTCGCGTCGATTGCGAACACATACGACGGATCGTCGGTCTTCATCCCGTGAAGAACCTGCAGGTACATTCGCCCATTGTGCAGCCTCGGGGTCGAGGCGTAGCCGTGGTTGAGGCCGAACCTGCCGTAGTCGTCCTGGATGTTGCGCGTCCACACCATCTCGCCCCGCATGTCGTAGCAGGAGAGGTCGCCGCCTCCCGTCAGCACCCACACGTGGCTGCCGTCGGTGATCGGTGACGGAGACGCGAGATTCTGCTTGCGGTAGATGCGATTTCCCTTGCCGACCGTTCGCTTCCAAAGCAGCGAACCGTCTCCTCTGTTGACGGCGATGAGCAGCAGCTCGTCGGGGGCGGAGGACGAGGCCCCGCCGGCGCGACCTTCCAATTCCGCTCCCGGCCTCGGCCCGCCCCGACCGGGGCCCGGACCGCGCCCCCCGGCCCCAGGGCCCCTGCCGCGACCGCCTCCCCGACCGCCGTAGCGCCCCAACGCGCTGAAGCCCTCCTGGGCCGATGTCACGAATACGACATCCTCCCAAACCGCAGGGGTGGCGGCACTCCAGCTGGGTAGCTCAGCCTTCCACAGCACGTTCTCTTCGTCCGTCCATTCGACGGCAAGACCGGACGCCGACGGGCTGCTGCCGTTGAACAGCGGGCCGCGCCACTGCGGCCAATTGGAATCCGCCGCGCATAGCAGCGGCATTGAAACGAGCAGACTGATCTTGAGGATTCGAGGATTCATGGCTGGATTACCGGTCGGCACGGAAGACTCCGCTCCCGCCGGAGCACGGCGGGTCCTGCTAGCCAAGGCGAGCACCGATTCCGCAGGGTTACGAGATCCGCGTCCGGGCCCTATCGGTCGGTGTCGGCAGATCGACACTTCCCTTCGATAATATTGTGTTCTCCGCGCGCCTTGAACGGTGCGACGAAACTCCCATGCAAAAGCTGCACATCGAAGGCGGCCGTCCGCTGTTCGGCCATGTCCCGATCAGCGGGGCGAAGAACGCCGCCCTGCCGGCACTCGCCGCCACGCTCCTGACCGCCGACACCGTCCGGCTGCGCCGTCTGCCCAACGTGGTGGACATCCGGACGATGACCACACTGCTCCAGAACATCGGTTCCGCAGTCAAACGGAGTCCGGATTCCTGCGAATTCGTGGCCAAGGGAGACCTCGACCCGGTCGCGCCGTACGACTTGGTCAAGACCATGCGGGCGTCGAGCCTCGTGCTGGGTCCTCTGGCGGGGCGCTGCGGCCGCGCCCGGGTCTCGCTTCCCGGCGGCTGCGCCATCGGTTCGAGGCCGATTGACATGCACCTCGCGGGGCTCAGGTCGCTTGGCGCAACCATCCGGCAGGACCGGGGCTACATCGAGGCACTCGCTCCCCGGGGCGGTCTGGTGGGCGGGCGCATACACTTCCGCAGACCCACGGTGACAGGCACGGAAGACCTGCTGATGGCGGCCACACTCGCCAAGGGCGAAAGCGTCCTCGGGAACGCCGCTCGGGAACCGGAGGTCGTGGACCTCGCGAACCTGCTGATCAAGATGGGCGCTCGCATCAGGGGAGCGGGCACGTCCACGATCCGCGTCGAAGGCGTCGCCGAACTGGGCGGGGCGGACCACGCGATCATTCCCGACCGCATCGAGACGGGGACGTACATGGTGGCCGCAGCCATCTCGGGCGGCGACCTCACGCTCGACGGCGCGCAGCCCGAGCATGTGCAGCCGGTCATTAGGAAAATGCGGTCGGCGGGCTGCGAGGTCGAGACTCCGGACGCGACCACGATCACGGTCGCGAACGGCCGGCCCCTGATCTCGGTCGACGTGACCACTCGCGAACACCCGGGGTTTCCGACGGACATGCAGGCGCAGTTCATGGCCCTCATGACCCAGTGCGAGGGCGAGTCCACCGTGCACGAGACTGTGTTCGAGAACCGCTTCATGCATGCGCTCGAATTGCAGCGCATGGGGGCGGCGATCACCATCGACGGGAGTTTCGCCAACGTACGCGGCAAGACGCGCCTGTCGGGCACGGATGTGATGGCCTCGGACCTGCGGGCGAGTGCCTGCCTGGTGCTGGCAGGCCTGGCGGCGGAGGGGCGTACGGTCGTCCACCGGATCTACCACCTGCAGCGGGGCTACGAGCGGCTCGCCGACAAGCTGCAGGCGGTCGGGGCCAACATCAGGGTCGTGGACTAGCGTCTCGAGTCGGCTGGAAGGCCCGGTCGCACTGCGAGCCCGCCGGCCGCCCGAGGCGCCCTTCAGCGCTCGAGGGAAAAGCGGGCGATCTCGCTGTCGTTGCGAATGACCATGTGGCGGTTTGCGTAGGCGGGATGCGTCCAGTGCACCGCCCCGAGCTCCCGCCTCCTGCGGAGGGGATTGGTCGGGCGCATCACGGTCACCCTGTCCACTTCCTCGTACCCTTCGGGGGAGAACCTGGCGATAACGAGTTCCCCCCGGTCGTTGTTGATGAAGTAGCGGTCTTCGTGACGCACGATCTGGCCCGACGCCCACCGGGCGTTCTCGCTGGTCAGGTCGAGGGTCTCCCAAACCCTCTTGCCGGTCCGGGCGTCCAGGCACCGCAGGTGACCGTAGCTGCCGATTCCGTAGATGTGGTTCCCGTCGACGACGGGGGTCGTGACCAGGGAATGCAGCCCGTCCGTCTCGATCTCGCTGTCGCTGCCGCCCTTCCAGATGAGTTCTGCGCCCGGGCGATCCTTGAAGAGCCGGTACATTCGGGAACCGTTGTAGAAGGCCGACACCAGCAGCCCGTGGCTGCTCAGGACGGGAGTGGCCACGGTCAGGCCGGCCTGGATCTTGAAGGGCTGCTCCCAGTACACCTTCCCGGATTCCGGATCCAGCGATGCAACCGCGGTCGGGTGCCAGACGATCAGCTGCCGGACTCCGCCGGCTTTGAAGATGACCGGGGGATCGTAGCCCGGCTCCGAAGTCGACTCGATCGCACGCCAGATCTCCTCGCCCGTCATCTTGTCGAAGGCTACGACCTTGGAATCCGGTGAACCCCCGACGAGGGCGATGAGGCGCTCGCCGTCGACGAGGGGCGCGCCAACGAAACCCCAGGTCGGCAGCTCGGCGGAGTAGTCGGTCTGGTAGTTCGTGTGCCAGACCTGCCTGCCGTCCTCGGCCCGCAGGCAGAACAGGTCGCCCACGGATCCAAGGAAATACACGCGGTCGCCGTCGACCGTGGGGGTTGCGCGCGGACCGAGCGGGTACGCCAGGCCCGCGTAGTCGACCTCCCATTCCTTCTCCCAGATCAGGTCGCCGGTTTCCTCGTTGAGGCACAGCGCCCGCTCGATGCCCTTTCGGCCTTCGGTCGCGCGGTAGTCCGTGACGAAGACCCTGCCGTCGGCCACCGACGGGCCGGCATAGCCGTTGGAGATCGGCCTGGCCCAGACGCGCCTGGGGCCGCCCGGAGGGAACTTTTCCAGGATGCCTGACTCGGTCCAGACGCCCAGACGCCCCTCGCCGCGCCACTGCGGCCAATCCGCCGCGAACAGCAAGGGGGCGGCAAACAGAACAATCGCGACGCGCATGGCAAGCCATTGTACCCGCCTTCGGACCGTGCAGCGTCTTCGGAATCCGGGCAGCCGCGGGCGCTACGATGCTCGTATATGCCGCCCTGCTCCGGTTACCCGCTGATCAGGCCCCGCCCGTAATGCCGCACAGTCATCGAATCGGTGCGCACACGTCTGCGGCCGGCGGGGTTCACCGCGCCGCCGAGGAGGCTGTTCGGATCGGCTGCAACGCACTCCAAGTCTTCACACGCAGCCCTAGGATGTGGCGCGGGGCGTCCCCGAAGCCGGACAGCGTCCGCCGCCTGAACGAGATTCGGCGGGAGCACAATCTCTGGCCTCTTGCGGTGCACGGGTGCTATCTCACGAACCTGGCGGCGGCCGACGGGACCATTCAAGAGAAGTCCCGTCAGTCGTTCCGCCTCGAGATCGAGAATGCCAAAGCGGTCGGCGCGGACTACCTGATCATTCATCCCGGCAGCGCACGCGGACAGTCCACCGAAAGCGCCATCGAAGTGTTCGCGACGGCCGTGGCGGAAGTGCAGCGCGGATTCGAGTGGGGGCGGCTGCGGCTGCTTCTGGAGAACACGGCCGGCGGCGGGGCGACTCTGGGACGTTCGTTCGAGGAGCTCGCAGCCCTTCGGGAGGCGGTCGCAGCACGCTGCGACGCGCCCGTCGGCTTCTGCATCGACACCGCGCACAGCTTCGAGGCCGGCTACGACCTTTCGCTGGAGCAGGGGCTGGAGGACACGGTCGCCCTGATCCGGAAGCATCTCGGGATGGACAGCGTCGAAGTGCTTCACGCGAACGACTCCAAGACCGGGCTCGGGTCCAACCGCGACCGGCACGAGTCCATCGGGGATGGCCGGATCGGATCGGAGGCATTCGCCCGCATGCTGGCGCATCGCGCCCTGCGATCAAAGCCGTTCATCCTGGAGACGCCGTTCATCGACGGGAGCCACGAAGAGAACGTGCGCCGGCTGTGGGCTCTGGCGCGTGACGGCGCAGCGCGACGGGAGAGCGGCTGACGCCGACTGGGCGGGCTAGTCGTCGCTGCCGCCGAGCAGGCCGGCCCGCATGAGAAAGTACAGGAGCTGCAGGATTCCGGCCACAGCCGCCGCGACGTACGTCCAGGCCGCTGCGTTGAGCACCTTGTCAACCCCAACCCGCTCGTGCGGGGCGAGGATCCCATAGTTGACGACGAGTTCCTTGGCGCGCCTGCTCGCGTCGAACTCCACAGGCAGCGTCACCAGTTGGAAAACGACGGTCGCCGAAAAGAGAAGGATCCCGAGCTGGGTCAGTCCCGCGGAGGCCAGGAAAATCCCCGCAAAGATCACGATCCAGCCGAGCGACGAGCCGATCTTGGCTGTGGGGACGAGCGCCGACCGCAGCTGCAGGGGTGCGTAGGCGTTGGCATGCTGGATCGCGTGGCCGGCCTCGTGGCAGGCAACCCCGACAGCGGCGATCGACGGCCGGTCATGCACTTCCGTCGAGAGGGCGAGGCTGCGCGTCGCGGGATTGTAGTGGTCGGACAGCAGTCCGTCGGCACGGCCGATCCTGACGTTGTAGAGCCCGGCCTGGTCCAGCATGGTCCGCGCCGCCTGTGCCCCGGTCATCCGCGCCCTGACCCTGCCCCACTTCTTGAACGCGGACTTGGTCCGGGCGCTCGCCCATAGCGACAGCAGCATCCCCGGGATCATGAAGAACAGGTATATCGGATCAAAGAAAAACATCGTCTTGCGGTCTTGGCCGGACCCCGCGAACACACCGGGCCAAGCCGTATTTCAGTCTAATGGATCAAGTCGGCGGGCGGACGCCGCGCTAGCACAATGCCCAGGCCGGCCGCTTCGGGCTGGTCGCAACAGCCGAATCGATTCCCGACAAGATCGAGCGACTCTGCTCACCTGTCTCCGCGACACAACACTGCCCGGTTCTTTCCGGGACGTCTCAATCCAAGACTTGAATCCGCACGTTCCGGAACCACACCTTGCTGCCGTGGTCCTGCAGGACGATCCGTCCGCGCCGGGCCGTGGCGAAGCCGGCCCTGCCGGGGAACTTCGCGGCAACCCGCCGCCTGAAGTCGGCGCTGCCGATTTCGAAGGCGACCACCTTGCGCCCGTTGAGCCAATGTTCAACATGCCGGCCTTGGGCCACGATTCGCAGCGAGTTCCACTCTCCTGGCGGGCGGGACGCGTCCCCCGCAGGAGCGTAGAGGCCGTAAGCGGCTCCCGATCGTCGGTTTGGATTCTCGACGGACGCCTTCCGAGCGTTGTCGGCGATCTGGAATTCGATGGCGGTTGACGCCGGGTTGCCTGGTGCGGCGACACGGAAGAACACACCGCCGTTGCCCATTGGACCGATCTTCCATTCGAGTCGCAGGTCGAAGTCTCCGTATTCCTCGTCCGAGGCGAGGTGCCCGGGCCTGCCGTCAACGACCAGAGCGGCGCCCTCGAACCGCCACTGACCGCTCGGTCGCTCTCGCGGCAGCAGAGTCCATCCGTGCAGTGCCTCCCCGTCGAACAGGGGCGTGAATCCTGACTCCCCCGCCAGGCACAGAGGTGCCGCGAGCAGCAGTGCGAGGAGCGTGGTCTTCAAAGCTCCCGCACCTGTTCTGTCGCAAGGTCGAACGCCATCGCCTTGTTGCGGCGATGCGCCTCGACGCCCAGACTCACCGCGACTTGGGACCGATAGCCGAGCTCGCCGTCGAGAGGCGCGGGCCTGCGGGTGCGAACCGACTCCAGGAACAGGCTTCTGAACGACGGCGTTGGCGGCGCTTCGATCAGCAGGCTGGGCCTGACGGCCAGTCGTTCGGAGCGGACTGCAAGGACCTGTTGGAAGTAGGCGTCCCGGGCCGCGCCCGCCGATCCGATCTCGGGCCGGGCCTCGAGGTCCTTCTGGTATCGCGTGCGCCAGCGCGGCTCGGCCAACAGCGTAGCCACCGTCCGGCGCTTGCGACGTTGCGGAAGGGCCGAGAAGTCGGTCGTGCGGATAGAGCGCCTCTCCTCCAGCCATGTGCCCATGGCGTCGAGACCCGTTGCGGCCACCCGCTCCTTGAACCCGTCAATGTACGGTTCTTCGGGAACCAGCCGGATGCGGTTCGGCCTGAGGTGGCCTCCTTCGAAGTGAATGTTCGCCTCGTTCCCGCGCACGACGATTGGCAGCTCCACTGCATTCTGCAGCGAACCTGAGCAGACCAGCGTGTGCCGGCTGGGAAAGTCCAGCGCGATGACGAACACGTCCGGCACCTCCATTACCGATTCGGGGACCACGGAGTGGCCCCCGGCGGAAACGGCCCGGACAGGGAACTCTCTGCCGAGAACATGGACCAGCGGGGTTACGTGGTGATAGAAGAGGTCGGTCGCGATGCCTCCCGAATAGTCCCGGTAGCGTCTCCACCGAAAGAACCGCTCCTTCGAGAACGGTATTCTCGGCGCGCTTCCGAGAAACGCTTCCCAATCGAGATTGTCCGGACTTGCGCCCTCGTCGATAGGGTAGTTCCACGGCGGCTCGCGCGTATTCCTGCTGCGGCTTGTCTGGCTCCAGAGCAGCTTTCCCAGCAGACCGGCACCGACCAGTTTTCGGGCGGGCTCCCAGATGCCGTGCGCCATGTGCTCGCTGTCGACGGCCAGGATGCGCTGGGTCTCACGAGCTGTCCGGACCATCCGCCTGGCCTCGTCGATCGTGAGGCTCATGGGCTTCTCCACATCCACATCCTTGCCCGCCTGCATGGCGGCGATCGCCATCGGCGCGTGCCAGTGATCCGGCGTGCAGATGATCACCGCGTCGACGTCCTTGTCTGCCAGCAGATCCTCGTAGCGCCGATAGCCCCTGGCTCCCGTCCGGGTGACCCCGGCGTCTAGCCTGGGGGCATAGATGTCGCAGACCGCTGCAACTCTCGAGTCCGCGTTGGCCGTGAACGCTGAGAGATGCCCGCGGGATATGTTCCCAAGGCCGATCACGCCGATGCCGATGACACCGTTCGCTCCAAGGATCCTTTTGTACGATGCGGCCGCCACTGCCAACGCGGCTCGCGAGCCGACGTCACGGCGCGTGTATGTGCCCATGCGTGGCATTCTAGACCGAACTTACACCGACTAGTTACTGGGCTGACAGCCAGACGGCCACGACG
>JAPPMB010000111.1 GCA_028819255.1 Bryobacterales bacterium | reverse complement strand
GTAGAACTTACTGATTATAAAGGACTTGCAAATATAGGTGACAAACTTAGGCTAGCACTTCGCCAGCCGAGTCTCCCCGGCTTCCAGCACCTTCAGCGTCTCGAACAACGTCGAAGGGTGGCCGCCTGAGGCCGACGCCAACAGAGGCGTCGAGCTGCCAACCGGATCCTACACTGCCATGCGGCTCTCCGCCTGCTCACCGGCCGGGCGGTCAGACGTTCCCGCGCCGCATTTCCTCCGCAAGGTAGTCGCTGGCCCGCCAGGCCAGGGCAAGGATGGTCAGTGTCGGATTCTTCTCCGTTGGCGTCGGGAAGGCGCTGCCGTCGGTCACGAACAGGTTCGGCACCTCGTGCATCTGCATGTATCCGTTCAGCGCGGAACGCCTGGGGTCGTCTCCCATGCGGCAGGTGCCGTGCTCGTGAATGGCCGCTCCGAGTTCGTCCAGCGCCCCTCGCTCGTACGGCAGCGGCTCCGCCTTCATCGCGTGCAGGATCTCCTCGACAACGTCGTACATGCGCGGGATCATCTTGCGCTCGTTCTCGCCCAGCCTGTATTCGATTCGGATTGTCGGCACTCCAAAGCGGTCGTGATGCGTGCCCTCCACGCTGATCCGGTTGTGCCTGTAGGGCAACACCTCCCCGTAGGGGTGCATCTGGATCAGCGCCGGGTAGCGCTTGCGGACATCGTTCTTGAAGTCCAGCCCAAATCCCGACAGCCCCTTTGCGAACTGGGCGTTGTTGCCACAGCCGATTCCCCAGAGCTGAATCCCGAATCCGCGCATGTAGTCGCGCCTTTCCTCCGGGCCCTCGAAACGCGGGATATAGATGTGCCCGCCCGATATTCCGTCATCGTTCGTGGCGGGGCGTCCGAGAAGCTGCGGGGCGAAGGCGTAGACATGGAACCGGAACTGCTCGCACAGATAGCGGCCGATCACGTCTGAACCGTTGCCGATCCCGTTGGGATGCGCCGTTGACTTGGAGTTCAGCAGGATCCGCGTCGAGTCCACGGCGGACGCCGCAAGCACTACGCGCTTTGCCGGGACGATTCTCTCGTCGCCAGTCAGGCGCTCAAAATAGCGGACTCCGCTGGCCTTGCCGTCGTCGCCGGACAGGATGTGCGAAACGACGGCGTTCTCACGAAGCTCGAGGTTCCCCGTCTCAAACGCATCCGCGAGCAGGTAGTCCGCCGAGTTGAAGAATGCGCCTATGTCGCATCCTCTGCCGCATGCCCCGCAGTAGTGGCACTTCGACCGCCCGTTGTGGTTCTGGGTCAGAACGGCGCGACGGCCCCGGACGACCGTGTAGCCGGCCCGGCTGGCACCCTTTCGGAGAATGACTTCTCCGCATCGCAGGTTTGGCGGCGGCAGGTGGTGCATCGATCCCGGGAGGAACCGCGAGTGGTCGTCCCCGCCGCACACTCCGATCAGTTGCTCGACGCTGTTGTAGTACGGTGCGATGTCGCGGTACCTGATGGGCCAAGGCACCTCCCAGCCATCGATCGCCGGCTCCGAGAAGTTGAGGTCGCCGTATCGGAGCGAGACCCGTCCCCAGATGTTGGTCTTCCCGCCGACTCCCCAGACCCGTCGCAGCAGGAAGCTCTGGCCCTCCGGCGTCTCGTACGGACTCTCGCGGAGCGGAAGGGACTCAAAGGGCGGGGGTCGCTCGCCGCGCAGGCGTCGGGCCCGGGCCTCCCACGGCTTGACGTGCGACCAGAAGCTTGCGCGGTCGAATCTGGCTCCGGCCTCGAGCATGAGGACCTTGGCACCCTTGCGGGTGAGATTCCACGCTGCCATGCCGCCGCCGGCACCGCTGCCGACAACGACGACGTCGTAGGCTTCCGCCGCCATCAGTCCGCGTCGTCCAGCAAGTGCTCGTGTGTGCAGCCCGGGAACTCGGTGAGATACGTGTTTCCCTGGTAGCCCAGCTCCTGGACCAAACCGACCTCGGTCGAATAGTACGCATCGATCGTCAGGCCCTTGAGCGTTTCGAAGAAGTCCCTCTTCGGCCCGGTCGACCCGCTGTAGCGGGTGAGCACCTCGATCCGCTGGACCGAAGACATTTCGACGAACCCGGTTTCGCGCAGGGTGGCCATCCCGTCGCGAAGGACAGCGAGCCCATTGTTGTTCCGACCGAGATCCTCGTCGAGCATGGCGTGGACCCCCACCTGACGGGCTCCCGGCGTATCCGACTCCGGGATGATCATGTCAACGAGCGTCCCGAGCAAATCGTAGTCTTCTGTGGAGAAGGTCCTGGGCTCGTACGCTTGCTGCGCCGCAAGGGGCCCCGCCGCGAAGCTCGCGGCGATCGTCACGAGCGCTTGCCGACGCGTTGTTCGGGGCATGGACTCCGATTATACCGAAGTTCCCCCAGGGATCAAGTCGGAAGTATCTGATTACAAAGGCGTTTAGG
>JAPPMB010000063.1 GCA_028819255.1 Bryobacterales bacterium | reverse complement strand
TGTCGAAGTAGAGTTCGTGCAGCACGACGGAGCCGGACCGCATCAGGTGTTCGCGCTTCAGGTCGTTGTATACGAACGCCGGCACGTTGGGGTCGGCCAGCGCCGCGGCGAGGCGGCGGTTCGTTTCGTTGAGCGCCCTGACCGAGCCTCCGTAGTTGTTCGACCAATGCGACTCGATCAAGCCCTTCGACAGCCCCTTCAGGCCCGATGACACGAACGGCAGCCGCTTCGGTTCGCGGGTGCTGCCGAACGCCGGAATAGCGATGTCGAGCGCAGGACCGTTGGCCGGATCCTGGCCAAGGGCAGGCTGCGAGGTGGCGAAGAGTCCGGCCGCGAGACCGGCAACGGAGCCCTTCAGCACATTACGTCGAGTCTCGGTCGGAAGACCGGCATCGGGACAGTCGGTTTCGGACGCCATGCGGCTCTCCTTTCCAGATGTGGGTGACGCCAACGGATTTGCCACGGAGAGCCTCTCCCGTCAACAACGCTCACGCGATTGAAGCTCCGTTCGCCGCCGCTTGGCGGAACGGCATCAGGGAGTTCGTGGTTGAGGATCCAACGCCTCTATTTGGAAGTTGCTTCCCGCAGATATTCGCGCCGAGATCGTCCCGCTGCTTTCACCCCCGCTCCTCCGCGACCCTGCGCCTGACCTCTCTCACTGCGTCCATGACCTCTGCCGGAAGTGGCCCGAGTTCTTCCCCCAACTCAACGCGCGCCGCGTGCCAGAGCGGCTCGAAGGACTCGGCCAGGTCGCCGACTGCCAGCATTTGGCGAACCTCGGCGGCGTGTCCCCCGGCGATCAGCGAGATCATCCCCTCAGTCCAACGGTGCAGATCCCGTCGTCCGGCATCGAGCTTGCCAGCTTGGGGCACACGCGTCAGCAGTCCACTCGTCTCGGTATAGGTGTACCGCATCCCCACCGGGCCAAACAGTCGGTGGAGGAATTCGACTAGTCGCTCCAACCGATCGCGCCCGGCGCCTGAGGAGCGAACCAGGTAGTACATGTTGTAGAAACGGTCGCTCACCTCGTATCGGCCGCGCGTTTCCTCGGGCCGCTGGAGCTCCCGCACATACCCCTTGTCGATGAGTTGCCGGAGTTGGGAACTGGCGTGGGAAGAACCCAGCTTGGCGCGGGCGGCGACCTCGCGCGCCAGCAGGGGCGACCAAGCCTGGGCGAGGCAGTGGAAGACCTTTCTGGCCTGCGGAGGAAGCGCTTCGATGCGGGCTTTGAAGTACGGCGTCTGCTCGTCGATGAGCCGTTCCAGATCGTCCATGGCGGACCCGAGTGGCGACTCCAGCAGCATGCGGCAGGCGAGCACGAGAAGACGCGGATTGCCCCCGGTCAATTGGCGAATCGTCTCCAAGCGGGCTTCGTCGATGTCCAACGGGACCGCATGCGCGGCGTCGGTCTCCCGACCCGCCAACGAGCTCAGCAACTCGCGGCACTCCTCCTGGTTCAGTCCACGAAGCGTGACGAGCCGGAAGAACTCGTAGAACGGTTCGCCATCGCTCTTTACCGCGTTGAAGACCGCATTGGCCGAGCCGACGAGAAAGATCTCGGGGTGTTCCATCAACGCTGCCCGCAGCGCATACACTTCCCGGTCGTCCCGCAGCTGCCCGAATAGCAGGTCGAGATTCTCGACGAACAGGATCAGCCGCTTGCCCTCCTCCTCGCAGAAGTCGAGCAGCGCCGCGAGAGCGTAGCCGGCCGAACGGTCGGCGTCGGGTTCGCCTTGCCTCAATGCGTCCGCCGTGGCGCCCCAGCGCTGCTGGCCGGTCGCCTCGGTCAGGTGGTGAAGCGCCGCGAGCCAGAAGTCGGCCAGGTCGCCGACTTCGTAGCTCTCCTCGGGAAAAGGCACGGGCAGCCATTTCGACGAGTAAGCCGGATCCTCGCGAACCGCCTGCAGGAAGGACAGCCCAAGCGTCGTCTTGCCCATGCCGCGGGCGCCGACAACGATCACGTGCTGGCACGGATGCCCCGGTCTCTGCTCGGCGAGAATCTGCAGCAGTCGCGCGTGGGTCTCGTGCCGGGCGATGAAGGACGCCTTGAGTTCTTCCGGCGTCAACTGGGCCGGATTGTGGATACGCTGGCGAATCACGATGCCGCACCGCAGTGCTTGCGCCACCAGACGCGCACCAGATTCGACCGAAATGCCAAGCGGTCACCGCGCCGTTCCAGGTAGCCATCCGCTTCGAGAGCCTGGAGCACTTCCCCCGTCCGAACCGTATGCTCACCGCCTGCAGCGACGATCTCCGAAAGCCGGACGCCGTTCTCGAACCGGCTCGTGCGGGCCAGCAGCTGATAGGCGAACTCGCGCTCAGGCGAGTTGAAGACGAACTCCAGGCGCGACGCGTAGTGGTCGAGGTGGGCGGTACCCTCCGCGCGGCGGAGCACCCCTTCAAGCCCGATGGAGCCACCGATCAGCGTCTGCACC
>JAPPMB010000077.1 GCA_028819255.1 Bryobacterales bacterium | reverse complement strand
AGATAATATGTCGATTTATTCAGATTGGGCACTCAGATCAGTAATTCCCTTTCGAATCTCTTCGCTCGGCTGACCGCTGAGCGTTACCTGCCTACTCTTTCCTCTCACGATTCCTCTGAATTGCCTGTGGCTTCCCTTCTGCCCGATCCGCGAAAATCCTTTCTCTCGGAGGTTGCGCTCAACTTCGCGAAACTTCACGGAACCAACCTCTTATCGCGGATGCTCTGTGGAACTGACGGCACTGGGAGTGCGCTCTCTGTTTCCGTGTCCGAAGTTATCGGCCACAACTGTTCATCTTGGACCCGCGCTGCTCTCACTCGTCGCTCTCCTGATGAGCCGAGGCAGTCCCGTCATTGGACCTCCACCGATAGATGCTCGGCGAGCTTCCCACGCCTCGCTTGACAACTGCGAGTTTTTTCTCGCGCGCAAGTTGCCAGAGGCAACCAGAAACGCTTCCAAGTGTCTTCTCGCGGACCGGAAAGCCGAGGTTCTTGAGATGGGACAGCAACTTGCGAGCAGTCCACTCCCGGTCCGGGTGGTCCCGGCAGACCTCGGTCACCTTGCCTCGGAGTGTCTGGGGGCGACGTAGGTCTGCTCGCCGGTCCGGCACAGTCGCCGCCTCGCCGCGTCCACCCATCTTGGCCAGCACCTCATCGGGCAAATCACCAGCCTCGTATCTCTTGAGGAGAGACCGCAGTGCGCGCACTTGCTCCTTGTCGCGTTTGTATCTCTGCTCGGCCGCTGCCTCCAGTTCTTCGACAAGTTCTTTCGTAACTCTTATCGTCATGCGTCCCAGTACGACACAAGACCTCCGAAGCGGAGAGGAAGACAGGCGCCGATAGAGACAGTGGGGGATGAGACCCTCTCTCTCATCGATTGAAGAGGCCTGACAGATAGGAGTGTAGATACAGGGCTGCCAAGACTACCGTGCAAGAAGAGGTCGTGAGCATCGTGCGCAGAAAATCGTCGCGTTCGGGCCCGCTCTTCCCGGGCGGCCATCCTTGGAGGATGGAGCGAATGGATCCACTCAAGGGATTTCCGACGGCTCTGGTGGATCCCGCCGATATTCGTTGGACCGTCAGCGGCACGATTCTGGATGCAACTCCGCTTGAACACCGACCCTTTGATCCGCCAAGCACCCGTTCAGCCAATTCCGGCATGACCGGGCCCGCTCCGCGATCGCTCCGTGAATCCCACATCTGGCCGGCCTGCCTCTTGGAACTCAGAGTCGTGGCAAGCTCGAGTCCTGCCACCAAGGCAGCGAGGCTGTAAGAAACATCCTCGGCAATACCCTCAACCCCGACTGAACTGCGTTCTCAATCGACCGATCCGCAACCGTCCAAGAGAGACCAGTCGAACAGTTGCAGCCGGGGTCCGAGAGGCTCAGCCCAACGGCTGGGCTCCGATCGCCCCTCTGAGGGCTTCGATATAGTCCGATCCGCTGACGCGCTCGAGTTCACTCCGAGCCTTCTTCTCCCTGTCCCCAAGCCCGAGCTCGGCGGAGACTTCACCGGTCGTGTCGTTCCTTCGGACCATCGTGACGTAGTCGATGAGCCGCTCCGACCGCCGGACCGCCTGTCGCTGGGCAGCCAGCAGACGTTCGTGGTACCAGTCGCTCGCGAGCACGGATTCCCGCGTGAACATTGACCTGAACTCGGGGCTCTCGATCGTCAGACCGTCAAAGTCACCGAACGCCATGATCGAGAGAAGGGCCCTCAGCGGAGGGCAGACCGCCTCTGCGGAGCCGTCGTCGAAGTACATCCGGGCAGTCCTGGTATGAGCCTCGGTGATGTACCGGACACCGTCCGCGAACGCACTTGGATCCTGCGTTTCCGGCCGCAGGATCGGCCCGTCGAATACGATCGTCGGATTGTCGAAAACCCGCGGGACGAACCGCCGCACGAACGGGGCGTTGATGCGGTAGCCGAGACGGCTGGCAAGCACCGGGCCGTCGGCGTCCTCGAAGTCAACAAGCTTCTCTAGCAGACCCTCGGAGATCAGGAACGCCGGGGCCCGCTCTTGGGGTGACATGCGGCACCAGATCTCGGGGACGAGAAGGCTGATGTCGTGCCCCATCTTGACATCGGGGCCGATGTGCCCGGCAGCCGACGAGAAGCCTCCAAGCCCGGTGAGCGCATAGGCAACGAATGCGGAGTTGAGGTCGGCCGCGGGCCGCAGCGCGTTGAACGGGCCCTTGGTCAGCGCACCCTCGCTCCCGAAGCCGGTGGTGGATGGGCTCTTGCCGGTCAGGGAGGCGATGAAGTCCATCAGCAGCTCCGGAAGCTCCTGGTAGTGGATCGGGTTGTACACGGCCAGGCCGCGGATCCCGGCGGACGGGTTCGGCGGGTTGTTGCGGCGCCCCACAAGAACGGCGCTCACCGGCATGTGCGCCGGCCGTCCCGAAGGGATGCCGCGAAACAGCCGCACCCCCATCCCGGCGGCGTGGCGGTCCATGGGCGACCGGATGTCTGGGCGGTCCTGCAGGTAGCGGGGGTTCCTGGTCGGAACGCCGTCGACGAGCCTGGGATTCGCCGAGGAGACGGCGAGCCGGTGCTCCGACGCTCCGAACTTGGTCAGGAACCGCCGCATTGGAGCGCTGAATTGCTCGAAGTGAGCGACCTTCCGCAACATCCCTCGCACTTCGTCCCGGGTGAGGGGCTCGAAGTTGGACAGGAACACTCCGCCTCTCGAGAAGTCGGCCTCAGTCTGCTTGTCGAGTCCGCGATGGATCGCATCGTCCGGGCGCTGGAAAAGCCGGAATTCGCAGTTCTCGGCGAACTTGACGCTCTCCGGAGGATTGCGTGCGAGGCCGGTCAGATGCCGGGAGGGAACAACTGCGGAGACGCTGATGTCATCCTCGGTCTGGATCTTCTCGGCAGACACGAAGTCCTGCCGACACTTGAAGGTCCGCCATGTGTTCTCGCCGATCAGTCCCACCCGGAGGTAGGTTCCGACGAGCTTGCGGTGGTCGTAATTGAGCTCGTGGCCCGGAGAGCCATTGAAGATGTCGACGTTGAAGTGCTCTCGCCAGTGTGGTCCCCACTCCGGCTTGTAGAAGCGCTTGATGATCAGGACGATGGAGTAGATGTGATTTGGAATGCCCGCGAGCCACCGGTTGAACTCGTCGGTATAGCCAATCGATGGCGTGAGGAGCTTGATGACGCTTCCCAGCGATCTGGCACTGCTCAGGATGGGGCGGCTGGGCCGCTGGTCGTAGACGCTCAGGATGGGCGAGTCGTCAGGCCATCGATCCGAATAGTCGCGGTCGAAGATCTCCTGGGCGGCATCCAGGTCACTCTCGATCTCCTTGACGAAGACCGAACCGTACAACATGTAGTCACGGAGGGACTTGCTGATTTCGCTCTTCCCTCCCCCGCTGACGGTACATGGCTTGTGGCAGAACACGCCCTCCGGCGAGGTGCCGCGCAAGCGCCACGACGGGGCGGCGGGATGCTTCTCCATGCGGATGCGGTACCCCGAGGGCGCAATGTAGATTCTGCCGGGCATGAGGGGCAGCGAATGTCGCGAGCCGTTCCAGGTCCAGCGGATGTCCTGAGTGCGCAAGCTCACGGCTGCGTCCTCGGAAATGTAGAAGAGTTCGGGAAACTTCCGGTCCCGGCCGTATCCCTCCGGCATTAGCTCCAGCGTGTCCGGATGGTGCCGCGCGACATCCTTCAAGGTCAGGGCATTGTACTTTCGGGAGTTGAGCTGGAACTCCTCGCCAAGGTTGTAGCTCGCGAACGCTATGGCGCCGCCGGCATGCTCCTCTTCAATGTTGCCCAGCAGGTTCGCCGCGTAGCTGAGCTGTGTCTTGATCTCCTTCTTGCAGTACCCGAAGTAGTTGTCGGCGATCAGGGTCACGATGACGCCATCGGCGGTGCGGCACGTCAGCTTGAACGGCTGCCCCTCGTTGTAGAGTTCTTCCTCATCGCGCCAGCACATCCCGTCTCGGCGCTGCCGCTGCGTCGCATCCGCATGGCTCGGTAGCCCTACGTCCTTCTTCCTCACTCGCTCCAGATGGGGAGCAAGGACGACGCATCCGGTGTGGCCGCTCCAGCCGCCCACATCGAGGCCTGCGTCGTTCCCGGGCAGGTACGGGTCGCCCGCATTGCCAAAGATCGACTCGACGAAATCCAGATTGCTGACAAGCCCGCCCGGCGCGAAAAAGCGGGTTTCCATTCGCCGGGGGGGCGAATACCCGGGAACCTCGGGACACACGAGTGGCCGGAGAAGAAGCGAGACGAAGCACTTGGCGTTCGGATCGAAGGGCAGCCTGCGGGCATCGTCGGGCGGATTGAGCCCGATCCGGAGCAGGCCGGCGAATGTCCGCTTGGGCACCGCCTTCTTGTCTGCCGGAATGGGAAGGCCGCCCTCCGCGACGTGGAACGTGCCCTTCGTGGTGCGCCTGTCGTGGCGAGGGTTGTGGAGAACGCCGTTCGCGACGCGATACGAGTGGACATACTCCGAGACGTACTCGTCGCCGTCGGAGGGCAGGGACAGTTCGCGTGCCATGCCGTGCCGGTCGAGGACAAGAGTCTGGCCGGGGAGCCAGCGGCCTTCGGGGATGTCGAGGTCGCTAACGAGGTCGCTAAGGTGCCGCGCGAGAAAACCCTCGATCCGCTCGTCCGCGCCGCAGCGATGGTCCAGAAGCAGCCGGGCCTGTTCGCGGTAGTTGGCCAGCAGCCCCGAGGCCAAGTCGGACAGGTCGCCGTCGTCGGAAGCGAGTCCCCCTGCCGCGAGCCGGAGTCGGACGTAGCGCCTGATGTTGAGCCGGTCCGCTTCGCGGCCGGCGCCGTCAACTGCGGGGTCATACCCGAACCTGCGCTTCAAGTCTGTCATCTGCTGCTCCGTCCGCAAGATCCGCTCATCCATCAACCGAGCCCTCGTGCCGCCTGCCGGACCGCATCGCCCGCAGTTCAGGGGAAGCGGAGGGCAACCGCCGGCTGCGGGACGAGGCGGAATCCCGGCCCTCGATTCGGGTGCCCAATTGCGTCGCGGGCAATGTGGGCGGCTCTGGCTCGCTCGGCATCGGACATCGATTCTGAACGCCCGAAATGACGACCTGCCGTGGCCGGGGAACTCCTTTCCATGCTATCGACAGACGGTCCCCGGAACTGGATCCCAGCAGATCTCGTGCCCATGCAACCCACCCGGGCGGACGCCCGTCAGCGCATATGCTGTCGATGGTAGCCCCGGGCCTTGAGTCGGATGCGATAGAGGCTCTGGTCCACGGTGACGTACAGCACGTTGATGTCTTCCCCGAGACCGAACTCCACGTTGCTGGGAAGGCCGGTCGGAGTGGCCGGAGGCTTCTCCTTCCCCTGGATCTCATTGGGCGTGAGAGGCGTCTCCTCCGCCTCGACGCCGGCCGACGTGGGCAGGAATGCGATCTCCCGGCCGTTCGGATCCAGCACCAGAACGCCTGGCCTAGACGGTTCCCGTGCCGTAAGGTACAGGTTTCCCTTCTCATCCACCGTCATCCCGTCGCAGCCGAACTGCGGCCCGAAGTCGTGGAGCAGGCGACGCGGCCCGTCAACCAGGCCATCCTCGTCCAAGGGGAACGCATAGATCCTCATGGGGCCCCTGTTGCCAGGCTCCACTCCCGGCATGCCGTCGCTCCCGTTGTTGGTGTCCGCTACGTAGAGAGTCCTGCCGTCCGGACTGAGCGCCAAACCGTTGGGCTTCGTGACTTCGCGGGTGACTTCAACCACACCGCCCTCCGGCGTCACCCGGTAGACGGCACGACGCTCGAGTTCGCGCGGTTCGTGACCCGTGTAGCGAGGGTCGGTGAAGTACAGATTCCCGTTTTCGTCGACACAGATGTCGTTGGGGGCGTTGAACCGCTTGCCTTCGAACCGGTCCACCACAACGTCACGCTGCCTGGTTTCGACGTTCCAGCGTGAAACGCGCCGGCCTCCGTAGTCGGCGCCCTCGGCGGCGTATAGCAGGCCGTCCGGACCGAAGATCAGGCCGTTCGACTTCCTGCTGTCCGCGGCAAACGTCTCGATCCTGCCGGTGGCCGGGTCGAACCGATGAATGCGTCCGAGGTTTTCGCCGCGGAGAATGTCCGAGAAATAGATCGATCCGTCGGGGGCGACAGCCGGGCCTTCGGTCAGCCCTCCGAGATCGGTCTCGGTCTCCGGACGCGTGTAGAGAATCTCGAACCGTGCACCCGGGTCGACGATCGCCTCTCCGGTTGGGGCAGGCAGGCCCTGCTGGGCGCCGGCGGGCAGGCAAGCCAGCAGCCCAGCGAGCGGTGGAATTACGCGCATCGCGTCACCTCGTGTAGAACTTGTAGACCGTGGCGGTCGAGTAGGTCTCGCCTGGGCGCAGCACGGTCGTCGGGAAGTCCGGCTGGTTCGGCGAGTCCGGGTAGTGCTGGGTCTCAAGGCAGAACCCGCTCCGGTGCTGGTACGGAGTGCCGCCCTTGCCGATGTGGTGGCCGTCGAGGAAATTCCCGCTGTAGAACTGCACGCCCGGCTCCTCGGTCAGCACGTCCATCGTGCGGCCGGTCCCGGGATCGTGGACTGTTGCGGCAAGTGCCATCCCCGGCCCGTCGCGGTTGACCACATAGTTGTGGTCGTACCCTGCCCCGAAATGGAGCTGCTGATGGTCCTCCTCGATGCGCTCGCCGATCGCTGTCGCCTGGCGGAAGTCCAGCGGCGTGCCTTCCAGCGCCGCGATCTCCCCCGTGGGAATCGAGGTGGCGTCAACCGGTGTGTACGTGTCCGCGTTGATGGTCATTTCGTGACCGAGGATCGAACCAGCCCCGCCGTCCCCGAGGTTGAAGTACGAATGGTTCGTGAGATTGATGACGGTCGGCTTGTCGGTCGTCGACTCGTAGTCGATCCGGAGCTCGTTGGCGTCCGTCCAGGTGTAGGTGACATTGGATTCGAGACGGCCGGGATAGCCCTCCTCGCCGTCCGCGCTGACGTAGACAAAATCCACACCGTCGCCCGACTCGGTCGGCGTTCCCTCCCACACCACCTTGTCGAAGCCCTTGATCCCTCCGTGGAGCGAATTCGGACCGTTGTTGACGGGAAGCTCGTAGACGATCCCGTCGATCTCGAACGTTCCCTTCGCGATCCGGTTCGCGTAGCGCCCGGTGATTGCCCCGAAGTAGGGCGTGTCCGCAATGTAGGACTCGAGATCATCGAAACCCAGGACCACGTCACCCATGGTCCCTTCGCGATCAGGGACGCTCAGGCTGACCACGATGCCCCCGTACTCGATGATGCGCACCTCCGCGCCGGAATCGTTGGTCAGCGCGAACAGCTTGACGGGGTGGCCGTCGACGGATCCGAACTCCGACACTTCGAGCCCGCGCATGCTCGGCGCCTCCTCGACCCCGCCGGGGCCGCACGACGGGCCAAGCAGGGCCACGCACAGCAAGAGACAGGGGACAACGGGCGACTTTCTGAACCACATGATGGAAGCTCCTCCGATCAACAGTGTATCGGCGAGAGGCCGTGCAGGCTCTCGCGTCCCGGATGCAAAGGCCTCGGCGCCCAACAGCGGATGCTCGTCCCTGGGCTACTGCAGCCGACGCCGAGGCACGTAGAACCCGTTCTCGAAGCGTTCGAACAGCCTGGAAACGCCGGGGTGCCGGATCGGTCCCCCCGAGGTGTCCTTGGCGAGGTTGCGCTCGGCGACGTAGGTCACGTGCGTCGCGCCGTGGACGAGGACGCGATACCATGGCTGGTCCTTCGGGGGACGGGTCCGGGCGACCTTCCGATACCATTCCTCGCTCGCGCTGAACACTGGATCCACGTCAAAGACGACGCCCCGGTAGTGAAAGAGCCGGTGCCGAACCAGTTGCCCGATCGCGAACTTTGCGCCGGCATCTTCCAGGGACATTTCACGACACCATTGGGCCGGAGCCTTCTACCGCCCGCACCATGATCCCCTCCAGGGCCTGGTTGAAGGGCCCCGGATCATTGATCTCGGCCCCGTCCGCGAGCATGGCGTAGCCATAGAGCAGCTGTGCCAGATCCCGGATCACCGGATCCGTCTTGTCCCTGTCGAAGCGCTCCTGCAGCCCCTTGACGAGGTCGTGAGATCCGTTGATCTCCAGGATGCGCTTTTGCTTGGGAGCCTCGTGGCCGGCCCTTTTCAGTATGCGGTCCATGTGCGGGCTCCTGTCGTGCTCGTCCACCGTAAGGCATGCGGGCGAATTCGTCAGCCGGGTCGAAAGGCGAACTCGCTTGATGTGTTCCTCCAGATGCTTGCCAAGCAGCCCGAACAGGTCGCCGTAGAGTTTCTCCTTCTCCTTGCGCTCGCTCTTGGCGTCCTCGCCGGCATCCTCCTCGTCCAGATCGATTTCACCCCGGCCCACGGACCGGAGCCTCTTGGCCTCGAACTCGGGCAGCCGGTCGACGAGAAACTCGTCCACCGGATCCGTGAGGAAAAGCACTTCAATGTCCCGCTTGCGGAATCCCTCGATGAGCGGCGAGTTCTCGACCATCGCGCGCGACTCCCCGGTGATGTAGTAGATCGCGTCTTGGCCGTCCTTCATCCGGGCCACGTAGTCGGCGAGCGTGGTGAGCTTGTCAGGGTCGTTGGAGGACTCGAAGAGAAGCAGGGGAACGATGCGGTCCTTCTGCCGGGGGTCGGCATCCACGCCCTCCTTGAGCGCATGGCCGAACTTCTTCCAGAACTCGAGGTACTTCTCCGGGTCGTCCTTCTGGACCGAGGCGAGCTTGGCAAGGACCTTTCTGGCCAGGAACTTCCTGATCCGGACGAGGTGGCGGTTCTCCTGGAGGGTCTGGCGCGAAATGTTGAGGGGCAGGTCCGACGAATCGACGACTCCCCTGACGAACCGCAGGAACCGGGGGAGCACCTCCTCGCAGCGCTCCACGATCATCACCCGCCTGGCATAGAGCTGCAGGCCGTACTCTCCGTCCCAGACATCCATGTCGTGGGGCGGACTCGACGGCACGAACAGGATCGACTCGTACTCGGAAACGCCTTCGGCCTTGAAGCGCAGGTGCAGCATCGGGTCGTTCCAGTCCGAAGTGATGTGCTTGTAGAACTCCGCGTACTCCTCCTCCTCGACTTCCGATTCCTGCCGGGTCCAGATGGGCTTCATCGAGTTGAGCGTCTTGTCGTCGAACGTGACCGTCGTCTTGCCGTCGGGCTTGACGATGCCCTTCTCGTCCCTCTCCTTCGTTTCCCTCCGCACCTTGTGGCGTATGGGATGCCCGATGAAGTCGGAATAGCGCTTGACGATCCTGGAGAGGACCCACTCCTGCGTATAGTCTTCGATGCCCGCATCGGCGTTCACCGGCTTGAGCTCCAACGTGACGCTGGTCCCCCGGGACCGCCTCGATGCTTCTCCGACCTCGTAGGTGCCGCCCGCGTCGGAACTCCACCGGGTGGAGGTCTCCTCGCCGGCCTTGCGCGTCTCGAGAATGACTCTGTCGGCAACCATGAAGGACGAATAGAAACCCACGCCGAAACGCCCGATGAGTTCCGGCATGGCCTTGGAACCGTCCGCCTTGCCGAGGTGCTCCAGCATCTCCTGGGTTCCGGAGCGGGCGATGGAGCCGATGTTCTCGATGACCTCCTGCCGCGTCATGCCGATGCCGTTGTCGCGAATCGTCAGGGTCCGCCGGTCGGCGTCCGGCTCGAGGCGGATCTCGAGCTCCTCGCCATCGGGTACGAGGTCTGGAGAAGTGAGGGCGTTGAAGCGCAGCTTGTCGAGCGCGTCCGATGCGTTGGAGATGAGCTCGCGCAGGAAGATGTCCTTGTTGGTGTACAGGGAATGGATCATCAAGTCCAGCAGTTGCTTTGTTTCCGCCTCAAATTTTCGTGTTTCAGTTGAAGTTTCCATGGCTTGTCGTCTCAAGGCCCTGAGGAGGGCCGCGGGTTTCCGGCTCCGGTTGAGCCTCCCTTCGTTCCAATTTATGGGCAATGCGCGGTGCTCGTCAAGCCCGCCGAACGCCGTGCCGCCCCGCAGCACAATGCAGCGAGCAGACGACGACCGGAATCAGGCCGTGGGAGCCTCGACCCGGGCTGCGGGGTCGCATCGCGCCGCCGCACCCGGAAGCGGCGGCTGCCTGCGACCCCGCGTGAACGCCGAGGGGTGGTCCCGGGGACGACGCGGACCTGTGCATTCGCGATGAGGCCCGGGAGCAGTCGGTCGGCGGACCACCTGACGGGCCGCCGCACCCAGGCCCGCGACAACGCCATGGAGCCTGGGTGCGGCGTGGCTTTCGACGGAGCCGCGAAACGGGTTGACCAGCTTTCGGCGCGGCTGTTAGACTGTCCGTCTCGCAGGGCAAGACTGCGAGCAGCCAGACACATGAGCAGACAGACGACCCTGATGGGCAATTCCCTCAATCTGCTGGGCGACGAGCTCAGCCCGGGCGACGCCGCCCCGGACTTCAGCCTGACAGACAACGGCCTCGAGACGGTCACGCTCGCCGACACGAGCGGCGTCCGCGTCATCAACGTGGTCCCCTCCCTCGACACGCCGGTGTGCGACCAGCAGATCCGCCGATTCAACGAGGAAGCCTCGGGGCTGGATGGCGTGTCGATCTATTGCGTGAGCTGCGACCTGCCGTTCGCGCAGGGGCGCTGGTGCGGCGCCGCCGAGGTCAAGAACGTGACGACGCTATCGGACTACAAGGACGGCAACTTCGGGAGCGCATGGGGCACCATGATCGACGACCTGAAGATCCAGTCCCGGGCCGTGTTCGTCGTCAGCGCCCACAACACTATCGTGCATGCCGAATACGTGCCCGAAGTCACCGAGCATCCGAACTACGACGCAGCGCTTTCGGCGGCCAAGGGCGCATCGTAGGCGTCCGGCGCCGGCCCGGCGCCGGAGTCCAGACAAGCGGCGCGGGGCCGCAACCGCGGCGGGAGAGCTACTTCAGGTTCTCTGTGAAGAAGCGGCGCCAGTTGCCGCTGAAGATGTTCCCGATCGACTCGTCCGAATAGCCGCGGCGCGCGAGGATGTCCCCAAGCCGCTGCAAGTCGGCGATGGTGTCGAGGTCCAGAGGAGTCTGCTCCGTGCCGAATCCGCCGTCAAGGTCGCTGCCTATCCCGACGCGGCCTGCGTCGCCCAGCAGCGAGCAGATGTGGTCTATGTGGTCCACGACGGTCTCGAGAGTGGCCCGCGTGCGGTCCGGCTCGCCTCGGACATAGCCCGGCACCAGCATCCACTCGTCCATCACGACGCCTAGAACGCCATTCCGCTTACCGATCCGGCGAATCTGGCCGTCACTGATCTGCCGGTCGTGCGGAACCAGGGCCCGGCAGTTTCCGTGGCTGACGAACACCGGCCCGCCATACTCGTCCAGGGCCTGGTCGACCGCCAGGTCCGCAGTGTGCACCAGATCGAGGATGATGCCCAGGCGGTCGAATTCGTGCAACAGCTCCCTGCCCCTCGGTGTCAGAGGCCCATCCCCGCCCGTGCCCATCGCATACGCGCTGGGGCCGTAGTGTGCCAGGCACGCGGTCCGCAGGCCCTGGGCGTGCCACCATTCGGCCTGGGACGGTTCGACGATCGGATCGCAGCCCTCCATGCTCAGGATCGCTCCGAGCGGCGCGCCGGGATCGGACCAATGAGCCGCCAGCTCCTCGGCTGACCGGATCAGCCGGAGGTGGCCCTGCTGTTCGAGCAGCTCGTAGTAGGCCAGCTGTCCCCGGGCCATCGCGCAGGCGATGGTCTGATTCGCGTAGTCGAGGTCCTCGCGGAGAATGATCTCCCCATGCCCCCTGAAGCCGACGCTCCCGATGCTGGTGTCCTGTTCCGGCAGATTCCGCGGGAGGGCACGGCAAAGCAGGGTGGCGAGGCAGACCCGTACATTCGCACGCCGCATCTCCGGAATGCTGACCGTGCATCTGGACCGGGCACCGCCGCTCATGCCGGCCTCTCGCCGGCGCATTCCTTCCAGGTCGAGGAGCTGGTCGCGGTCGAAGGAGAGCGCGTTCCATGCGATGTCGAGATGTGCGTCGATGATCGGCCTCATGTCCACCTCACATCAGCTTCGGGATGGAACGCCACCACTGGAGCAGAGCGCCGCTGAGACGCGTCACCACATCCGGATGCCGATCCGCAACGCTGGCGCTCTCGTCGAAGCCGGACCGGAAGTCAAAGAGTTCCACGCCAGAGCCATCTGTGTTCATCAGCAGCTTCCAGTCTCCGTCACGGACGGCCAAGGCCGGGCTGCGGTCAGACTCGAGACCGGGCCGAAGGTAGCTCGGATCCCTGCCGTACTCCCAGAAGAGAGCACGCTCCCGCTCCGGCTGCGACCCCTTGAAGGCGGCACTCATGTCGACGCCGTCGATTTGGGTGTCGGGCAGCTTGATTCCGGCCAGGCTGCAGAATGTCGGAAACAGGTCGACGGCGCTCACGACAGTCCTTGAGTTGGTCAGGCCGGCAGCGGCGGTCCCCTTCCACCGCACGATCAGCGGTTCGCGGATCCCGCCCTCGTACAGGCTCCACTTCCGTCCGCGCAATCCGCTGGTCTTGCCCGGCGGTTCGTACCCTTCGTCGTAGTACCTCCTCCACGCGGTCGGTCCATTGTCGCTTGCCAGGACGAGGATCGTGCGCTCATCCAGTCCGAGCGCGTCGACCTCCCGAAACAGCCGGCCCAGCTGCCGGTCCATCTCGTCAATGACGGCGAAGTACTGCTGCCGGTACGGGTTGGCGGAGAAGCGCTCGAACTTCGCGAGAAGCTCCGGCTTGGGGAAGAAGCGGTCGTGAACATCGTTGAGCCAGACATGCAGGTAGAACGGCTTCTCCTGATTCCGCCGAACGAAGTCGATGGCGCGATCGACGTAGATCTCGGTCATTTCATGCTTCGCGACATCGCGAATCCTGCCTTGGCCCAGCTTCCTGCTCTGGTCGGAGAGCCCTCCGGGAGGCAGGATCCGGTCGCCAAGGCCCTCGAAGGACACCAGAGACTCGTCAAATCCGTAGGCCTGCGGCAGCGGAGCATCATCGACATCCCTGCCCCCTCCCATGTGCCACTTGCCGAAGTGCGCGGTCGCGTAGCCGGCCTGGCGAAAGGTCCGCGCGACGGCCGGAACGGACGGATCCAAAAAGTCTCGCATCCCGCGCGCCCGGTTGCGCTCGCGGGAATTCAGGTAGGAGTGGATCAGGTGGCGTGCCGGATACTGCCCCGTGGTGATCCCCACGCGGGAGGGCGAGCAGATGGGCGAGGCGACATAGAACTGCTCGAACCGCACTCCCGCCTCCGCCAGCCGGTCGATGTTCGCGGTCCGGACATCCTCGTTTCCGTAACAGCTCAGGTCTCCGTACCCCATGTCGTCTATGAAGACGAAGACGATGTTGACCTGATCGGCGGCGGGGAGACAGGCGGCGAACAGGAGTGTGATGGCGAGGCGAGGGAGCATCGGAGCAGGTGGCGAGTCGGGCGCGGTGGCGGGCCGCAGAATCAGCATCATACCCCCTGAGGAATCGGATGCATGCGGTGCGGAACGCGGATTCCCGGTTTGGCGCGCGTGCCACGCCACCCGGCAGGGCTTCCCGTGCTGCTGCTGTCTCCCTCATTCGTACACGCCAACGTCAACACCCCGGCGGCACCACCGATGCTCGCGTTGCTCGCTTCCCGGCCCGCGACAGCGTTCCTGCCCTGACCCCTGGTCGACTGTCCCGATGCCCGTTTCGAGGCCCGCTCAACAACGTTTGCTGCGCTTCTTGGCCTGCACGCTCGCCTAACCGCCCAAGGTGGCCCTCCTACATAGACTGCTTCCGTCAGAATCGTCTATCCGCTCCGTCCGCCATCGGCTGGCTGCAGCGCCAGTTTCAGGAAGGGAGTCGAACCCGCTGGGAATCGGCGCTCGTCATACATGGGCCAGAGCGCGATCGTCTCAGTGGCGCGTAGTGATCGTGGACTCGAGACTCAGGGACCGGGCCAGACCGTCCAGCTCCGTTTCAATGTCGAAACCGAGCACGTCCCTGAATAGTCGGTGGTCGATGCTCCTCCGCACCCTGTCGTCCGCCAGGTGCGCGAAGCCTCTCAGCCGCTGCTGTCCCAAGGACTTGAACACCTGGAACGCAGCTTCCAGCTGATCCTTGGAAAGTGCGTCGATGTCCAGGGCCGGAAGTGTCTTTGCAACTTCGTGCGGAACGCCACTGCGACCAAGATAGGGACGATTCGCACACAGGATGCGGAGCAGCAGCCCGGGCGTGCTGTTCAGCCAGAGACACAGGGCTTCCTCCTTGCCCCGTGCGGGCTGCCTGGGCAGGAGGGTGGTCCACGATCTGACGCCCAGCATGGCTTCATCGGCCAGCACCGCCGCCACTCGCTGCGGAGCATGACCGAGTTCACAGGCCAGTTGCAGCCTGCCGGCCCTTTGCAGCATTTTGGCCTGGGCGACCGCACTCTTGTCCGACCGCTCCGTGAGTCTCGCGTTAGCGACCACGCCCATCGTTGTGACCGCCGTCCACTTGTGATGCCAGAATGCGGGATGCCCGGCTCGTGTCGGATCGTTTGTCTCGACGATTCTGAAGAGTCCCTGGGACGGATTCTTGATCTGCATGTGGTAGGGCCCGAACTCACAGGACTCCGACAGGTTCGCGATCGGAATCGGGAGCGACTGGTTTCCGAGCCGCAAGGTGCCCTCTCGCGCCAGTGTCGCTGCAATGTCAGCCAGCCTCCCCTGGCAGAACGTCGCCTGGATCCACGGACCGTCGTCGAGAATCGCCTGCTCCTCACGAACGACTTCGCCCCAGAACACATTTCCCACCACGATCTCCGACCGTCGGGGCTCGGAGCTGTCCGACGCGGTTGCGAGAAGAGACCGGGAAATGGCCATCGCGTCGATCGCTTCGTCAGGGTTGCGCCGCAGATTGACGAATCTCGTGCAACTCTTGGTTGGCGTCTGGCTGCGGCCGATCCTCGTCGCGACGATCAGTGCCTCCGCGATGCGGGTGGACTCGGAGAACGCGACAAACCGTCGTCCGGGGAGAGTGCCCCGCTTGGTTCTGTTGCGGGCATCATGACTCACCACGACCCACTCGACGCGGAAGTCGTCCAGCAGCATCCGGCGGACCGGCGCCCACCGGCTCCCTGTCAGGGCTGTTGCAGGAAGCACGATGGCCATGCGGCCGCCGACCTTGAGCCGCTCCTTTGCCAGCACCGTGAAGGCCGAGCCGAGGCCCGCGTACAGGCTCGCCGGCGTAGCATCCAACGTGCGGCCCAGCACCCTCTGCATCAACTGCGCGTCCGCGCTGGACAGGACCGATCCGAAGATGGGATTCCACTCGGTGTTTTCCCGCGTGCCCGGACCTCCGGCCCTCGTGTACGGAGGATTTGCGATCACCAGGTCGCAGTCGGCAGGCATGTACGCGTCGAATACGCGCTCGCCCGCACCTGTAATCCGGCCGGGATCCCTGGACTCGTCCGGAAACATCGCAAGGTACTGGGCCTGTCCTTTCCCCGGAGACGATTGCAGGAAGTCCAGGCTCCCCAGGCGAGCCCTTCCGTTTTGCACGTCGTGCGGCATCCAGTACAGGGGCATGTTGGCAACGATCTGGCGCATCTCGGCCATCGCGAGCGTTGCAGCCGTCAGGTGGATCGCAGCCGGCACGACATCGTAACCGTGGATTGCTTCCTCCAGCACCGCTCGCACGGCGTCACCCTGTCCGTTGGCGGCACCGCCGGAGCGCCGGTACAGCTTGAGGACTTCCTGCAGGGCCGCCATGAGGAGGGTTCCGCTGCCGCAGGCCGGATCGACGATGCGCAGTTTCCGCAGCGCATCCCGTGACGACCAGTCGACTCCCTTCCAGGCCTTGCTCTCGCGGTCGAAGGCCAGTCCCGCGAGCAGGACCGCCGCCGGAATGGTCGTGTAGTTGGTGGCAAGGAACTTGCGGGAGGTCAGCAGCCTGTGGAAGATCCTGCCTGCGATGTCGTGATGGCGAATCACGCCGCGACCGGCGATCTTGCGCACGGCCCGCGCCAGGCATTGCAGGGCGAGGGTCGCCTGTCGAGTGGGCACCGACTTGAGAGCCTCGCGGGCAACGTGGAATATCGGCCACCAGTTGACCCGCAGGATCGTCTTCCACTGCCGAAGAAGGATCCAGGGACGGCAGTCCGGGTCGGCTCTCGGGAAGCCCGCGGACTGCAGGTCCGCCGGCAGCTGTTGCGGGTCAAGATGGCTGGCAAGCAGTTCCTGGAAGAGGAGGGCGTTCAGCCAGATCAGGGCGCTGGTCGACTTCGGGTCGCTGCCTGCCGCCGCCAGAACATGGCCACCCGACCATCCGCGCAGAACATCGCCGGCCTGCTCGATGGCAAGGGACGCGAGGTCGACGGTTTCCTGCACCGAGCCGCCCTTCAAGCTCCGGATCCAGAAATCATGGAGATGCTCGGCGAGCACCGATACGGGGCCTTGGTGCCACGTCCCGACCGAATAGGCTCCGTCCTCAGGCGGCGTGCCCGCCGGTTTCCGCCTTGACACGATCGCGAATCGGAGGGACTCGGTCGCCGCCAGCTCCTTTCTTGCCTGGCTCTCGGGAACCGCTCTCAAGCGATCGGGATAAAGCAGAGCGAAGACGAATTCGACGGAGAGTCCCCGCCACATCAGGGGATCTTCCGTCAAGCGGATCTCCGCGTCGCCACGCACGGTGCGCTCCGGGGCAAACTCGGCCTCGATTGCGACGGCAAACTCGCCAAGTTCCACCAGAACATCGACCCGGCGCCTTCGGGACTCGGATCGCACGGACTGCCCGGCCTCGGCTTCCAGACCTCGCAACCGCAGCAACTGAGCCAGTGCTGCATTCAGCACCATTTCGCGGGTGTTTCCGGACACGGGAGTCATCGCATCATGGCCGGCGAGTCAGTCCTACGGTGCGGAATGACCGAACCCCATCTCAGTCATTCGGCGTCGCTCGCTTCCAAGCCGCCGACAGCCTTCCTGTCTTGACGGCGCGTCGGCTTCCGCGTCGCCCGTTTCGGGGCCGGCTCACCGTTCCTTGCATCGTGGCTTGCACGCTCGCCGAACCGCCCAAGGCTTTCCTCCTGCATTGAGTGCTTCAGTCCGAATCGTTCATCCCCTCAGACCGCTCCGATCGCCATCGGCTGGCTGTGGTGCCGGTTGCAGGAAGGGAGTCGAACCCGCGGGGAAACGGCGCTCGCCAGACATGGACCACCGCACGATAGTCTCAGTGGCGCGTAGTGATCGTTGGCTCGAGACTCAGGGACCGGGCCAGACCGTCCAGCTCCGCACCAACGTCGTAACCGAGCACGTCCCTGAATAATCGGTGGTCGATGCTCCTCCGCACACTGTCATCCGCCAGGTGCGCGAAGCCTCTCAGTCGCTGCTGTCCCAAGGACTTGAACACTTGGTCCGCAGCTTCCAGCTGATCCTTGGAAAGCGCGTCGATGTCGAGAACCGGAAGTGTCCTCGCGACTTCGTGCGGAACGGCACTGCGACCAAGATAGGGACGATTCGCACACAGGATGCGGAGCAGCAGCCCGGGCGTGCTGTTCAGCCAGAGACACAGGGCTTCCTCCTTGCCCCGTGCGGGCTGCCTGGGCAGGAGGGTGGTCCACGATCTGACGCCCAGCATGGCTTCATCGGCCAGCACCGCCGCCACTCGCTGCGGAGCATGACCGAGTTCACAGGCCAGTTGCAGCCTGCCGGCCCTTTGCAGCATTTTGGCCTGGGCGACCGCACTCTTGTCCGACCGCTCCGTGAGTCTCGCGTTAGCGACCACGCCCATCGTTGTGACCGCCGTCCACTTGTGATGCCAGAATGCGGGATGCCCGGCTCGTGTCGGATCGTTTGTCTCGACGATTCTGAAGAGTCCCTGGGACGGATTCTTGATCTGCATGTGGTAGGGCCCGAACTCACAGGACTCCGACAGGTTCGCGATCGGAATCGGGAGCGACTGGTTTCCGAGCCGCAAGGTGCCCTCTCGCGCCAGTGTCGCTGCAATGTCAGCCAGCCTCCCCTGGCAGAACGTCGCCTGGATCCACGGACCGTCGTCGAGAATCGCCTGCTCCTCACGAACGACTTCGCCCCAGAACACATTTCCCACCACGATCTCCGACCGTCGGGGCTCGGAGCTGTCCGACGCGGTTGCGAGAAGAGACCGGGAAATGGCCATCGCGTCGATCGCTTCGTCAGGGTTGCGCCGCAGATTGACGAATCTCGTGCAACTCTTGGTTGGCGTCTGGCTGCGGCCGATCCTCGTCGCGACGATCAGTGCCTCCGCGATGCGGGTGGACTCGGAGAACGCGACAAACCGTCGTCCGGGGAGAGTGCCCCGCTTGGTTCTGTTGCGGGCATCATGACTCACCACGACCCACTCGACGCGGAAGTCGTCCAGCAGCATCCGGCGGACCGGCGCCCACCGGCTCCCTGTCAGGGCTGTTGCAGGAAGCACGATGGCCATGCGGCCGCCGACCTTGAGCCGCTCCTTTGCCAGCACCGTGAAGGCCGAGCCGAGGCCCGCGTACAGGCTCGCCGGCGTAGCATCCAACGTGCGGCCCAGCACCCTCTGCATCAACTGCGCGTCCGCGCTGGACAGGACCGATCCGAAGATGGGATTCCACTCGGTGTTTTCCCGCGTGCCCGGACCTCCGGCCCTCGTGTACGGAGGATTTGCGATCACCAGGTCGCAGTCGGCAGGCATGTACGCGTCGAATACGCGCTCGCCCGCACCTGTAATCCGGCCGGGATCCCTGGACTCGTCCGGAAACATCGCAAGGTACTGGGCCTGTCCTTTCCCCGGAGACGATTGCAGGAAGTCCAGGCTCCCCAGGCGAGCCCTTCCGTTTTGCACGTCGTGCGGCATCCAGTACAGGGGCATGTTGGCAACGATCTGGCGCATCTCGGCCATCGCGAGCGTTGCAGCCGTCAGGTGGATCGCAGCCGGCACGACATCGTAACCGTGGATTGCTTCCTCCAGCACCGCTCGCACGGCGTCACCCTGTCCGTTGGCGGCACCGCCGGAGCGCCGGTACAGCTTGAGGACTTCCTGCAGGGCCGCCATGAGGAGGGTTCCGCTGCCGCAGGCCGGATCGACGATGCGCAGTTTCCGCAGCGCATCCCGTGACGACCAGTCGACTCCCTTCCAGGCCTTGCTCTCGCGGTCGAAGGCCAGTCCCGCGAGCAGGACCGCCGCCGGAATGGTCGTGTAGTTGGTGGCAAGGAACTTGCGGGAGGTCAGCAGCCTGTGGAAGATCCTGCCTGCGATGTCGTGATGGCGAATCACGCCGCGACCGGCGATCTTGCGCACGGCCCGCGCCAGGCATTGCAGGGCGAGGGTCGCCTGTCGAGTGGGCACCGACTTGAGAGCCTCGCGGGCAACGTGGAATATCGGCCACCAGTTGACCCGCAGGATCGTCTTCCACTGCCGAAGAAGGATCCAGGGACGGCAGTCCGGGTCGGCTCTCGGGAAGCCCGCGGACTGCAGGTCCGCCGGCAGCTGTTGCGGGTCAAGATGGCTGGCAAGCAGTTCCTGGAAGAGGAGGGCGTTCAGCCAGATCAGGGCGCTGGTCGACTTCGGGTCGCTGCCTGCCGCCGCCAGAACATGGCCACCCGACCATCCGCGCAGAACATCGCCGGCCTGCTCGATGGCAAGGGACGCGAGGTCGACGGTTTCCTGCACCGAGCCGCCCTTCAAGCTCCGGATCCAGAAATCATGGAGATGCTCGGCGAGCACTGCCACAGAGCCTTGGTGCCACGTCCCGACCGAATAGGCTCCTTTGTCAGACGGTACGCCCCCCGGTTGCCGCCTTGACACGATGGCGAAACGGAGGGACTCAGTCGCCGCCAGCTCCTTCCTTGCCTGACTCTCGGGAACGGCTCTCAAGCGATCGGGATACAGCAGAGCAAAGACGAACTCGACGGAAAGCCCCCGCCACATCAGGGGATGCTCCGTCAACCGGCTCTCCGCGTCGCCACGCACGGTGCGCCCCGGGGCGAACTCGGCCTCGATCGCGACAGCAAACTCGCCAAGTTCCACCAAGACATCGACCCGGTGCCTTCGGGACTCGGATCGCACAGACTGCTCGGCCTCCGCTTCCAGACCTCGCGACCGCAGCAATTGAGCCAGTGCTGCATTCAGCACCATCTCGTGGGTGTTTCCGAACACGGGAGTCATCGTGTTATGGAAGGCGATTCCGTCCTACAGTGCGGAATGACCGAACGCCGTCCCAGTCATTCGGCAAGATCCCACCATACCACAAACTGGACGTGTATCTTTGAGAGATCCTCCGCTCTGGCCAAACGACACGCTGCAACCTTCCGTCACCATAGCGGAGGAAGTCCGTCAAGGCTCCGACCAGCGAACTGTCACCGGGAGCAGCGCAACCAGCTGCCCATGCTCGACATCACTGATGCAACGGCTCCCAGCGAGACTCCGCTTCATCCATTCAAATCCTTGCGGCAGTGCTGCGGCGTGCGAGTTGGCCGATCGTGCATGTGCAAGCGAGTCGCCGACACGGCGGCACCCGCCATCTTGCCAGCAAGCGTCGACGTATCAGGCCTCGGTCGCCGGATCGTCCGCGAACATCCGGGCGATGTCCGCCAGAAACCGGACAGCCCTTGGCGGTCATGGAGTCGAAGCGCAATTCGTGCCGTCTTGGCGGCCTCTGTTGCCCCAATACCAAGCGATAATCAGACCGATTCGCGGTAGACACACTTACGATCCACTTGGCAGAGGCCCTCTCTCCCCGACGTAACGCATTCGCCGACGGAGCGTCCATCAAGCAGCCGCGTGTCGGCTATTCTGCGATCGGAGCGGACTCGACGCGGCAGTCGGCACAGGATCGCGCACGGACATGCACCGCGAAATCTCCCTGGCGATCCGCATCCTCGGCAAGAACCCCGGTTTCTCCGCTGTCGCCTCGATCACGCTCGCGATCGGGATCGGCGCCAACACGGCAGTCTTCAGTCTGATCGAGGCCCTCTTGCTGCGATCGCTTCCAGTGGAGCGCCCCGCCGAACTCGCCGTGCTGGGCCCGGGAGCTCTCGGAACGATCAGCATGAGCGACCGCCCGCAGTCGGAGGTCTTCTCCTTCGCCCAGTTTCAGGCGCTCCGCGACAGAAGCAACGGAGTCGTTACCGGCGTGGCAGCGACTCCCACGGTCGACAACAGAGTCTACTGGGGCGGACGCGCAGCGTCCGCGAGCGACCTGCAGCGCGCCTCCTGCGTCCTCGTTTCAGGATCGTACTTTTCCCTGCTCGGCGTCAGGCCGTTCCGGGGGCGCCTGCTGGGGCCCGAGGATGACGGGGCTCCGGGAACAAATCCGGTCGCGGTCGTCAGCCATGCGTTCTGGCAGCGCAGGCTGGGCGGAGCGCCCGACGTGGTGGGCTCGACGATCCGCATCCACGACCTTACCTACGCGATCGTCGGTGTCGCCGAGCCTTCGTTCCGAGGACACGTCGTGGAGTTCGCGCCCGAGATCTGGGTCCCGCTCTCGATGCAGCCCCAAGTGACGCGCAGTCCATCGAGACTGCAGCGCGGCATCCCCTACGAGACGTTCTGGCTGAATGTTCTGGTCCGCATCAGGACCGGCGCCTCGCTGCCCGAGGCCGAGGAGGCGATCAATCTCTGGCTCCGGCAGATCTTTCTGGAACATGCGGGCGACGGCATCTCAGAAAGGAATCGCGAACACATCGAGGGACTCCGTGTGGCGCTGACCCCACTTGGAAACGGGCTGTCGCGACTCCGAGGAATCGCCAGGAGGCCGCTGCTCCTGCTGTGGTCCGCAACGGCAATCGTGCTGCTGATCGCGTGCGCGAATCTTGGCGGTCTCCTGCTCGTGCGCTCGGCCGCCAGACGACGCGAATTCGCGATCCGCCAGGCATTGGGCGGCACGGTCACCGACCTGATGCGCCCGCTCCTCGCCGAGAGCGCAGTGCTGGCCGGGATGGGGACCGCACTCGGATTCGCATGCGCCCATTGGCTCGCGCCAGTCATGCACGGCTGGCTGGTCGAGATCCGGGGCGCCGAGGCGCTGGACGTGCATCTGGCTTGGCCCGAACTCCTCTTCGCTGCCGCAGTCGGCGCGCTGACCGTTTTCCTGTTTGGGCTGGCGCCGGCGACAGCGGCGGCCCGCCGGGCCGCATGGAGCTGCAGGCGATCGGGACGGCTCTTCACAACAGCGGAGAAAAGAGACGCGAGAACGAGAAGCGTGCTGGTGGCGGGCCAGTGCGCACTCGCGATCGTGCTGCTGGCAAGTGCCGGGCTGTTCCTCCGCAGCCTCTCAGAGCTGCGTGCCTCCGATCTCGGCCTGGACGCGGACCGGGTCGTCGGCATTCGCCTCGATCCACGGGGCGCCGGATTCGCTCCAGAGAGCCAGCCGGCAATGCGGCGCCGGATCCTGGCGAGAGTGGCTGCGATGCCTGAGGTCGAGTCGGCGGCCTTCACCGGTTCGCTTCCATTGCAGGGCAACCACGGAAGGAGCACTGTCTTGGTTTCCGGCTACGAGGCCGGAGAGGACGAGGACATGAGCGTGATTCACGTTTCCGCCTCGCCGGACTACTTCCGGACACTGGGAATCACGCTGATCGAGGGACGGGTTCCGGGGAGAGAGGAGCGCGACGCAATTGTGGTCAACAGGGCATTCGCCGAACGTTTCTATCCCGGGCGCTCGGCCGTGGGCGGCGTGGTCGACAGCAAGCGTCCCATCGCGGGCGTCGTCGCGAACGTCCGACAGGTGATCCTCCGAGAGGCTCCCCCTCCGCTGGTGTACCGTCCGACCACGGGATACGAGGGCTTTGTCCGCACCTTGGCCGTGCGCTCGTCACTTCCGCCCGAAACAATCGCCGAGACAGTGAGAGAGGCCGTCCGGGAAGCCGTCCCGGCAATGCCGGTGGACCGGCAGTTCACCACCGTGGAGCTGCATCTGGAGCGTGCAGTGGCCGTCGAGCGCATGCTTTCGAGGCTCGTAGGATCGTTCGGAGGCGTGGCGGTCCTACTGGCCGGGATCGGCCTGTTCGGCGTCTGCAGCCACGCGGTGCGGAGCCGGACGCACGAGATCGGAGTCCGCATGGCGCTCGGCGCATCCGCCGGCCAGGTGCGGTCAATGGTGCTCCGCTGGGTCACCTTCGTCCTGGGCGCAGGCGCGGTCGCGGGAGTCGCCGGAGCGGCCGGTGCCGGGCAGATCGTCGAGGGACTGCTGCACGGAGTGAATCCGCTGGACTGGAGAGTCACCGGAGGGGCGGTGGCCGCATTGGTTGCGAGCGGCTACGTTGCGGCAGCTGCGCCGGTAGTGCGAGCCGGGCGGACGCGACCCGCCGAGGCGCTGCGACACGAGTAGCGGCGGGAGAATCCGCCCGTTTGGATTCGATCCAGCGGGCGCTCGGATGGGAACCGATCGTCTGGGATAAGCTTTGGGGGAGGCCCGGACTCCGCATCTTGTCCGGAGGGGCCTCCCCCGGAGTGCTTGAGAGACCGTGAGACGCAGACACCTGTTCACCGCAGCCGCCGCGGCGGCCGCATCCTACAGGAGGATTCGGGGCGCTAACGATCGCGTCGCGGTTGGAATCATTGGCGCCGGCAACCGCGGAGGGCAGATCTGGGAGCAAGCGCTTGCACAGCCCGACACCGACCCCGTCGCCGTCTGTGACGTCTACGAGCCGCATCTCGAAAAGGCGCTCAGCGCCGCGAAGGGCCAGGCGAAAGCCTACCGGGACTTTCGGGACCTGCTGGACCACAAACCCATGGATGCGGTCCTGATCGCAACTCCCGATCACTGGCACGCCCTCCAGACAATCCGAGCCTGCGCCGCGGGCTTGGATGTCTATGTGGAAAAGCCGCTCTCGCTGACGGTGGAGGAGGGCCGCAAGATGGTCGAGGCGGCACGGCGATTCAACCGAGTCGTCCAGACAGGCAGCCAGCAGAGATCCGGACCACACTACATCGAGGCCGTGCAAATCGTCCAGTCGGGATTGCTCGGTTCGGTCCATCACGTCGAGGCAGGTCTCGAGCGGAACTCCATGCCGGGCTTCGGCTCGCCGGAAGACGGAGAGCCCCCGGCAGACTTCAACTACGACATGTGGCTCGGCCCGGCGCCGGCAAGGCCTTACAACCCTCTGCGCGGCCACTATCACTTCCGCTGGTTCTGGGACTACTCCGGGGGCCAGATGACGAACTGGGGAGCGCACAACATCGACATCGCCCGCTGGGGTCTGGAGTGCGACGCCCCCAGGTCGGTTGCAGGCTGCGGCCGCCGCTACGCGATCCGGGACGGCGGCGAGACCCCCGACATCCAGGAAGTCCTCTACGAAGTCGACGGAGGCGTCCTGACCTGGGCTGTTCGGGAGCTGAACGGGACGCGCGGATCCTACCTGGTCTTCCACGGCACGAAGGCCGACCTGGAGCTGACTCGACGGGGATACTCGATCCGAGGGCAGAGGTGGCAGCGAAACCCGGCGGTCGTTGAGAATCGTGAATCCTACCCCGAAAACGCCCAGCGCGGACTGAACGCCCACCACATGCGCAACTTCCTGGACTGCGTGAAGAGCCGCAATCGGCCCAACTCCGACGTCGAGATCGGACACCGAAGCGCGATCTTCTGCCATCTCGGGAATATTGCGACGCGGCTCAATCGCACGCTGCAATGGGATTCCGCAAACGAGCGGTTCGAAGCGGACCCCGAGGCCGACCGGTGGCTGTCCAAGGCCTACCGGAGCCCCTGGACCCTCGACATCTGAGGCCGAGAGCACGAATCACACCCGCCGTTCAGCAAGTTTCCGGACCAGGCAGGGAGCGCGGGACTCCGCCACGCTGCGCAGCGAGCTGTCCACGGCGAAGAAGCGGGGCCTGAATCGAGTGCAGGGGCCGGAGCCCCTGCAGGCGAGCGTGGAATGCCAGCCGAGGCTCACCGGACCGGCCATCCGCCAACGAGATCCACCGACCGACCGACGGCTGCAAACGCCACACCCTCCAGAGGATCCGTGCCGATCTCTCGGGCGAGGGGAATTGGCCGAGCCTTGAGTGCGTCCAGTGCATGGGTAAGGTAGACGGTAGGCCATGGCCCGGCGCATCCTGCCAATCGGTATTCAGACGTTTCGAAACCTCCGCGAGAGCAACTGCTGCTACGTGGACAAGACCGGATATGCTCTGCGGTTGGCCGAGGAAGGCAAGCACTACTTCCTGTCGCGCCCGCGCCGTTTTGGCAAGAGTCTGTTTGCCGACACGCTGAAGGAGCTGTTCGAGGGCACCCGCGAGCTGTTCGAGGGCCTGGAGGCCTTTGGCCGCTGGGACAGGTCAGTGCGACATCCGGTCCTGCGACTCGATTTCAGCGGCGGCGACTTCAAGCTGCCAGGCTATTTGGAAACGAGCCTAATGGCGCAGCTCGGCCAAGCCGAGAGGCGCCTCGGAGTGGACCCGATCCACGACTCCGGGCCGGAACGCTTCGCCTATCTGCTTGAGACTCTGCACCAACAAACCGGTCAGAGAGTCGCGGTGCTCGTCGACGAGTACGACAAGCCGATTGTGGACGCCTTGAAGGAGCCGGCCGTCGCGAAGGCCAACCAAGACTACCTGCGCGGCCTGTACGCGATGATCAAGGCCTGCGACGCCGATGTCCGCTTCTGCTTCCTCACCGGCGTAACCAAGTTCTCCAAAGCGAGGCTCTTCTCCGGCCTGAACAACCTTCGCGACCTCACACTCAACCCGGCCTATTCGTCAATCTGCGGGTACACCGAGAACGACCTTGACACGGTTTTCGCCCCGGAACTGCCCAGCCTCGACTGCGAGTAGATCCGGGAAAGGGCTACAGCTGGGGAGGCGAGGAGAGGGTCTACAACCCCTTCGACGTGCTGCTCCTGCTGGCAGACCGCGAGTTCAAGGCGTGGTGGTTCGAGACAGGCACGCCGACGTTTCTCGTTGACACGTTGGTTGGGCGGGGAGTGCCTTCGGCCGCTTTGGACGGCATGCTCGCCACCGAGAAGCTGCTCGGCTCGTTCGATGTGGGCCGCATCGCCACCGAGGCGCTACTGTGCCAGACTGGCTACCTCACGATTCGGAATGTCGAGAACAGGGACGGAAAGCACTTCTACAGGTTGGGATACCCGAACCGTGAAGTGCGCGAGAGCCTGAACGAAAGCCTGCTCGAATACCTGAGCGGGGACGATCCCCAGAGAGAAGCGAACAGTCTCCTGCTGTACGACCTGCTCCAAGCCGCCGACTTCTCGGGACTCGAGCAGCTGTTCCAAGCCCTCTTCGCGGGCATCCCGCACGAGTGGCACAATCGCAACGAAATCGCCCGCTTCGAGGGCTACTACGCGAGCGTCTTCTACTCGTACTTCGCCGGGCTGGGACTGAATGTGACAGTAGAGGACAGCAGCAGCCGAGGGCGGCTCGACATGGCAGTCCGGGCGGGGGGCCGAGTCTTCCTGTTCGAGTTCAAAGTGCTGGAGCGGGCTGGGTCCGGAGCAGCAATGGCCCAGCTGAAGGCGCGGGGCTACACGGACAAGTACCGCCACCTGGGCGTGCCGTTGCATCTGGTGGCGGTGGAGTTCAGCCAGGAGACGCGGAACGTGGCGGGGTTCAGGGCCGAGCTCGCCTGACACAGGCAGGTCCCAATACTCATTCGTTACTGAGCGGACACCCAAGGATCGGGGCTGCCGTCGTCGCCGCTGCTAATCGGAACGCAGGGCAACGCAACGAACTGGGCGGTCGGGCCGAGAGGCTCACTGCGACGCATCGGTGCGCCTTCGACACGCAGCGTCTCGCTGTCAAGAAGTGCACTTCGGAGCCCAGCCCGCAGGATCCTCCTGCGGGCTGGGCACTCCTCGCGCCACTCACGGAAATCCGTGCGCGGTTGCTAGAAGTAGAGCTTCAGTCCCAGTTGCATCTCCCGGTGGGAGTTGCCCGCATTGACGACTCCGAAACCGGACTGGCCCACCTGGTCCCTCGGGTTGTTGAACTCCGGAGTGTTGAAGCTGTTGAACGTCTCAAAGCGGAACTGCGCACGGAGCCGCTCGGTGATTTGGGTGTTCTTCGACACAGCGATGTTGAAGATGTGGGGGGTTCCTGGTCCAAGCGTGCCGGGAACCTTGCGTCCGGCGTTTCCGAGTGTGTAAAGGGCCGGGACCTCGAATCCGGCCTCGTTCGTCCACAGGATGCCTCGACGTCCACCCACTGCCGGCTCGCCACGGCTCGGATGGTCTGGATCCCCAACGAGGTCTGCATACAGCGTCGCGTCGGCAGCGTTGTCGCCCTTCACGTCCCGGGCTCCGTTCAGCACCGTCACACCGAACGGCGACCCGCTTTGGAAGGGACTTACTGACCTGAGTGCCCAACCTCAATATATGGTGTGATTGGAAGTCC
>JAPPMB010000023.1 GCA_028819255.1 Bryobacterales bacterium | reverse complement strand
TGCGCAGGCGGTTGTTGCGGTTGATGACGCGGCGGTAGAGGTCGTTCAGGTCCGAGGTGGTGAAGCGCCCGCCGTCCAATTGCACCAGCGGTCGCAGCTCCGGCGGAATGATGGGAATCACGTCCAGGATCATCCACTCCGGCTTGTTGCCCGACTTGCGGAACGCCTCGACGACTTTCAGCCGCCGCGCGTGCCGCTGCCGCCTCTGCATCGAGGTCTCGTCCTTCATGCGCCTGCGGAGCTCGTCTGCGAGCGCCGAGGGCTCCACCTTCCGCAGCAGCTCCTTGATGCCCGCAGCCCCCATCAGGGCCGCGAAGTCGAGCGTCGCGTCGTCCTCGAGGTTGCGCTTGAAGTCCTCGGTGATCACTCTTCCCAGAGGCAGTTCGTCCTCATCCTCGGAGTCCACCACGACATAGGCCTCGTAGTAGAGGACCCGCTCCAGATCGCGCAACTTCATGTCCAGCAGGAGTCCGATGTGGTTGGGCGGGACCTTGAAGTACCAGACGTGCGAGCAGGGTGTGGCAAGCTCGACGTGAGCGAGACGCTCGCGTCGCACCCGCCTGTGCGTTACTTCCGTCCCGCACTTCTCGCAGACCACTCCGCGATGCTTGGGGCGCTTGTACTTGCCGCACAGGCACTCCCAGTCGGTGACCGGACCGAAGATGGCAGTGCAGAACAGTCCGTTCCGTTCCGGCTTGTGTGTTCGGTAGTTGATCGTCTCGGGCTTCGTGACCTCTCCCCAAGACCAGCTCCGGATTTTCTCCGGTGACGCCAGTCCGATCTTGATCGCTTCGAAATCGCTCGCGGATGGTGTGTTGTCGTGGAATCCCCTTGAACCGAACAAAGCTACCTCCCTGAAGTTCCGTTGGCCGACCCAGTCGCTGGTCGGCAGGAATTACGATGCTGTTGGTGCGCCCTTTGTGCCGGGAGACGCTGTCCCGGGATTGCCGGCCCTTCGGTGCTCAATCCGGCGATGCGTCCGCACCTGCCGCGGGGACCGGGTTCCGACCGTAAGTTGCCATGCGCCAAGCCGGCGGTGGCCTGCCTGACCGGGCTCGCGGACGAGATTGGCCCGGGCGGCGGGCCGGCGATTCCCATTGTCAACTGCATCTTGACACGGGGCGATGCCGTTCCCGATCATCGGTCAGCCTCTTCGGCGCACATGGGTCGGGCTGCAATGGCGGCCGATCCGCCGTTGTCCACAGCGGTCCGGCCGCTTCTCGCACGCGCCCTTGGAGGCCGTGCCGCCACCTTCTCGAAGGGCCGTCTACTTTCGATCCTGCCCAAACGGCACCCCTGTAGGGCCGGGGAATCCGAATGGATTCGGCCCCGGCGGCTCGAACATCTGCTCGGCGGAGTCGCTGTAGCTCGGGAGGCCGCTCAAGGCATCGAATTCCGGCACCAGCTCTTCCGGACGGTCCTCTCCGGCGATCTTGACCCGGTTGTGGACGTCGAGACCTGTGCCGGCTGGAATCAGCCGACCGACGATCACGTTTTCCTTCAGGCCCAGAAGGTCGTCCTTCCGCCCCGAGACGGATGCTTCCGTGAGCACCTTGGTGGTGAGCTGGAAAGATGCCGCGGACACGAACGAGTCGGTCGAGAGCGACGCCTTCGTGATCCCCATCAGCAGCGGACTGCCTGTCGCGGGCTCTCCCCCTTCCCGGCTCTTTTCCTCGTTGGTTCCGAGGAACCGGAACCTGTCCACGATCTCGTCGGATAGGAAATCCGTGTCCCCGACCTTCTCCACCTTCACCCAGCGCATCATCTGCCGCACGATCACCTCGAGGTGCTTGTCGTTGATGCCGACTCCCTGCAGACGGTAGACGGCCTGGATCTCGTTTACCAGGTAGCGCTGCAGCTCCGTCTCTCCTAGTACCCTCAGGATGTCGTGCGGGTTGCGCGGGCCGTCCATCAGGGCGTCCCCCGCCTGCACACGCTCGCCTTCCTGCACGTTGACGTGGGCCGTCCGCGGGATCTTGTAGTTCTTGCTCATGGACTTCCCGCCGCCCGCGGGCGCGTCCCCCTTCACGGTGATCACCCGGTGAACCTTGCTGAGCTTCCCGTACTTCACCGTGCCGTCGATCTCCGAGATCACGGCCGGCACTTTCGGGCGCCGCGCCTCGAACAGCTCCACCACTCTCGGCAGGCCGCCCGTGATGTCCTTCGTCTTGGTCGCCCCCCGGAGAATCTTCGCCAGCACGGCCCCGGCGTGGACCGGCTCCCCGTCTTCCACCATCGGCAGCGCCTTGTCCGGAATCAGGTACTTCCGCCGCACCTCTCCGCTCTCGTCCCTGATCTCGATCCGCGGCTCGTACTTCCCGTCCCGCGTGTGCTGCACAATCGTTTGCACGAGGCCCGAGACCTCGTCCACCTGCTCGTGCAGCGTCACGCCTGCCACCAGGTCGTGAAAGTGGCAGTGCCCCTCCGACTCGGTCAGGATTTTACGCGTAAACGGATCCCACTCCAGCAGCAGATCGCCCTGCTCGACTGCGTTGCCGTCGGCCA
>JAPPMB010000118.1 GCA_028819255.1 Bryobacterales bacterium | reverse complement strand
GCCGGCACAGGTCGAGGTTCCGCCTGCGGCGGGGTCCGGCCAGCAGCCCGAAATGCCGGATGAAGTGCCTGCGTTTTCGTAGACACTGGGAACGTGCGCCGTGGCGGTCGTGGTCCGCTTGGACCCGCGCCGCTGCACACTACTCAGTCCACCAAAATGTAGGCACCTCAGTTACCGTGGCCAGTCGGCGTATCGCCGAGTCGTGCCTCGTTTCAGCTCTCCGCCGAAGCTCCATGTAGTAGTCCTTGGAGGAGAAGTCGATGGTTCCGTTCGTAGCGCTTCCGCAGCTCCTCGTCAGTCAGATGCAGGAGTCCGAATTTCTGGTCAGTCTCCGGCATCTAGGTATCTTGTGCGAAGAATTCGCTGGCTTGCAAGCGAGGGCCTGAAATCGCCGACGGCGAGCATTCCCGGTGGAATTCGAGGTTTACCCCCTCGCACAGAGGGCACCGCACACTGCCGTACAGGAGGTTCTATCTTGAGAGGCGCGCCTAATGAAACCGCTTCCCAGCAGATGCGCTACTGTCATATCCAAAGAACCAGTTTGATCAGCAACGACGCAACAAAGCCGAGAATCATCCAGAACACGACTAGGTTGAGCGCAAGGATCGAGTACTGTCTTGCTATGCTCTCGACCCGTGTCACTGTCTGCAGAGAATCCTTCGAACCCCCGACCTAGTTGCACGGTACCGTCGGAGAAAGATCACCGTTGCGTACGCTGCCACCGAGAAGGCGATTGCCGTACCGTAGAGTCCGGGCGAAAAAGGCGTTAAGCCTCCGCAAAGCGGGCGATGGCCGCAATCGCGACACCACCAAGCAGCAACAGCAGGGCATTCGATAACAGCTGTCCAGTGTAGGTACCGGAGACTCTCGCATCCAATCCCCCTCCCTGTCGGTGTCCATTTCGGTATCCCTGAGAGCGCTGCTTTGCGGCTCTCGTTTGGGTCACCAAGTGCCTTTCTGAGGAATTCCTGGCGCGCTCGATCGCCCTCTCGGCCTCGGAACGGCGACCGCCGCACTCTCGCTTCTCGCGCCGGAACCGGGCGGAAGTCCCTGATTTCAGGGCATTCTTGTTTTGTTTGCGGAAACTGGATCGAAGGGGATCGCGCCCAAGCGGTGATCTCGGGTTCTGGCGTGCTGGGCTACCAGCCGGAATCCGGGCCCGTCTCAGCAGCCCGCCAGATGCTGGATGTTGTCCATCCCGGGGGGTGCCATCTCGCTGCCTAGCGTGAGAACTCACCGAGTGGGAGCGGGACTCAGCGGATCCGGTCGCCTTAGTGCGCCATCTGCTTGACCTCGGGAAGGTCTCTCTGTGGAACCAGCTTGAGATCCAGCGCCATCGCCGCGACGCTCTGCAGCACCGGCTGCCAGGTCGGATAGGAGAACGCGGAGCGCAGGGCCCGGACCGGCAGCTGGCCCATGCGCCGCAGGTAGTCCTGGTAGTTCGCTTCCCATTCCGGGGCCTGCAGCTCCCGCAGAGCTTGCGTCACGCCGGGACCTCGCAGTTCTGCCGCAAGGGCGGCCCGTGCGCCAGTCACGGCACCGGGGTCGAAGGCCCCGGACCCCCGCATGGCCGCCAGGTCCGCCGGGTGCCGGACGTAGTCCCCGCCCGTGTATCGCCGCCCCGCGAGCCACGTCGACAGAGCCTTCCACTTACCCATGGCGCTCTCGAATGGGCTGAGCACGGTGACCGCCTCTGGCCGGAACGGGCTCGCCCGCTCCACCAGCGGCAGCCGGTTCGGCTCCTGCACAAGCTCTAGATTCAGCCCTTCCATCACCTCGCGGTGCGGGCGGCGGCCGCAGTACCGGAAGATGTGGCTCGCGAAGCGGCCGTCGCGCTTGCGGAAGCGGCCCTTGCGCGTGGCCTCCAAGAACGGAAGCGTACGATGGATGTGGCCCGCGAAGGCCTCCGAGACTGCGCGGAACGCATCGGCACGCTCCTGCGCGGGGCCGAGTCCGAGCTCCGACCGGAGGATGACCCGAATGTCGAGGTCCTCGGAGAAGCGCTGGAACTGCTTGTGGTACAGCGCCAGACACGTGCCCCCCTCCAGCGCAAGCGTCGCGTCGGGATGACGGAAGTCCTCCCAGGCCTGCAGCGCCTTCTGCACGATCAGGTCCTTCTCGGCCCGGGCGTGGGAATGGCAGCGGTCGAAGGAGGCGAAGTGCCGGTCCGTCTCCTCCCGCGACGGCGGCACGTGCATCGGTGTCGGCATGATGCTTCCAGTCTCGTACAGCTTGCCGGACGGCGACTCGAAGGCTGCCGCCACGCCGTGCTTCACCAGGAGGCGCCGGCAGGGGCGGTCGACGCGCCACACGTTGCCGCCGGACTTGAAGTTCAGGTTGGTGGCGGCCGGCCGCGGCAGGATCCGGAATCCCAGCTTGGGAAGGACCTCGGGGACGACATCAAAGAGACGTGCCTGCCGGCGCGCGTAGACGCCACGGCCGATCCGGACCAGGATTCCGTCGTCGCATCGGCGCCGTAGCGCTCGATGCGCCGCGGAACGGGAACCTTGCAGCTCCCGGGGCAGCACGGCCTGGCGGCCGGGATCAGCCAGCAGCGCGTCCAGATGCTCGAG
>JAPPMB010000134.1:4389-29399 GCA_028819255.1 Bryobacterales bacterium | reverse complement strand
GCCCGTAAAGTCAAGCACTTAGGCCTACATTTGGGCACTTAAGTATATAATTCCCAAATGAATCGCCAGCACAGGGCCGGCGTAGTGCATCGTGGTCGCCTGCCAGGTGTTGTCCGCCATCGGCTTGCCGTCCGTGTCTGGATACTCCTCCTCGGGCCTCTCCACAGCGATCGGCGGAGGTTCGCGGGCGGCCGTGACGACCGTCTCGGCCACGCCCTGCAGGCTCACCCTCGACGACATTCCCGGCGTCGGATCCGATTTTGCCGGCACAAGGTGAGCCTAGCATCTGGGAGGCGGCCCCGGACGACGCCACGAACCGCCGCGCGGCGGATGGCAGCTGGCTGCACGGTTTACTGCCGGGGCCGCAAGGACAGCGTGGTTCCAGAGCCTTGGCAAGGCGATGGGCGAGGGAAGTGCAAGGCAGGAAGCCATTGATGTCCAGCAGGCCGTGAGGGGTCTTTCGGCGGCCCCGATGGTGCCGTTCCAAGAGCAGACGAGACTCGATTGCAATGGCGAGGATCTCACTGACTGCTGGAACGGTTACGACCCCGCTGCCCCCAAGACGAAAGGTGCCGCGAGACCCAGTCGTCGAGTCGGGGCACTATGTCGGATGCGGACTTCAGAGACCAAAGCACTCACTGCTTGGCGAAACCCTTGGAATTAGAGCCAAGTGCATGCATTGTTACGGCAAACTCTCCGCTCTCAAGGGTTGCCACCATTCCCGCTTCCTGCAAGAATACTTCGCAGCCGGATTCACTCGCACGTTTTCAACTCAAGGCACCCACGTTGTACAGCGACGCTTTGTCTCGAGCTTTCGGCAGGTGCCGCGTGGACTTCGGCGGGAGGTGTCAAGATGCAGGTAGCATTTCGAGTGGTCGCCTTGGGTGCGCTGTGCGTCTCGGTCTGCTTTGGTCAGGTTGACGCGGGGACTGTGACCGGCACGGTCCGCGACTCGACCGGGGCGGTCATAGCCGGCGCAACGGTAATCGTCGAGAGTGTCGGAACCGGATTGTTGATCGAAACAGGCACCGGAGCCCAGGGGATCTACGTATCGCCGCCCTTGAGGCCGGGCGAGTTTACGGTCACAGTGAGCTCGGAGGGCTTCGAGCCCGCGGCGAAGCGCTTTCAACTCGAAGTGAACCAGAGGGCGGTCGTCGACTTCGACCTCAACATTGGCGCCGTGACGGAGGTGATCGAAGTTCTCGACGTGGCGCCGCTGCTGCAGACCGAGTCGGCGACGCTTTCCAACCTGCGAACGGAGAAGGCGATCAAGGACCTTCCTCTGAACGGCCGCAACTGGGCGCAGCTCATCCTGCTTAGCACCGGAGCCCAGCCGGCCTCGACCCAGTCTCAAGGCAGCCCGATCACACGCAAGCGCGGTGTATCCAACGCCTCGGTCAACGGCAGCCGGGGAAACGACAACAACTACCTGATCGAAGGCATCAGCAATTCGGAAAACCACAATGGGCTGGGAATCCTCATCTTTCCGTCGATCGACGCGATCCAGGAGTTCCGAAGCGAGACCTCAGGTGCCGATGCGCAGTTCGGCCGGGGCGGCGGCGCGACGGTGAACCTGACGTTCAAGTCCGGAACTAGGGAGTTTCACGGAGGGGCCTACGAGTTTCTGCGCAATGCAGAGCTGGACGCGAAGAACTTCTTCGATCGAGCCGACGAGCCCATCCCGCCCTTCAAGCAGAACCAGTACGGCGCCTTCGTGGGCGGCCCCGTGTTTCCGGGAGCGACGGATCACAAGACGTTCTTCTTCGCCAACTTCGAAGGCCAGCGCGTGCGTCAGGCGCAAACACTGATCAGCAGCGTTCCCACGGCCGACTTCCGGCTGGGCAACTTCTCGCAATCGCCGTTTGACATCTACGACCCCACGACGCAGCGCCAGCTCGAGGACAGCGGCTTCGTCAGGGACCCTTTCCCTAACGACACCGTCCCGGCTGCCATGCAGGACCGCGTAGGACAAAACATCATCAACCTGTACCCGCAGCCCAATCGGAACGCGAACACTACGGACAACTACCTTTCAAATCCGGTCCGCAGCATCGACGGCGAGCGGTTCGACATCAAGATCGACCACGTCGTCTCGGACCGCAACAACATGTTCGCGCGCTACAGCTACAGCGACGACGACCTGATCGAGCCTAGCTTCCTGCCCGCCCCTGCCGTAGGCCGGGGACCTGGGGTTCCGGGCCCCGCCGACCAGCCTGTGAACCAGATTGTCATCAGCGACACTCACCTCGTGTCCCCGACCAAGATCAACGAGTTTCGCGTGGGATGGACCCGCCTCAACTTGCGGTCGTTCAATCCGAACTATGGACAGAACGTGAGCGACGAGATCGGCATTCCCGGCTCCAATGTCGCGGGCGACGACCTGACCTCGGGGCTGGCGATCATCAACATAGCCGGCTTCCGGAGCATGGGAGGAAACGGATTCTCGCCGGCGATCATCGTCAGCGACAACTATCAGATCAGCGACACGTTCAGCATCATCAAGGGGCGCCACAGCATCAAGTTCGGCGGCGAGGTCCGGCGACTGCGATACAACGCGCTGCAGTCGAACGCGCTACGCGGGACGATGAACTTCGGGAACAACTTCACCATCAATCCCGCGTCGAGGGCCGGAACGGGTCTGGGGCCGGCGGATGTGCTCTTGGGCAAGCCCATCAGCGGCTTCATTCGATTCGTGACGGGCACGAGAGGCTATCGCCGAACCGAACTCGCATTCCATGTCCAGGACACATACAAGGTGAATGACCGTCTGACTCTCAACTTCGGGGTCCGGTACGACAACTTCCTCGGCTGGCCCTGGACCGAGGTCAACGACCGCCAGCATAACTTCATCCGGTCCGAAGGGACGGTCGTCCAGGTCGGCACCGGTTCCGTTCCATGGCGGTCCGGCCATCCAGGAGATTCGAACAATTTCTCGCCACGGCTCGGGGTCGCATACAAGATCGCGCCCAAGACAGTGTTCCGTGTCGGCTACGGCCTGTACTACTCGACGGGGCAACTGGACACGACCCGCAACCTAGGAGCAAATCCCCCCGAGGTCATCAGCTCGAACTTCAACAACAACCAGTTCGACTTCGTCGGAGCCCGACCGGCCTCGATGGGGTTCGACAGGCCGGCCCTCGGCGTCGTCGCGGGCACTCTGCGATCGATTGACCTCGATACCGTGATTCCCTACACGCAGCAGTGGAATGCAACGATCCAGCAGCAAATCGGCGAGACCTCCTTCACGATTGCGTATGTCGGCAGCAAGGGCACCAAGCTGCAAGGGCAGACGGACATCAACCAGCCTGTCCCCGGAACAGGTCCGGTTGCCGTGCGCAGGGACTTTCCGGCGTTCGGTGCCATCCGGCAGATCCAGAGTCGCTATGACTCGAACTATCACAGCCTGCAGATCTCCGCCGAGCGCCGGTTCCGCAACGGGCTCGGCTACCTTGTGAGCTATACGTGGGGAAAGGCGATCGGCAACGGCGACAGCCAATTCGGATCGCCCACCGATATTCGCAACATCCGCCGGGACCGGGGGCCGACCGGGTTCAGCTCCCCGCGCCGGCTGGTTCCCAGTTTCATGTACGACCTGCCGTTCAAGGCGAACGGCCCTCTCAACCATATCGTCGGCGGCTGGCAGATCAACGGCATTCTCAGCATGTACGACGGGTTCCCCATGCGGGTGACCTCGCCAAGCACGCTCAACTGCTGCACGTCTTATCCGGATCGTCTCGACGACGGTCGCTTGCCCACAAGTCAGCAAACACTGCAGCGGTTCTTTGATGTCGGTGCGTTCGCCCGGCCGGGGCCGCAGATGTTCGGGAACGCCGGGCGAAACATACTGTTCGGTCCGGGAACGAAGAATCTCGACTTCTCGATCTTCAAGGAGTTCTTCTTCAGCGAGAATCAGGAACGCCGACTGCAGTTCCGCGCCGAGTTCTTCAATCTCACCAACACTCCGCAGTTCAACAACCCGACAACGAACATCGGCAGCGCAAACGCCGGTAGGATTCGGTCGGCGGCATCAACGATCACGCTGCAGCGGATTCCGCGCCACATCCAGTTCGGGCTCAAACTGTACTTCTAGCCCGCATTCAAATCCGTGCAGCAGGTGTGCCGGAACGTGGCCTCCCCGGGGAGGCGTGGGATCCCGCGGTCGATTCCGGCACCGCGCTACGGGCGCAATGAGCCGGCCTCTCTCGGACAACGACCGGGCTCGCAGGGACTGATCGCTGGAACGAGCTGTCAGAATGCAAGCTGACGGCGAAGCAAGCAGCTATTTCGGATGGAGACGGCAGCGCGAGCGATCCCGGGCCCGGAGTAGAGTCGGCCGGCAATCGAGTGGCCAACGCAGTGCCGCTATTGCAGAGGGAATTCCCTGTCAAGGAGGGCAAGGATCTCTGGCCGGTCATACTGTCTCGCCAAGCGCCGCGCTTCGGCGGCATGCCGGACGGCATCCGCGCCCATGTCCATGTCTCGTTCGGCGCGCGCGAGGACGACCAGGAACTGCGGCGTCTCACGGTCCCGGATGTTGACGGTACGTCGGAGATGACCCAGCGCCTCCGCCTTGACGCCCTGCCGATGCAGCAACATTCCCAGCCGAAAATTCGCAAGGCGGTGGCCCGATTGGACTTCGAGGACACGCCGGAACTCTTCGGCCGCCGATTCCGGCCGGCCCTGTCGCTCCAGAGTGTCACCGAGATTCACTCGGGCGTCCGCCGAATACGGATTCACCGCCAGCGCCTTCCTGTAGGCGGTCTCGGCTTCGCGATTCTCTCCACGCCGCGACAGGATGACGCCGTAGTTGTAGTGGGCCTCCTCGCTCTCCCCATTCAGTTCGAGCGCCTGCCGATAGATTGCGGCCGCGTCCGCATAGCGGCCCATCTTGCCGTAGACGCCGATCAGGTTGACGCGGGCATGAATCTGAGCGGGCCCGGCCTCCAAGGCACGCAGGAATTCGCGTTCAGCTTCCTCAATCCGTCCGGCAGACTCCTGGCGCATCCCTCGATTCAGGTGATGCAGGTACGAGCCCTCCCGCAGTTCTTCGAGTTCGCCAAGAAGCGGGTCGCGAAAGGGTGGTCTCGGGTCGGGGGCCATCCGCTCGTAGAGGGCTAGGAAGCGCGACGATTCCTCGTCGCGACCGACCCTTCGCAGCGCCAGGGCCAATTGGTAGTACAAGGGACGATAGTCCCCCGCGTAACTTGCCGCCCTCTCGAGTTCCGCCAGTGCTTCCGCCGGACGTTCGAGGCGCGCCAGGCAGATTCCCCGGCCAAAATGAACCGCCATCGTGTCGCGTTGCGGGGGCCGGATCTGATCGTACAGGTCCAGTGCCTCGAGAGACCGGTCCGCATCCAGCAAGACGGCAGCGAGGCGCATCTTGACGAAGAGCTCCTCGGCTGCGAGCATCGCTGCGGCACGAACTGCTTCAACCGCTTCCGCGGGCATTCCGAGGTCTGCGGCAAGAAGGCCACGGAGGTAATGCCATCGGAAGTCAGAGGAGCCAATGTCCGACGCTCGCCGGTACAGCCTCATTGCGGGCTCACGGATTCCGTACGCATGCAGCGCCATCGCCGCGAGTCCGAGCGTGGTCGCATCTTCGGGTCGCGACTTTACGGCACCGAGGCGTTCCCCAATAATCACGCGGGCTCTCGTGCCAAACCCGGCGACATCCACCGCGGGAGGGACCCACTCGGCGGAAGGCTCCCCGGAGCATCCCCAGACCATAGCGGCGAGCAGTGCCGATAAGATCCGGGCCGGAACGACTCCAAGTCTGGCGAGTGGTCGGCCTCGTGGGTCGCCCTGGAATCTTCTCATCGGTTCAGGCAAGATCGACCGACATTCGCGGTCACCACCGGCCAGCCCTCGGCGCGGCACCGGACCATCTCGAGCCAATCGGACTTGGCCATCGTATCGCGCCAGATGTGCATCGCACCGCGTTCGCCGTCGGTCCGCAGCGCCGCGTCCCGCCTGATCCAATCATCGGCACCCGGGGAACAATCAGCCGACGAGGTCGGCGATACCGCTTAGGATCAGTCGCCAGCCGACAAGGCCAGCACATCCGCTGGGCGGAAGAACGCCGAGACCCTGCCTACCGGTCGGGCCAGCCGCCGGTCCATTCTGCGCCCTCGGTTCGCAGTTCGCCTGCCGCGGCCTCGATCTGGTCCAATCGCTTGTCCACCCCGGTAGTCCCGCGCCACAGCAGTCCGCCAAGCACCATCAGCGGCAGCGAGTCACTCAGAATCTTCAGGATGTCCACGCCGCGTCACCTTGGTGGGCCGAGAAGTGCAGTTGCCGAAGTCCAAAGACTCCAAAGAATTTCCAACGGCCGCACATCCACAGCATTCGACATATGTCGCACCGTCCTCGCTCGTCTGCCGCCGTGCGCGGCGTCTTCTGAAAAGTGCGGCGACGCCCCGCTTCAATCCAATTTGGCTCGCACTTATCCGACCGGGACCAGCTTGGCACGGCCGGTACGTGTCTGCCAGAACAACCCCTCCTGCTCGAAAGGGCGATTCGCTTCGAATCCACAGATCCCGCGGAAGAAACTATACTCTCGTCAGGAAGAAGCATCAGGGCAATGGTCGAGAACAAGCCGGCGCCTCTCAGCCGGAACTCCAAGGTCATGAGCGGCGCGGTCGTGTTCAGCGGAACTCGAGTTCCCGTGACTGCGCTGTTCGACTACCTCGACAGCGAAGGAGCCCTGGCCGAGTTCCTGCACGACTTCCCCACCGTCTCTCGCAAGCAGGCTAGAGAGACGCTTCGCTTGGCAAGACAGGCGCTTAGCCGGCATTCGGACGAAGATCCTGCTGGATGAGCACATCCCGTATGCCCTGGCCCGCTCGTTCCCTGACGGCTGGGACATCCGCAGCACCCAGCGGATGCGCTGGCAGGGCAAGGAGAACGGCGAACTCCTGCAGCTCGCGGCGAGACGACGATTTGATGCATCGATCACGGCGGACAGGAACATGGAGCACGAGCAGAACCAGAACACTCCGCTGCCTGTCGTAGTGCTCCGGACCCCCAGCCTGCGAGTGCGCAACCTGCAAGCGCTCTTGCCACAAGCGATCGCGATGCTCAGGAAGCGGCCATCCCGGACGTTCCACGTCATCGGGAGAGCAGGCACCCTGACCGGATCCGGTAGGGCCAGCAACGGCGAGGCTGGAAGTGGGGGCGGCGAATAAAACCGGAATCGCCCGCAAGCGCGTGCCTTCCTGAGCGACCAACGGCTTCTCGCCTTCGACAGGGCCGCGGAAGATGTCGGTCTCATTCCGGCCTTCATCGAGGCTCAGTCCTTGAATCTAGTCGAATACCTTCCCGACGACCGGTACAGGCACTTCATGCGGCCTCTGAACCTTCTCTGGATCGCAACCGCGTGCGCAGAAGGATCGCGGGTTTCCCGGGCGCTCAGATACGCTCTCAATCGCACCCACGAGAGAGCGTCGCGCCGATTGCACGAAGCGAACGACGGTCAGAGCCGGTAGGTCACGCTGACTCTGGCCCCTCCGTTCTTGCGGACGATGTAGACCTCGAACCGTAGGCCGACAGGGACGTGCTTATGCGGATAGACGGTGAACCCGCCACGAGGGGCGAACCAGATGAATTCCCAATAGCGGTCGTAGCCACCGAACACACCGTCCCGAACCTTGAACCAGTGGGGTTGCGTTCGCGGGTCCAGTTCGTAGTCCTCATCCGCGACCTCGTGTCGCCATTCCGTCTCACGGTCTTGAAGACCTACGCCCGCACCCGCGAATGCGTAGGCTCGCGCATTTCCCCATCGGCGGAGGAAGTTCGCCAAGTAGAACGTCTTGCGGTCCCGCCAGAATTCGTCGGGGCCTCGGTTGCGCGGATCGTAGCTGGTCTGGAAATCACCCTCGACTGTCCAGTTGCCGAAGAACGGAACGATTACGCCTCCTCCGTAGCTCGTTCCTCGGTGGCTTCCACATCCCTCGTCCTCGCTGTGGCACATGGAACCGATGTGGCCGAAGATATCAACCCGTGCGGAGAGCACTATCGGAAGGAATAGGAGCAGGGTCAGACGAATCACTACCCACATAGTGGATGCTTCAGGGCCATGAGAAGCCTTGTCCACGGATGCCAGTGTAGTCAAGGGATGGTTCGCTCCCGCTCAGCGGCTTTGTCGAGCGCGGCAACTTTGGTGCGAGCGGCCGCTCGATTGCAATTACGAGAAAGGGCCGAACATGGCATCAACCAAGCAGCCATCCCGCATCAGCGTGCTGGTGAAGGTCGTCACGATCGGCCCAGACGTTGCGAAGACGATCGTCCACTTCGTCGGTTTGGACGAGGCCAGTCAGGTGCTCACTCATCGCCAGTACTCGAAGGCCAAGCCCTTGGCAGCGGCTGCGATCACGGGTCCGGGCCGCATCGGCATGCAGGCCTCCTGCCGTTCCGATCACCTCGGCCTGCAAGCAAAGCTCCTCCGGCTCTCGGTCGAGTTGCTCGAAGGCCTCAACGATTCCCGGTCTGTCGAGCACGCGGTCGCGTTTCTCCCGCGCCCAAAGATCGAGATCCCCGCCGAGATCGCGACCGCTCCAGTTGCTCACTGCGATCGCGTGGGTCCGGTCCAAGGGTATGTGGGCGGATTCTCCCACGGCCATTCGGGCAGGTTCCAGGTATTCAGCCAGCCGGGCGTCCAGTGGTACTTCTCACCCCCGCGGGGGTCGAGTGCGCGTGGGTCGATCAGCGTGCCGTGCCGTCGGAAGGCCGGCGGCGAGAACCGCTCCGGATCAACGTCTGACGGCTCGCCCTTCGGCCAGTCCGTTACTAGCCACGGTGGGTCGCAGAACCGCTCTGGCTCATGCACCTACTCCGGAGGCTCGAGTTTGTGCTCCCATGCGAGGTGCTCCGTCACAGCCGCCAGCAGGGCGTCCCAGGGCGTGCCGGTCACCCTGGGCGATCGGGCCATCGCCACGATTTGCTCCTCACACGGCTGCGCGTGAAAGCAGCGCGGAAGATCGCACACCACCATCCTGTAGCGCGTCGAGAAGTCCGGATACCGCCCGATCACGCCGCTGTACGCCGCAACCTCAAAGTCCGGGTCAAACTCGCGCATGCCGCTAGCCTCCCTGTCTCCACCGTTCCCGTCCCACCGTCTTCTAGCCCGAGTTTACCAAGTTGAATCCTGTTGTACGTATAAGTCCTAGTATTTGCAACAACATAACCGCGGGCACCTGTATGACCTAACACGCCAAACGCGGTTTCTATGCCTTGTAGTTTCCGGTGCCCAAAATGTCGAACATCCGGCGATGCCCGTCGGTCATTTGCAAGAGGTTCGTCTGGATCGTAGGCTGGCCGCCCTCCCGAGTGCGGCGGATTGCGTCTCAACCAAGGATCTTCGCGGACCTCGGTCACGGCGTTCACTGCTTCCCTCCCAGTGGCATTCGATCAGATCAAGAATGAGAGGTTGTAGCCAATAGGCTACAATTGTGCGGTGGTCAAGGATCTTCATTACGTCTCGGGGGACGGCGGCGACCACTTTGACAGGTGGTTTCAAAGACAATCTTCAGAAGCCCGGGCCCGCATCCAGATCCGAATCGATCGCGTGGAACTGGGCAACTTCGGAGATCACAGGAGCGTGGGTGAAGGCGTTTAGGAGCTTCGGATCGACTTCGGCCCTGGCTACCGGGTGTACTACGGAGGTGATGGCGACAAGTTCGTCATTCTACTAGTCGGCGGCACGAAGAAACGGCAAGCCCGCGACATCGAGGCGGCCCGGGACCTTTCGAGTGCGTACAAGCAGGAGAAACGAGATGCCAACAAGAGCGCATAGGGCGAGCGACTATCTGGAAACGCCGGAGGACATCGTCGCCTATCTGAACGCGGCGATGGAAGAATGGGACGATGATCCGCGCCTGCTCATGAAGGCCTTCCGCAACGTCGCCGAAGCAAGAGGCGGCGTGTCCGAACTCGCACGTCGAGCGAGACTGGATCGAGTGGCGCTCTCCCGTGCGCTCTCAGGTCGGAGGAATCCTCGGCTCGACACACTTGCGAAGGTGGTCGCCGCGTGCGGCGTCAAGCTGCGGTTCGAAACGTAGAGCGACGCCAGGAAGACCTCGCACTTCGGCAAGCTGCAACGGATTCGCGAGCGTCCCGACCTCGCCTCGTTGACCGGCGACATCCAGGCCGCGGACTCGATCCCGGCGTCGTCGCCACCCATCAGTCGGCTGCTCGTGGCACACGGGGCTTGCGCCTCTTCCTTAACTCCGCAGGGTCGGAAGCGAGTTTCTCCGTCTGAGAGTCAGGTTCTCTTTCTCAGGCGCGCAGCGGTTGAGCCAGCGTGCTCCGGGTCATAGCGAGACTTGGGCAAAACAGGATAGGGGCTCGGCGTCAGCCATGCCTCCCCAATGAAACTGTGCGTGGCGTTCAGCCACACTCCACAGCAAACCTTCGAGCGCCGCAAGGCTCGAAGAACTGTGTCGTCACCCCGACCTCAGCACCACCGGTTCTCCGCTGCTCGCGACTGACCCGCACCGAAGGGGACGCGGCTCGCCCCGGACCGGCCCGGCCTCCCCTGGAAGTCTCGCCCGCCCGACACGCGAGACTTCCGCCGTTGGCGAGGAGCCGCAGCCTGGGCTTACGATAGGCCGGTGGACGATCCTGAGTGAGGCATGCCCTCCCTCTCGGGCGTGCGGCCGTTGATGGCGGCAGCGTTCTGCACAGCGGCGACGTGCGGAGTCCGATTCGTCACCATTCAACTCTGAAGGCGCAACGTAGATGACGGCAAGAGAACTCGCCCGCGGTGTGATGGAGGCAAGCACGGGATCCCGCGACTTCGTGGATTACTCGCGGGCACTCGCTCAACTGGCCTTCTCTCGGAACCGCAGGCTTGCTGCCGAGGCGACGCACGCGGTCTTCTCCGACGTCGTGCAGCCGTTGGCCGACCGGTTCGACACCGCTTCATCCGATGCACACGCAGCGTTCATGGCCGAGGTTGTCCACGCTCCAGGTTCTCCGATCGCTGAGACACTTCACACGCTTGGCTATGGGAGTCCCGAAGGCCTAGTCGAACGCTACAGCAAGGTCGGGTACAAATACCTCCAGGAGCCTTTCGATGCGGAAGACATCGAGCAGGCGGTTGTGCTCTCCCGAGTGGGGATCAAAGAGGATTTCGCAGTAACCAGCACCATCCTAGGATGCGCCCGTTACGCGTTCCGTGGTGCCGACATCGACTTCGTCGCGCCCAAGAAGAACGCCTACCTCTTCGCAAGTCCCCACGCCTTCAATCGACGAATCGTTTCTTATCCCCACACCTCGCCGCTCGCCTACCGCTTGCTGGCGTGGAAGCGGGTGCGTCGCGCAGTCCAGACCTGCATTCAAGGCTTCCCCCCGGATGAGAGACTGGTGGTGGATCCTGACAGCTGCATGACACTGCATGGCCTGCTGCCGCTTGGAGACGACAGCTGCCTTCGCTTTTTTCCCAGCCGTACATATGCGGAGGAGGAGCCGTCCCGCATCGCGGACCTGGCGGCCGCTTGGTGCGGTGACTGGTTCTTCTGGGGTGGCCCCGAGGCCCATCCCTATGTGGTCGACAACACCGGGAGCAGCGAAAGAGGCTTCGCGCTGGCGTTTACTCTCCGCAAGAAGCTCGCCGGCGTCAGCTTCTCCGTCGCGGGCAGGGAGTCGGTGCGGCTGGGCGGCGACTTTGAAGACTCGCTGCTCGAACTGCTCAGGAAACATGGCTACTGGACCGTGCTGGACGGCGGGCGTGACGAATCCGACGCCGCTGTCGTGGCCGAGCGGGTCCGAGCGTTTCGAGGGACAATGAAGGAGTTGGCGGTCGCCAAGGACGGCAGACGAAACCACGCGCGACTAATGACCTCCAAGGGAACCCTCCGCGATTTTGGCGGTTGGATCTCTAGAGCACTCGTGTACATCGGCTACGACTCCGCAGCATCTCACGTCGCTGCGTCAATGGGAATGCGAGTTGCTTATGTCTCTGTCGGAGCGCCGAACGAGACCTATGCGGCGCGATGGACTCCCGTCGCGTGCGACTCCCAGTTCGACGAGGTCGATTCGGTTTCCGCAGAAGGGCCAGACGATGGCCCAGCGGTGCTTGAACGCATCGAAGCTGTCTTGGAGGAGGTCAGTGCGGACGCCCCCTGGTCCTGACCCGACATAGATGACAGTGCCGGCTGATCGCTGATCGGCAACCGCAGTCGGCGGCTTCGTTTGAACGCACGGCCTGGAGCTGAAGCGAGTTCTCGCAATCGTAGGCCGCATGGGCGGTAGCCGTCAAAGCACAGCCGCTCGTGAGTGAATTGGCCGGCGCTGGGCAAGGCGAGACTCGGGGCGCCCATCGAGACACCGCCAACGGCGGGCCGGGCACTGCCCATTGAAGCTCCGACGTCGCCACTGGGGAGGCTCCGTTTCCTGCCGCTCCGCATTGCGGCTCTTCCTTCCGGACTCAACTCCCGTCTAGTGAATTCGCCGCCCCTTGCTGAGGTGTTCGTCCCCGTCGCCTCTCGCCTGCATCTTTGCTGGCACGAACTCCGGCGGTTCCGACCCTGACACGTTGAACTTGCACACGTAGCAGCAGTGCGCGAGGCGGTTCGGCGCGTGGGGCTTCGCCCGGTTCCGAGCGGTCCGGTAGGCCGATGTGTCGGAACGCCCTCGGAGACATCGGCCGAGCACGATGCAATCTGCGATAAGGTCTGATGCGGGTTCGCGCGACAGCAAGTGATGGCCTCATTGGAACCTCCCGGAGACAGAGGTATCGGTGCGACGGGCAAGGTCCGGACGGAAGCCCGTCTTGACGCCAGGGCTACCGCAGGGGACCGCGATCGCGAGGCCGGTCCTCCCGTCATGGCGTTATGCTAGCTCCGACATGCGTCGGCTCGAAACGATATCCCTGTTCCTGTTGCTCGCCGGCTGCGGCCCAATCGACTCGAACCCGGACCGTCTTGCGAAGGAGTCCGTCAGGCGTTTGGCGCAGATCGAGGGGTCGATCTCCGTCCCCTCCATCGAGCGGCCCGTGGAGATCCTTCGGGACCGCTGGGGCGTTGCCCACATCTACGCCGACACCCTTCATGACCTGTTCTTCGCGCAAGGCTACGTTGCCGCTCAAGACCGCCTGTATCAGATCGAGATCTGGCGCCGCACCGGAGCTGGGGAACTTGCAGAGGTGTTCGGCGCAGAGTACCTCTCTCGCGACCGGATCGCACGCCTGGTCCGCTATCGGGGAGACATGGTGGCCGAGTGGGCGAGCTACTCTCCTCAGGCGAGGGAAATCGCCGAGGCCTTCACCTCCGGCATCAACGCGTACGTCGAACAGAATCTGGACAGTCTGCCGATCGAATTCGACCTCCTGGGTTTTGCGCCGGGGCATTGGGAACCGGAACATGTGCTGCTGCGGATCGCGGGCCTGCTGATGGTCCGCAACGTCAGCCAGGAAATCGCAAGGGCACGACTGGTGTCCCAGCTCGGGGTGGAGGCAACCCAGCGGTGGTATCCCACCGACCCCCGGCGCGACTTGCGCCCCGACCCGGAACTGGATCTGGAGGGAATCGACGACCGCGTAACCGAGGCGTACAGGCGAGCCGTGTCGATTCCGGTCCTTCCAGAGTCGGAGGGCTCGAACAACTGGGTTGTCAGCGCGGACCTGAGCGCGACCGGCGCTCCGCTGCTCGCAAGCGACCCGCACCGACCGGTGATTCTGCCGTCGCTCCGCTACCTGGTCCACCTGAACGGCCCGGGCTGGAACGTCATTGGCTCCGGCGAGCCGGCGCTTCCGGGGGTTGCCATCGGACACAACGACCGCGTCGGGTGGGGGTTCACGATCGTCCAGTACGACGCGGCAGATCTCTTCGTCGAGAAGACAAATCCGGAGAACCGTGATCAGTACCTCCTGGAGGACGAGTGGCTCGACATGCGGATCGAGCGTGAGGAAGTTCTGGTGAAGGGGCGGAGCCAGCCGGAATCGGTGGAGCTCAAGTTTAGCCGGAACGGCCCGGTGATCTGGGAAGACCCTGCAAACAACCGGGCGGTGGCCCTCCGATGGGCTGGCCAGGAACCCGGGACAGCAGGCTACCTGGGAAGCCTGGCTCTCGGCCAGACCCGGGACTGGGACGGCTTCGTCGAAGCGATGGCTGCCTGGAAGGTCCCGGCGGAGAACATCGTGTATGCGGACATCGATGGGAACATCGGTTGGATCCCCGCCGGTCTGGTCCCCGTCCGCGAGGGCTGGTCTGGTCTCCTCCCCGTGCCTGCCTACACGGGAAAGTACGGCTGGAGCGGCTTTCGGGCGATCGACGAGCTCCCCCAGATCAAGAATCCCGATTCCGGCTATGTGGCGACGGCGAACCACAACATCCTGCCGCCGGGCTATCCGCACGATCTCGGATTCGACTGGTCGGCCCGGTACCGCTTCGACCGCGTCGACGAGGTCCTCCGGGACGGCGGTCCGTTCACCGTGGAGGACTTCCAGCGGCTCCAGCTTGACGAGACCTCCCTGCCGGCTCGCGAACTTGTCGGCATGCTGCGGCAATCGCCGGCATGGGGCTCCGAGGCCGCCGCCCTGTTCGAGGGATGGAACTTTGTTCTGGATGTCGATTCGTCCGCGGCGGCCCTGTTCGAGGCGTGGATGAGACGCATCCCCGCACAATATCTCTCGGCGGCCGCCCCAGCGGATTCCTGGGAACTGATCGGACGCTACCTGCAGCTTCCCCGCCTGATCGAGCTGCTGCGCGAATCCCCGGATGAGATGCGCCACCGGGTCATGGCCGACGCCTTGGAAGAGGCCGCCGCGGAACTCTCCTCGACACTGGGAGCCACTTCGTCAACGTGGCGCTGGGGAGAATTGCACAGGATCGGGTTCCGCCATCCTCTGGCGAACTCCGCCGTCCGTCGCGCAGTGTTTGATTTGGAGCCGGTCGAGCGCGGGGGTGACGGATTCACGCCGAACGCCACCCGCGGCCCCGGCTACCTGCAGTCAAGCGGAGCCTCCTACCGCCACATCCTGGACCTTGCGGACTGGGACCGGTCCGTCTTCACCAGCACGCCCGGCCAGTCCGGACAGCCGGGCAGTCCCCACTACAGCGATCTTCTCCCTATGTGGGCGGAAGGACGATATGCGCCTCTGGTCTATAGCCGCGACGCGGTGGAAGAGAACACGGCCCATCGACTGATTCTTCGACCCGAAGGTCCCTGACCGCCAAGAGTTTCGCGGGCATCCGCCCTGTCGATGATGCGCAGACGCACGGAGAACTGCGAGCCGGCCGCTGCGTCCGGCCACTGGCCGGAACCGGTTGGGAACCGGATGCACGCGATCTGCGTCAAACCGTCACACACTCAGATGTTTCCGAGAGTCCCCTACGAAGGCGTGCTTGTCGCACGGACCTCGCTCACACCAAAGGATTGAACATGAAGAAGTCGAAAATGCTTGCCATTGCTGTCGCGGTTGGGGCAATGAGTCTGCTCGTGGCCCAAGTAGCACCTCCACCTACCCCCCCATCTCCCCCGTCCAATGGAGGGGACGATGCCCAGTCGGATGGACACGACTGGGAACTCGTTGCTACCACCGTGGAAGCGTGGGACGGAGCTGCGGGTGGCGGTTCGAACGCAAGCTTCGAAGGCGGTTGGGTCAGGGGAGACGTCTACCTCTACAACAAGCGCAGTGGTAAGGCGTACCTTTACCTCTACGATTGCTCTGGCTCAACAACGGGCTGTTTCGGGGCAGTTCCAGTTCTCGAGGAGGGCGACGGCAGACTGACTTCGACGCCAAAGCCTCAAGCCGGATCGGCGTCGGGACGGTCACGGTAGCGGAATTCTCCACAGCGAGTCGTCGATTCGGGTCCGGACACAATGATCGCCGCGACCGAATACGGGGCCGGGCTGCGCGACAGCCCCTTCCTGTCGGCGCGGACTCGCTCCGAACCACGGATGCGCGTCCATGATCCCAGGGGTGCTCGGATTCGCCGGCCCCACACAGGCGTGCCACCGGTAGCCGCAGGTGCCAACTCTGCGGTAGGCGGTTCCCGGTCGGCCAGTCGACGGGATCGCCGCGGTCAACCAGCGCGGTGACGGCATCCTCGCGCCCGCCCTTCCATGCCCCGGCCGGCATCTCAGGAAGCTCTCCCTTCATGCCGGAGCGATCCCGCAGCTTGTGGAACATCTGTACGCGCCAAGCCTTGACCTCCTTTCTCCAACGGCTAAGACTGCGAACCGACCCGCTGTGCTCCTTGGTCAGCACGTGTGAGATGGCGCTGGTGCAGCACCACGCCCAGACATCGGAGTACCGGTTGCCAACGTCATTGATCTCCTCGATCACGTTGTCCCAGGCGGCCACGCCGAATTCGCGGCGGCGCAGCGCGTCGGCCCGATAGAGCCGCCGGGCGCGGGTCTCGCGGACAGCTCGGGCATTCGGTTTCCGCATGGACGTGACGCCCGGCATGCCCGCACCGCAGGCGGGCCGCCCGTCCCGGGAGTTTCGGCTCGCGTCAAGCCGGGATGGATCCTGACACTCCGAAATTCTCCGCTGATACACTCGGTGCCGTCTATGCGCCGATGGAGCCTCGTAATCGGACTCTTGCTCGGGACATCCGCCGTCGGGCAGGAGAGGCTGCCGAACCTGGTGATCGTCTTCGCCGACGACATGGGCTACGGCGACCCGCAGGTCTACAACCCGCGGTCGCGCGTCCCCACGCCACATATCGACGATCTGGCTGCAAGGGGCATGCGCTTTACCGACGCCCACACCGCATCCTCGGTCTGCACGCCTTCACGGTACGGCCTTCTCACCGGGCGCTACCCCTGGCGATCGAGACTCCCCGTCGGAATTGTCAACAGCTGGGGAGGCCCCGTAATCGATCCCGACCGCCTCACTCTCGGCAAGGCACTCCAGAACAAGGGCTATCGGACCGCCTGCATCGGGAAATGGCATCTGGGCTGGGACTGGCCGCTCAGGGATGGAGGGTATCTCTCTGAGGAGCTCGATGGCGTCAACGTCGGTCCGGACTACGAGCCCTACGGCGAGCGTATCGATTTCGCCCGACCAGTCCGAGAAGGGCCGACCAAGAGGGGATTCGACTACTACTTCGGCGACGACGTGCCCAACTTCCCGCCCTACGCATTCATCGAGAACGACCGCGTGCTCGGCGATCCGACCGACCGGATGCCTGCGAACAAGGGCCAGCGCGCCGGACCGATGATGCCGCGATGGGATCTCTGGGCGGCGCAACCGACGATCACTTCCCGAGCCGTCGAGTGGATCGAGGAAAGATCGGCCGAGCCGAACGTTCCGTTCTTCCTGTACGTGCCTCTCCTCGGACCGCACACTCCGATCGTGCCCAACGCCGCGAACCACGGGAAGAGTGCCGCAGGTCCCTATGGCGACTGGGTCCACCAGATGGACTCGATCCTAGGAAAGGTCGTCGATGCCCTGGAACGGATCGGAGCATTGGACGACACGATCGTCGTCTTCTCGTCCGACAACGGATCGCCCGCACGCAGCGGCATCGGCGCCTTCGGCGCTACACGAACGGTGACGGAACTTTACTCGCACGTGCCGAATGCTCCCTGGCGAGGGCTCAAGGCTGATGCCTGGGAAGCCGGACACCGCGTGCCATTCATCGTTCGGTGGGATGGCAGGGTCCCTCCTTCGAGCGTCAGTGACCGCACAGTCTGCCTGACCGACATCTTCGCGACCGTCGGCGAGATCGTCGGCTTTGAGATGCCCGAGGACTCCGGCGAGGACAGCCTGAGCCTGGCGCCCTTGCTCCTCGGAAAGGGATCTTATGGACGAACCTCGATCGTTCATCACAGCCTCGCCGGGCTCTTCGCAATCAGGAAGGCGGGCTGGAAGCTGATTCTGGGCGACGGCAGTGGAGGATTCTCGTCTCCCCGGGGCAGGATCCTGGAACCGACCGAGAACGGCCCGATGCAGCTGTACCTGCTGCCCGAGGATCCCATGGAGCGGCGGAACCTCGCCACGGCCAGACCCGACAGGAAGGCGGAATTGCTGGAGGAGCTTCTGCGGCTCCGCCGCGCCGGGCGCTCCCGCTAGAAACCGCGCTATAGGATCCATCGGGCAACGTCCCCCGGACTGGGATGCCCGCCACCGCCAGATCTCGGGTAAACTGGACCCTTCCGGATGGACCCCCAACTGCTAGCCCTTGGGGGCCTGTGGTACGTCGCATTCCTGCTATCCCTCACGTGCCACGAGGCAGCTCACGCCCTGGTGGCCTTGCGCGGCGGAGACGATACGGCCGCCGCGGGCGGCCAAGTCTCCCTCAATCCCCTGCCCCACGTTCGCCGCGAGCCGCTCGGAACGATCGCCGTTCCCATCCTCACATACGCGCTCAATCAATGGATGCTCGGATGGGCGTCGGCTCCATACAGCGCCCTGTGGGAGCACCGGCACCCCCACCGTGCGGGCTGGATGGCTCTGGCCGGACCGGGAGCGAACTTCCTGCTGGCTCTGGCCGCCGCCATCCTGATCAACGTCGGAGTCGCCGCCGGCGTCTTCGAGGTGCCGGCGTCACTGACGTTCTTCAAGGTGGTCGAGGCGCCGGGAGACCTCGCGCCCATCGCACAGTTCCTGAGCATTCTGTTCACGCAGAACGTGCTGATGATGACGTTCAACCTCCTGCCGGTGCCCCCGCTCGACGGCAACACCGCCATCGGATTGCTGATGCCCGAGCGGGTTGCGAGACGCTGGTTCGATCTGACCCGGGACCAGGCGTTCGGCATTCTCGGCCTGATCCTCGCCTGGTACTTCTTCGGCGACCTCTTCTGGCCCGTGCTCAGAGCCGCCGTTCGGCTGCTGTACTGGTTCTGATCGCGCACGCCCTCACTTCCAGACCGACCCGCGGCTGCGGAGGTGCAGGCCGCAAACATCGACATCGATTCCGCGCGCTCGCGGTTCATTCAGGCTGGGTGCCGCGCGGACGGGACGGGAGCTCCGGCGGTCACGCCCCGTTGGATATTGGTGCCGGAAACCCCAAGGCCTTGTTCCGCAGGCGCGGCCGGAGATGATTCGCATCGGCGCTCCCGCGCAGCAAGTAATGGCTCTGGCAGCGTCCCGGCGGGCCTAGCTGTGGCGGTCCTTGGAATCAGCGAATCCGAAGAGGCGCGAGAGGATGGGGTTATCAGCTTCGCCGTTGACCGGACTTGGCGGGCTACGGCCCGGCCGGACAGTCAGGAAGATCCGGATCTGCATTTGCTGCGATCCTTTCGTGAGGCGAGACAAGCGACCCTTGAGATCTGTGGGAAGCCGAGCGGGAGCGGCCGCCGCGGCGCAGTCCGCTGCACGGACACTTGGAAGTGGCCAACTCCAGAAGGTGGAGGCCGACGCGGCCGACCGCGATTCTCGACGAACGGCCCCCTGCGTCGCAGCTCGGGTGTATCGCTCGGGGAGGTGCCGAGAGCAACTGGCGGGGGTGTTAGACTCTGCTTGTGTCGGCGAAGGCCAATCCGCAGAGAGGAAGCGTTCAGGGAGTCGTCTTCCAGGGCCTGCCGGAGCCTGTTCCGGCGGAGGCCCCGGCGCTGCCGCCGTTACCACGCCCCCTGGATCCCGGGAGACACAAGCTCGAGTTTCCTTCCGGGGACGGGTTGCCCATGTCAGACAACAACTTCCAAGCAGTCACGATGCACTACTCGGGCACTGCACTTGCACTGCACTTCGAGGGCCGCGGATATGTGGCGACCGATGTCCTCGTTTACTACGACCCGAATGAACCCAAGACCTGCGTGGCGCCGGACGTGCTGGTGGTGCTGGGATTGGAAGGCTACCTCCGAAACAGCTACAAGGTGTGGGAGGAGGGTGGTCGGGTTCCGGATTTCGTGCTGGAAGTTGTCTCGAACTCGACGCAGGAGAGGGATGCGGGGAGGAAGCGCCGGACCTACGCGAAGCTGGGAGTAACGGAGTACTTTCGCTACGCGCCGACGAACAGGCGGATGGCGGGGATGAATGGACACAGGCTGGTGGGCGAGACCCTGAGTGACGGGCAGTGGAAACCGCTGCCGAGGCTTGGAGAGGAGCGCATCCCGAGTGCCGTGCTGGAACTGGAGTTACGGGTTAGGCAGGAGTATGCGCAAGGCTCTTTTCGGGAACTGCGATTCCATGACCCCGCCACTGGAAAGGACTTGCCGACACACAGGGAGGACAAACGCGCCCGTGAGGCGGAACGCCAGCGTCGTCTTGCGGAACAACGCGCTCGCGAGCAAGCAGAACGCGCCCGCGAGGAAGCAGAGCGCGCTTGCGAGGCCGAACGGCAGCGCCGCCTTGCAGTAGAGCGGGAATTGGAAGAGCTGAGAGCGAGTCTGGAAGAGCAGTCTCACTTGTGAAAGGCTGGTCGCCCCCGCGCCGCGCGGATCATCCGGGCTGAAGAGTCGGATCGCGCCTTTCACCCGACCCGTTCGGCGCCACCGGAGCAGCCCCGTGCCGATCTGTCCGCGGCGAGAATCATGGATTCTCACACCGGAAGGCTTCAGTGCCCGCCGGGATCCCGGGATGACGCGGGACGAAACCGTGCGGCTGAGCCGATCAGTAGTCCGGCCCGGCTTCAGGCGGCTTCGGGAATATTCGGATCGCGGAGTATCGGATGTAGCGGTCCCATATCGCACCGTTCCCGGTCGCTCTCGGATCGCCGGTCTTCCGCAGATAAGCATCCAGTTCGTCCCGCAGATCGCTCAGGAGGTCGGCGTGCTCGGCCTGCCCCGCGAGGTTGTCGATGCATCCCGGGTCCGCAGCGAGATCGAACAGCTCCTCGGCGGGACGCTTTCCGACTGCCCAATCAAAGTACCGCCTGACTCCGTCATCCTCCCGGCCTTCGAGAAGCCTTGTCAGCGTGGGGCTGGCGTCGATGTCGTGGTAGGCCGCATGCATTGCTTCCAGCTCGCCTCCGGGCAGGTACTTCTGTGGCGCTCCCGCCGGCCAGCGCTGCGGCTTGAAGTTCCGAATGTACAGATGCCGGGGCGTCCTCATGGACCGCTGGGGATAGGTGAGATTGTTCCAGCGGGACGAGGAGTGGCGCTCCCGTCCCGAGTAGGCGCGTGTTCTGCCGGTGTCCACCAGGCCGTCCGCCTCGGATTCAAGAATGTTCCGGACGCTCCGGCCGGCCAGTGCCGAGGCCCCTCCCGGGTGCCGCACTCCGGCAAGGTCGATGATCGTCGCGGTCAGGTCCACAAACTGCACGATGTCGTCCACTGTGCGCCCGGGTCGGCCCTCTCGGGCCCACCGGACTGCGAGGGGCATGTGGATGCCGTAGTCGTAGAGATTCGCCTTCGCTCTCGGAAACGCCATTCCGTTGTCGGAGGTGAAGATGACGAGGGTGTTGTCGAGCTCACCTTGGGCGTCGAGAAAGTCGAGAATTCTTCCGATGTGCGAGTCGAACCACTCGATCTCGACGGCGTAGTCGAGCAGATCCTCCCGGACCTCGGGAACATCCGGAAGAAACGGCGGAACCTCGGCGTCCTCGAGCCGCTTGCCCGCCTTCTTCCAGGAGCCTTGCTCGAAGCGCCTGTGCGCCTCGCTGCCGCCGACCCAGAAACTGAACGGCTGCCCGTTTGGCTTGCGCTCGTAGAAGTCCTCGAAGTTCCCTGCGTAGTCCCAGTTCCTCATTCCGCTGTAGGGCGGCTCGGAGGTTCTTTCCAGGAACGCAGGACCGACGGGATTGCGGGTCCGACCCGACTTCTCCCACCTCCCCGGACCCCACGGCTTGCCCGTGTAGCCGACGGCGTACCCGGCCTCCTCAAGCAGGTCCTGGTAGGAAACGTAGGTCTGGGGAAACGAGCTGGCATGCGTCCCTGCCTGCTCGATCATCCAGATGTGGCGCCCTGTCAGGAAGGCCGCCCGTGTCGGGCTGCATCCCGGAGCGGGAGCGTACGCGTTCCGGAACATCACTCCCTCGGACGCAACGCGGTCGAAGGCGGGCGTCGAAACCATCTTCGAGCCCGCGGCCGACACATGGGGATAGGACACGTCGTCCCAGATCGCGAACAGGATGTTCGGCCCCTGAGCCCCCACTGCCCCCGAGCAGTTGATCAGGAGCATGCAGGCGGCCGGCAGGACCAGGACACTTCGCGTCATCGAAAGCAGTGTACCGAAGGCCAGACGCGAAACGGACCGGCGCAGGCGCCCGCGGATCGACCATTTATATTGGGACTCAGTGGGACCGAACCGTGCATGGCTGGCCAGCGGCCTCGTGGCGCTCTGCACCATGGGTGCGGCCGCCCAGGAGGAGGGCCCGTCTACGGATGCCCTCGTCCGGCAGGGACTGATCTCCCTGCAGTCGCGGAACATTCCCGCGGCCCAGCAGTACCTGGAACGGGCGATCCGTCAATCACCCGACGAGGCGCGCGCCTGGATCGGGCTCGCACAGATCTACCGCGTGCTGAATCTGCATGCGAAGGCTTCGAGGCATGCGTCCGAAGCCGCCAGGCTCGGGGAGGACGACCCGCTCATCCAGCACGCCCTGTCGATGTTCTACACCGACTATGGCGACTTCGCGGAAGCTGCCCGCTGGGAGGAGAAGTTCGCCCGCGGCGAACGCGGCAGCCACGACGCCTTTCTGCGGGCGGCCACCCTGTACCTCGAGGCCGGCATGCCGCTGAGGGCGACGGAAGTGGGCGAGGCGGCACTTGAGACCGAGACGGGAGAATCCGCCGAGGTCCACAACCTCCTGGGCAAGGCCTACACGACGGCGCACCGCCCCGAGGACGGGCTACGCCACCTCAGGCTCGCCGTTGAACTGGGGCGGTACCAGGAGTCGTTTCACTACGACCTGGGGCACTTCCACCTCCTCGCCGGGGAATTCGATGCGGCGCGGGCGGCGTTTCTTGCCGGCCGCCAGTACTTCGACAAGAGCCCGGCGCTTGAGATCGGCCTGGGCATCGTTGCCTACCAGGAGCGCCGGTTCGATGATGCGGTGGGTAGCTTCCTCCGGGCGTCAGAACTTGCGCCGGCGATGGAACAGCCCCATGCGTTCCTCGGGAGGCTGCTGCAGCACGCCGTCAGGCGGATGGACGAGGTCGAGAAGCGGTTGCGGATCTTCCACAAGGAGCATTCCAGGAACCACTTCGGTCCGTTCCTATACGGCCAGGTCCTCCTCGCCAGAACCGGAAGCCGGCCGGATCCGGAGTCCCTTTCGGGCATCGAGTCCCTGCTTCGCGAATCGATAAGGCTGAAGGAGGACTTCTGGGAGTCCCATTACGAACTCGGTGTGCTCTTCGAGAAGAAGCGGGACTTCCAGCTCGCCGAACAGCACTTCGAGCGCGCGGCGGCGCTGAATCCGAACGCCTCCAAGCCTCACTACAGGCTCGCGCGGATCTATCGGAGGCTCGGCAAGTCCAGGGAGGCGAAACGTCGGCGCGAGCTCCACAAGCGCATAGCGGAGGAGGAGCGGGAGGCAATGCGGGCGGGCCGCCTGCCCGCCGACCTCGGCGGGCCGTCGGCACCCGACGGACGCTAGCCGGACACGCGCCCGGCGGACACCGCAGCCCGGATCGCCACCTGCTCGACGATCTGGATGCCGAATCCGTCCAGCCCTCCAACGCGTCTGGGACGATTCGTCAGGAGGCGGATCCTGGCGAGGCCGAGATCCTTCAGGATCTGTGCTCCAAGCCCCACGCGATACTGCAACCTTGATCCGGAGCCTACTGCGGAATCCCGCGCCAGCTGCGGGTGCGGCCGGATGGTCCCCTTTCCACCCGGCACCTCCTCGAGGTCGAAGCCCAGTGCGCCGTGATGGAGGTAGACGAGGGCTCCGCAGCCCTCGAGGGCGATCATCCGCAGCGAGTCATGCACGTCCCGATAGCTTGGGTGCGCGACGGAGCCGAACACGTCGCCGAAGAGGTCCTGGGAATGCATGCGGACCATGACCGGGTCGTCGCTCCCCATCTCGCCCATGACCAGGGCAAGGTGCATCTCGCGGTCAAGATCCGTCCGGTAGGCCACGACCTTGAAGCTCCCGAACTCCGTCGCCACGGATCCCTCGGCGACGCGCTGAACCAGTGTCTCGTGCTCGAGCCGGTAGCGAATCAGGCTCGCAACGGTCATCATCTTCAGCCCGTGAAGCTCGCAGAATTCCAGCAGGTCCGGGACGCGGGCCATGGTGCCGTCGTCCTTCATGACCTCGCAGATCACGCCGGCCGGAATCAGTCCCGCCAGCCTCGCCAGGTCCACGGCGGCTTCGGTCTGTCCGGCGCGCACGAGCACGCCGCCCCTGCGCGCCCGGAGGGTCTGGACATGCCCCGGACGGGCAAGGTCGGACCCGGCGGTGGAAGGATCGATGGCCACTTGGATGGTGCGGGACCGGTCCGCGGCCGAAATGCCCGTCGTCACGCCCCTGGCGGCGTCGATCGGCTCGCTGAAGGCCGTGCCGAACACGGACGTGTTCCGCTGCGAGACGAGCGGAATGTTGAGGTGGTCGAGCCGCTGCTCGGTCATCGCCAGGCAGATCAGGCCGCGGCCGTATCTGGCCATGAAGTTGATCGCTTCCGGCGTGGCATGCTCGGCCGCAAGCGTCAGATCGCCTTCGTTCTCACGGTCGGCGTCGTCCACGACGACGATCATGCGGCCTCGGCGGAGGTTGTCCAGAGCCTCCCCGACAGTAACGAACGCCACGACCCGATCTTAACAACCGCCTTGTCCGGCAGGTGCGGCACCACCCGAAGGGGGAGTTCCCACTCCACGGGGGGAGGCTTCGGAGTGGGTCGCGCCCGCAGTCCCGGTTACCGCTCTGATCGTCGCGCCGGCAGGCCTGCTGCTGCACGGCTCTCCCTCGGTCCCGGCCAATGGACGGACCGCGAGCCCCCAGGGCCAAGCCTGGAATCGCCCCCTCCGGCGACGGGCGCGCTCCGGTTGACCGGGGTCCGAAAGAACACAAGAGGCCCCCGCGAGGTCCGCGCACAGCGCAGGCCGCGACACTCTCGTCGGCTGTGCCAAAGCGGTTTCCCAGCCGTGGTACGTTGGGGCTGAGGGCGGGGGGGGGGGGGGGGGGGGGGGGGGGGGGGGGGGGGGGGCGCCCCCGCCCCCCGGGGGGGGGGGGGGGGGG
>JAPPMB010000134.1:0-4379 GCA_028819255.1 Bryobacterales bacterium | reverse complement strand
TGGCCCGCCCACCCCGCAGGCCGCGACACTCGCGCCGGCTGGGCAAACGGGGTTCCCCCGCGGGGGTCCGTGGGGGCTGCGGGCGGGGGCCGGCTGGGCGGGCCGCCGGTGTTCTCCAGGCCGCCGCGCCGCGGCCGTTCTATTCGGTTTCGAGGGAATTGATGTCTGCAATCACCAACCTGAAGGCTTTGGAAATCCTGGATTCCCGAGGGAATCCCACCTTGCAGGTCGAGGTTGAGCTCGCTACAGGGGCCATGGGCAAGGCCCGCGTCCCGTCCGGGGCGTCCACGGGGATCAACGAGGCACTGGAGCTGCGCGACGGCGACAGGAACAGGTACATGGGGAAGGGCGTGGTCAATGCCGTCTCGAACGTCAACTCGAGAATCCTCCCTACGCTCCAGGGCTTCGATGCGGGGGACCAGCGAGCCGTCGACGAAATGCTGATTCAGCTCGACGGCACCGGGAACAAGGAATCTCTCGGCGCGAACGCCATTCTAGGGGTGTCGATTGCGGTGGCGCGCGCCATGGCGGCCGAACGGGGTGTTCCGCTCTACCGACGGCTCGCGGAGCCGGGCGGCCACGTGCTGCCGGTGCCCATGGTCAACGTCCTGAATGGCGGCCAGCATGCCGACAACAACGTCGACATCCAGGAGTACATGATCCTTCCGGTCGATTTCCGGACTTTCTCGCGGGCGCTTCGGGCTGCGGTGGAGACGTTCCACACATTGAAGACGGTTCTCAGGCGCAAGGGCTACGGGACGGCAGTCGGCGACGAAGGGGGCTTCGCCCCTCAGCTCAAGTCCAACGAGGAGCCGATGGAACTCCTGCTGGAGGCCATCGAAGAGGCTGGCTACAGGCCCGGCGAGGAGATCTTCATCGGTCTCGACGCAGCTGCCAGCGAGTTCCACTCCGAGGAGGAGGGATACGTCTTCGACCAGTCGGACGGCAGCCGTCGCAGTGCGGACGGCATGACTAGGATGTGGAAGGACTGGCAGCGCCGCTACCCGCTCATCACGCTGGAGGACGGCTATTCGGAGGTGGATCATGCGGGCTGGAAATCAGGGACGGAAGAGTTGGGCGACAGTTTGCAGCTGGTGGGCGACGATCTCTTCGTGACGAATCCCGGTATTTTCGATGCAGGGATCCGGGACGGCTTTGCGAACTCGATCCTCATCAAGCTCAACCAGATCGGAACCGTGACGGAGACACTCGACTGCATCGAGATGGCGCGCAAGAACGACTACACGTTCATCGTTTCGCACCGTTCGGGCGAGACTTCCGACACGACGATTGCCGATCTGGCAGTCGCTTGCGGGGGCGGACAGATCAAGACCGGCTCGACCTGCCGCAGCGACCGCGTGGCCAAGTACAACAGGCTGCTCGAGATCGAGGCGGAACTGGGGTCCACGGCAAGCTACGCCGGATCGGAAGCGTTTCGCGCCTGGCTTTGAGGCGGGGCCGCCAGGCCTTCGCGGCCGGTCGCCTGACTCCGGACCGGGCAGTCCTGTCCGCTCGGTCACGCCGCCGGTTGCGATCGGGGCCTCAGGACGGTGTCCAAGGCTACGACAGGGAATGTCCGGCGCATGTGAAACAATGGAAACTAGGTTCTTGGAGAAGAGTGTGAATCCGGAAGTCCCAGAGCTGCCCGGTGCGCCGACCCCGGAGATGGCCGCGCCCGCATCGGAGGAACTGCCTGCCCAGCCCGGCGACGCGCCCGCGTCGCCGCTCGCAGGCGAGACCGCGCAGCCGGCGGCCGCCGAGCCCCCTCGCAGCGCGACACCAGGGCCGGCTGCCCCAGTCTCGGTGCCGGGACTGCCGGGCGCGCCCGGCATGCCGATGCTGCCCGGCGAACCCGGTGCGGACGGCTTCGACGAAGATGACAGCTTCGAGATTCCCGACCTGGTCGAGTACGACCAGATCGTCAAGACGGAACCGGCCCCCGGTCCCGCGGCCAGGGACGGGGCATCCAGGCTGATCAAGGGTGAGATCGTCGGCATCCGCTCCGACGGAGTGTTCGTCCACATCGGCCAGAAGTCGGAAGCGTTTCTGCCGGTGGACCAGGAGTCGGACGTCGACGGGCCGCTCGAAGTCGGCCAGGTGATCGAGGTCTTCGTTGCCGGGCGCTCGCGGGACGGCTACCCGCTGCTGAACAGCCCCAAGACGCCGAAGGGCTGGGCTCAGCTCGAGGCTGCATACCGCTCCGGCGAGGCCATCATGGGCAGGGTCACCCGCACCATCAAGGGAGGCCTGTCTGTGGAGGTCGGCGTCGGGGTGGGGGCGTTCATGCCGGCCTCCAGGTCGGGGGAGCGGACCGAGGAAGGGCTGCAGAGCCTCGTAGGCCAGCAGATCCAGGCCCGCATCCTGCAGTTTGACGAATCCGACAAGAATGTCGTGATCGACAGGCGGGCGATTCTCGAGGAAGAGCGGTCCAAGAAGCGCGAGGAGGTCCTCGCGACACTGAACCGCGGAGACCGCGTGCACGGCGTCGTGCGGACGCTGCGCAGGTTCGGCGCGTTCGTGGACCTTGGCGGCATCGACGGGCTGCTGCACGTGAGCGACATCGCCTGGCAGCGAATCAACGATCCCGCCGACGTGCTCCAGGTGGGACAGGAACTTGAAGTCGAGATCCTGAAGGTCGATCGGAGACTGAAGCGCATCGGCGTCGGCCTCAAGCAGCTCCAGCCGGAGCCTTGGACTCTGGTCGGCGAGCGGTTCAAGCCGAACGACCGCGTCACGGGCAAGGTTGCCCGGATCAAGGAATACGGGGCGTTCGTCGAGGTGATGCCGGGGGTCGAGGGCCTCGTCCACATCTCGGACATGTCCTACAGCCGGCGTGTGCGGCATCCCAGCGAGATTGTCAGGACCGGCGATGTCGTCGAGGTCATGGTCCTGGACGTGAAGCCGCAGCAAAGGCGCATTGCGCTCGGACTCAAGCAGGCCCTCGGGGATCCTTGGGAACGCGTCGAGAGAGATCACCCCATCGGTTCGGCCGTGACCGGGACCGTCCGAAAGATCACGAGTTTCGGCGCTTTCGTGGAGATCATCGACGGCGTGGACGCTCTGCTTCACATATCCGACATCACTTCGGAAAGGCGGCTCAACAGCCCGGCCGAGGTGCTGCGGGAAGGCCAGCAGGTGCACGTCAAGATTCTGGAGATGGACAGAGAGCGGCGGCGCCTGAAGGTGGGCATGAAGCAGCTGGAGCCGACCGAGCTCGAGACCTTCTTCAGCCAGGTCCAGGTAGGTGAGACGGTCAGCGGCCGCGTGGTTAGGACCCAGGGCGGAGACGCCGTCGTGGAGATCGGCACCGGGGTGCGAGGCGTCTGCCCGATCAAGCCGAAGGCGCGCGCGAGATCCAGGAAATCCACGCAGCTGGGGCAGACCTCGGATCTGACCTCTCTCAAGGCAATGCTGGAGTCAGCCTGGAGCACCGGCGCCGAGGGCACCCAGGCCAAGGACGACGCCCCGATGACTCCGGGATCCGTGCATCGGTTCCGGATCATAAAGCTGGACGACCAGGAGGGACTGATCCAGCTGGCCCGAGCGTAGGTCGGCTTTCTCGCGGCGCGGATGCGCGAGGGCGTCTGGGACAGACAGGCGACGCGAGGCCCGCTGGCCCCGCATCCTTGGACGGAACGATACTGTTCCGGGGGCTTGGCCGGCTACAGGGCCAGTTCGCCCTTGTAGACCATGTCCTTCAGGCGGAACTTGCGCTTGATCTCCTTGCCGAACAGCATCATTGCCATCCCGGCACCGCGGCCCTGGCCCGGGCCGCCGCCGGCTCGCTGGCCGCCGCCTTGACCCCGCTGACCCTGGCCGCCGGCTTGGCCGCGCTGGCCCTGGCCGCCGCCTTGGCCGCCGCGCTGGCGATTCCTGGCGCCCGGGCCGCCCGGACCGCCTCGCATGGCTGCGGGCCGCTCGATCTTCATGAAGAACTCAACCTCCCTGTCCTCCAGAGTGATGGGATCGTTGCGGACGAAGTAGTAGCGGAAGACGACGGACCCCTCGGAACGCACCTCGACCTTTGCCGGGTAAATGTCGTCATGGCCCTTCCGGCGGAGTCGAGCCGTCGTCGCAAGCTGTTCCGGCTCGTCCGCGAAACGCGCCAGCGGCGCGGGAATGTTCTCCACGTTGACCACGTAGTAGTCGAGCTGCTGATCGAGGTACTGCTGCATTTCCGCCGGCACATCGGTCCTCTCGCCCATCCGGTACTTGACCTTGGCGTGCTTGACGGGCAGAGCCTCGTCGAACCGGACCAGCAGATCGAGAGAAGGCGCCGACATCATGCCTCCCCCTCCACCGCCGCCGCCGAATCCGCCGCCACCTCGACCGCCGCCACCGCCGCCGCCGCCGCCGGCACCTGGTGCCCTGCCGCCACC
>JAPPMB010000039.1 GCA_028819255.1 Bryobacterales bacterium | reverse complement strand
CTAGCCTTCCGCAAATGCCCAGATTAGGGCCAATTATGTCTGTGAAAATCGGTGTTGACAGGAGCGTGCTCATCTGCCTCGGTTTGAAGATCCCCTTTGCCCTCGTGGCGAGATGGATCCGCTCCCCTTCGAAGTCGAAGCCCGCTTCGATCCGGCTCCACTTGAGCGACTTGAAGCGCCGCTCAAGAGCCCTCACATGCTCGAAGGCCTTCAGTCGGATGTGCAGATCAGGGTCAGGCTCGTGCATTCCGTCTTCCGAATCCGCCCGTCGGCACTTCGATCTGTCGGAGGGATTCCACCGCTAGATGCGACCCGGCCCCGGCAATGCGCAAATCACGGTACAAATCGTATCAGCGGACGGGCGTTCCAGGAAATCTGCGGTGCCGCTGTTGAGCATCGTCTCGGGCCGAGAATGCCGGCGCTGACGGTCAGCGCCTCCGTTGCGCGCCAATTCGTCCTTTGTCAGATACTGCCGGGCTTCGGGCCAGCGAGGGTGGACTACTGTGCCGCCGCCCAGGAGCGCATGTGGCGGCCGGAGGCCATGGGCCGGGACTTCGGTGCGGCCGACGCTTTGATTCGCTGACTCTAGGAGATTCGGCGCGGACATGCCAGCCGGGAATGCAAACTTTCTCCACGAGTTCGAGGATGGCGCATGGACTTGGTCACCTCTTTCCGAGAGACGTTGTTCCGGGGCGATAATCGACGCCCCTGCTCAGTCGTTGCGCTTCTCGGGCGCAGGCTGGCCGGGAGATGCCTGTGCTGCGGCGGAGACTGGGGCGCCAGGAAAGTTGTCGAAGCGCCAAAGGCGCTCCCCGCCCGGTGCGATCCGTCGGCGAATCCACCGGGCACACCGTGGAGTCTCGGCAGCAGGCTTGGTGCGGCGGGCCATGCATTCACTTCCCGCAATCCGAGATGTGGGGGCAAATCGGTTCATGGCAGCTCGGGAGCCCTATCGACTTCCGTCGGCATTGCGAATGGTTCGCAGCAGCCCCATCATTCTCCGAACGCGTTCAGGTTCGTCCGCATACAGGTTGCGCTGTTCGCCGATGTCTTCCGCAAGGTTGTACAGCTGCCCGTAGGGGATCTGGCGGTCGTAGTCGAACGGGTTCCAGCCGCCACCGCCCACGTTTCTCCCACCGCCGCCCTGGAACATGAGCAGCTTCCAGGCTCGGACGCGGATGCCGAATCCTCCCCGGTACCCGTTGTGGACGAGGGACGCCCGTGCAGGAAGCCCCTGTTCTCTGTCCAGGAGCGATTCCAGGAAGCTGAAGCTGTCCGGCCCGGCGCCATCGGGCAACTCCGTTTCCAGCAGATCGGCGAAGGTGGCGAGCATGTCGGTCAGAGCGACAAGCGAGCCGGAAACTGAGCCCGGTTCGATCTGTCGCGGCCAGCGCGCAAGCAGCGGCACACGCTGGCCTCCCTCGTACGCTTCGGTCTTCTGGCCGCGCAGCGGCCCATTGACCCGATGACCCGGCAGCTCGCGATGGACTGCGCCGTTGTCGCTTGAGAACAGGACGAGGGTGTTCTCGGTCAGTCCAAGGTCGTCAAGCGCGTCCAGGACCTGCCCGACCGACCAGTCCAGCTCAAGCACGAAGTCTCCGTAGGGCCCGATTCCGCTCGCGCCCCGGAACCGCGCGTTCGGAATGATGGGGCCGTGGGTGTTGCGATGCGCGAAGTAGAGAAAGAACGGCTCGTCGGCGTGGTCCCGGATCCAGGCCACCGCCTTCTCCGTGAGCTTCAAGGCGAGTTCACGGTGGTCGTAGAGCGCTCCTTCGCCGCCCGTGAAGTGGTGTCTCGGAGGGAAGCCGAACCGCTCTAGGTAGGAGGTGCGTCCGATCCATCGCGTGTCGCGATGCAGCTTCAGCGGCGACGAGCCGGCCAGTCCCACGACACGGTGGTTCTCGATGAGGACATGCGGCTGCTGGCCGACATGCGGAATGCCGAAGTAGTAGTCGAAACCGACCTCGAGCGGTCCCGGGGCGATCTTGCCGTTGTAGTCGACACCGCCCTCGCTCCAGCTCTCGGCTCCCGGCCGGCCGTAGCCGAGATGCCACTTGCCCACAATGCCTGTCCGGTAGCCCGCCGCTCCCAGCAGCATCGGGAGCGTGTAGCGCCCCTCCTCGATGAGCAGCGGGTCGTCGGACCAGACGTTCGCCGTGCCCGCCCACGTCCTCCAGCTGTAGCGGCCGGTCATGAGCCCGTACCGTGTCGGGGTGCAAACCGGATGCGGACTGTGCGCGTCGAGAAACCGCCGGCCCTCCTCGGCGAGGCGATCAATGTTCGGGGTCGTGTACGCGGAAGCGCCGTAGGAGCTCAGGTCGCCGTAGCCGAGGTCGTCGGCGAGAATCAGCACGATGTTGTCCGGTTTCTGGGCGGCCAGGGCGGTGGCAAGCGCAAAGGCCAGGATCGGGAGCAGAGTGCTGGGAAGTCGATGATTGAATCGCGATTGCATGGGTCTTGGACTCCCTCCCTGTTGCCGGCGAATCCCGGCACGGAGGCTGCAGGAAGGGCCGCAAGGGGATCGAGGAGGCATGCGGGGCCTGCGACAGGCGCCCGCTCTGCTCGTCCGGCGGGACCCCGTTGGTCGGTTCTTCCTCGCGAGCCAGTTTAGCCGAAGGATGGTTCGGCATGGACCGGCGCGCCCTGACGGATCCCATGGTGGGCACGCCCAGACTCGAACTGGGGACCTCCTGCGTGTGAAGCAGGCGCT
>JAPPMB010000057.1:1461-2711 GCA_028819255.1 Bryobacterales bacterium | reverse complement strand
GCTCGACCTGCGACCCGGCGACGGGCCCGAGACGGCGGAGGCGTGGCGGGCGGCCCTCGCGTACGCCGGCGGGCCCAGCTTCCTGGCCCTTACCCGCCAGGCGGTGGCGATCATCGACCGCGACGAGGCCGCCTCTGCGACCGGCCTGCACCGGGGCGGATACGTCCTGCTGGAAGCGGATGGCGGCGATCCGGAGGCGATCCTGATCGCCAGCGGCTCCGAGGTGGGGGTGGCCGTGCAGGCGCGCGTGGTGCTGCAGGCCGAAGGCGTGCCGACCCGGGTGGTTTCCCTGCCCAGCTGGTTCCTCTTCTCCCGTCAACCGCAGGGCTACCGCGACGAGGTGCTTCCTCCGGAGGTCACGGCGCGCGTCTCGGTGGAAGCCGGGACCACGGCCGGCTGGACCCGCTGGACCGGCGACCGCGGCGCCTCGGTGGGCATCGACCACTTCGGGGCGTCAGCCCCCGGCGCGGTGCTGTTCGAGAAGTTCGGGATCACGGCGGAGGCGGTGGTGGCGAAGGCGCGCGCGCTGGCGAGAGTGCCACAGCCGGTCCGGGGATAGATCGCCGTCCGGGACGCTTGTAAGTCCTGAGAAGCGATCCGATCAGTTCACCTCTTTCGAACGGCGCGCGATCTCGGTCATCATGGCTTGGCTGATGGCCTCCACCGTCCGATCCACTTCAGCGACATGCGCCGCCATCGCAGAGTAGTCGACCAGATACCCCGCTGATCTGACGGGCTCCCCGCTGATCGTAGGCTCAAACGACACCCCGCCTTCGTTCAGTTTCCATGTCAGCGACAGCGTCAGGGAAAACCCGCGTGTTCCCTGTCCGACGTAGTCCTTGAAGAAGAACTTCCGGCTCAAGTCAACCTGCCGGTGATCGCTCAGCCTAAATCCAGGCGTCACGATGGACTGTCGTGTGTCTTCCCACTGCTCATTCGCGAAGAGGTTTGCCGAATGACCAACTCGATGCCTTCCCACATGCGAGAACGAACTCCATTCGTTGTCCCGAAATAGTTTCCGCAAGAAGTCAAACCCTTTCTCCACGCTGTCCAGCGTGGGCCGGATCAACAAATGGAACACATCGTCCAGCAATTCGACATCGGACGCCTTCGGCTCACCAGCTCTGTGACGTCGGACGAAGAGAGCAATCTCTTTTCCGACATCCTCGCTCTCTCGGAGTGATTCTCCCTTCGCGGCTCGGATCGCAAGGCCAAGCGACCACAGGACACTCTCCAGCATGAACCCCTCA
>JAPPMB010000057.1:0-1451 GCA_028819255.1 Bryobacterales bacterium | reverse complement strand
GCTCTTGATCACCATCGGAGGCAAACCGGACCTCAGCAGAACGTAGTTGGTCAGCAGCCGCGCGGTTCGCCCATTTCCGTCATCGAACGGATGAATGCGCAAGAAGCTCCAGTGTGACCGGGCCAGAAACAGCGGCAGTTGCGACTCGCTCACCTCCGAATCGCGCAAGTCGCGCCGAAAGTCACGTACCCACGCCTGCATGAGCGCGGGGGTCTCCTCCGGCTCCGCGAACCGATGGAGTTCTCCCGTCGCAGTTCGTACATGGTTTGGCTGGGTCTTGTACTCTCCCGGAACGATCCGTTTCCGGGTCTGCTGCCCGTCGGGGGTCTGTGCAACGTGCCAGAACGGCTCCTTGAGAAGAATCTTGTTCAAGTCGCGAATGTCGCCCTCGCCCAGCACCCGCTCTGCGCTGGCCAGGTGTCGTGTATGGTCCACAGCGGCATCGTGCGCCTTCATCTCCTCGTAGTGCCGCATCGGGTGCCCACCGGACGTGCGGCCGAAGATGAGCAGCAACTTGGTCTCGTGGTAGGTAAGCGTGTTCCCCTCGATGTGGTTGCTGTTGTAATTCCACTCGAGGCGCAGTTTCCTCCAAAGCCGCTCGTCATCTTCCTCACGCATGGTTGCCCGGCGTTCCCGCCATTCCGCGAGCGCCGCCGCCAATGCCTCCGAGTCCATCATCCTCCCCTGCATGTTCCGTCGGGCTCCGTCCGCGCGGCTCGTACGTCGCCAGGCGCAGGCTGCACCAATGTGCAACCTGACGCCTGAGAGTTCCAAGTCCTTCGTCTCACGGCCCCAGCTTCACCTCGAACGCGGCCCATCGGCCGCCCGGTTGCGGCAAGCTGAAGGCGCTACCCGCCGGCGAGACGTCCCGCCGTCGCCAGCGCGCGCCGGACGAGGGCTCGCTCGATCACTTCAGTCGGCGACGCCGCGCCGGCGGGCGAATCGGCGCGGGCGCGCAGTGCGTCTCGTCCGGATCGAAGGGACGGCCCTGACCGAGCGATTCCGGCCACTCGAGCGCGGTCTCCAGATGGCCGCGAGCGACCGCCCGGTTCCCGTTCTCAAGTTCGTCCAGCGCGGCCCCGACGTGGGCGAACTCGTACAGGCGGTGGCTCTCGCGGGCGTTCTCCGAGGGAAGGACATGCGTGTCCGCCAAGATCCGGATCGCCTCGCCGTAGTCCCCCGCCTGGAGGAGCCCGCGCACGTGGAGGAGGTCGAGGTTGAAGTCGCCCGCAAAGAGTTGCCGGCCCCGACCGGAGGCCTCGAGCGCCTCCGCCCATCGCCCAGCTTCCTGCAGGTGCCGGATGAGGGCGATGCGGAGGAGACGGCTGTCGGGATCCAGGGCGACCGCGCGACGGAAGTCCGGCCCCGGGTCGCCGCCCATGGCCTCCGTCAGGTGGGCGCGCGCCGCGTACGCGGGTCCGTAGTCGGGTTCGTCGCCGAGGGCTGCCAGC
>JAPPMB010000146.1 GCA_028819255.1 Bryobacterales bacterium | reverse complement strand
GCGGCCCCCGCCAGCTAGGCGCCTGCTATCCTTGCGGGCGGTCGGGGAAGCGGAAGCGGGCACTGCTGGAGAGCAACCCGCCTAGGAATACCCGGCTGGGAACTCATCGACAGAGTATCCCGCGGGTGCCGGGCACCTGCCCCGCACCCGCTCCTGCACCCTGCCTGTCGATAGATTCCCCCCTGCCTGAAAAAACTCCGGGGGTGCGCGGGCTGGCCCCCGCAAGCTGCCCGCCTCGCTCCATTTCCCCGTCCGCCCCCGCCGTGTCATCGGCCGCAGCCACCGTCCGTACCGCATCCCCTCCGCCAGCCGAAAAACACCCCTTTGCCCTTGACAAAATGGTAGGGAGTCCTCTTGCGCGCATGCCGTCGCCAATGCCCCGGCGGAGACGCCCGGTGCTCGCGTCGCTCGCTTCCCGGGCGCTGGCTGCCTTCCCCGAAATCCAGGCGGGTCGGCCTCCGCATTAGTCTTTTCGAGGCCTGCTCGGACGTTCACTAACGTTACGGCCTGCGCGCTCGCTGAACCGTCCAAGACGGTCCTTTGACATCGGAGTGCTTCAATCCATGTCGTTACCTCCATGAACCGCTCCGACTGCTTCCGACTGGAGCGACAGTTAGCCGGGCAGGATTCGCACCTGCTGGGCGGCACCGCCTTTCCACGGTGCACTGGATCATCGGAACTTGAGCGGCAGCAACTCCACATTACTGGGTGGCTGCCTCGAAGGCTCATAGGCTTTCCAGCCAGCTGAGTGTGTCGGTGTTGGTTCGCCAGTCTGAGGATCCAGTGTCCGTGTTCCGAAGCGGTTTGGCCTTGTGCACGGCCTTGCGTTTCGATTCCAAGTCCACTTCGGCGTAGATGCTGGTCGTCGAGACACCGGCGTGGCCCAGCCAGCGCCTGATCGTGATCGGGTCCACGCCCGCCTGCAGGAAGTGGGACGCAGCGGTCTGCCGCAGTACGTGGGGATGGACGCGCCTGGCAGCCAGTGTCGGCACACGGGCCGCGGCGGTGCCCGCATGCTTGTGCAGGATGTAGCGCACGCCGAACCGCGTCAGTGGACGGCCGGAGCGGTTGCGGAACAGCGGCTGCCTGTCCGCAGGATCAACCTCACTGGTGCGCAGCAACGCGGCGGTTTCCTTCCACAGCGGGCTGCAGCGGCGCTTGCCGCGCAGCAGAGCCTGGCGCGGCCGGTTCAGCTGCAGGTCGCAGGGTCGCACGTCGAGGATCTCCTGGACCCGCGCCCCCGTGTTGTACATCGTCAGCAGCAGGGCATGGTCGCGACGCCCGGCCGCGGTGGCGCGGTCGGGCGCTTCCAGCAGGGCCTGCATCTCGTTGTGTTCGAGATGCTCGACGGTGCGCTGCTCGGCGCGCTTGAAGGGGATGGCCAGAATGGACTGGCCACTCCGCAGTGTTCGGGAAACAGCGGCGTGGCGTAGCGTGCGAAGGAGTGCAGTGCGGCCAGCCGGACATTACGGGTCGCAGCGCAGTTGCCGCGCTCGGCCTCGAGGTGGTGCAGGAAGGCGAGCAGGTCTTCACGGGAGAGATCGGGGAAGTCGAGCGTCGCGGCCGGTCGCCGCAAGTGCCGCTCGAGAAAGACGAGCAGGAGCTTGAGCGCGGCGCGGAAGGAGCGGATCGTGTGCAGGCTGAGGCCGCGCACACGGGGGAGGTTGTCGGCGAGGAAGCCGCGCAGGGCGCGGCCCAGAGCGTTGGGGTGGGAGTCAGTCATGGGATCCTCCCGAGCTGGCAGCTAGGACGGGGCGAATGTGGCGGGCGACGCGTTCGACGGCCAGCTCGACGACCGGATCGATCCAGGACAGGTAGTACGCGGTCGAGGCCAGCGAGCCATGGCCCATGGCCCTTGACAGGGCCGGCAGCACGGCCTGCGGGTTGCGATGCTCGCGATAGCAGCGCCGCAGCACATGGAGTGCATGGGTGTGGCGATTATTCCGAGCTCGGAATAAGAGGCAATCCATGTTGTTACCTCCATGAACCGCTCCGACTGCTTCCGGCTGGAGCGACAGTTAGCCGGGCAGGATTCGCACCTGCTGGGCGGCACCGCCTTTCCACGGCGCACGAAAACAATGGACTTACAGAACGACGCTACGGAAAGAATACGACCATATTCTTAAGTCCTTTTTTTTCAACGACTTCTAACGCGACACTAGTGGAGTGGAATGACAGGGGTCGGCCGGTATTCGTTATCGGTAATGGGGCAACGGCGATCCAAGGGTCGTCCTCGCGGCGCCGGCACCGGGCGGCGGCGCGACCCGTTTTGGTGCGGAGGTGATCGCCGTTCGCGAGGTGGTGGATCCGGTCGAGCAGACGAGGGACTGGCTGAATGCCATGCACTGGCTCCAGTCCGAGCCGATTTGCGACACCTCCCGCATCGGGACTTGGGGCAGCAGCTATTCGGGCGGCCACGTGCTGTACGTGGCGGCCCACGACAAGCGCGCGAAGGCCGTCTTCAGCCAGGTGGGCGGCATGGATTCGCGGTTCGTCGTCGCAAGCGAAGAGGGGAAAGCCAGAACGCTGGACGAGGCGACCCGCCGGGCCCGCGGCGAGTTGCCCTACCCCGAGCCCGGAGCGGTCGAGGTGGGGGCGCTTCGCGGAGCCCCCATCCGCGACAAGCTCATGCACTATGCCCCCGTCGAGCTCGCCAGGCAAGCGTCCCATGCGGCCCCAATGGCATTCGTTTAAGGATTAAAACGCATTCGGTTTAAGCACCGCTGGCTGGC
>JAPPMB010000174.1 GCA_028819255.1 Bryobacterales bacterium | reverse complement strand
CGCGGGGGGCTTGGGGCGGGGGGGGCGGGGGGGGCGCCGGCTCGGGCGGGGCGGGCGAACGCCCCCCACCCCCGCGGGTGGGGGGGGGGCGGGGCCCCGGGGGGGCGGGGGCGTCCCCGCTTCCGTTCCCCGAGGCCGGATGCTCCTCCGCAATCGGAGCCGGGAGCTCGCAGTCGCGTCGGGAGAGCGCTCTCGCGAACCTCCCGATGGACGTGAACCCGATCGTCGCCGGCACTTCCGCCCCGCAGGGTCTTCACGGGATCGCTCCGCTTGCCTTCGGGACCGCGTCGGCATCCTTCCGGAAATCTTCGGACAGCGTGGACGCGCCCCTGCACTCATGGGGCCGCATCGTCTGGAGTTACTACGTCTTGGAGGACAGTGTCGAGGAGCGGCGGGAGTAAGGTGCTCGTCAGGGAGGAGCGGAAGGCTCGCAATCGCACGGCTGCCATCACGCACTGACCGACGGCACACAAGACGCTGCGCATCGTCTGCGCGATGCTGCGCAACAGCCAGCCGCACCGGGACTCCGAGGTCGACTACGGGCAGCTGCTGGTGAAGCGCAACGCGCCGCGCTGGCTGCGGAAGCTGAAGCAGTACGACTTCCTGGACCAGCCGGCCGCTCCGGAGGCGGCCGTCGCGTGAAGCCGAGAGCTCTCCGGATTCCTCGAGGAGCTGTCGGCCATGGAGCGGGGCTGGCCGCAGCGCTAGGCGAATCCGGACCAAGAGGGCTCGCACAGGAATCTGCCGGCCGGGCCCTGTTGCTCTCGGCGTCGCACCCGTGCGTCTCGGCGACTGAGATGTTTCACCATGAGCAGCTAATCAGGAACCTTGGCTTGAACTTCGCCGACACGGCGGACACGAACTTGTGGACGCGGGATTGGCATTCGTCTCCGAAACCGACACGGATCGACGAGCAAGTGAGAGTCCATCGAAGCACTATGGAGCGGTGCCTGCTGGGACTCGATGGAGAAGGAACTGGCCAATCGCCGAGGACCGCGCGAGATCGATTCCGGGAGCATCGTGCGGCCGATTGGCCCCGCTCCGCTCGCCGCCTCCTCGGAGCACCTTGCCGGGATCCTGTCCGAAAAGGCACAGGAAGACGCATCATGACCATTCGCTCGTTCAGACACGGCGGATTGAAACGCTTGTACGAGCGCGAAGACGAACGACGGATCCACCCATCGTTCCGCAAGCGGGTCAAGGCGATCCTGGCGCTCGTGGATCAAGCCGAAGCACCGGCCGACTTGGCTGCGCCCGGCTACCGTCTACATCTCCTTAAGGGCCGGCCAAACTGCTGGAGCATGCGCGTCTCCCGCAACTGGCGCATTGTCATCCGCGTCGAAGACAGCGAGGCTTGGGATGTGGACCTGGTGGACTATCCTCAAGGTGGAACGTCTGCCATGGCTATGCGCAACCCACCGCATCCTGGTGTGAACATCTGGGAGGGCTGGATGGTCGACGGGATGTCCGTGTCAGAAGCCGCAGCATGGGTCGATGTGCCGCCCAACACGCTCGGCCGTGTCCTGGACGGCCGTGAAGGCATATCGCCCGAACTGGCATCACGGCTGGAAGCCGCAGGCTGGTCCCGCAGGGACCTGTGGTTACGCCTGCAGGCCGCCTATGACAAAGCACAGGCGCGGATCCGAAGCGAACGGCGGGAACTGCCGCAGCACGATCAGTTGCGGCCAGCCCATGCCTCACAAGGGTGAGTGAACTAGTGGGTCTATGGTGTGTCATTCCTTGGGCATGGTTGCATCATTGAGACCCTCTCCGCCTTGGCCGCCTTGGCCGAACTCCAGATCCTGCTCACAGAGACGGTTTGTGCCGGCCGCACCCAGATCGCTCGCCGCGTCTATCGCGAGTTCGGTTTTCTCGAAAGGCGAGACCGATTCCAGATGGCGGGTTGCCTGAAGGCCCTTGCGCAGCCTGCACTCCGCAGGCCGCATCCGTTTGGCTGCACCGCGCCATGGCAAGCAGCGTTCCTGCTGTCAATCCCACCGAATCGGACAGCCGGTGGCCGTCCCTGCTTCCACCGGCACTGCGCAAGGACTGCAACCGGTCCCGGTCACGACCTCCCCGCAAGGCCGCATCTGGAATGAACTGGCCGCCGCCGAACACCCCCACGGCACGGTCCTGCACTTGGGCGCCCGAATGGGCCACCCCATCGAGTCCGTGCACAGCCTGCTGGGGCCATCGGCTTTGCCGCCTCCGCTCTGGCCTTCGCCGCCCGGGACGAGTGGATCGGCTGGCAGTCGCAGATGCGCCGCAAACGCCTGCGCTGCGTGCCCATTCTGAGCCGCTTGCTGATCCGTCCGGCGTCCCTGCCCTTCCCGTCGCAGGGCGGAGCCCCGGTGCCGCCGCGGGCCGCGTCTCCGGGTGTTGAGTGCCACCTTATGCCAGTGAAACTGCGCGTTCTTTGTCGTGATTATTTGGAAGAGTTTTCGTCCTTGTCAAATTAGTTCGTATACGGTAGGCAAGGGCTGAGAGACCGCAGAGACGGCCTGGGCAGGCTGCAGCGCTGAGTGTGCCGGAGCCCCGCCTCTCCCTCGCCGGGTGCGCATTGCCGAAACCGACCCGCCCGGTGCGGTCCGGAGCGTGCGGTCCGGGCGAGCGGCTCAGCCCGTGCGGTCCTTCCGCAGTCACCTCGGCCCACAGCGCAGCAAGCCTCGCCCAGTGCCCCCTCCCGTCGATGAACGGCGTCCGGCCGTGAAGGTCGGGCGGCGTGTCGGGCCG
>JAPPMB010000011.1 GCA_028819255.1 Bryobacterales bacterium | reverse complement strand
CTGGTCAACAAGTTACAAGAATTCCAAGTCGCAAAATGGCGAACTTGGGTTCGGCAGCTTCCACGACTTTCGCGAGCACGAATCTCGGGCCGCAACGGAATCCCAGTACACGGCCCAGCCCATATTCGAGTCACCGTCGCAGTTCGGAACGTCCCGCAGCCGGCTACGGCGCGAAGCGGTACGAATACAGGTCGCAGTCCGTCAAGGCGAAGCGAATCCCCATGCGCCGCCCGGCCAGCGCGGACAGATCGCTGCCGCTCTTCCAGCCGGACGGCTCGGCTGTCGCGTCGCCGTACAGCCCCTGCCCATCAGCCAACTCGAAGCCGGACAGAGGGGCTCCTGGCTCTGCCTGCATCCCTACGCGGACGGACCCTCCCGCACCGGTCTCAATGTTCAGGACCAGTCGCCGCCCCTCGCAGGAAAGCGGCGTTGTCACGAGTCCGCCGCGCGCGTATCCGGCACGAGCTGAGGCAAATCCATCGATCCGTAGCGTGCCGCGAAGCATCTGTGCGGTGTTGAACCGGTAGCGCTGGCTGACGTTTACGGACAGTTCGTCCTCGGCCGTCCTGCGCAGGCCCCACGCCGTAATCGTTCTGCGGTGTCCCCAGTTGCAGCGGTTGCGACCCGGGTGGATCCAAGCTTCCATGAATGTCCGGCCGACGTGCAGGCCGTCTCGGCTGCTTGGCGTCACCGCTTCGGAAATGCCGCCGGTTGGATGCGCGGTCAGGCGTCGCCGCTGGGGGAAGCACCTCTTCGGGAACGCGAGGCAGAGGGCCGGATTGGGGAAATACGGAATCGTGGCGTTCGTGTTGAGGTGCTCGGGGCGGGCGGGTCCAGAGTGATCAGCCGGGGATCGGCCCAGCGGCGGAAGTCATCCGATTCAACCACGCCGACGCTGCGGACCCGTTGGTAAGGAGTGCGGAGGCAGCAGCGGTACTTGCCTCGGTTCGCGTCCCAATAGGCTAGGTTCTGCGAGTTGAACCGTCCCTCGGTGAAGACTGGCCGTGCCGAGACCGGACTCCAGCGCGGCCCTCGGCCGACAAAAAGCCGTGGAGCGTGTTTTTCCGGCCGATGCCGCCGCCAACCGCTTTGTAGCGCTCGCTAGGGGCACGTTCGGGCGGGCATCCTTGCAGGGTGTGAAGTAATGCCCGCCCACTCCGTGCCAGACAATGTCATTGATTTGCGGGCCCGAGTAGCCGGACTACACGGCCTGCCGCCGCAATCCTAAGCTGGTTCCTGCCTAGAGGGTGGGGTTCTCGTACCAGATCACACCCAGTTCCCTGCCTTGGTATCCCTGTGCGAGATACGGTCCCTTTTCCTCCAGTGTCACCACATCCAAATCCCCGTCGGCGTCAAGATCCGTCAGCTGGATCAGGTCGTAGATGAATCCCTCCGACCCGCTGATCGAGCGAGGGGACCACATCGGCTCCGTGGCTTCTGATTCGTAGGACATCCAGAACACGCCCACTTTCCCGTCAGTCGCGTGTTCGCACGCGACCACGAGGTCTCGTTTCCCGTCAAGGTCGATGTCTGCGGCTTTGACTGACTTGCCCGTCCCTGTGCTCGGTGGCATTTCGATCAAGTGAGTTTCCCACTGCGGCCGGTCACTCCGGTACCGGCGATGGAAGCGGAGAGGACCGTTCTTGACCGCGACCAGGACGTCGTCCAGGCCGTCACCGTCAAGATCGGCGATGGCGTTGTGCATCGCCTCGTGGTCATTCACCGGTCCGATTCTGTGGGCGGTCCAAGGTCCGTGCGTCGCGATTCCGGGGCCGGGATGCTCGAGCCAGAACGCGCCCCGACGGTCGCCGTATCGATCCGTTGCGACTATGTCGCTGTCGCCGTCTGAGTCGATGTCGCGCGTGCGGATCGTCATGATCCAGCCGGCCTCATAGAGCGGATGCCATTTCCAGGCGGAAAGATCCCGTGGGTTTTTCGGACTCTCGAACCATCCCAGTTGTGCCCCGTCACCCTTCGAGCCCGCGACCAGGTCGACCGAGTCGCCGCCGTCGATTTGGACCCCTATGGCGAACATCCACCGTACTGTGCCCGCTGCCGGTTGCAGGGGCTCTGTCACCCATGCGTCCGCATTCATGAGGCGTGAGGAATCTGTCGGTGCCCAATGCACATAGATCGAGCGCGTCTCGCCCTCGCAGGAGCTCACAACATCCAGCACTCCGTCCCCGTCCAGATCAACGAAGAACGCGTCCTCCGGATCGCCGACGGCGCCGACTTCCACGGCCGGCCAAGGCTCCCGGAGCAATGCGTCCCCGGGATTCCGATAGACGCGGATCCGACCGCCTTGTTCCCATGGCGAAACAATGTCGAGACGACCGTCACCGTCAAAATCGGCCAGACGCACACCGTCCGCACCTTGCGACGTGTCGTCGATGGTGTGACGCGCCCAGCCCCCTTCCGGCCATGCAACGGGCAACCGGTCAGCCTCGCCGCAGGCGCTGGCGAGCAACACTGCAAGAAGGCAGCAGTGTGCCGGATTCCTTACGCGGGGCGGCATCGACTCCGTCAGTCTACCCTCGCGATTCCGGCCGGGCCGTTGCTAGGCCCCAGCCCTACCCGGTTCGTGCGGAACCACCGGGCATCGCCCGACCGGCATTCCCGAGAGTGATTCTTCTCCGAAGCGCTTGACGGAAGAGGGCTGCCTCATGGACGCCGATGGAGCCTCGCGTTTCGGCTCCCGTGATCAGAGACCCTGAGCGTTCTCAGGTCGACCTGCCTGAGTGACAGTTGCAATGCCAACCGATTCGTCCTCAGGACTGTGGTCTTGCCACATCAATCACAACAATGGACAACTTAAGTCTCTCGTTCTTCCCAAGCGAGCCGACTAGGGCATCCTTGAGCGCATTGGCACTGCTTGGACGGATACCTTCGGGCGAGGACACCGCCCCATCCGAACCAAACCATAGGACCACGTAGACTCCGTAGCCGTCGCAACCTGGATCTCGAGTGTATTTCCTGACCAGCTGGTCTCGCACGGAAGTCCAAAGTCCTCGATGGGTGCTCTTCTTGATTTCTACCGGCACGTTGAATCTGTTGCGATATGCCACCCTGATGTCGGCGCGCTTGTCGTCGGCATAACGGCCTTCCGGCTGGGCATCGATATCCAACCGCTTGAGTTCCGATCGCAGGTCCGATAGCAGCGAGTCCCGGCACAGCCCCTCATGCTGGGGTTTCAATGGAGACTTGCCCTTGGCAAAGTCCCAGTACTGACGCCAGCCGGACGTGTTCCCGTCTCTGACTTCCAATGCAATTGTTTCCAGTTGATCTGTGGTGATCGCCGCCAGATCAGCGGCATTTACGGGCTGCTGGTTGTAGAGCGTTCGATACAACCGCTGGATGGACACATAACGAAAGCTCACGGATCGACGAATTGCTGTCTGGTGCAGCTGGCCTTCCTGTATCCGCAGTCGCCAACGTTTCAATTCGGCTGATTGCGACAGTCCGGATAACGAATTTGTGGCTTGTTCGGAGGGATCCTCGCTGAGCTGTTTGATAAGTCCTTCCACGAGGATCGGCCCGCTAATCTGGAGAGTGCCTCTGTCAAGCGGGTTGAACAACTTTCCCAAGGATCTGATCAAGCATTCCGCAGACTTCGATTCCAGTCTGTCCAGTGGAGGTTCCCATCTGGTCACGGTGCGGAGTCCGACGACGAAGTCCGCCATATGAGAGACCAACGTCTCCCTTGCAGAGAGCGACTCGACCAATTCCTCTCTGTACTTTCCCGACAAGAAGAGTCCAGCTGTCAGCCAGTAGACCCGCTGTCCAGCATGCATGCTCGATCTCCCCAGCTTCTGATCGATGAGGCCCAAAAGATCGTCTTCGTCGCAATTTAGGATCGCAGCTCTCAACAGGCAAGCGAGGCCGTCCATTTGAGTTGAATTCAACCGAACCGGAATCGAGCGCAGAATTTGAAGGCATGCAAGCCGTGCCACATGTTTGTGGTCAGGCAAAGTCTCCAGGTTGTGGAGGACATGAAAGAGAACCGGGCCCTTGAAGATTTCGGCTCTTGCCATCTTGACCAAGACTTCGGCTACGGTCTCGGACTCGGACTTGAGCAGTCGCTGGTACCAATGCGGCGTATCTTGGTCAGCGCTGTGGTGCCTGTCGGAGCGATAGGGCTGTGGATCGATGAACGGCGTGACGAAATGGAAGGCTAGGGCGGTGCAGACCTGTCTAGAGCCTAGGATCTCTTCCGGTTTTTCCAGTGCGTGCTCGATCTCTGTCATGCCCGCCAGGAACGGACGTGCAAGGGGATGAATTGTGTCCTTCTTGACAAGGTCTGCGATCTCATTGGGGCTAGGAATGTCCGTGCGGTGAACCGCATTACGCAGGCCGCGAAGGCTGCGTTGACCAAGCCCCCGTCTGCCAGCAGAGCACGAAGACGCTCTCTGGGTGTCTCGCCGTCCAGTAGCGTCCACTCGCCGAAGTATGCATCCGCAAGGCCATTGAGCATGGCCAGCGAGCATTCGCCGGACCGCACCGTCTCCAAGTCCTTGCGAACCTTCGCTCGCCATTCTTCGTGCCACGGCTCACTACGGTCTCCCGCAGCACTCTCCCGAGGAGGCAGTTCCGAGCCAACGGGCACTTGGAGTGCCAATTCTTCCATGGGTTCGACAAGATCAATGTCTTGATCTGCCAGTCTAGTCTGCCGTTCAGTATCCGCGACCGATTGAACTCCTCGTTCGGACAACTGCCGGAGAGCCATCTTGATCGCCAGATTGCAGGCGATCGACGACTGTTGGCACAGCCATCCGACCAATTCTTCCGGGCTGTCGAGTCCATCCAGAATATTGCAAAATCGTCGTACGGATTCTTTGCTGTGAATGGTTTTTGCACAACGCGTGATTCCATGCTCTATCACAGCCTGAAAGCTATTGGAATGGCTGTAAATCCAGGCCTGAATCATCTCCTTGTGCTTGATACGAAACCGTGAGCCGTAGTTAAACGAGAGCTCCAGCCAATCGTAGAGCCACGAACACCCTAGTTCTGTGGGAGATCCCTCCAGATATCGTGCCAAGAGGGATCCTAGAATCTTGCTCACGATCTTTCGATCGGCTGCGCGACCCTCAAACCTTGCATTGACTCTCAGCATTTCGGCGTGTAGTGCATCGAGAAGCTCTCGGACTTGCTGCGTGGTCATTTCCCTCGTAGAGAGCCCGGACCAAAACCTCTGGAAAGTGCCGAAGAGACGTGGAGCCTTCGGCACCTTGAGATGGTGGACGATATCGGTCGCGCACGAGACGGAAGGAAAGAGCGAGTCCAGGAGCAGGCCGAGCAACTCGTCGTCTTCGTCGTGAACGTTGCCGCTCGTCACATCATTGAACAGAATGATCAAGTCCGTAGCGGCTTGGTCATCTCCGGCGGTCTGGATGCATAGGGCGCCCAAGGCATGAGACCTGATGAGCGGGTGCCACTGATCGTTCCTCACAACCTGAAGAAGATCGGATGCCAGTCCACGAACTGCGGATCCACACTGGAGGGGCCTCACGACGAGGAGCGTCGTACGCAGGCCGACATCATTGTCTACCGGGTCTTGCAGGTAGCCTCGGAAGACGCTGTCCATGTCGGGAGTCGCCAGATCGCCGAGTCTGAAATCCCCGTTCGCGATCAGGCGGTAGTAGTCGTCTCGTCGCCACGGACGACCGGCGACGCAGTTGATCAAAGCGTGCTTCTCATCTGGCGAGAACTCCTTGAGGTCGCCGTTCATGAGAGTTCCCAGGGGGTCTCGATTCATGATCTCGATTCGGCTTGTCTTACACAATGCTGCGAGACATGCGGTCACACCAGAGAATTCCGAGACCACACGTCCGTCGAATCCGCAGACCAACGACAGAATCCGCCCAACGGGCAAGCCCTTGTCGACCAGCCGGGCAAGATGCCGGGCCGCTAGGAACTCGGCGACGAGGCGATGGATCGGGGCCAATCGCCTCGGAACCTCCGGTGATTCGAAGATTCGTGAACCGAGCGCGAGGTTCAGCGCGTCGGAATCGACTTGACACAGTTCGTCAGGAGACCAGTAGTCTTGGTCGATCAAGTCCCCGACGCGGCACCAGCCCTTGGTTCCCGCCAGGAGCTGGGACGCGCAGAGCTGCTCCGCCGCCTTCAGGACCTCTGATCGGCTGGCTGCATGGAACGTGGCGACAAGGTGCTCGCCATTTTTCTCCGTCGATAGCTCTTCGCAGCCCACCGTTAGCGCATCGGTCCTGTTCTGGGGCCAATTGAAACCGGAGAGTGTCTTCGCAAGCAAGGTAAGGGTGAGAGGGTTCCGTAGCAATTGTTGGAGCCCTCGCTCGACTGCTCCATCCAAGACTCGCTTGGCTTCGGATTCCTCAAGCTTCTCCTTCAGGACCTCCCAGATTTCTTCCATACCCAGCGGGTTCAGCCGAAAGACGGCAACGTCGCCGCCATCCGTCAACGCCTTGAGGGCCTTCCGATCGTTCGCATCTAGCCACTCGCCGTGGCGACAGGAGATTCGGAAATTCGGACAGCCCAACTGGCTCAGTTTCGATCGGATCTGATCCAGCGGCTTTCTTGGGTCTAGGGAACCGACCCTCGTCTCATCCAAGCCGCCAATGAAGAGCGTGCCCGTCCTCCACTCCGGACGGTCGAGGCAAACGAAGTCCCAAGCCGTCACGAAACACCCATGGCTGCGCTCGGCCTCTCGCCGGAATACGGTCGACTTCCCGGAACTTGGTGAGCCCAGAAGAACGTACGCTGGAGCCTCTCGGAACTGATCGAGGCGTTCGATCCTTCTTGATGCTTCCCTGCCGCCCTCCGGAATTCTGGTGAAGCTCCGTGAAACCAGTCCCATCTGGCTACTCCTCGGCCCAATGACCCGACGGGGCGCCTAGGAACTCAGAAAGAGGCACGCCAGTTGCTCCGACGACGAGTCTTCTGGCGGTCGGGAACTTCCGCAAGAATTCGCCGAGGCCTCGGGCACTCCGGATCTGCTGGCCGCTCTTGACTTCCACCGCCACAAGGTGGGTGCCCCGCTGCAAAACGAAATTCACCTCCGAATAGCGGCGTTTCCAATAGTAGACTCGGGTTCCGTCGATCTGTGCGGTGTTCAGAAGATGGGCGCCGACCCCGCTTTCGACCAGCCGGCCCCAGAAGATCCGATCCGCCCGCGCCTGCTCGAAAGTGAGGTCTGAGAAAGCTCCCACATAGGCAGTATTGAGCACGTTGAGCTTCGGACTGGACCTCCGAATCTGAATGAAGCTTCCCGAGTACTTCTCAAGGCCCGCCACCATTCCGACCCTCGAAAGGAGTTCTAGATAGCGAGCGAGCGTAGTCGTGTTGCCGGCGTCCTGCAGCCGACCGAGCATCTTGTTGTAAGAGAGGATCTGTCCAGAGTGCCGCACGCCCATCTCGAACACCTAGCCCTGCAGTCCAGCCCAACAGAACGCGCTGGACTGACCGGGGACATACCGCTCTTGCACCGCGCCGGCGTCCGGGCGAGCCCGTTGCAAGTCCACGATGACGCGCGACTCGTCGTCGCGGAACGGCCTGCTAGGCAGCAGCCTGGGCATGTAGCTGCCCAGAAGCGCTATCTGCGTCAGCCGCGACGCGACCACGGCCTTGACGGTGACCGCCCGCTCAAGCCGCTCCCCGCGGCGACGCCTGATGAATTCGGCCTGCCGCCGAACTTGTGCCTGCGACGCCAGTGGTCGATGCGCCAGCTCAGCCGGTACCGTGCCGGCCGGCTTGCCGTCGTGGCGCCCCCCCCCCCGCCAACGGGCTGGTCAGCGGAAACGACTCCAGCGGCTGGACCCCCAGCGGCGGCCAGCTGCTGTGTGATAATCTGTGTAGCTGAGCACACAATGCCAACCAATCTGGGAATCGATCCGAAACTTCTGGAGAAGGCCCTTGCGATTGGAGGCGAGAAGACAAAGAAGGCCACTGTCAACCGTGCCTTGCAGGAGTATATCGTTCGCCGACGTCAGAAACGGCTGCTTGATTTCTTCGGAAAGCTTGATTGGGATGACGGCTACGACTACAAGCGCGAGCGGACTCGTAGGTGAGCCTGTTCGTCGATACCAGTGTTTGGTCACTGGCGTTCAGGCGGGATTCGCCTCCCGATGTCCCCGAAGTGGGACGCCTGAGGGATGCGCTTGAGGGTGGCGAGACCGTCTGCACGACCGGCCTGGTACTTCAGGAGTTGATGCAGGGATGGCGTGGCCCTCGTGATGAGGAGAGCCTCATCGATCTGTTTACAGTCATCGCGATGATCGTGCCGACCCGGAGCGATCACATTGACGCGGCCAGGCTGCGCAATGCATGTCGCCGTCGAGGCATTCAAGTCGGAACCATCGATGCCCTGCTGGCACAGATGTGCATCCGGTACGGCCTGTTGATGCTAACGACTGATCGGGATTTCGGCCACATTGCGGGCTACACATCGCTTAGGCTCTGGCGCGTGGTCTAGACATCGGGGTGCCGGTCGGGCCGGGTGCATCGCATGCGACGCATGGCTCCGTGCCCGCCGGCGAGCGAGTGTCGATCCCAAGTAGGCCGTTGACGCAGCTGCCGATTCCATGACCAAGAATTGGCATCGAAACCCACTCTGCGCTGGAAACGACGCGCTGCCGCCCACCCGCGCATCGTCTTCGTCACTGCTGCCGCCATCCGCTCCGGGCCGCCAGAACGACTGACCTGACCCGCGGGAAGCACAGATTGAGCGATCCGGTCGCGGTCCGCTGGTCCTGTTGAACCTGCGGCCCCAGACGTTGTCGAATTTCAATGCGTCAAAGAGTTCGAGCGACAGCTCGACTCTGGAGGTGTCCGACACGGGGATCTGCCGCAGCAGTCGCGTGTCCACATTCCGCACGTTGCGGCTGCGGAGGCAGCTCCTCCCGCTGGGAAACCGCCGTGCGGAAGCGCGCTAGGTGTGCCGAACTGGTCAGTGGGCCATGATCGGGATTGTGGCAACGGTCGTGTCCCAAACAATTGTCAGGCTGCCGCTCGCGCCTTCGCCCCCTTCGATGCTGAGCGTGAGCTGCTCGGTCATTTCGCTAGCTTCGCTGACGCTCATCTGGGCGCGCCCTAGGTCTTCGGCCTCGTCGTAGCGGGTGCCCCACTGCTCAGCGACCTTGTTGACGATCAGCGTCCACTCTGAAGTGGAGGGAATGGTGTACACCGAGTACTTCCCGGCAGGAACATGCAGTTCTCCAAGCATGAGGTCGCGATCGGTTTCGAGTGTCGTTGCCTCGTCGGCACCCGTCCGCCAGACGGCGTCGAAGGGCACCAGCCCTCCGTAGATCTCGCGGCCCTTCTTGTAGGGGCGTCCGTACGTCATGGTGATGTTGGCTTCGCCGACCATGCCGCTGACGCTTTCGTGGGGGCTGAGACGTTCCGGTTCGGCGGCCGGCTCGGCGGCCGATTCGGCCGCGGGCTCGGATCCGCCTCCACAAGCAAACCCGGAAAGAACCGCCACGGCCAGCAGAGAACAGGCCAAACATGTATAGAGTCGCAACGGAGGTCTCCTTTTCTCAAAGAGGGGTGGATCGCAGCGTGTATCCACGCCTGTGCTCCCATTGTACAGCCGGAGCGCTTCCGCACTTCGTACTGGTCGCGTCCGCAGACCCGCTGTAGGCGTCAAGGCTGCTCGGGCAGTCTCGGGAAGCCTAGATGGCGTGGCTGCGGGAAAGCGCCGACCTAGGATACTGGGGTGATGCACAGGGCATTCATTCTTGCCGTTCTGGCAGTCCTCCCGCTGGCGGCCCAGCCGAACGTCGTCCTGATCATGGCCGACGACATGGGCTATGAGTGCATCTCCTCGAACGGGGGCGCCAGCTACGAGACACCGGTCTTCGAGAGGATTGCCCGGCAAGGTATGCGATTCAGCAACTGCTACTCGCAACCGGTGTGCACGCCGTCGCGCATCAAGCTGATGACCGGGAAGTACAACTGGCGGAACTACAGGGCGTTCGGACGCATGGAGAAGGGCGAACGGACATTTGCGCACCTCATGCGAGAGGCCGGCTATGCAACCGGCCTGACCGGAAAATGGCAGTTGTGGGGAGGACCGCCGGCTGCCAAGAGCGGCATGTCCCCGGCTGAGGCCGGCTTTGACGAGCACATCCATTGGGCGTACAACTTCGAGCTGTCTGAGGAGGAGCTGCGGAGGTACGCATCCGCTGGGCCGCCGGGGAGCAAGCAGACTTCGCGATTCTGGCATCCCGGAATCATCAAGAACGGCAAGTATCTGCACACCTCGACAGCTGACTACGGCCCCGACATCTTCTCGGACTTTGCGCTGGACTTCATTGAGCGCCACAGGAACGAACGCTTTTTCCTCTACTACCCCATGGTCCTGACGCACGGTCCCTTTGTGGCGACCCCTCGCAGCGATGTGGTTACGAATGAGACGAAGTTCAAGAGCGACACGAAGCACTTCGCCGACATGGTTTCCTACACGGACTTCCTGGTCGGCAGGCTGATCGATCACGTGCGACGCATGGGCATCGCCGGCAACACCCTGGTGCTGTTCACCGGCGACAACGGCACCGACCGCAGAATCCAGTCGATGCTCGGTGAGAGGACCGTCAGGGGCAGGAAGGCGTTCCCGGAAGACGCCGGAACCCATGTGCCTATGTTCGCCTGGTGGCCCGGCCAGGTTCCGGCCGGCCTGGTCTCGAGCGACCTGATCGAATTCAGCGACTTCTTTGCCACGCTTGCGGACCTGACAGGCCGGCCGGTCCGCGACCTCGAGCATGTGGACGGGCGGAGCTTTCTGCCGCTGCTCCTCGGCGGTGCAGGCGAACCCCGAACATCGATCTTCGTGCACTACGACAGGGATCCCTCACTGGACGAGGTGCCGTTTCCGCGGATCCGATTCGCTAGGACGAAGCGATACAAGCTCTACAGCGACGGGCGCTACTTCGACGTGCCTCACGATTGGCACGAACAGAGCCCGATCGAGGTGGAAGACCTGACGGTGGAGCAGCACGCGATTCGGCTGAGGCTGCAGCGGGTTCTCGACTCGATGCCCGCATGGAATCCTCGCGGCGGAGGCGCCGTCGACCGCTAGCTCCAGAGGTGGCGCCGCAGTCGGACGCGAGGCTGGGTGGGTCTTCGGGTCAAACGGGCCCGAGGGCTCGGTCAAGCGCCTCGACGAAGAAGTACTCTCCCCACATTACGGACTCGGCCACGCCCAGGTTGAGATTGAGGTGGTAGATGCCTTCCTTGAGGATGCCCTCCCAGTCGGGTGTCTCGGAAGCCAGGTAGGGCGGCTGGCAGAGTGTGAGCAGGACCCGTCGCGCGGCCTGATCGTAGAGCATGCCCTTGGCGCGGTCTGGAGTCAGCTTGGCCAGGCGGAGCAGTGCGGCCGCCGTGATGGCGGCGGCGGAGGTCTCGTCTCGCCGCTCGGCGACCGGCGCGTCGAAATCCATCGGCGTCACACCGTTCGCTGGCACGTGCTCGAGAAAATAGTCCGAGCAAAGCTCGGCCGTCTGGAGGAATCGCTCGTCCCGCACAAGCTTGTACGCCGAGGTGAAGCCGTAGATCGCCCAAGCAAGCCCGCGAGCCCAGCACGAATCGGACCGCCATCCCTGCTGGGTGGACTGGCGAAGAAACTCGCCGGTCTCCAGGTTGTAGATGCCCTCGTGCGAGGAGCTCCCGTCCCCGCGCACCAGGACCCTGCGGCTCGTGAGGCTGTGCTTCATGGCGACATCCATCAGCCCCCGGTCACCGGTCTGGATCGCAGCATAGAAGATGATTCCCACATTGGCCATGATGTCGATGAAGATCGATTCAGGCCCCATGAAGGACGACAGGTATTCGCCCTTCTTCTTGAACCGGAGGGCCAGCGTGCGCCCTGCCTGGATCACGATGTCGTTCAGTTCCTCACGCCCGGTCAGCCGGTACCAGCGGTGATGCGTGGACAGGAAAATGAATCCTAGGTCGTGGACGTTGCGGTCCAGCTTGCGATGCTCGAGCGGAGTTGTGTATTCCTCCGCCAGTCTTGACCACTCAGCATCGCGGGTGCGTTTGGCAAAGATCCACATCATGCCGGGAAGGAATCCGTCGCACCAGTGCGTCCACGCTGCTTTTCCGTGGCGCCACCGGCCTTGCTCGGTGTACATCGGATAGAAACCGGGGTCTCTCTCCACCAACGCCCTCACCTGCTGCTGGGCAAAGTCGAGGGCTCGGCCATACACCTCTCGAGAGCCCTCCAGACTGGTCAGTTCAAGCATGAACGCAACAGTCTAGCATCACGCCCGAGCCTTCCGGCTGAGATGCAAGAGGGGCCGGGACAATACGCGGGGTGCGCCTCCGCGCTACCGTGACGAGGTCGATAGTGTCGCACGGAGACGCGTGATGGTGCTGTCCATGCGAGGTACTTGGGCGACCCGGTGCGACAGCGCTATGCACCGTCGGGTCAAGCCACGGGGCGCGGGGTCACCTGCGGGCCGGAGTCGCTTCGGGACGGGGTGCGGAAGTGCGGGTTGGGCTCCTTCCCGACAGGCCCGGGACCGCGAAGCCGCCGTTCGGGCAACTTCTCGATCCGCCTCTCTTGCTGCGCACACGAGAGGAAGGCCGTTGGATGTGCGAGTCGCCGCGAATGGGCGCCGAACGCGCCATCCCACGACTCCTTTCAGCGCCGCATCGCCCCCTGTCGAGCGTGTGCAGGGAGGCATGGTCCGATCTGGCCGCGAGTGCCCGCAGCGACCGGCCAGCCGACAGCGCCTTGGCTTTCCGTAACTTGGCTGGTATTGCGAACAGCGACTTCGTGCCCCATGGACGGGCAGCGGCCCTCCAGGTCGCGCAGGCGTGCATTTCGGAGCGCGGGCAGTCTCCCTCAATTGACGATGGCCGACAGGTTGCGCACCGAGCGGAACGGGCGCAGTTGGAACCCTGTAGCAGGATGCGCCAAGGGCGCGAGGGATGCCGGCCTGGTCGTATCAGCGTCCCGGCCGCTCATCCGTCGTCCTTGATTCGAGCAAGTGCCGCCCTGGCCGCATCTGCCACGAAGTCCGGGCCGTCCGCCGCAAGCCGTTCGAGTGACCGGATCGCCCGCTTCTCTCCGAACCGGCCCAGTTGCAGGATGACGGACTCGTCCAGTCCGGAGCCGATCGGATACCAGTCCTTCTCGAAGTTGCGCGGGAACCCGTCCAGGAGGTCAAGCAGGTGCTGGCGAATCTCCGGCGTGTCCGGCGACGGCTGTAGCAGTTCCCGATCCCATCCGTGTACGACCGGGCCTATTGGGATCGGGTCGCGGTCCGGGCGTCTGTGCGGGTGGTTTGCGCAGTAGGTGTAGAACGGATCCTTCAGAGCGAGATCCCTGATCTCGCAATAGGGCGGGATCGACTCGTCCTGATGCTCCAACCAGTCGCGATGGCCTCGGTTGGTGCGATTGAACCAGCATGTGCCGCAGCAGTCGGAACCTCCGTTTGGCATCGCCTTCCCCGCCGCGATGCTAGCAGGCGTGGGATTGCGACCGGGTCTTTGGCCCTGGCCCACAGTTCGGCGAGAGCGGCCGACCGGTCCCGTCTCGTGGGCTTGGGAAGCCCTGGTGCCCGCGAGGGCCTGACACGAAAGGCGGCACTAGCGGCCCTTGCCCAGGGGAATCTCAAAGTAGAAGAGGTCCCGTCCGTTCGTGATGTCATAGATTCCGGAAATGTACGCCGATGCGCCCGAAAGGGAATCCTCGTCGCCCACCCAGTAGTAGAGAAACCCGCTTGCCGTGCTCTTGGGCGTCACGATGGGGACTAGGAATTCGTTCTGTGTGATCTCCGGACGATTCAGGGGTCCCTTCTTGACCCGCGTGCGGCTGAGTCCCGGTACGCCAGGGATGTTTCTGCGAGTCGGCTGGTGTCCCTTGGGGTTGAAACTGGCGAGATCCTCCCCCCTGGTCGGCTCCAGCGGTTCGCGGTCGGAGGTGATGAGCCGGACCTGCAGCTTTTCCAGCGAGTAGGTGTTGGTTCCCGTGTTGGACATGACCAGGAGCAGGGGTGTGACTCCGTGCTGGAACGGCCGCAGCTTGCCGAAAGCGCTCTTCTGGTCCTTTTCCGAAACGAACGCCTTGACCGCGACGATCAGGTCGCCTTGCTTCTGCCTTGTCGGATACCGGTCGGCTGTCCTCGCCCGAAATGAATCCGCAGCCGGAATCAAGCCCGCCGCGGCCAAGGCCAGCCCCGCGATGGAGGCGGTTCGCCGAGTCACTTGTGTTGACATAGTACTTTCCTGTTCTCTGCCGCTTGGTCCGATTCCTCTACAACCTCGCGCTGATTGCTCTCGCCCCAGGGGCGGTTCCCTACTGGGTCCTGCGCAGTCTCGCCAAAGGCCATCTTCTCGCCAGCCTGCCCGAGGCGCTCGGCCGTGTCCCCGTCCGAGAGGATTCGACCCACAGGCCGTCCGTTTGGTTTCACGCCGTGTCGGTCGGCGAGGTGCTCTCCTCCTTGCCGCTGGTGCGAAGCCTGCGCCGCTCGATGCCTAGCGTTCCCATCCATGTCAGCACCGGGACCGCAACCGGACGGAAGCTCGCTGAAGAGAAGCTCGGGGATGTGGCGACATCGGTATTCCGTGCCCCCCTGGATCTCCCTTGGTGCGTGGCACTCGTCTTGAGAAGGCTCCGGCCGGGCCTGCTGATCATCGCCGAAACCGAACTCTGGCCGAACTACTGCTTCGAGGCCAGGCGCTTCGGGGCCTCCGTGATGATCGTCAACGGCAGGATCTCTGACCGCTCAGCACCGAAGTATCGCACGATGAGGTTCCTGTTCGGAGCGGTTCTCGACTGCGTGGACAGGATTCTCGTTCAATCCGACCGCGACCGGCGACGGTTCATTGACGCCGGTGCGCACAGCTCGAGGACAGTCGTCAACGGCAACTTCAAGTACGACTTCGATTCCCGGGCGTCCGAGCGTGGGCTTGCCCCGACCCTCGAGAGCATGCTTCAGCGGTCGGCTCCGGATTTCGTGCTCGTGGCCGGCAGCACGAGAGAGTCCGAGGAGGCGATGATCGCGCCGGCTCTTCAAGAGGTTGCCAGCCGTGTTCCGCGGACTCTGCTGATCGTTGCCCCCAGGCATCCGCATCGGTTCGGCGAGGCGGAGGATGCACTGCAGAGCATCGGGCTGCGCGTCCACCGGCGCTCACGGCTGCGCCCCAACGACTCGATGGCCCTGCCCGCCGTGTTGCTGCTGGACAGCCTGGGCGAGCTGGCGTCGCTCTACGGGCGTGCCGACCTCGTCTTCGTCGGCGGCTCGCTCAACGGATGGGGAGGCCACAACGTTCTGGAGCCGGTCCTGTGCGGCAAGCCGGTCGTGGTTGGGCCGCACATGCAGAACTTCCGCCAGATTGCATCGGGCCTGCGAGAGGCGGGAGGCTTGATCCAGGTCGAGATCTCCGACCTTCGGGATGCGCTTGCCGGCATGGCGACGGATGCCGGAAGGCGCCGGTCGGTCGGTGCGGCCGGACTGGCCTACGCGCAGTCCCAGCAAGGCGCCACTGAGCGCGCAATGCGGGAGGCGGCGCGTCTGTACAGGTCTGCGAGTCCCCGGCGTCCCGCCGGCCGCATTAGGACCGTCGCGCTCGGGCTGCCCTCGGCGGTCTGGAGGGCCGTGGCGATCTTCCGAAGGCGTGCGCATGGGTCGGGCCTGTTCAGGAGCCGTCGGCTGGCGGTCCCGGTCGTGTCGGTCGGAAACATCGTGGCGGGCGGCACCGGGAAGACCCCGGCGACGGCATGGCTCGTCGAGCGTCTCTGGGAAAAGGGGCTGGTTTCCGGCGTCCTCACAAGGGGCTACGGCCGACGTAAAGAGAATCGAATGGTGTTGTTCGGGACGACCGGCGGCGCCGACCCCCGTGCCGTTGGAGACGAGCCTGCGATGCTGGCCCGCAGGCTGGCGGCCACGGCTCCCGGGACCAGATTCGCCGTGCATTCCGACCGTTTCCTGGGAGGGCTGGCTCTGGAGCGTCGCGGAGGAATCGATCTCTTCGTCCTTGACGACGGATATCAGCACCTCGGGCTGAGGCGCACTCTGGATATCGTCTTGCTGGACGCGGCCACTCCATTCGACAACGGACACACGCTGCCCCTCGGGCGCCTTCGAGAGCCGCAGACGAGCCTTGAGGACGCGGACATCATCGTTCTGACCCGCTGCGAGCCCGACCGGGATTACGGGGTCGTGCTGTCAGGAGTGGCCGGCCTGAATCATCGGGCGAAAGTGTTCCGTTCGACGATGGAAGCCACCTGCCTGCGCAACATCGAGACCGGAGTGCCCTGCCCTCTGGAGACGGTGGCCGGAAAGCGGGTCGCTGCGTTTTGCGGAATCGGGAATCCGCAGTCGTTCTTTCAGGAGCTTGGAAAGCTCAGCTTCGACTGCGTGTTGCGGCGCAGCTATCGGGACCACCATCGGTATTCCGCGCGGGACCGGTCGTTCTTGAACCGGGCGGCCGCCGAGTCCGGAGCCGAGGCGTTCCTGACCACTGCAAAAGACGCGATGAACCTCGGCGACCCCGCCGGGCTGACACTGCCGGCATACGCTCTTGAGATTGAACTGAGGGTGGAGGAGGCCGACAAACTCCTGGCGCGGGTGATGGCTGCGGTCGGCGGGTCCGAGGCGTCGAGGGGCTGATCCGGGGCGCCTGCGCTACCCCTTGCGGACCATCTTGCGCACCCAGATGCGAATCACGCGCTTCGTGACCATGTCCCGCATGGCCGGCAGGCTGACCTTGTCACGGGCGAACCCGCGACGGTCGTCAAATGTCCAGCCCAAGCGGTTGGCAAGCGGCTCGTCCACTTGCCAGTTGCCCAGCCGGAACCGGTAGATCCGACCAGCGGGCTTGCCGTCCACATACACGGTGAATTCCGAGCTTCGCCTGACGTCAACGGGCTTGTCAGGGTCTGCGTGACCGAAAGTGACCTCTGGTGGGTCCGACATGATCCCACTACCTCCCCTTGCCGTTACACCCACACCGGAGTGGCCACGCCAACTGGCGGTCGACGCCGAAGTCACCCACTGAAACGAGACTGATCGGCGACCGCCGCAAGTTCCCCTAAGCGTTGACCTTACTCACTCAGGCAGCCCAACACAATAGCACGTCAATCGGAGTACGCTCAGCATGGTCAGCCGGCGGTTTCCCGAGCACTTCTCGTTCTTCGCGCCCCCTGGCCTCGCAGAATGCTCGGCCCGAAACACGCGCGTCACGAGCCTCAGGCCGGTACGCGCATCCCGCCAAGCCCCCGGAGCAGGTCATTCGGCAATGCCGCCCTCAGTCATGGCGGCCGGGTCCAGCAGCCGGTTGAGATCCTCAGTGTTCATGCCCGTCAGTTCGGCGGCCACGTCTCTGACGCGGCGCCCTTCCGCATAGGCCTTCTTGGCGATGGCCGCGCCCTTCTCATATCCGATCACCGGGTTGAGTGCCGTGACCAGAATCGGGTTTCTCTCCGCGAGTTCCCGCGATCGCGATGCGTTCGCCTCGAAACCGTCGATCGCCCGCTCGGCAAGCACGCCGGCCGCGTTGCCAAGGAGCCGGGCGCTCTCGAGGAGGTTGTGGGCAATCACGGGGAGCATCACGTTGAGCTGAAAGTTGCCCGACTGGCCGGCGACCGTGATCGTGGCGTCGTTTCCGATCACTTGTGCGCACACCATCGCAACCGCTTCAGGAATGACGGGATTGATCTTCCCCGGCATGATGCTCGAACCGGGCTGCAGCGTCGGCAGCTTGATGTCGGAGATGCCGGCGATCGGGCCGCTGTTCATCCACCGCAGGTCGTTTGCGATCTTCATCAGCGAGACCGCGACGGTCTTGAACTGCCCGCTGAGCTCCACAGCTGCGTCCTGGCTCGACAGACTGACAAAGTAGTTGCGGCTGGATATGAACGGCAGCCCGGTTTGACCGGACAGGTGCTTCGCCACTCTCGGGCCGAATTCGGGATGCGCGTTGACTCCGGTTCCGATGGCCGTGCCCCCAAGCGCGAGGGGCGAGACTCGGCCGAGAGCCGCGCGCACGCGCTGCTGACCTTGGACGATCTGCCCGGCCCACCCCTGGAGTTCCTGGCTGAGACGGATCGGCAGCGCGTCCATGAGGTGGGTGCGGCCGGTCTTGACGACGTCGTCAACCGACTCGGCCTTCTCGACCAGGGCGGACCGGAGTTCCTCGAGACCGGGCAGTGTCGTTCCGGCGGTTTCCATGTACGCGCTGACGTGAATCGCGGTGGGGATCACATCATTGCTGGACTGGCCCATGTTCACGTGGTCGTTCGGATGAACCGGGGAACCCAGCTTCGCCGACGCCAGCGTCGCGATGACTTCGTTGGCGTTCATGTTGGTTGAGGTGCCGGAGCCCGTCTGGAAGATGTCGACCGGGAATTGGATGTCATGCGAGCCGTCGGCGACTTCCTCGGCGGCTTCGCGGATCGCCTTCGACATGCCTGCGTCCATCAGGCCGAGATCGCGGTTTACGCTGGCCGCAGATGCCTTGATCAGCCCAAGGGCCTGGATGAATGTGCGCGGGACGCGGAGCCCGCTGATCGGAAAGTTGTCCACTGCCCGCTGGGTCTGGGCCTTGTAGAGGGCGTCCGCGGGGACCCGCACCTCGCCCATGGAATCGCGCTCGATCCGGAATGCAATGTTCTCCGCCATGAAACTCCAAGGTACAGCAGGGGACGGAGCCGTTCCCGGATGGCGGCCGCTAGACGGAAAGGCGGACCAGTTCGCCGCCCCCTAGAATCGACAGCCGTGCGGCCTCGCACACGGCTTCGTTGTGGCGGCTGTTCGCGGGAGTGGCAAGGATTCCCGCACTCTCGATCCCGCGCACGACTTCGCGGCGCTGCGGCACGCTTGACGCTTCGCGCTCCACGCGCAGGGCCTCTTCCACGATGTGACGAACCGACCGTACCCCATAGCCGGTCGGCACCAGGCCCGGTCCGCCGCGATCCTGGTAGAGAAAGTAGTCGGGACTCGGCTCGGAGTACTGCGGATTCCCTGCCCCTGTCGCCGCTTCTCCGAAGCTGTATGCGATTCCGCGGTATTGGTCCGAGTGGTCGATCATGGCCCCGCGTCCGCCTCCGCTGCAATAAAGGGTCATGCCCTGGGTGTTCGGGCCCGGCGCGGCATCCGGAAAGCTGAGCGAATTCTGGACGTTCAGACAGGCGCCGTTCTCCCAGAGCACTCGCGCGTCGGTCCACAGGTAGCCTTCCTTGCCGTTGGGGAGCGTGTCGAGGATTCCGTGGACGGAGACCGCCGAGGGCGTGAGGCCGGTGATGAAGTGCACCAGATCGACGTAATGGCAGCCGACGTACACGAAGGAGTCGGTCGCGTCCGCTGTGAACCAGTTCTGGAAGTTCGACTCCCGGTAGTGCCACTTTTCCATGAGGCGGGCGGTGCCAAGACGAAACTCGCCGAACCGTCCCCGGCGGTAGTGGTCCCGGGCCATCATGCTGCGAGGGTCGAACCGCTTGTGGTACTCGATGCCGACCAGAAGCCCGCGCTTCGCCGCCTCGCGCTCGATCTCCAGCGCGTGCTCCACTCTCAGCGCCAGCGGCTTCACGCAGCAGACGTGCTGCCGGGCCCGCAGCGCGTCAAGGACGATCGGGTGGTGATGCTGGTCCGGAACCGCAACCACCGCGACGCTGTACGGAGGAAGGTCTGCGAGGGCCTTCCGGTAGAGGCCGGAGTGCGCAGCGTCCGGTTCCGCCTCCGGCTCGGTTACCGGCGTGAACCCAACGTCGGGGAACGCCCGCCGAATCATCGGCGCGCTCGCCAGCCGGCTGACCGACCGGTTGTGCAGAGAGCAGACGGAGACCTCGCCGATCGCACCCTCCCGTCTCATTTGCAGGAGAGCGGGGAGGATCTGATCGTGCGCGATCATGCCCGAACCGATGAGCAGAACGGGTGTCGAGGGCATCTTGGGGCGCGGCCTACTGACTGCGCGCGGACGGCGGAGGCCGCCGTAGCACGATCCGCGCAATGCTCTCCAGCACGGCCCGGTAGTAGGCCCGATGTCGCTTCGCCGCCGGCAAGGAAGCTTCGACGTTCGAGGTGTCGGGGAGGCTGTAGACAAACGGAAACAGGTTCGCCGTCCGTGCGGGCACGTAGCTCCAGCCCGAGGCCCCGTGGAGATAGGCTTCAGCGATCGAGCGCTCGAGTTCGAGTTCGTCGGGCGTCCCGTTCTGGCCGTTGCTGTCGCTCACCATCAGGACGGGCCGTCCGTACTGCTTGAACTGTCGGGAGCGGGCGAGCTTGTCCGCAGCGCTCCGCCCGTCGCCCTGCAGGAGCACCACATCGCAGAGGCGGGCGAGCGACATCGGGTACAGCATCCCGGAGCCGCTGGACGCTCCGATCGGCAAGCTGAAGTCGGTGTGCTGGAACTGCTCCCGCACCAGGCGGATCAGGAACTCGATGTAGCGGGGGATGAATCTCCGATGGTCCCAGCGGCCTTCCGGCTCGTCCCACGCGTCGGCGACATCGACGATGACGTTGCGGGCGTTGAGCTCGATCAGATGTCGGGCAACGTTTCCGGCGGCGGCCGCCACGGCCTCCGGCGATGCCAGAGCCTCGTCCTGATCCTCCTGGAACAGCACGAGGCACACAATCAGTCCTTGCCGGTCGGCGGCATGGATGAGCTTGTCGAGCCTGGCAAGCCAGCGGGGCTTGAGAGTGCCATCGGCATTGTATGCGCTTACCAGAGAGCCGGACTTCTCGCCGAGGTCGGCACTGGGCCCCCTGCGCACTCCGTTCGCCTTGACCGAGTAGCCCGGATCGCCGCCCTGCAGGCTGACCACGATGCCGCCGATGCCGTAATCCTTGTAGGTGGCGAGCTGCGCGATCACCCGATCGGTGTTCGCCTCGGGGTCAAACTGGCGCTCCCGCAGCCACTCGTCGTCGAACAGGGCCTGGCTGACTCGAACGAGGGCCAGGCTGCCGCGGACCTTCCTCCGGTAGCGGCCACCGTCGTAGGTCAGATCCCACTGGGCGGTTGGGCCCATGCGTGTGTAGAACTGGTCTTGCTTGTAGCGAGGCCCCAGCATGGAGCCCGTCGCGATTTCGACGGCGGGCGCCGGTTCCGCCAGCGTCAGTAGCACGCCGGCGACAACCAGCGAGGCGAGGGGAAACGATAGCCGCATGCGGGTACGAACGGATACGCCAGCATAGTGATCGTAGCACGCAAGCGCCGGCCGAGCGGTCGGCGACGGCCACAGCTTCGAGGGAGCTTCCGAAACGGGGTTCAGCCCATGCAGACCTCAGGCGAGCCCGCGGTGCCCGCCGCAGCTTCTCCGCACGTCACACGATGTCCGCTGCCTGGTGCTCTGCCTCTGTCCTGACCGCCTTTATGGATGCGAGCGGTGCTCTGCCGAGCCATCGCGGGGTCGGTTGTACGCGGCGGCCCGTTGCTGTCCAACGCCGACCGCGCCGACCACCGATGGAGGTCTGCTAAACTTCCATTTCACCGGTAACCGATTCAAAGGAGACCCTCGATTCCAAATGCCAAGACCCGTCACCCTTTTTACCGGCCAGTGGGCCGACCTGCCCCTTGAAGCTCTTGCCGGGAAAGCAAAGTCCTGGGGTTACGACGGCCTCGAGCTCGCCTGCTGGGGAGACCACATGGATGTGTTCCAGGCAGCCGAAGACCTCGACTACTGCAACCGGCAGAAGGCAATTCTCGACCGGCACGGCCTGCAGCTGTTCGCGATTTCCAACCATCTTGCGGGCCAGCTGGTTTGCGACCCGAACGATGACGCGCGGTCCGACCTGTTCGCCCCGCCGGAGGCGGCGGGCGACCCCGAGAAGAAGCGGGCCTGGGCCGTGGAGGCCATGAAGAATTCGGCCCGCGCGGCGAGCAATCTGGGGCTGAAGGTGGTGAACGGGTTCACGGGCTCGTCGATCTGGCACATGCTGTACAGCTTTCCACCGGTCTCCGATGAAATGGTGGACGCTGGCTTCGCGCACTTCGCGGAAATGTTCAACCCGATCCTCGACGTATACGACGAGGTGGGAGTCCGGTTCGGCCTCGAGGTGCATCCCACTGAAATCGCGTTCGACATCTACACCGCGCACCGCGCGCTGGAAGCCGTCGGCCACCGCGAGGCCTTCGGCTTCAACTTCGATCCCAGCCACCTGCACTGGCAGCAGGTGGACCCGGTGATGTTCATTCGCGAGTTCAAGGACCGCATCTACCATGTGCACATGAAGGACGCGGCGCTGCAGCTCGACGGCAAAGCAGGGATCCTCGCGTCCCACCTGAACTTCGGCCACCAGAATCGCGGCTGGGACTTCCGGTCGCTCGGGCGCGGCGGCGTCGATTTCGAGGAGATCATCAGGGCGCTGAACCACATCGGCTACAACGGGCCGCTGTCGATCGAATGGGAGGACAGCGGCATGGAGCGGGAAGCGGGAGCGGCGGAGGCCTGCGCCTTCACGAAGAGAGTCGACTTCGAGCCGTCGTCGGTCGCCTTCGACGCCGCCTTCGAAGAGTAGTGCGACGGGCCGGTGGCTGCGCTGCTTTGGATTGCCGCCTTCCTCGTCGCAGCTGTTCTGTACGACATCCTGCAAAAGAAGCACGCAGTCATCAGGAACTTTCCGATCATCGGGCACTTCCGCTACTGGCTCGAGGCCGTTGGGCCCGAATTGCGGCAATACATCGTCACCAGCAACGACGAGGAGCGTCCGTTCAGCAGGGATGAGCGGCGCTGGATCTACAGCACGGCCAAGCGGCAGAATTCCTATTTCGGATTCGGCACCGACAATCACATCGACACGGCCTCGAACTACATCCTCATCAAGCACGCCAGCTTCCCTGCTTCCCCGCCGCCCGAAGGAGATCCGCCGGACTACCCGTTGCCGTGCTCCAAGGAACTGGGCGGATATCGCGGTCGCAAGATGCGGTTCGTCCCGCCGTCCATCGTCAATATCAGCGCCCTGAGCTTCGGATCCTTAAGCCGCAATGCGGTAGAGGCGCTGAATCGCGGGGCCAAGCTCGCGAACTGCCTGCAGAACACCGGAGAGGGAGGCATCTCCGACTACCACCTGCTCGGCGGGGAGCTTGTCTGGCAGATCGGGACCGGCTACTTCGGCTGCCGCGACGCAGCCGGGCAGTTCGACTTCGAGCGGTTCAGGGACAAGGTCGCGGAATGTCCGGTCAGGGCAGTGGAGATCAAGCTCAGCCAAGGCGCCAAGCCTGGCCTGGGCGGAGTTCTTCCGGCGGCCAAGGTCACCCCGGAGATCGCCCGCTTCCGCGGCGTTCCCGCCGGACGGGACTGCGTGAGCCCCAATCGGCACTCGGCGTTCTCGGACGCCGACAGCCTCCTCGATTTCGTCGAGCTTCTAGCCGCCGAGACGGGGGTTCCGATCGGAATCAAGTCGGCGGTCGGCGAGATCGGATTCTGGGAAGACCTCGCGAGGCTCACGGAGCGGACCGGACGGTCCCTGGATTTTGTGACGATTGACGGCGGCGAAGGCGGCACCGGAGCCGCGCCGCTCACATTCTCGGATCACGTCGCCCTGCCCTTTCGGCTAGGCTTTCCGCGAGTCTACAGGGAATTCGCCAAGCGAGACCTCCACCGGGACATCGTCTTCATCGGCTCCGCGCGGCTGGGATTGCCGGAAAACGCGCTCCTCGCAATCGCCATGGGCTGCGACATGGTCAATGTCGGGCGGGAGGCAATGATGGCGGTCGGGTGCATCCAGGCCCAGCGTTGTCACACGGGAAGGTGCCCCACCGGGGTTGCGACCCAGAACAAGTGGCTGATGCGGGGTCTCGATCCCGAGTCCAAGTCGGTGCGTGCGGCGGACTACATCATTGCGATGCGCAAGGAGCTCACCCTGCTCAGCCGGGCCTGCGGAACGGACCATCCAAGCATGGTTTCGCCGGATCACATCGAACTCATGACCGATGGATTCGCGGCCCAGCCAATGCGGAAGATGCTCGGATACGATGAAGATTGGGGGACTCACCAAGGCGGCGGCCGGGGTGCAAGCGGTCATGGATGACATGGACCGCAGTCCCGGACCGGACTCCAGGCCGGCCCGACGCGAGGCCGTCGAGGCCGCCCTCCTGTGGTGCGCCGCGCTGATCGCCACCGTCGGTCTCTCAACCTGGCTCGGCGGCCGCGTCGAGCCCATCCTGGGCGTACCGCGGTGGGCGGCGGTCGGCGTCTTCGCGCCCTGGCTGGTCTTCTTCGGGCTGCACCTGTGGTTTTGCCGCCGTCGCGAGTCGGCCGGGTCCAAGCCCTGACACCGATGTACGAAACCGCCTCATCGGTCCGGCTGGCGTTCGGCGTGTACATCGCCCTGACCTTCCTTCTCGCCTACATGGCGAGGCGGCAGGCGGTTCGGGGCGGCTTCCTGCAGGAGTTTCTCGTTGGCGGGCGCACGATCGGGCCCTGGGTGCTGGGTCTCACTTGGATTGCGACGTCGGCAAGCGGCGGGACATTCATTGGTGCTCCGGCCCTTGCGCACGCCAACGGCTGGTCCGTGATGCTCTGGATTTCCGGGTACATTGTGGTCGCCACGACAGGATTCGGGTTGCTGGGCCGGCGGATCGCCGAGCTTGGAAGCCGGACGGGCGCCCTCACGTTTCCCGACCTGCTGAGGGACCGCTTCGCGAGCAAGTCGATCGGGGCCGTGTCGGGCGTAGCCATGCTCGTGCTTCACACGAGCTTCATCGTTGCGCAATACATCGCCGGGGCGCGTGTGCTGGAGGCGGTGATGGGCGTGCCCTACGCCTGGGGCGTTCTGTCGTTTGCCGTCGTTGTAGGTCTCTACACGGCGTACGGCGGATTCCGGGCTGTCGCCTGGACTGACAGCTTTCAGGCTGTCGTAATGCTCATAGGAGTCCTGCTGACCGCCGGATTCGGCCTCTACAAGGTCGGCGGGCTGCAGGCCGTGTACGACGGACTCAGCGCCCAGTCGCCTGAACTTCTCACGCCACTCGGACCGGACAAGTTCCTGCCGCTCCCGGCCGCGATCTCGTTCTTTTTCGTTTGGCCTCTGGCAACAGCCGGCGGACCCGCCCTAATCACGAGGTTTCTGGCGTGCCGGAACACGGCGACGCTGCGTCGAGCCGCGCTCTTGATCGGCTGCTACATCCTGCTGCTGTATCCGGCTGTCATCTTCGTGGGCATTCTGGGACGCGTCCTAGTCCCTGAGCTCGCGGCCGGGGACCACGCCATGCCTGCGACGATCCTCGCGGCGGTGCCGTCGACCCTTGCCGGACTGGTGCTGGCCGCACCGATGGCGGCGATCATGTCCACAATCAGCTCGTACCTGCTCGTGGCGTCCGGGGCCATCGCGCGCGACCTCTACCAGCGGAACGTGCGAGGGCCCGTCAGCGAGGGGCGAGCCAAAGCCGTCACACATCTTTCCATCGTCGTGGTGGGTCTTGTGGCGGGCGCTTTCGCGCTCCGCCCTCCGGACTATCTGCAGTACATCGTGATCTTCTCAGGCACTGGGCTCGCCGCCACATTCCTGATCCCAACGCTTCTCGCCGTGTATTGGCCCGGAATGAACAGGACCGGCTGCCTTGTCGGCGTAGTAGCCGGATTCGTGTCCTTCCTGCTGCAGTACGCCGCCTACGGCACGCGGAGCTTCCTGGAGCTTGACCCGTTCGTTTGGTCGCTTGCCATGAGCGCTGCGGGTTGCGTCGCCGGATCCCTGATGGGTGTGCGGGAGCCCCGGGTGCTCCTGGAGAAGTACTTCGCACCGGAGGAGCTCGAGTAGGCTTCGGGCTGAGATCTGAAGCCCTGCATCCCCCGTGCTCCCTCCAAAGGCTTCGCATCCGTCCTTGAGAAACTTACGGGTTTCCGTGATGCCTGTGCCCAGTCCTGTCTGCCCGCATCGCATGCGGCAGCGTGCTTGAACGGCCTACCAGCCGCGAAGCGCTCGGAGAACTCGCCCGTCGACTTTCGCCGCGCTGGGCAGGACCAGCAAACTGCATCTCCGCGCGGTGGCACATGCAGTCCGTGATCCATCCCGGCGTCCGTCCGTGGCTGACGCGCCGCACGATAGATGCGAGCCGATCGGCTGGAGCGGGTCTCCACCTTGGTCAAGAGCATTTCGGCCTCTTCCGAGCGAGGCCCGGAGATGAGTTGCCCGTTGTTCCTTGCCGGATGGAGAATTCGCACACTACCAAGGTGAACTGTGTCGGGCCTCGGAGCGAACGGGGCTGTCTGCGCTGCGAGCAGGCCGTCAAGGCGGGTGAAGCGGCCGGTACCCGGCGGGTCTACAGGAGCTTATCGAGGGTTTCAGATTGCGGTAGCGCGATCCATCCCTCCTCAGTGGCCAGTTCGCGATCCGTGGGCGGAATCGGTTCGCAGCAGCCGATTGCCGCTGTTCTAGCGACCAGAGCTGCCACTAGCGCATCGAGCACATCGTCTGACGCTCTACATCGAGACCAATTCTGTTGGGACATTGTGAGCCAAGCCGTGGTCTGCTTGGCAAACTCAGTCACAAGCTGGTCACGAACCGCTGCTCCCCGAGTGCCATTGTATCCGCGCGAGAGAAATCCCCACACAATGAGGGCTACGGCCGGGTACGCTTCGACGAAGCGGCCACCGCCGCTCCGATCAATGGCTTCGCCGGTTGCGGCTCTCTCTGCGAGCAGACGGACAGCTCGGAACGCGGGCACTGCGATCAGATCCGTCGAGACACTTAGGGGCCATCGATCCAGTTTCTCCTTCACCACCTCGTCCGTTCTTCGGAACCGAAGCTGGGAGACGCCAACAGCAGGCCAGACCGTCGAGGCCGAGTAATCGGCAATGGCCCTGGAGAAGCGCGCAGGCCAGCCAAACGGGGCATGGATTCCGATCTTGTCTGCGCGCCCGAACAGCTCATGTAGATCCGAGTCTGTCACACCCATCGAGAGTTTCTCGACAAGCGCCGATGTGCTGTTCCAACGGATTAGGCAACTGGCCGTACGCTTCGGCTTCGACGCGAGATCGACACCGAGGGTGACCACTAGCAAAGACTCCGATAGAGATCCAGTGCAATTCCCCTCATGTCTCTCCTCTTGTCTGCAGGAAGACGCTTGGTAACCATCTTGAACGCACTGTCGAGTCCCCACGCATATCCAATATCGACGATCGCCTCTCCAGACGATTCGATGACTCGCCGAGTTGGAAACTTGTTTCTGTTTGATAGCTCGACCAGTTCATGTATCTCGTCTCTGTCCGAAATCACGACTGGCGCGCAGCACTCGATCGCCCTCCCCATCATGAGGTTCGCTAAGCGCCCTGACTCGGCTGGAAGGCGCTCCCAGTGATTCCAGATGATCGGGGCACAGTTCATCTGCTTGGCGTGATCGAGTACGCGGAAGCACTCGGCCGCGTCCAGAATCCGCTCCCCTGGCAACGTCCCCACATAAACCGGACCGTGGACGGTCTCAACACGGAAGGCCGAATCGACGGTGTACTGGTTCGAGCATCTGACCACGGCCGGCTGTCCGTCTCTCAGTGCGACGCGGATGGGCTTCAAGGGCTTCCCATTGCGAGGACGTTTCGGTTTCTTGGCAGGCGGAAGTGTCGACCACTCGAGCGGCTTGTCAACGGCAGCCAAATCAATGTTGACAATGTAAATGTTTCCGGGATCGCGACATTCGGAAAGAGGCCATTCGACCCTTGAACCCGCTTTTCTTGCCGAGAGTTCAGCGCCGTCAGGAGCGAACGCAAAGGGATGAGTTCTGGTTCTCTTTCTAATGTTGTCATGGAGGCTGCAAAGAGCAAAGAAGTGGTTTTCTACTGCTCGCATCCGCAGGACTGATGACCATTTGATATCGACCACGTTGTCAAAGCTTGGATTGACCCAGAGGCATGCACCGCGCTTCCCGAGAAAGCGAGGAAGCAGACCTAGATAGTGATCGTGACAAATCGTCGCCCCTGCGGTGACGCCGCCCAGCTCAAAGGTCGGGAGCTCGGAGCTCGGCTGCCAATCCGGCCGTTCGAAAGCGACGGCGCATGCTTGGGAGTGCTTGACATACATCTGGGAGCGGGAGTGATCGGGATCGAAACGCAGGAGGACCTCCCGCCTGCGCCTCCTAGAGTCATCGGTCGCGCCGACTAGGAGCGTTGCACCTAGATCCGAGGCGAGCTTCTTCAGGGCCTCGGCGCTTTCTTGGTCGGACTCCCAAATGTAGGCTTCGGGAAAGAGCACGAAGTCGACGGCTTCGCCGGCGAATGAAGCCGCCGTTGGCACGTCCGGCGGCACGTTCGGCTGTTCTGGGTCCCACCGGGGAAACATCATCCCCACGTGCAGGGTTGAGGCAGGTCGAACAGCGACGGAGGGGATCTCCTCCGGCGTCGGACCGGACAGCGGATGCTCCCTGTTCATCAGGTCCGAGAAGCGTTCCCGGTCCTCCGCGCTGTCCGGATCGAGGGAGCACCAAGCGCAATCGCGGGCGTAGAGCCTCACTGTCGGCTCCAAGCCCTTGATCGACGGGACCAGATCCCGCAATGTGTCGTACCAAGCTCGTTGTTCGTCGCGGTACGGAGGGTCGTTGTCTCTTGCGCTGTGACGTTCGCATAGCTCCATCCAACGCTTTGCAGAGAAGCCCAAGAGGTCCGAGTCCGCGTACACGGAGAGCGCAAGCCTCCGCGGGTTCGTGAAGTGCTGGCTCTCATCGAACTCCACGATGAATCCGGGGTCGGGGACCCAGTAGTCGCAGGGTGCCAGCATGCTGGTTCGTACGAACTCGTCGGTCCTGAAGCCCCGATGCTCCTCCAGAACCCGTGCCACTTTCCCGAGAGCGGAGCCGATCGGCGTTTGGGCGTAATCGGCGAGGCCGATTGGCCATCTGAATCTGTGATTGCGCAGGCAATTTCCGTAGATGCGGTCCAGCAGTTGGCGAACCCGGGTCTTGCACTCGGCACACCGCTCGGAGTGCCGTCCCGCCGTCGGCTCGGGCTCTGTCGTTGGTTCGGGCTCCCGCGGGACGCGGGGACCCTGAATGTTGCCGCCGCAGCCGCACTTGACGACGGCGAAGCCGCGGCTCCGGAGAAACTCGTTGGACTCCCGGCCTCCGGAGAATTCGTCTGGGGGCAGCAGTTTGCCCGAAACAACCTCATGGGCCCGCGCGATCGTGTACTTCGGGGGCAGGTGCTTGCCGTTCGTCACCAGGCAGTAGCCTCGGCTCCTTCGTCGTGATGGGACTCCATCGCGGATAACGCGCCGTATGGCGTCCGAAACGTGTGTCTTGGTGATGTCCGTTGAGATCATGCTTCTTTCGGTTCAACGCGAGTGCGTAATATCGACCGAGTTGAATCCGAATTGAGTTGAGAGTAGCACTTGCGCGGCCGCTCGCAACACGGAATTGATGCGAGGAGTTGCGATGGCGGATGGCCGGACAGAAGATTGAGGCCGAGTGAGCGGAAGCGATGAGCGATCTGCAGCGCCTGAAGGAGATGCATCTGACGATGCAGGGCAAGCACAGCGTGGCGCGGAACGGCACTCAGGACTTGCTGGTAAAGGTGGTGCGCCGGGAGCCGCCCGTCCCCGCTATGGAGTGGAGTGCCATGCAGCTGCCTGCCGGTCGGTCCCTTCAAGCTCCCCGTCCCATAGACGGCTCGAACGCTTTCCGCAAGACTCCCCCCTTGGCATCTGTGTTGGCTGTAGAGTGCCGCTAGAGTTCGAGCTGCCAGGGCGGCCTGTAGTCCCGCTTCAGGTAGGTTCTCGCTTCCGGATTGGTCGTCGTCTCGGCAACTGGATCCCAGTCGACGCGTTGACGGCTTCGCAAAGAAATGTTGCCAAGAAGCGCCATCGCGGTGGACCGATGACCGGTCTCGATGTCGCAAATCGGCTTGGTGCGGTTGCGCACTGCGGCGATGAAGTCCTTCCAGTGATCGTCTGTGGTAGGATTGCTCGCCCTGCCTTCCGCAGCTTCCATGCGTTGCTCGACACGGACCTCGGGTTCACGGTAGCGGCGCGTCTCAGGGGTGATCTCCCAGTAAGCCCGATTGACGTAGAGTGTCCCCTCGGTGCCGTGGAACTGGATCCCGTATCCCGGCAGTCTAAGGTGGTCCTACTTGTTTGGACCACGGATCGACAAAGTTAAGGTGGACTTCG
>JAPPMB010000056.1 GCA_028819255.1 Bryobacterales bacterium | reverse complement strand
TGGGCGAACACCACACTAGCCTCCTTGGAGTATCTTTGTGGTTGCGCAACCTACGGTACGCCCACGCCAAGGTCACGCCGGCGGTCTTGCCTGAGCCCGTTGGGGCAATCAAGACCTTCGGCAAGTCGCCTTCGGCTACGATGCGCTGCCAAGTGAATGGTCGATATGGCGCGCCGAGCGCAGCGGCAAAGAGATCGTCATACTCAGGACATTGTGAGTTGATGCGGGCGTTACCAGGGTTGGCCAAGCTTCTGGGCTGGGAGCGATTCAAGGACAAGTGGGCTAATCCCGTCTTGGTGGACAGTTGTTGAAGGTCTTCTTTCTCGTCTCAAGCTCTTCTCTGGGAGGACACGTGGCTGCTGCGCCCAAGAACTGGCGTGAGGTGTCGGAGGAGAGCGATCTGTGAGTCTCTCGGATGCAAGACCATCGGTCAGCCTACCACACGTCGGCTTGCTTGAGCCCCGGAGTCACGACGCGAAGCGCCCCGACATCATCATGGGTCCGACGCTGAGATGAAAGTTCCTCCCCCGCTGTATGCGTGGATCATTCGGACTGAAACACGCTGTCGCAGAATCAGCGTGGGAGTCCCAGCAGTTACGCCCCGTTGTCCATTGGTGCTGCATTCCGCAGAGCCTCATTCCGCACCCAACGGCTTGGGTGCGTGCAGTGCAACGCGACGATCCGCATCGGGTTCCCGACTCAAACACCCTCTTGCCATGCCATTCAGAACCCAATTAGCCGCTCCACAAGCCGTGCGGGTAGCGATCGACCGCAATCAGGCCATTCACGCCACGACCATGAAATGGGATCGGAGTGTCTATCCAACTTCCCGATTGCGGATGCATCTCCATCGTCCGGTGCAACACCGGTCTAATTGAGCGCAGCTCAGCCATCGACCCACTTGTACGCAGCCATGCTGTTCAGCCGGAAGTACTTTTCGCGAGCCGACTCGCTCTTCTCCTCGAAATACTCCCGCACGATGCCAATGACCTGGCCATACGTTCCCAAGGGATCGCTGTTTGGCCAGTCACTGCCGTAGAGCACGCGGTCCTCTCCGAACGCGCCGGCGATTTCGTCGATTGTGGAACGGTAGTCGTCCAGTTCGTACGAGACCGTGCCGCCCTGTTCGAGCAGAACGGCTGAGATCTTCACGTAGGTTTGCGGTCGTGCCGAGAACTCGCCCAGAATCCGCTCGTATCGGGCGCGCTCGGAGGCCGCGACGGGCAGCTTCGGCAGGTGGTCGACAATGATGCGCAGGTCGGGCACTTGGTCGGACAACTGCAGCAGGGCCTCCAGAAGGTCGAGGTGCGGGTTGGCGGAGTCCAGAGACATGTCCATCTCGGCCAGGAGGCGCATGTCCTCCACGAACTGCGGGTTGCCCATCTGCTCCACGATGTTCCGCCCCCAGAGGTCACCGTATCGGACGCCGCGGAAGAGCGGATCCTTGCCGAAGCGGTCCAAGTCTTGGCCGAAGCCGGGTTTGCCGGCGTCCAGGAATCCTACGACCCCGACAATTGAGCTGTCGTTGGCCGAAGCATCAAGAACCCACTGGTTGTCCTCGATCAGCGGGCTGCACTCGACCACCACGGCGCCTGTCACACCGTGGGCTCCGGCAACGCTCCGGAATCTGTCCGGGTACGTAGGCTTCGACCGGATCGGATCGTCCGCAGGGGGCCAGGGAACGCCACCCGGGCGATCGGGATCGAAAAGGTGGATGTGCGTGTCAATTACGGGGAACGAGCGCGTTCCGCATGAAGCGGCGGCAGCGCAGAGCAGGAATGTTCGGCGATTCACGAAACAAGTATAGGCATGGGAGAGCGGTCGCGAGCACCTCACTTGCCGAGCAGGCGGCAAGCCTGATGTCATGGAGGTTGTGAACGTTGCCGGTCGCAACGCTGTGCTCCGCTCGCTGCCAGGCGTCGACGAGGTTCTCGGGTCCGACGAGGCACTCGGCTGGCTCGCCCTTCTGCCGCGGACCAGAGTCGTCTCCCTTGTGCGGGGCGCCATCGAGGAGATTCGCACCGAAGTTCTTTCCGGGGGGAAGCTGGCCGAAGCAGAGTGCCTGTCGAGAGTGAAGGACCGGGTCAACCAGTCCATCGACGGGCTGTTGCGTAATCCCTTGCGTCCCGTGATCAACGCTTCGGGCGTGATCCTTCACACCAACCTGGGACGTGCGCCTCTTGGACAGATGGCCATCGACGCCGTCGTCGAGACGGCAGGGGCCTACACCAATCTCGAGTACGATCTCGCGACGGGACTCCGCGGAAAGCGGGATGTCCACTGCGGGGAGCTGATCGAGCGTCTGGTCGGCGCACCCGGGATCGTCGTCAATAACAATGCGGCCGCCGTCTTCCTCGTCCTGAACGAATTGGCGCGCGGAGGCGAGGTCGTCGTTTCGAGGGGAGAACTGATCGAGATCGGAGACGGATTCCGAATTCCCGACATACTTGAAGCCTCGCAGGCGATCCTGCGGGAGGTGGGCACCACAAACAGGACCCGCATCGGGGACTATCGCAGAGCGATCGGCCCCGAGACCAAGGCGCTGATTCGGATCCATCCAAGCAACTTCCGGCAGATCGGCTTCACCGGAAGGGTGTCTCGCCGCGAGCTGGCTGCCCTTGCACGATCGGAGTCCCTTCCGCTTGTGGAGGATCTGGGCAGCGGATACCTGGAGGGCCTGGAGCAGTCCGGCATTGAGCGCGAGCCGACGGTCGGGGAGAGCCTGGCTGCCGGTGTCGACATTGTGACCTTCTCCGGCGACAAGCTGCTCGGCGGCCCGCAGGCCGGCATTGTCGCGGGAAGGGCAGAGCTGGTGCGGCGCATTCGTCGAAATCCCCTGTTCCGCGCGTTGCGCGTCGACAAGCTGACTCTCGCTGCCCTTTCTGCCACTCTCCGCGCCTACTTCGCAGGAAGGCCTGAGGAGCTTCCGGCGCTTCGATTCGCGCTTGAATCCGAAGAATCCCTGGAAGGCAGGGCGCATCGCCTGGTCACAAGGCTGAAGTCGAACCGCGAGTTTCAAGTGGAGGCGGTTCCCGGGAGATCGGTTCTCGGGGGCGGATCGACTCCGATGCAAAGCCTGCCGTCCGTGCTTGTCGCAATTCGTCCCGCAGGACGCCTCACTGCAGGCCGGATCCAGTCGAGGCTCCGAGCGAACGAGCCCCCCGTGATCGCCCGCATCGAAAAGGACAGGGTGCTGCTGGACCTTCGAACCGTCTTCGAACTCGAAGAGGACCGCCTGACGGCCGCGGTGCTGGAGGCAACCCGCGTCCGGGAGGGATAGGAGGATGGGTTTCGCCTTGCCGTTGTCGGAAGGATCCGATGTCCTCAACCTCGCCGGAATCACCCGAAGGGCTGCGTCGGCACTTGCGATCCGCGACGCCATCCTCCGTGGCAGTGCGTTCCTCGCGGGCCGGACGGCGGCACCCTCGACGCCGGACTCCGAGCGGAGTGCGATTCGCTGCTCGGCTCAGTTTATGCAACATTGTTGCACTTGATGATGACCATGGTAATCTGGGAATCACGCATGTGGAATCGCTGGAGAGATGCTGCGGGACGATGGCGGTGTGCGGCGGGGTCCGCGCTCGCTCAGATGTCTGCAGTCTCGTTCCTTCTGACGGGCAGCTTTCTGCTCTCGTCGCCAGCCTTCGCCAACGAGACCGTCCCTTGGATCGAGTCCTACGATGAGGCGCTGGAGGAAGCCAGGCGGACAGGCAAGCCGATCTTCCTCGAATTCCGGTGCGCCCCTTGAAGGGCCGGACGGGAATTTGACGCACAGGTTGTGCTGACCGAGAAGAACACCAGGCGGGGTCGGCTGCTGCAGCAGTACGTGACCGCTCGCATCACGCGGCTGGACGGGATCAATCTTGGCCTCTTTGATTTCGACCGCTACAACACCCTGTATTTCTTCGCGCTCAATGCCGACGAGCAGATCTACCTGCGCTACGGCGGTCGCGACGAGAGAGGGTTCACCAGCTACCTCGACCTTGAGAGCTTGGAGCTGGCGCTGGAGCGCGGCCTGGAACTGCACCGGCTCCACCACGAGGGCAGGCTTCCCGCGAAGCGGGCGCCTCGAGCGAGGTACGCCCGCGAGATGCCGGTGCTTCGGGAGAGGACCATCGAGAGAGGCAGGTGTGTGGAATGCCATCTGGTCGCGGACCTCGAGTATGTTCAGCTTGAGCGCGAAGGCACCCTCGACAGGATCGCGCACCTCTATCGAGCGCCGGAGATCCGTAAGATCGGCATCGAGCTCGACGTTCCGCACGGGCTGCGAGTCGCCAAGGCGACGGGCAGGGTCGCCGATGCCGGCATGGTGGACGGCGACGAGATCCGCACGGTGAACGGCGTTGATGTCTGGACGTTCGCCGACTTCCAGTGGGAGTACGGGAATCTCTCCCACAATGCAACCGTATTGCAGATCGGAGTTGAACGGAACGGTCGGCCAGTGGACCTTACGGTCGATCTGCCTTCGCTCTGGTGGCATACGGACCTGACGTACAGGAATCTCTCGGTGGACCCCAGAATCTATTTCAAGTCGAGTCCGCTGACGAGCAAGAAAAAGACTGCGCTCGGGCTCGATCCGGGCGGATTCGCCAGTCGGGTCGAGTCGATCGACCCGCTCGCCGAACTGCTCAGCAGCCACCAGCTCCGGGAAGACGACGTTGTGTACGGAGTCGACGGAACGTTCAGGGACAGTGTCGCCACCACGGCCGACCAGTTCATCAAGTTCCGTAAGCAGGCGGGAGCCGTGCTGACGCTCCAGGTCCTGCGAGGCAGTGAACGGATCGAGATGCCGTTGAAGACGGAGAGGATGAGTTTCAGGAAATGAAGTCGATGATTCGAGCCGCCTTGGTTGCGGTCATCGTTGCGTCGCTCGGCGCCGGCGATTGGTCGGCTCCCGCGGACGCGGTGGGAAGGGACGGGACGCCCCTTGTCACCTGTCGCGCCAGACTGGCTGGCGAATACCTGCTTGTCGAGATCACCGCCGCCGAGGGCTGGCATGTCTACGCCATGGACAACGAGCTGCGTGCAAAGGAAGCTCTTGCCGGAAAGATGTCCCTCGGTGTCGAGGAGAACACCGAAGTTACCGTGACGGGCGCCCTCCAACAGGTTGGTGGCTGGTTCCAGCGTGAGCCGCAGGACTTCTCCCAGCCGGCGCTGCGCTGGTTCTCCTACGGCTTCGAAGGGACTGCGCTGCTTGCCACCCGCGTGCGGCGCGTCGGCCGGGGATCCGCAAGGATCACGGTCCGGGCGCAGGCGTGCGACAGCGCCAGTTGCATCCGGGTCGATGCGGAACTGGACCTGCCTCTCGGCGACGATGACGGCGAGAGCTTCTCACCCGAAGACCTCGTTCGCGTTCGTACATCCTGACGGTCCCGACCGGCCTCCGCCCGCCTACCAAGAGGGCGGATCCCAGTGGGACTGGGCCGGAATCGGTAGGCGGACCGACCGGCGTTCTCCGAAGGACCGATAGGCGGCTTGTACCACCTCCAGCGCCTTGTATCCGTCTTCCGCGCTCGCGCGAAGGGGACCGTCGCCTGCGATGGCGTCAAAGAACGCGCGGTACTGGTCCTCAAACGTCTTCCGCCTGGGCGGCCAGATATCGACCCAGCCTGGTTCGACGTCGCCCCACCAGCGCGACGGCCTCGTCCACGCGACCACGTCCGGAGGTAGGACTGTTGTTGGATCGTCTTCCAGGAAGACGGACACCGGAGCCGACTGGAACGGTGCTGCGATGAAGGCGCTGCACCCAAGCGTCGCTTTCGTTCCGTACAACATGAGAGGTGACGTGAACGCACGCGCGAATCGGTGCCAGCTCAGAGATCCGAGCGCCCCCGACTTCATCGCCGCGGAGAGGACGACGCAGTCGTCCATTCGGTGGCTGTCCAGCACGGACGACATTTCACAGGTCACCGTCGCAAAGTCTCCCAGCAGGTCGCGGATCTGGTCGATCCGGTGCTGCCCCACATCAACTAGCGTCAGTCCACCACCCTCGCTTGGGTTGAAACGGTAGTTTCGCGGTCCGCCCGGAATGACGTCGAGCGGCTCCGAAATGACACCGCTGTATGCGCGCACGTCGCCGAGAATGCCCGCATGGATCAGCCGCTTTGCACACAGATGCTCGGCGCTGAAGCGATGGTGGAACCCCAGCTGCAACACCAGCCCGGCAGCCGCGGCAGCCGCGGCCATAGCCTTGGCGTCGGCAAGCGACAGTGCGATCGGCTTCTCGCACAGCACGTGCCGGCCGTACTCGAGAGCGCATTCAACCTGCTCGCGGTGGAATGCATTGGGAGAGGCCACCAGCACCCCCTCGACGTCGTTGTCAGCGATGGCCGCCTCAGCCGTGGAGGCGACATTCGGAATGCCGAACTCGGCCGCTGCTGCTCCGGCGGCGGCCGGCAACGGGTCGAAGACGCTGGCAGCCCGCGCTCCGACAGCTTGGAGAGCAGGCAGGTGACGGGCCGTGACAACCGACCCGGCCCCGAGGATCGCGAATGCTGGTACGGACGTGGCCAATGCTGTGACGAACCTGCGAATCGTCGATTATGCCACCGATCTCCGCTGGCAGGTCCAGTGATCGGGGTGTACAGGGGCAGAAGCCCATTCAAGGTGCGGGGGGCGAGCGAAAGCACCGTGATGAGCCGAACTGGCGGAGTGGAACGTGTGTCAAGGCCCTCGCAAGTGCATCCGTGCAGTCGGAGAGGGGAGGGCCAGGAGGTTCCACCGAGGAGGGGGGCGGCGGCCAGGTTGGGACTCAGGCGGATCTGCCCGTGCGACGTTGGACATTGGTCGGTCCCGCTGGTCGCGATGCGCCCTGTCCGGAACGAAGTACGAGCTTGATCGCCTCCTCGGGGTTCCCCATGAAGTCGGTCCAAGTCTTGGGCACCGTCTCGAACAGCCGCCGAAACAGCGACGGCACCAGTGCCGGGTTGTTCAGTGCCGCGGCGGTGGACAGGCCGTGGCCCGCGTTCTATGGCCGCAGGTTCCCGTTGCCCGGCCCGGCCTCCAGCAGGGCCCTCAGCTGCAACGCCAACTCGTCGCTCGTCCGGGCCCGGATCACGATGTCGGCGACCTCGGCGAGTGAGCAAAGATCCTGCCTGGAACGCACTAGCGCAGCCAGCGGCTCCGTCACTTCGTCTCGGAAGCGCTCCCGGGCCGTCCGCACATGCCCATCCGGCATCGTCTCGAATTCCCGAATGATGCCCAACTCAATGCACAGCACGATTGCCTGCTTAATGCTCAGCTCGAAATCCGGTCCGATGCCCAATTCGATGCCCAGTTTGATGCCGAGCTCACGCCCAATCCGGGAGCCTCTCTCGAAGCCGCGACGCTCATACCGCTCCGAGAACGGCACCACGTTCCCCCTCAGCATGGTGTCTATGTTAGCGCGCCTCTCGACCGCCTCCCGCAACCCCCGGTCCTCCTCGGCCCCGGCTACCTCCGCACCTGCGCCACCAGCACCAGCGCATCCTTCCCCGTCTTTAGCCCCCGCAGCCGGAACATCAGCCCCGCCTCGTTCCCCCGCGGCGCCTGCTTCTTCCCCTCCCGCCGCTCGTCGATGACCGGGAACCTGAGCCTCGGCGGCATCTCCTCCACGACGACGCCCGCCTCTAGGTCGATCCGCGACCGCGTCTCCAGCCGCTCCACCCAGTCGTCCTCGCCGTTGAACAGCACGCACCCCAGCACTGCCGGCACCAGCTTCCCAGAGCCCAGCTTGCGCTGCAGATCCACGTACTGCAGGGCCACTTAGGCCAGCATTCGCATGCTAGTGCCCGGGGCCGGCCGCGACTGGAACTCCAGCGCGAAATACACCCACACCCAGCGCTTGTCATCGCGCCGCACGCGCCAGACCGCGTCGCTGAGACGCAGCTGGAGCCGGTCGCTGACGCGCTCGGCCCCCACCTGCTCGAGTGTGGAGAGGTCGAGCCGCTCGACCAGTTCGCCCAGTTTTCCGCGTGCGTAGCCGCGCAGGATGTCGGCGATCACACGGGGAAAGGAGCACAGCAGCTTGTGGATGGGATCGTGCAGCATGGCGGGGAGGCAGGCCCACAGCCCGACCCCTCCATTTTCACAACTGTCCACGCCGCCCGCCGCATCCGCCCGTGGGCTGCACGGCGCCGAACGCGGTGTGAGAGTCACGTCTCTCCCCGGCCGCATCGGTCCCTGCTTCGGTGCCGCGCGTGCGTTGCGGCCCCGGATGGCTGCTGGGGCGACCAGCCCGGACACGCGCCAAGTCGGGCTGGAATGGTCCCGGCGGCACAAGTCCCGGAAAAGGGGAAGCATTGAACTGAAAGGGCGCCGCCACGCAAACCGTCATCCACCCGGATGCCCTCGTGACACGGCAATTGATCCGGAGACAGTGCTTGACATGGACGATTCCGCTATGGAGTGTCTGCGGGAGGGAAGCGCCAAGACGCGGCGCCACGATTTGAGCTCTTGTCGAGGCGGTTCCGGTGCGTGCTCGCCAAGCATGCCCCTGCCATCCGCCCCTGCCGAGGATCTGCCGCGAACGCGATCGTGAAACAGTGGCGGGTACCTTGTCGAGTTCGACAATCGTCAAGAGCCTTGCCGGGTGACCGGCCTGGTTCGGTCTCCATGGGACGCCGAAACCTCCTGCGGCTTCATTTCGAGTCTGCCGTCCTTAGCCGGATCCCTACCGCTGGCAGCCTTGCCGCGCTGTCTGGCGCCACTCAAGCAGACTGTCTCCGAGTGGGCGGGCCTCCGCGGCAACCCGATTCGTGACCTTCACACGGCTGTCCTGATGCGTGGGAGCTGGATCAGCCGGACCTGCACACGCGACGGTGATTCCCGTCGTCTTGCGTTCCTGATTATTCCTGATCCAGTGGACGAGTCGTGAGGCCGCCGGCGGTCACGCCGCATGGCGGCGGGAAACCAATGGAATTGGAATTGGCTCCGGGTGCGGTCAACAAGGCGGCCACGTACGAGAATTCGATTCGGCGCGGTAGTTCGTGAACGCTTGCACCTCCGGTGGGCAGGAGGACCGCTGCTTCCGGCGAGGGCGGTCGTTCTCGCGCGGATGGCCGACGCCCCGTCCGAACATGAGGAGATTCCGAACCGCAAAGAAAGCCTGCTCCTCTGTCGGCCGGCCGTCGCCGACGGACACTTAGGAGCCTCGCCGGTCTCGTGCGCGAGAGTGGCAATCCGTTGCGCTAGACTCAGTGTCTGCGGTCGTGGCTTCGCCCGGCCGGGCGGGCCCCACTTGCACAAGTACGTGATCATCGGCCCGCAGGGCTCCGGGAAATCGACACAAAGCCGGTTGCTGGCTTCCCGGTTCGACTTCGTTCACATATCGATAGGCGACATCATCCGCTGGCACCTCGAGCAGAGGACCAAGCTTGCTTCGAGGATTCGCGTCATCCTTGATTCGGGCAACCTGATCCCCGACGAAGTGGTCATGGATGTCGTGCGTCGACGCCTGCGCCAGCACGACTGGAATTACGGATTCGTGCTGGACGGCTTTCCCAGGACGAGAGCCCAGGCCGATTTCCTGTGGCAGAACTGGGACATCGACCAAGTGATCTACATCGATGTGCCCGACGACATCACGTTCAAGCGGGTCCTGGCCATGGGCCGGGCCGGATGGGGGTCGGGCTACACGAAACGCGCGTACGCTCACCCGGATGCCGTGCGCAGAAGGATCCAGGACTACCACAGGCTCACGAAGCCCATGCTGGAGCTCTACGGGCACCTCGGCATCCTCACCCATATCGAGGGGAACCACTCGATCTCGGGCATCTTCGCGAGGATCACGCGGGCGCTGCAGCTGATCGAAGGGCCGGTCTGAGGCCCGCCGGCCTCCGGTTCACAGCTTCTTCGCGCGCGACCAGTCGTACTCGACGCCGCCGTCCACGTTGTGCAGACGGAACAGGATCCTGCTCTCGTCGTACACCTTCTCCGTCATCACGGAGACGAACCCGCCCAGTTCGCGATGGTAGCGGTGGTACTCCTTGTCTTCTCCCGGTGAACCGCCGGCGTGCTCGTCGGTGGCCGGTCCGCTTGAGAATTCCTGAACACCGGTCCCCGGATGAACGGAATGGTACTGCCAGTGCCGGTCCCCACACACCACGAAGAAGTTCTCGGGCAGGTTCTCGGCGAACCACGCGCGCATCTCGTCGCCCTCGTGGCGGAACGCCGCGTTCGCATGGTTGTCGGCCTTGTTGGTCCGGTCGGGCCCGACGATCGGAGTGGGGCTCACCAGGACCTTCCAGTCCGCATCGCTTTCGAGAAGCGAGTCCTTCAGCCACTGCTTCTGCTCGGCGCCCCAAATGGTCTTGTCGGGGCCGTCCTCGATCGTGTTGGGCGAGCGAAAGTCGCGACCCTCCACAATCCAGACCTGAAGCCCCTGGCCCCATCGGAACGTGCGGTAGGGCAGGCCGCTCATCGGGACCTGCTCCGCATAGACCTGCAGGCCCTGTTCCCAGCTGAACGTCCCCATGTACTCCCGCGACATCCCGGGCCAGTTGTCGTTGTGGTAGGAGTCGTGGTCGTCCTTCTCCCAGTACCCCGGAACGGTGAGATGGAAGCGGACCAGGGAAGGGAAGCTGTACATCCGGTGCCAGTGAAATCTCGCGAGATCGATGGAGGTGACCAGCGGGGCGTCGCTGTCGTAGTACACGGTGTCGCCGGTCGGGACGATGAACTTCGGCGCCAGGTCCAGCATCGACTTGTAGATCCGGAATCCGTCCGGCGCATCGTGATCGCGATTCGCCTGGCCGGTCACGGCGGTGAACAGGACTGTCGTGTACTCGCCGGGAGGCGGTGCGGTCTCGAACCGGCCGTTCACAGCCTTGTGCCGCACCGCACCACCCGGATCGGCAGTCTGGACCTCGAAGTAGTAGACAGTCGAAGGCTCTAGCCCATCAAGTCGAAAGTGATGCGTGAAGTCGTTTTCCGGGCCAACCTCGACCCAGCCCGTGGAAACCGGATCCATGAAGTTCACGTTGTTCGCATGCCGGAGCTGAACGAGCCCCGCCGCGCCCGGCGCCGAGCCCTGCAACGTTCGCGGGTCGATCTGCACGATCGTCTCGCCCGCCCCTGTCTTCTCGGGGCGTCCGCGCGCCTGGTCGCCGTCGGCCCTGCGCTCGGCGGACTCCGTCACCCGGGTCCAGATCACGGCGGAGCTGGAGGTGACCTCGCCGACCTTGACGCCGGTGGCCTGCCGCGACTCCTCCAGATACGTGATTCCCTGGCCGCACGCCGACAGTGCGACGCACAGAGCGCCTGCCAAGAGGTGTCTCATCGGCCAGTATTCTACCGGATCGCGCCCGACCGGAGCCGCGCCACCTGGCGCTCCAGGGAACGGATCCGTTCCAGCAGCGAGCGCTGGCCGGCCTGGTTGCAGTCACAGTTCGAAGTGCCGCCCTCGAGCTGGATCACCCGAACCTCAAGCCGGTCCAGTTTGGCCTCGGACCTGGAGGAAAGGCCGCCGGGGGCCACTGCAGGCTTGCGGGCCTGCTCCTCTTCCGACCTGGCCATCCGGTCCTCGACCACAGCAAGCCGCTCCTCGAGGGCCTCGAGCCTCTCGTCGAATGTGCCGCGCAGGGGAAGTCGTCCCTGGGACGCTAGGGGCCCCGTGTACGCGACCAAAGCCAGGAACCCGAGGAGAAGTGTCTTGCAGGTCATGTGCGAGCCTCCGAAGAAAGTCTCGCACAGACCGCCGCGGACGGGCCGTCCGCGTCGCCTGCCCATGCGGCGGGCGGGCCTTGGAAGGGCCGGGCGCGAACAGCCCGGACCCGTCGGATCATTGGATGCTCAGCATGCGGTCGATCGCGTGCTGTGCCTTGCGGGCAATCTCCGGCTCGAGCGTCACTTCGATGCGGTCCCGCTCCAGGGAGTCGAGCAGTTTCTCGAGCGTGTTCATCTTCATGAACTCGCACACCGCTTCCGGGCTCACAGGGTAGAACCTCTTCTCGGGCATTTCCCGCCGAAGCCGGTAGACCATGCCCATCTCAGTCCCGACGATGAACTCCTTGGCGCCTGACTTCGCCGCATGGTGAATCATCCCCTCGGTCGAGAGGAAAAAGGCCTTCTGGTACGGGGAACTGCCCTGCATGACGCGAGCCATGCAGTGGGAGGCGCATCCGCACTCCGGATGAATCAGCAGTTCGGCGTCCGGATGCCGGTCGAAGGCGTCCTCCAGCGCGGTCTCGCCGATCTTCGCATGCACGTGGCAGAAACCGTCGTAAAGGTCCACCAGGGAGGGGTCGACCGCATTGCTCTGGGAGATGGACACCGATCCGAGAAACTTGTCCGGAAGAAAGAGGATTCGCTTGCCGGGATTCTGCACCGCGGCATGGTCCATCACCTGGGCGGCGTTTCTCGAGGTGCAGATGTAGTCGCTGATGGCCTTCGTCGCCGCATCGGTGTTGACGTAGGAGATTACGATCCCGTCGGGGCAGGTCTGCTTCCAGCGAAGCACCCGGGCATGGTCGATGGAGTCCACGAGCGAGCAGCCCGGCCGGTCCGGCATGAAGACCCTTGCACGGTCCCCGAGGATGGTCTTGGCCGTTTCGCCCATGAACCACACCCCGCAGAAGTCAACCCGCGGCGAGGGCCGTCGGGCGACATACTGGCTGAGGCCGAGGGAGTCTCCAACCTCCTCGGCAACTTCCTGAAGTTCCGGAAACTGGTAGTTGTGAGCGACGATCAGCGATCGCTTGCGCTCGGCAAGTTCCTCGATCCTGCGCGCCGTGTCGACCAGCTGCGCAGTGTACTCGCGCGTGTATCTGCCCGGATACAGGTCGCCGGCCGCCCGGTTGAAGGCGTCGTACCAGTCTGTAGGTCGTAGTTTCTGCATCCGGTCACACTCCGGTGCCGCGCGGCCCTAGCGTCCGCCAGGGAGACGGCGCCCCTCACCGCCAGATCTCAGACCTGGAACGATTTTCCGCATCCGCAACTCTTCCCGGCATTCGGGTTCTTGAACAGGAACCGCTGCTCGAGAACGGTCTCCACGTAGTCCAGCGTCATCCCGTCGAGATACTCGTAGCTCCTCGGATCCACGCAGAGCTTCACCCCCTCGACGTCAAAGACACTGTCGGAGGAGCGGGCGCTGCGCTCGTACCTGAACTTGTATTGCAGACCGGAGCATCCGCCCCCGATCACTCCAAGCCGAAGCAGGCCGCCCGGATTCTCCGTGGCCAGCATTCCCCGGATCTTGTTCGTCGCGCTGGGCGTGACGGCAATCATGACTGTCCCCTATTGTACTCCCGTTCCGCGACCAATTGGCCTCTCTGCGTGATTTCGCGCGGTCGGCGGGCCGCCGAACGCAGTCGCAGGGGAAGTTCGCGTCCCATGGGCGATCCTGCTCGGATCCCGCGCGCTTGCAAGAGCAGGTCTGGATGATCGGAGCCCACCAACCTTGCGGGCGGGAAACTCGTCGGCGATGGGTGGTGCTTGCTCAGACCTTCCGCAGCCCGTTCCGGCGCATCACGCTCCGCCAGTCGGAACCTGGTCGAGCGCAGGGAGTCGTTGGCTCTACTTCAAGACGCCGGTCCGGGTCGATTGGGCTCACCGCGCTCCGTGGTTCGATCCCCTCCGGATTCGCCCCTCTTCGGTCGCGGCCCGAGCGCCGCAGCATGGGGCGATCCCCGCCCTACCGGTAAAATGACGGTATTCGGCCCAGACGTGCTGACCGACAGATATCAACGGCCACTGCAGGATCTGCGGATTTCGGTCACCGACCGCTGCAATTTTCGCTGCACGTACTGCATGCCCCTGGACCACTACGACTGGATCGCAAAGAGCCAGATCCTCAGCTATGAGGAAATCAGACGCCTTGTAGCGATCTTCGCGCAGCTGGGAGTGTCCAAGGTCCGCATCACCGGCGGGGAGCCGCTCCTGAGGAGGGACCTTCCGGACCTCGTGGCGATGCTCTCCGGAATCGAAGGCATCCAGGACCTTTGCCTGACCACGAACGGATCCCTGCTGGCCGACAAGGCGGCCTCGTTGCGCGAGGCAGGGCTGAACCGCGTAACGGTCAGCATTGACTCCCTGAACCCGCAGACGTTCGCCAGGATGGCGCAGCGCGGCAACCTGGAGAGTGTCCTCGAGGGAGTGGCGGCGGCCGGCCGCGCGGGTCTCTCGCCGATCAAGGTGAACGCCGTCCTCGAGCGAGGAGTCAACGACCATGAAATCGCGGAATTGCTCGCCTACGCGAGATCGCACGGCTACGAGATGCGGTTCATCGAGTTCATGGATGTCGGCAACGTGAACGGCTGGTCATCGAGCAAGCTTGTGGACAAGGACGAGATTCTGCGTCGCGTCGCGGCGGTGCATCCGTTTCGGCGCCCCACCTCCGCGCGGGGCAGCGCCCCCTCGGAGCGCTACACGTTCCTGGACGGGCAGGGAAGCTTCGGAGTCATTGCATCGGTCACCGAGCCGTTCTGCGGTGCCTGCACCAGGATCAGGCTGACGGCGGACGGCAGACTCGTGACCTGCCTGTTCTCCACGGGAGGCCACGACATCAAGTCGTTGCTCAGGTCCGGCGCGTCCGACGAGGATCTCCGGCGGACCATTGCCGAGGTTTGGAGCGGCCGGTCCGACCGGTACTCCGAGGAGAGACTGGTGGCGATCTCGTCCGCGGAAGGGTACCACCCGGATTCGGTGCGGAAGATCGAGATGATCAGCCTGGGCGGCTAGCAGGCCGGGGCGGACACGGCCGGTGCACTCGGTCCGGCCTCCAGACCCTCGCCGCGTGGGGCTCCGTCTCAGGCATCCACGTGGCAGCAGAACCGCGCGTCCATGGCGCGCTTGTTGAGGTCGGACATCCGCTGCGAATAGCTTTCCATCTCGCTGGCAGGCATGGGTTCGAAGTTCCGTGCGACCTCGACGTTCTCCCGGATGAAGTCGAGCTTCGGCATGCCGACGACGGCCGCGGTCACGGGCAGCGAAAGGGCGTACCGCATCAAGGGCCCGATGCCCGACTTGCCGGGTCCGTCTCCCACGAGAGACTCCTGCCCGGTCACCTTCATCGCGAGAATCCCCATCTTCTTCCGGACGGCAACCGGCATGGCCACGGCCTCGAAGCTGTCAACGGGGGGAGAGTCGACCGGATCGCGCGCGTTCGCGCTACGGCCTTGCCGGGCCGCATTGAGAGCCATCTGCGTGCAGTCGAAGTCGTGGCGGTCGAGCGCGGTGGCAAGCACGTCCGGGTGCGTGTGACTCGTGATTCCGGCGAACCGGCAGACACCTTGGTCTCGCAGTTCCATCAGCGCCCTGAGGGATCCGGCCTCGATGGCGGCTAGGTCGTCCTTGTCCTGCAGGCTGTGGATGTGGATCAGATCGATCTGATCGGTCTGGAGCCGTTTCAGGCTCGTCTCCGTCGCCCTCATCGCCTCTTCGTATCCGCGGACGCGGATCTTGGTCGCCAGAATGACCTCGTCGCGGCGGTGGGCCATGACCTTTCCGACCCACTTCTCGCTGTTCCCGCCACCGTAGCTCTGGGCGGTGTCAAGGTACGTAACACCCAGATCCAGTGCCAGATTCAGCGCCTCGATCGCCCTGTCCTCCTCCTCGTACATCGCGAGGCGGCTCCCGCATCCCATGGCCAGGATCGATGGGTGACTGCCCGTCGATCCCAACGGGCGCGACGGAAGAACGCCCGGCTCGGGATCCGACTGGACGTTTTCCTCTGTGGGTGCCTGGCAGGCCGTCGCAGCTGCTACGGCACCTCCGAGAAAATGGCGTCGAGTGAAATTGCTGGGCATGTCGGACGGTCTCCTTAGGGCGCATTCACTATAGACCACCGGCTGCCTGTCGGCGCGCGAAACTGCCTGGCCCCCAGCTGCGAAGTTCCTTCGACTTACTCGCCTGGATGCCTCGTGCCGCGGCACAGAGCCCGCTAGGAAGGCAGTCCCAGCCTCCCAGCCGGAACCATGCCGCACAAGCGGCGGGCAAGCTAGCTCGCTTCGGATCGGCGGGTTAGGTCCGTACTGACGATCGAAGGGCACCAGTACCGTTCGATGTGGTCGATCACGAGCGCCGTGCCGTCGTCGTGGCTCACGAAGGGCTCGTCCCGGGGGTCGTACATGGAATCGGTCAGATCCCGCGCCAGCACGACGTTGTGGCCGAGCCGCACCTGCTGCCGGATTCCGAAAGAGCGTCCCAGAACGCAAAGGTTCGTATGCACGCCCATCAGCACGACATTGCTGATGGCCTTGGCCCCGAAGTAGTTGTAGATTTCCTGCCCGTCGTCGCTGATGCCGTCCTCAGGCGCGATCCCGATGTCAGGATGCTGCCGGCTGTAGAACCTCTTCCGCTCCCTGACAACCTCGTCGTCGCAAGGGTCCTCGTCGCGAATCGGCAGCGGCCCCTCGCTGAGCGGGTCGAGGTGGCACCACTTTGCGATCGGAACCGGCGGTTCGGCATGGGGGGCTGCTGTCACGCGCTCCCTCTGCGGCGTACCGGCATAGAAGTCCATCGTGCCGCTGGGTGCGTGGACGACGGACACCCCCAGCTCGCGAGCCGCCCCAAGGACGCGGTTCATGCGGGGAATCATGGCTACCATTCGACGGACCGAGCTCCGGCAGTAGTGGTCGTCCCACATGTCGCAGACGATCGCGGCTGTCTGCGAGGCCCCCCAGAGGGTTGTCTCTACGACCGCCGAGACGCTTCCGTCCTCCTCGATCCGTCGGCGGGCATCGAGGCGGAGGACGGCTTCCGGCGTCGAGGCTGTGCGTGTCAGTCTCTGGCCCGCCGCGATCGCCGCCAAGCCTCCCAAGCCGTACAGCGCCGCCCTTCGCCGCGTCATCTTCAGCCTCCGTTCCCGCTTCGCGAACTCGACGCACCCAAGCCTCAGCCGAGGCGGATCCGCCTCACGTCCATCGATTCGTCGTCGAAGATCCCCAGTCCGAAGTTGGATGCCAGCTCGATGTGCTCGACTTGGGCGTTGAGCCAGCGGCTGTCCTCGTCGGGCTTGAGCAGCGCGATGGGCGCCCTGCCGACTGCCGCCCTCCTTTCGTCGATCGCCTTCCAGCCGGTCTTGTCCAATGCCACTGGGTCGGTGGCGAAGTACATCGTCTTGTGCTCCCACATGTACCGGCCAACGCTGCCGCCCGGCCCGCCGTGGTAGGCCGCCTTCACTCCGTCCAGGATGTGCAGAACGAGCTTCTCCCGGATCACGGGCAGGTCGACGACGGCGGGAATGAAGATCCCGCAGACGTTCGCCGTCGTGGATGCATGGCTGCGGCTGACGTTGTTCACCAAGCCGTGGGACATGTTCTTGAGAGCGAGCGTCACCCCGGCCGACTGGTGGTGCTTCATTACGCAGAGGTTGATGACCTTGTTGACCTCCTTGGTCAGGAACTTCGCCACGTATGAGCGCCGCGCATGCGGATCGCTCAGGTCGTACTCCGGGGCGTAGTCCGGATGGACGAGCGGCATCTCCATGTAGATGTCGCGGTCGTAGCCGTCCATGTCGAGCTGGATGCTCGCGAATGCGGGAGACCCCGATGTCCAGCGCACACCTTCGGGGAGCCACTCGACGAATCCTGCTTCCTGGAACTGGGTGCCGTACCGGTCGTAGGCGACGATGTCCCGTCTTGGGATTCCGATCCGCTCCAGATTCCTGATGATCGGGTGCAGGACCTCGGGCGCTGAAATGACATGCGGCTTGCCGACGGGGTTCAGCTTGATTCCCACTACGTCGCCGGGCTCGAAGAACACCCGCCATGCGTCGAGCGAGGCGTCCGCACCTGTCAGCTCCTGCATGCCGCGATCGAGCATCTGGTCCACGGGGCCGGCCTGGTAGGCGCCTGAGACGATGCTCGCGGGGTGGTGCACGGCGACTACCCGCCCCGGATACGGCCCCGGAATGCCCGTCCCCCGGGCGGAAGTCGTGCTCGATTGCTGAGCTGCCGCCGTCCTGACCGCGGCCGATGCCGCGGCGGCGCTCAAAGAGGCGGCCAGGAACTCTCTTCGATCGACTGCCATCTCGTCTTCTCCCTCCGCAACGGCAAGCCCGCGCGAGCAGGGCCGCTGCCCATCACGTTGATTGTAGGCGCAACAGCCCGCTCGCCCCATCGAACTGACCGCTCGCGAACATCGCCGGTGCGGGGGCAAGTCCTAGTCGGCCAGCGCTCTCGTCGTCCTCTCCACACCTGCGAGAAAGCTCTCGAACGATTCCGCGTCCGGGAAAGTCAGGCCGCTCGACCGGTAGTGTCCAGCCTCGACGCGCCAGCGCTCCCGGAGAGCCTTCCGCGCCGACTCGACCCGCACCCGCCGCCCCTCGCGATGAAAGTACACCGGGTTGGTATGGGCCAGGATTGGAGGTTCACCCTCCAGGGTGGTGGCCGTGGCGCGGGCGGCGAGCCAGCCGCTCTCTCGCAGTTCGATGCTGGCGTCCATCGACAGGCGCTCCGCGTCGCCGCCGCCATCAGCCCGAGCGACGACCTCGCCGTTGAGGATGATCTCCAGGGACGTGATCGGACGGAAGTAGTAGGCCTTGGCGACGCATCGCACCAGGTGGGACTCGCCCGCCCATTCGACGGTTGCGCCCGCCCGGCTGCCGCCCGCCGCAAATTCGAGCAGCGGTCCGTTCGTCAGAAGAACTCTTCCGGCCCGTACGCCGTCCTCCCAGGCCTGGTAGGCCGATTCGCCCGGGTCCGCCTGGACCAAGGCGCGCTCCGGGCCGAGGAGCGGCAGGGCCCGGGGCCATGCGGGGAACCTCGAGAGATTCGCCGGAAAGTCGCTTCCCGCAAGCCCCACGACGCGGAAGCCCGCATTGAGCAGTTCGTACCACTCGTCGGTCTTCAGAACCCCGAACTGAAACACCTCGACGAAGTCTATAGTGCCGTGGGCGAGGTTCATCAGGAGCGTGGAATTGGGCTGGCTGCCGTAGAGATGGGCGAAGCCGGTGAGGGCGCCCAGTTCGCGGCCCCGCTGGAAGAGCACCATCGGATGCGGGAAGGCCAGAGCCTGGTTGGCGTACTCGAGGCCGACGCTGAGCGGGAGGACCATCCGGTCGGGGCCGAGGAACAGCGTGTGTCCGTAGAACCGGCTGCGCGATTCGTGCCCGGACCGGATGGAGTGGCCTGCGGCGCGCGCTTCGGCCCGCTCGCCGAAGCCCCACTGCATCGCGGCGTGCTGCTGCCGCTGCAATTCCAGAAAGTTGGCGACAGCGAGCTGCTCCGCCTGCATCCAGCGCAGGAACAGGGAGTCGTCCTCGCGCGCTCGCACCAGGTGGATGTGGCCGTCGCCTGCGAGCCACTGGTCTTGGATTCCGGGAGCGACGGGGTCCAGCGCGACTTCGATGTGGGAGTCCTCGCCGAACTGCAGCGCGAATTCCGCTGCCGCCGGCCGGAAGAAGGTGCCGTGGTACGCCTCGATCCGATAGTGCGGCGCTGCCGGCAAGTCGAAGCTCCCGGTGCCGTCCAGCAGGACGAAGTGCGATTCGCCCCGGGCCGTGACCTCGAGAACGCTCGACTCGGACGACCTCCGCCACACCCGCTCCCGATAGAACAGGTCCGGATGCAGCGGGAGCAGCGTGTCAACGGGGCTCAGTCGGAACGGCCGCCCGCCCTTGGACAGGTAGATTCTGGCTGGAATCCTCTCTCCTGTGTCGGACCGAGTGGCGGTTATGTCGAGGCGCACCGAGTGGCGCGGCGCGAGATCGTCCGCGCCCGCGAGGTCGTCGCCGCGCTCCACGCAGGCAAGCACCGCCGCCAGCGCGGCGGCGGACATGAACGAAGCGCGGAGCAGGATGGTCCGTTTCGTCCCGGGCCGGTCGCTGCGTTGCCGGGCGGCGGCCCCCCTCACAGCCGCACCACGGGGACCGTCGCCGCTCCGTACAGCCTTCCGGACTTCACGGTTGCGACGGGGCGCAGCATGCGTCGGCCCGTCCTGGTCTGCCCCAGAGCGTCTGTGAGCCTGAAATCGCCCTGTCGCAGGGAGAAGATCGCGATGTCGGCTTCAGCCCCCTCTCGCAGCGTTCCCAGCTGTCCGATCGCACCGAAGATGCGGGACGGGTTGAGCGTGACGCGCTGGATCGCATCTTCCAAGGTGAGGCCGAGATGGAGGAACTTCGAGACGGTTGTGGCGAGGTCGAACACGGGGCCGTGGATGTTGAACTGATGGACGTCGCTCGATATCGTGCCTGGGAGAAGGCCCTGCTCCATTGCCTTTTCCGCAGTGTCGAAGGAGAAGCTTCCCGCGCCGTGGCCGATGTCGAGGTGCACGCCTGACGAGACGCTTTCGAGGACCTCTTCGTGTATCCGGCCTCGGTCGTCGAGGATCCCGCCGTCTCCCCCGCGGAAGCTGTGCGTGATCACGTCGCCCGGCTTCACGAGCTTCAGGATGTCCCGAAGCGCCGAGTGGGAACCGCCGATGTGCACCATGACCGGGAGGCGGGCGGCGTCCGCCGCTTCCCGTGCCCGCCGCAGGACCTCGAGATCGTGCTCCCCGGCGATGTTCCGCGTCAGCCGCACCTTGACGCCGACGATGACGTCGCGGTGGCGTTCGATGGTCTTGCCGGCCAAGGCCGCGTTCGCATAGCGCAGGTCGAGCAGCTCGCCCCACGGATTGTCCTGCGACAGCGTGGATTGGCCGACGACGGAGATGTTCAGCAGGGCCAGGATCCGCGTGTCGGCGACATTGATCACATACTTGCGGAGTCCGGGAAACGTGTGCGCTCCGGCCGACCCGGCGTCGATCGCCGTGGTGACGCCCTTGGCGATGCAGTTGGGGTCCGCTGGGATGCCGAGCGGGGCGACCCCGTCGTAGACGTGGACATGGATGTCGATCCATCCGGGCGTGACGATCCGGCCAGTCGCGTCGATGACGTGCAGCGCGTCTTCTTCGGGGATGGATGGGGCGACGCGAGCGATCCTGGATCCGTCGACGGCGATATCCCGGGCAGACGAGAGTCCTTGGGAGGGGTCGATCACGCGCCCGCCCTTGACCAGTAGGGAATGGCGGTAGCTTTTCCCGCGGCTCTGGGCGAACAGAGGGCGTCGCAGGCCGCCGGGCACGGCTCCCACGGCGAGAGAGCCAGCGGCGTGAATGAGCAGGGAGCGGCGGGTTTCCATCGTCGCCAACCGTCCGCAGTCGGATTATAGGGGAGCGCAGGCGGGCGGAGCGTTTCCGGGCGCACGCGCCCGTCGATAGCGATGGCGCCCGCCCTCCGACGGGCGTCAGGGACCGTGGAATGGAATCAGGTGCGCTCCCTCCCGCGCGGCCCGCCACTGCGCTTCCGAGTCGAGCGCTGAGCCGGGGTCGCCCTGCGCCTGCATCCAGCGGTCGAGTTCGGCAGCCAACCGCTCTCGAACCGGGGCCAAGGCCGCGTCTTGCGCCAGGTTGTTCAGCTGATACGGGTCGTCCACCGCGTCGTAGAGCTCTTCCGCGGGCCGTCTCAGGAAGCGCTGAATCAGCTCGACCGCACGGCGGTTGATGGGCGACGTGTTCCACGGCCCGGTCGCGGCAAGCCATGTCTCCCAGAACCAGTTGCTCCGAAACCCGCCCATCATGTGCTTCTCGAAGAACAGCTTCTCCGGCGTGAGGTTCCGAAGGTAGTGCCACTGTTCGTCCACTACGCCTCGGACCGGATAGGGCGGCCCCTCGGGCACGTTGTTGTGCATCAGGTAGACGTGCCTCCGGTGGGCGGATGCCCCCCCGCGCAGCACGCTTGCGAAGCTGGAGCCGTCGAAGCCTAATTCGGGGTCCCCTCCGGCGACCGCCAGCATGGTGGGCAGGATGTCCGCGTATTGCACGAGGGCCTTCGTCCGCCTGCCCCCTTCGACCACGCCGGGCCACCGGGCGACCAGGGCGGTGTGCACCCCCGTGTTCCAGTTCGTCCACTTGTTTCCGGGAAACGCCGAACCCTGTTCCGATGTCAGGAGGACCAGGGTGCGTTGCGATTGGCCCGTTCCCTCGAGCGCCTGCAAGAGCGTGCCGACCTGCTCGTCCCACGCCACGATCTCGGCCAGATAGGCCGCAAACTGCTCGCGTGTCCTCTTCGTGTCGGCTAGGTTCCGGGGAAGGGCGAGCTTCCCGGCGTCGATCTTCTCCGGATGGCCCACCGTCCATGGGGCATGCGCTTCATGGAAGGCGGCCACCAGGAGGAACGGCTGCTCCGGATCGCGCGTCATGAACTCCACCATGCTGGTCGTGTCGAAATCCGGATCCGGCGTGACGTCCCGTGGATTCGGCACTCCTCGCACGTTCTCGAACCGGAACGAATCGTCGGGTACGACATGCTTCTTCCCGGACAGCCCGACCCGATAGCCGAGGCCGGTCATGTGGCCCACCACGGACGCAGTGCCCGGGCGCGCGGCCGAATGGTTCCAGCTCGACCCGCTGCGCAGGGGGTACAGTCCGGTGTAGAGTTCCGTGCGGCAGGGGTTGCACATGGCCATCGAGAGATAGGCCCGGTCGAACGTCAGCCCCTGCCGCGCAAGCCGCTCGATGTTGGGAGTGTCGATGTTCTGGCCGCCGTAGAGCGGAAGGTCGCTGTATGTGATGTCGTCGGCAATGATCAGCAGGATGTTTGGTGGGGCTTCCTGCGCGGCCGACGACAAGGCGGCCGATGCCGCCAAGGCGAGGAATGCTCCGACAGTCTTCATGATGCAATGATCCTACCGGTGCGTACGCCCCCGCTGTCCGGGAGGCTGGAGCGACGGCAGGCCGGGTAGGATCCGCACCTGCTGGGCGGCAAGCCCGTCCCACGGCGCACCGGATCCAGCTCATCCGCGCCGGGTGGATCCGACAGAACTCTTGCAGCCGAGACCGGAGTCCCCCGGCAGATCCGCAACTACGGGACAGATTGGGAGGGATCGCGAGTTGCTTGGCCGACGGGGGCTGATCGGCATTCGGTCGTTGTTGGAAACCTCGATCGTTCGGGCTGATGCCGCGTCGGTGCCCAGCCACCGGCAACCGAACGGGCCCGGCGCATATAATGGCGCCACATGTCTGACCAGATATCGAGCCTGCGCTCCCAGGAGTGGTTCGGGCGCAACGACAAGCTCGGATTCCTGCATCGTTCCTGGATGCGCGCGGAGGGCTTCCCGTCCAGCGTGTTCTCCGGCAAGCCGGTGATCGGCATCTGCAACTCCTGGTCCGAGCTCACTAACTGCAACGCCCACCTGCGCCAGGTCGCGGAGGCGGTCAAGCGCGGCGTCTGGTCGGCCGGCGGCTTCCCGCTCGAGTTCCCGACAATCTCCCTTGGAGAGCCGTTCATGCGCCCTTCGAGCATGATGTTCCGCAACCTGATGGCGATGGACGTGGAAGAGTCGATCCGTGCCAATCCGATGGATGGCGTGGTTCTGCTTTGCGGCTGTGACAAGACGACTCCGGCACAGCTGATGGGGGCGGTCAGCGCCGACCTTCCGTCGATCTTCGTCACAGGCGGGCCCATGCTGAAGGGGATGTGGCGCAATAAGGAACTCGGCTCCGGGACGGATGTCTGGCACTACTGGGACGAATTGAGGGCGGGTCGCATCACACAAGAGGACTGGTGCGAGATCGAGTGCGCGATGTCGCGCTCGGCAGGCCACTGCATGGTGATGGGAACCGCGTCCACCATGACGAGCCTCGCGGAGGCGCTCGGCATGACGCTGACCGGCTGCGCCAACATTCCCGCAGCCGATTCCCGGCGGCTCGAGATCGCCCACCGGAGCGGCGAGAGGATCGTCGAGATGGTCCGGGAAGGTCTCAGGCCTTCGCAGGTGATCACTCGAAAGGCGCTTGAGAACGCCGTTCGCGTGGACATGGCGATCGGTGGCTCGACAAACGCGATCATCCACCTGAAGGCTGTGGCAGGCCGACTCGGCATTGACTTACCGCTGGAGAGGTTCGACGAGATCTCGAGAGAGACCGCCGTGGTGGCGAACATCCAGCCTTCCGGAAAGCACCTCATGGAAGACATGTTCTATGCGGGCGGAATACCGGTCGTGATGAACGACCTTCTCGACCAGCTGCACGACGATGCCGTGACGGTTACGGGCAGGACCGTAGGGGAAAACGTGTCAGGTGCGAAGTGCCACAACCGGGAGGTGATTCTTCCCAGGGAACGCGCCCTGCAGCGGGAAGGCGGAACCGTCATTCTGCAGGGCAACCTGTGCCCGCGCGGTGCCGTCCTGAAGACAAGCGCCGCCTCCCCGGAACTGCTGCAGCACACGGGCAGGGCCGTGGTGTTCGAAGACCACGAGGACTTCATGAACCGTGTCGACTCGCCGGATCTCGAAGTGGACGCAAGTTCGGTGCTGGTGCTGAAGAACGCCGGTCCGACGGGCGGGCCGGGCATGCCCGAGTACGGCAATCTCTCGATACCGGCCAAGCTGCTGAAGCAGGGCGTGACGGACATGGTGCGGATCTCCGACGCTCGCATGAGCGGGACGAGCTATGGCACGGTCGTGCTTCATGTCGCTCCCGAGTCGGCAATCGGCGGCCCGCTCGCTCACGTGCGAACCGGCGACGAAATCCGGCTGGACACGGCGGGACGACGACTCGATCTGCTGGTCGGCGACTCCGAGCTGCGGCGGCGCGGAGACGCCTGGAAGCCCCGCGACGCCCACTACGACCGGGGCTATGGGAAGCTGTTCCTCGAATCGGTCCTGCAGGCGGACGAAGGCTGCGACTTTTCGTTTCTCCGGGGCACTGGCCGACCAATGAAGAGGCTTCCGCTGGCGTTCTAGCGGTATTCTCCGATGGATGGACCCCTTCGATGGGGCCTGTGAGCGGGTACCGCGACGCGGGCCCTTCGAACCGGAATTCCGGCGACTATTCAGTTGCTCTCAGACTCGGAGGATCTCGCGAGCAGCAGCCAGAGGCGGCGAAGCAGGGCAGGGAGCCCGGAAAGCAGAAGGTAGGGAGCGAGGCAGTAGAGCACGACCCCGGGGGGCCCGAACAATCCCCCGACCAGGCTCATCCAGATTGCCAGCGGCGTCGCCAGGACGGCCGAGACGATCACGAATCTGCGCCATCCGCCGCGGGAGCCTCGCAGGAGCCACTGAACGAACAGGCCGGCCAGCGCACCGGCCGCGAAGAATGCGACGAGGCCGGACAGAATCAGCAGGAGGGAGGGTCCTGACGGGGCTGCACGTCCGAATCGCAGCGCAGCCAGCAAGACATGCGCCAAGCAGAGACCGGCTCCGGAGTAGACCGGAACACGCCAGAAACGCCAAGCGGCGCCTCTCCGGTGGCGCTTGGCAACCGCCGGTTCGGCTTCGTTTGCGCTCGCCATGATCGACCTGCGGTAGCGCCTCTATCGACCCAGCAGGTCCCTGGCGATCGTCTGGAGCTGCATGTTCGACGTGCCTTCGTAGATGGTTCCGATCTTGGCGTCGCGGAAGAGCTTGGCGACCGGGTAGTCCTCAGTGTACCCGACGCCGCCGAAGAGGTCGACGCATTGGGCCGTCACCCTTACTGCCATCTCCGACGCGAAGTACTTGGCCATCGCCGCAGCCCTGAGGAACGGCCTGCCGCTGTCCTTCAGCCTCGCGGCGTTCCAGACTAGGAGCCTGGCAGCTTCAACCTGTGTCGCCAGGTCAGCCACCTGGAACTGGACTCCCTGAAAGTCCGCGAGACGCCGACCGAACTGCTCCCGCTCTCCCAGGTAGGACACGGCGTGACCGAGCGCTCCCTCGGCTATGCCCACCATTTGCGCTCCAATCGCGATGCGGCCTTCGTTCAGGGTCTCGATGGCGATCCTGTATCCCCTTCCGACCTCGCCGAGCACATTCTCCATCGGGACGTGGCAGTGGTCGAAGAGCAGTTCGCAGGTCGAGGAGGCCCTGATGCCGAGCTTGTCTTCCTTCTTGCCGACCGTGAATCCTGGAAAACCCCTCTCGACGAGAAACGCCGTGATGCCGCGATGGCCCGCGCTTGGGTCGGCGTTGGCAAAGACCAGGAACAGGTCGGACTCGTTCGCATTCGTGATCCAGAGCTTGCGCCCGTCCAAGACGAATCCTCCGGCGCGACGCCCGGCCGCCGTCTTCATCGCGAAGGCGTCGCTCCCCGAACCCGCCTCGGACAGGGCATAGCTGCATACGGTGTCGCTGCACACCCGGGGAAGGTATCTGCCCTTCTGCTCCTCGTTCGCCCACCTGAGCAGGGCGTTGATGACCAGGGTGTTCTGCACATCGACCACGACGGAAACCGACGGATCCACCCTGGACAGGGCCTGAACGGCAAGCACGGCCTCGAAGAAAGTGCCGCCCTGGCCGCCGAACTCCTCCGGAACCTCGATGCCCATCAGACCGAACGCGAACAGGCCGTCTACGATCTCGCGGCGCAGCTCGCCGGCCTTGTCCATTTCCCGGACATGGGGTCCGATCTCCGCGTTCGCGAATTCGACTAGGGATCCGAAGTAGAGCGACTCCTCCTCGCTGAGTGAGGTCAGAGCTTCCACGCCGTACAGTCCGCTCCCGCCTACATGACGCCGGCGGGATCCTCGACCGGCACCTCGTTGCCGAGCGAGCCGGGAATGTAGACGATCAAGCCGCAGCTCTCGCAGGTCAGGACGCCCTTCTGAATCTGTCGCAGGTCCTGCAGGAACTTGGGTCGCAGCCGAACATGGCAGCTTCCGCAGCTCTCTCCTTCAATGGACACGACTGCGGCACCCCTCGCCTCGCGGATCCTCTCGTAGATTCGCAATGCGGCGGGCCCGATTCTCCCGCACAAGGCGCGACGTCTCTCGAGGTTGCGGTCCCGATCCGCCCGGTCTGCTTCGATGCGCGCCTTCGCCCGGCGGACCTCCTCGGCCACCTTCGCGCTCTCGACCCTCAGCTCGCCCTGCGCTCGTCCCACGTCCTCCTGCAGCGACTCGGCCAGTTCCATTCCCTCGAGCATCTGATCTTCGAGCTCGTCGATCTTGTCCCTGCAGAACTGAATCTCGTGCTGGAACGCCCGGAACTGCTCGTTCGTCCTCGCGACATTCATCTGGTCCTGCAGCTTCGAGATCTTCTGCCTGAAGTCACCGACCTGGCCCTCCAGGCTGCGGTGCCGCCTGCCGTTCTCCTCGAGCTCGGCTTGCGAGTTCGCAAGTTCCTGCTTGTGGGAGGCCAGCTTCCCCTCGATGGAGGCAATGTGCGCAGGCAGGCCTTCGACCTCCCGCGTGAGGCGATCGATTCGCTGGTCCAGTTCGTGGAGCCGTCGCGCTAGCGAGAGGTCAGAGGGCATCTAGGACGAAACCCGTCAGGCAGATTCTACCACGCATCGGGCCACTCTCGGCCGGGAGTCCCCGACGCCGGGGCGACCGGCCGGCACGATGGGCGCGGGGCGATTTGGAGCCGGGGCCGAAGCTCCCATCGAGGGTGGTCCGCCGCGGATCCGATGACTTCCGAAGGCTGATGGTTCGCAAGGGAGACGGATGGCCGCCGACAGGGCATCGTCATGTGCGGTACGTGGCCAGCGAGCTCGAAGCGATCGATTCGGTCAAGCATGGAAGGCGGCTCGCGGGGGCCTGCCGTCCGATAGAAACAGCGTGGTCGGCGCGGTCGGCAGGAGTTTCAAGGCGCTCGCCAGATTCTCGCTGGCGACGGCGATGCCATGGCCAAGAATCGGCAGATGAAGCCGGTTCCCTCAGGCGCGTGCTCTCCGTTCCGGACGCCGTCTGGCGGTTGACGGAGAGGCTCTGAACCGAGGTGGTGCTAGCCAGGGTTGGGTTGGCCCCACTCCGGCGCCCCGATGCCTGCGATCGAGACCGCCCCCGGCATGACCTCAACCGAAAACGGCAATGCACCCACGGCCTCGCCGTCCGCTTCCGCGAGAACGCGATCCGAGGACGTTGCCGCGGCCTTCCTCACCCGGTAGTGACGGCACTTGGGATGGGTGTAGATCCTGCCCGAGTACAGCAGCGGCAGCGCGAGCAGGAAGGTCAGCAGACCGATTTCCTCGATCACCGTCACCTCGAGGAATCCCGAATCCAGTCGGGCCAGCGGACAGACGTTCATTCCCCCACCGTGGAATCGGCCGTTCCCCACGGCAACCTGCATCACTCGCGTGTCGTTCTCGGCCTGCACCCCATCGAGAGCAAGTCGGACGGTCCTGGCACGGTACCGCAGGAAGGTCAGAACCGTCGCCCACAGGAACGCCGCACGGCCGTTGACCGCGGCGAGGAAGGACTGCTTGGCCCTGACGCTGACCTCGCCACCCATTCCGAAGCTCGCGACGTTGAGAACGTAGCGCTCGAGGTCCGACCCGTCCGCCGCCGCCAGCCCCACCCTGCACGCATCAATGCGGCGGACGGGTTCGGCCACGATGGCCTTCACGGCCTCTTCCGGCGATGTCGGGATTCCCGCGGATCTCCTGAAGTCCCCGCCGGTGCCGAGCGGGCAAAGCGCGAGGGCCGCGTCCGGATTGACGGGCCGTCCGTCGGAGAAGTACCCGTTGACGACCTCGTTGAGCGTGCCGTCGCCCCCTACCGCGACCACTAGGTCCGATCCGCCGCGAAGCGCCCCGCGGGCCAGTTGCGTGGCATGGCTGGGCCTTTCCGTCAAGTGGACAACGACGCTTCCGAGAGTGGCCTCGATCGTCGGCCGCAGCGCGGGCCAGCGGCGCGCAGCCGCGCCACTGGCGGCTCGCGGATTCAGAATGACACAGGGCTGACGGAACTTCCGGGCCCCCATCGCAGGCCTATTCGGCCGCAGTCCAGCCCGGTCGTCGGCCGCACCGCAGGCATCGGATCTTGGTGAAGATCTCGTCCCAGTCGCCGTCGGTGGCCACGTAGTCCAAGACGCAGCGCAGCGCCTTGTCCCTGGTTGGCAGGCCGTACCTGCGCGCAGCCTCGTCCAGCATCGCGACCAGATCTGCCTGCAGGTCGAAAGAAGTCTGTTCCTTGGCTCCAGCCATGTCGAATCCCGTTGGTTCTCCTATGCGGCCCCTGAGGACCTGAGGTAATTGATCGTGTCTCGCAACGTCTCATCGGCCGGGCGCGTCCTGAATCCGAGATTCTCCCGCGCCTTGGTCGAGTCGCAGTACCAGAATAACGAAGACATCCTGATCGTGGCGTCGTCCAGTTCGAAATCCTTGCCGACGAGCGGAAAGAGGGACCGCAGCAGGGCGGCCCCCATGCGTGCGGCCCGCTCCGGGAACTGAAAGCGGGGCGGAGTCACCTTCGCCAGATGGGCCGTGTGGGCGATCCACTGCCGGAACGTCAGATTCTCTCCGCCGAGCAGGTACCGTTCACCCGGAACGCCCTTGTGCATGGCGCCGATGAGCCCGGACGCCGCGTCGCGCACATCCACCAGATTGAGTCCCCCGGACGGAATCGCCTTGATCTGGCCCTTGAGAAACAGGCGAACGTCGTTCGTCGACGACAGCCTATCGTCCCCGCTTCCGAGCAACAGCGCCGGATTCACGACGACGATCGGCAGATTCCTGTGCTCGCAGTACCACAGGGCCTGCTTCTCCTGGTAGATCTTGCTGAGGTAGTACGGCCATCGACTGACCACTCCCTGCTTGTACCCGGAATCCTCGGTGTGCACGATCGCCTCGCGGCTCACCGCGACCGTGCCCGAGGAAGACACGACGACGCAGCGCCTGGGCCCCTGCGCCCTCATGGCCTCACAGACGTTGCGGGTCCCGTTGACGTGGGTCCGGTAGGCGATCCATGGATCCGACGGCGAGCGATCAACGAGCCCGGCGAGATGGTAGACCTCGTCGGTCCCTTGCAGGGCGCTCGATACGGCGTCCGGATCAGTGATGTCCCCTCGTACGCTCTCGACACGACCATCGTGCTCGTACGTGAACGCGGACCGGCTGAACGCCCTGATCCGCAGCTGTGCGTCTGACTCGAGCAGCAGGCGAACCAAGTGTTTGCCCAGAAAGCCCGTCGCGCCTGTGACGAGTGCCGTCCGCATCGCTCTAGAGAGTCACCCGCCCGTGCTTCAGCCGCCGGCGAGCTTCTTGTGGCCCTAAAGCTTCACTGGATCCCTTCGAAGCCGGCCGCAGAACCAACAATCATATCAGCAGGCCCCGACGTCGGGTTCCGGACTCACGCGCACGCCCCGCCCGGTCCAGTCCTTGGCGGAAAGCGTCTATGCCCTTGCTTTGGGACTTACTGACCTGAGTGCCCAACCTCAATATATGGTGTGATTGG
>JAPPMB010000075.1 GCA_028819255.1 Bryobacterales bacterium | reverse complement strand
AGGAAGTACCCCAGCACCAGCGCGATGACCGGGTTCACGTAGGCGTAGGTGGCGGCCTTGGCGGGCACCGACGCCTTCAGCAGCCAGAGGTAGCAGCCGTAGGCCACCGAACCGAAGGCGGCCACGTAGGCCCAGGCCGCGAACGCGCCCGGGGAGACGGCGCCCCAGTCGAGTCCCCGCAGCTCGCCCGCCGCCGCCGACAGGGCCAGCAGCACCACGCCGCCGCCGAGCATCTGCATGCCCGACGAGAGCGCCTGCGAGTGCGGCTGGGGGACGTGGCGCGAGCAGATCGACCCCGCCGCCCACAGCAGGCTCGCGAGGACGATGGCGCCGGCGCCGACGGGGTCGAGGCCGCTCGCGCCCGCCGCCTCGGCCGGATTGACGAGCAGGGCGATCCCCGAGAAGCCCAGCACGAGCCCCAGGACCACGCGGCCGGCGGGCCGCTCGCCCCCGGGCCGCCACCAGTCGCCGAGGGCCACCCAGAACGGCACCATCGAGACGAGGAGGGCGCCGAGGCCGGACGGCACGCGCTGCAGCGCCCAACTGACCCCGCCGTTTCCGCCCGCCGCCATCAGCACTCCGACGAGGCCGGTCATTGCCCAGTCGCGGGCGGTGGGCCGCGCCGCTCCCCGGCGCAGGCCCCAGGCCGCGAAGACGAGGCCGGCGGCGATGAAGCGGACCCCGGCCATCAGGAACGGGGGAATCTCGGCCACCCCCCAACTGATGGCGAGATAGGTCGAGCCCCAGATGACGTAGACGGCGGCGAACGCGGCGACGAGGGCGACGGGGGAGGGGCGATTCGTCAATCAGACCTCGTTCGGCAGCCCGTGGTGAGACCCCGCGTTGCGCCATGGGGGAGGTGCCCGCCGGACAGGCGCGAGGAGGGGCCACGGATTGCTCAGGCTTCCTCCCCCGGTCTGGCCGTCGCGAAGAGGCTGGCCAGCAGGTCCAGCTTCTCGGTGACTTCATCCACGATCGAGTCGGGATCGGCGAAATCGACCAGCCGATGCAGCTCGCTCTTGCGCAGCAACATGGCATGCCCGAGTCGGTCGGCCAGCCGGCGAAAGAACTCCTCGGCGAAGTCGCCGAGCTTGATGCTGCCGGTGCTGGAGGTCCACAGGAGACGCGTCGCGTCGGCGTCGAGGCCCTGCCAGGTCCTGAAGTCTCGCGTGCGGCCCGAGAATACGCGCTCCAGGATCAGCTCGGCGAGAACCGCGTCGATCTCGTTCTCGAACCGCCCGAAGAGGGGCGCTTCCGCATACGCTTCCCTCGCGTAGGCCGTCAGGACTTCGGGTGTCACGAAGTAGTTCTCGCATTCGTAGCGACGCCAATGGGCGATCCGCAGTCCGCCCTCGTCCACGTCGGGCCGCTCCCGGCCGTCGCCGTCCAGGATCGCGAGGCCGACGAGACCCGGCACCAGCGTGCGCAGCGCGAAGAAGTGCTGTCGCGGGGTGAGGCCGAACCCGCCCTCGACCCGTTCCAACTCGGCGTCGAGGTCCGGATCCGGGAAGTTGTCCTGCACGTAGAAGGCGTTGATCCGTTCGTCCCAGTCGTCGTCCGCGGGATGACGCAACCGGCGTGCGAGCGCGCGCAGCATGTCGAGGTCGGTGCGCCCTTCGACGTAGAGCACATAGCCTCGCTGCCTCGCCCTCAAGTAGTGCTCCGCGCCGTAGTGCTTCAGGGCGTTCCGAATGTCAGGCTTCGCCGCGAGGTCGTCCGCCCGCCCTTGCAACAGCAGCGTCAGATTGTGGTCCAACGCTTCGTCGAGAAGCACCTCGGAATGCGTCACGAGGATCACTTGCGACCCCTGCCCGGCGGCGATCTCGCGGAGCAGCGCGTAGACCTGTTTCTGACGGAGGATCTCGAGGTGGGCGTCCGGTTCGTCTATCAGCACCACACTGCGCCGATGGGAATGGAGATAGGCGAAGATGAGCAGCATTTGCTGAAGGCCCCGTCCCGCGAGCGCGACGTCGAGCAACTCCTTCGCGTTGTCCTGGCGATAGAACAGATTGATGCTGCCCCGCGTGGTCTCCTGCGGTCGGCCGAGGCGGACCGCAAAGAGGCGCTCCATCAGCGCTGCGATGCGGTCCCAGTCTTCCGGAGCTTCCTTGTAGACGAGCAGGCACAGGTTCCGCAATACCTGCGCGGTCTGCCCCTGCCCCAGCAGCACGTCGATACGGCCGGGCTGGAGGATGGGCTCCTCCGTCTCCAGGCCCGACATCGGGTACAGCAGCTCGACGCCGAGCCCGGCCGCGGCCGCGATCAGCTCCGGCCGGTCGAGCGTCGCTTCGTCCGGGGTGCAGTAGATCAACTCGTCACCCTGGTTGCGGAAGCGCATGGTGACCGGCTCGACGGTGTTCCCGTGCGACAGGCCGACCGTGATCACCAGGGGAACATCCCGGTTGCCGCGTCGAACATTCGTGTTGTGCCAGAAATAGCGAGTGCGCTGTACTGGCACCGCGACGATGTTCAGCCGGTTGATCGACGTCGAGGTGCGTTCCTTCGGCGGTGCCTTGCCCTTGCTGTCGTACCAGGTCTTCACCGCCTGGGACCAGAGCGCAATGGCCTGGACGGCGGTCGTCTTGCCGCAGTTGTTGGGACCGATCAGGACGGCGGGGTGATCCAGCTCGATGCGCTGTCTGTCGCCGAAGCGCTTGAAGTTCTGAATCTCCAGGTAATGCAGCAGCCTCATGCCGCGTCCTCCCGGTGCAACCCGGCCTCCGCGCGTGTGACCGACTACCCGACGTTGACGACGGCGCGGGTGCTGCGGTGCCGGTCGAGGACCTCGCG
>JAPPMB010000016.1 GCA_028819255.1 Bryobacterales bacterium | reverse complement strand
CACCTCTCGCGCCTCCCCCGGTTCAGGCTCATCTCCGTATTGGAAAAGACTGCGAGTTTCCGGGAGACGGGGCCGCGGCGGGTGTAGCTCCGCGAGCCTTGGTCCGGCGAGGGGATCAGAACGACCAGAGTCTGGTCAGCTTGACCGTGAAGCGGCGATCGAGAACACGGCCTGTGGCTGTGTTACGCCGTTCCGAGTAGACGAGAAACAGGTCGCTCAAAGGAGCGTGGATGTAGTCGAGGCGGATGTTCGTGATGAGTTCGTCCGTAACCCCGTTGTACTGTATGAACCCGCTCCCGAAGAGCTCGGTCGAGTACGCGTATTCCACGCGGCCACGATAGATCCTGGCCGAAAAAGGCCCCGCCCCCAGGTCGATGCGGTTATCCTGAATGCCGGCGTCCAGGGTGATGTGGTGATTCGCCTTCCACTGGGCTCCGAGTCGAAGGGAGCGGCGGGTGCCCCCGAAGTATCCGCCGTCGCTGAAGCCCAGCATCGCCGAAAAGATGCGCCCGGTGCTCGTCTGCAGATTGAGGACGCGCTCCCCGAAGCTGTGGGTCCCCTCCGGCACCATCCGGTCGCCGAGCAGGCGGAAGGGTTCGAACAGCGTCTCGAACCGATCGTTGTACTGCAACGTCAGGCGGCTCCCGTCCGAGAGTGTTGTAATGAATCCGGCGGTGCCTGTCCGGGTTTCCAGCACGGAAGCCAGATTGGTGATGTAGTGCATCTCCAGGAAGGGGTTGAGCTCGTTCAGAAGTGATTCCGCCCGGCGGTGATGGACGCCGATCGTGGCGTAGCCGTGACGGACGGCATCCCGGCGCACGTATCCCATCTCGGGCCTGAAGGCGTCTCCGATCTCGCGGAACATCAACGACGTGTTCAGGAACTGGTCGCGCCAGGCGACGGAGACTCGGGCGGCCCGGTTGTTTCCTCCCTGTCCGTCATCGATGGTCCCCGCGAGGTATGACTGCACGATCATCCGGTCCCAGAAGCGTGCATAGAGATCCGCCCCAAGACTTCGACTGTATCCGTCCCCCTGCGTCTCCTTCGTGATGTTCCGATTCAGGAACATGCCTCCGATCTGGAAATTGCCGAACACTGTTCGCCGGAGCCGCAATGCGGTGAAGTTCTCGGCAGCGACATCCTCGGTGCCCCTCGTCTGCATGTTGAGAAAACCGACTCCCCAGTCTCCGACTCTTCCGGTCAGCCGACCCCCTCCGAGAACCGGAACAGGACGTCCCCCTTCAAGCCCGATTCGGCGTGAGTGGAACAACTTGAAGTCCTCCAGCCCCGCTCCCAGCCGATATCCTCTCTCGGGCAGATCGCCGAAGTCGAACAGGCCTGCGTTCTCGACGAAGAAGTCCCGCTTCTCCGGGAAGAAGAGCGAAAAGCGGGTCAGATTCACCTGCTCGTCGTCCACCTCCACCTGGGAGAAGTCGGTGCGGTAGGTCAGGTCGAGAGCCAAGCCCTGGCTGAGAGCATACTTCACGTCCAACCCGGCATCGAAATCCGTGGCCTCGCCCGCGCCGGGGGCCTCTCCCGAAGATCTCGCGGTGAGCGCGAACGGCTTTACCAGGAGATTCAGCCCACCGCTCATGGCCGGAAGGCCCTCAAGCCTACCCGCTTCGGACATGCGGTTGAGGCTGTAGCGCCGATCAATGGGCGCCCAGAAGCTGTCCTCACCCTTGTGGCGCAGGCGGCGGACGAAATTCAGGCCCCAGGGCCGGCCGGGCTGGTTCGGGTCGAAGCGGAGGGTACTGAAGGGAACAGCGACTTCAGCCGTCCATCCCTCGTTGTGGACGCGCACCTCGCGGTCCGCGATTCCGTCCCAAGCAAAGTTGATGTCACGCCCGTCGTCGAAGGTCTGGAGGTCGACCATTGCCCCGCCGGCGTTGACGCCGAACATGAAGGCATTTCTCCGGTCCAGGTACGTATCGAATGCGATTCCAAGAATGTCGCCTTCGCCGGAAGGAAAATCTCTCTTGAGGGAATGAAGCGTGATGTCGGCGGGATCCTCGTAGTACAGCGTCGCTCCGACGTAAAGCGTTTCGTCGTCGTACAGTATGCGGACCTCGGTATGCTCGCTGGACGGGTACCCGGCGTTCGGCTTTGACTGCACGAACCCGGTGATGATCTCTGCCTCGGCCCAGCTCGGCTCGTTCAGGAACCCGTCGACGGAAATCGGGCCCGAAGCGCGCCGGGCTCGGACGCTGGGCCGGGGTAACGCTTCGGGATCGACGCCGACCTGCGCGGGCATGCTGTCGGGTGGTGTGGCGTCCTGAGGCAGCGCCTTCGCGGGTTCTGATGACGCCAGCGTTGCGAAGAGCACGATGGCCCCGGAACTCAGACCTCTGAGTCCTGTGCAGGGATTCCTTCGTAGTCCAAGGGCCGACCAGCTTGGCAGCGCATCCATGAAATGGAACGTATCGCGTGTGCAGGCGCGCCGGACAGTCTGTGCCGACCGGATCCGCACCACCCTTGCGCGACTACGGCCGGTCATGTTACCGAATAAATACCGAACAATCAACCCCGAGCCTCATCGGGGGGCCCGTGGCAGCGTCCTGGCTCCCGAAATCCTCATGGACCCGCCATCCCCAATGCGATTGCCTGTCCGAGGCCGCGGAGCCTCGCACGACCTGCCCAACCGCTTCCAGCGGCTTCATCTGGAGCCCGAAGCGGAGGTGGAAGGCGAGAGCAGCGGAGCCCAGCCCCGGAAGACCCACTTCTTCATCGACCGGTCACGCAGCGTCATCTCCCACAATTCGAGTCCGGACCTGGGCTTCTCGGTCAGCCTCAATCCCTACCGGGGGTGCGAGCACGGGTGCAGCTACTGCTACG
>JAPPMB010000084.1 GCA_028819255.1 Bryobacterales bacterium | reverse complement strand
TCCCGAAGGCCCCGTTGGATGTCCTGGCCCAGCAGATCGTGGCCGCGGTGGCCTGTGAAAAGTTCGAGGAGTCGGACCTATTCAGGCTGGTGCGACGGGCCCACCCGTACCGCCCAATCCCTCGCCGGGACTACGACTCCGCGGTGGAGATGCTCTCCGAAGGCATCACGACAGCCCGAGGACGCCGCGGAGCGTACCTGCACCGCGACCGCGTCCACGGTCTGCTCCGACCGAGGCGGGGCACGCGCCTTGCGGCGATCACATCGGGCGGAGCGATCCCGGACACGGCGCAGTCCCTCGTCCTGGCCGAACCGGCCGGCACCACCATCGGCATGGTGGACGAGGACTTCGACGTCGAAAGCAGCATCGGCGACGTCTTTCTACTGGGGACCACGTCGTGGAGGGTCCGGCGTGTGGAATCGGGCCAGATCCGCGTCGAAGACGCTCGCGGGGCGGCTCCTTCCATCCCGTTCTGGCTGCGGGAGGCCCCCGGTCGGACGGCGGAGCTCTCGAGCTACGTGTCCTCGCTCAGGAAGCGTATCGACGAGATGGCCGGGGACGGCCCCGGCCGAGCCGAGGAGTTCCTAGCCCGGAACTGCGGCTTGGGTCCGTCAGGAGCCGGACAGGCCGTGCAGTACATCGCCGCCCGAAGAGCTGCGCTGGGCGCGGTGCCCACGGCCCGGAGGATCGTCGCCGAGCGCTTTTTTGACGAGGCCGGTGCGATGCAGCTTGTCATCCACGCGCCGCTGGGATCACAGGTCAACCGCGCATGGGGCCTCGCCTTGCGCAAGAGGTTCTGCCGCAGGTTCAATCTTGAACTGCAGGCGGCCGCCACCGACGACCGCATTGTCATCTCGCTGACGGAGCAGCATTCCTTTCCGCTGGAACTGGCCTTCGCGTTTGTTCAGCCGGCGAGCCTGCGACGCGTGCTCACGCAGGCGCTGCTCGACTCGCATATGTTCTCGGCTCCCCGCGCGTACAGTCGCCGGTGCGCCTCGTGATAGCCTTCGTGAATGGGGCGCCCGAATGATCTCAAGCTGACGGGGTCTGAGGTGGCGCTCGTCCAAGTGGACGCGTTCGCGCGCGAGGTGTTCCAAGGAAATCCGGCCGCTGTCTGCCTGCTCTCCGGGCCGGTCGACGAGGCGTGGATGCAGAGCGTCGCGGGCGAAATGAATCTGTCGGAGACAGCATTTCTCCTCCGGCAGTCCTCGGGCGCGTACGGACTCCGGTGGTTTACGCCGAAGGTGGAGGTTGATCTCTGCGGGCACGCCACTCTCGCGAGCGCCCACGTGTTGTGGGAGGACGGCATTGTGTCGCGCGACGCCGGAATGTGTTTTGAGACGCGCTCGGGAGTGCTGCGGGCGACTCGCCACGCCGACTGGATCAAGCTTGACTTCCCGGCGGAGCCACCGGCGCCTGCCGAGCCGCCCCCTGACTTGGCCGCGGCACTCGGCGTGGAGCCGCGGTACGTGGGCCGGAACCGGTTCGACTATCTCCTGGAGGTTGACTCCGAGGCGGTCGTGCGCGAAGTCGCGCCTGACTTTGCGGCGTTGCGACGGCTCGGAGGCCGCGGGTTCATCGTCACGAGCCAAGCCTGCGGTGGAGCGTTTGACTTCGTCTCGCGGTTTTTCGCACCGGCGTGCGGCATCGACGAGGATCCGGTAACCGGGTCGGCGCATTGCTGCCTTGGACCGTACTGGGGACAGCGGCTGCGACAGGACTCGCTGACGGGCTACCAGGCCTCCTCGCGCGGGGGCGTGGTCCGGGTGAGAGTCGCCGGGGATCGCGTGCATCTGCACGGCCAGGCGGTGACGGTGTTTCGAACGACGCTCACTGCACCATGAACTCCAAGCAATCCGGCGCGACCTTCCCGAGCCTGGGCCGGAGTGCGGAATTGCCGCGGATCTCGCACCTTGGAATGCCGTCAGCGAAGACGCCCCGCGTTGCAGCCCGCCTGCGCCTCCCGATTTGCCGGCCCATCGCCTCCACACCTGTCCCGTCTGCGAATACCGGCCTGTGCCCCGGCCCCTGTCAACAGTGCCGCACCATCTGCGGTGGCAGACACCCGCTCACCAGCTGCGTGCGGTCCGGCACACGCTCACAGTGCCAGTTTGGTCATATGCCCCAAGCAATCGTTCAGGCGGAGGGTGTCTAGTTCCAGCTTCAGCGCCGTCGCCTAGCGCATGGCCGGGTCCGCCTCGCTCGGCGGCATCGCCCCCTCGAACAACCAGTCCGGCCAGTTCCAGGGCACCCGCCACATCCCCGGCAGCCGCGGCGGCGGGCTGTGTCATAATCACCTCGCCGTCTAGCGGAGGCGGGGAATGCGTCGCCCGCCCGCCGAAGCGGACGTCGCCACTTATGGTGTGGCCGCTCGCGGGCCGGGAACGAACCGGAGCTCGACACAGGCGGCCCACGTCAATTCAGAATCCGGGGGCGCGGAGAGTTCCGCACCATTCCGGTAGGCGTTACGACCTTGGCTCCGCTTCAATTTTCCCTGCACTGGCACCGCCCGCAGACTCGACGGCGACACGGGTCTCGTCTTCCAATTGCGGCAGTTCGGGTGGGCGCCGCTTCATAGCTGGGGAGCGGTCGAAACCCCGATGATGAAGGGTTCGATTGAGAGGCGCAGCGCCAGCGGGGACGAGCCGTGCGGACTCGCTGCTTCCCAGGAGCGGAAAGGCGGGACTCAGCCGAGTCTCCCGGGAGAGTGCCCCGAACGCATGGCAGACGCTATAGCGATGCTGGGCTATCGCTTCGACCCGCTCGTCGCGGAATGGTTCGAAGGCAAGTTCGGAGTGCCGACCGAGCCCCAGCGCGAGGGCTGGAAGGCGATTGG
>JAPPMB010000164.1 GCA_028819255.1 Bryobacterales bacterium | reverse complement strand
GACTTCCAATCACACCATATATTGAGGTTGGGCACTCAGGTCAGTAAGTCCCAAATCAATCGTCTTGGATGATGAACTCTATCAGGATACACAACAATAAAATCGGGCATCTTTCCAGAAAACCACGACGTCAATGACCCCGAGTCTACATCCGCAATTACAAGCGGTGTTGGAAGTCCAGCAGTCGAAACATCACATCCATCTCGGCTGCATGAGGCCACAAGAGCATCACCACCAAACGTAGATCTAACTTGGGCGATGAGTTTATTGACTTCTGCGCGCGTCATTCCGACTGCTCTTCTGCAATCTCGTTCTGAAGCTTGGCTGCCTCATTATAAAGTTCCTCTTCGACTTCCTCATACTCAATTGGCTCAACGCCATCCGAAGTATTGAACGGTATTTCCTCAATTGATGAACCGGTATCAAGATTACGAAACAGCCAAACACCAACCTCGTTCCTTCGCAGAAAGGTCCGTTGGGGTTTTTTGTCTTCAATGTTATTGTCGTGCGTACGAAGCAATCCTTCTCGAATCAAATTAGAAATTGCCTTCAGTAACCAATCGCTATGGGTTGTGACTACCAATTTCAGACCTGCACGAACCATGCGGGCCAATGTGTACGCCAATCGCGCCTGAGCCGCGGGGTGAAGGTGCGCCTCAGGTTCCTCTATCACTACTGTCGAATCTAAACTGAATACTCCACGTAAGAAGAGTACAATTGGAGCTAGTTCCGAGACCATTGAGGAGGAACGACTAAGACGAATATCGGACTCAATATGGGAAGGCTGATAAATGAATTCTGGATATACTTTCGAGACTCCAGAGCGACGAATAATTTTTCCTCCAAGGGTTTCCTGTTCAAGAAGGTCTGCGATTTCTTGTAGGATTCCATGGCCTTCTGTCCTATGATTGAATAGGAGCAATCGCTCCATGAAATCTGCTAATGGGCCTGCAAATGTCGGGATTTCCTCAAGGTTATCAACTACAGATCCCGTAGAACGAGAGACCAACGAACTGGCGATAATTCGATAACTTTGCATGATTCCACTTCGAGCAGCGGGCAAATAGTGAATAGAGTGGTCTTTGAAGCGACGCTGTCCTTTATTCATCGCGTAGGCAAAGTCATCCATGATCAAGCCCAGCATTCTCAAGTTTCTCATCATGGGGTGATCTATATGGTTTCGAATTTCCGGCAATTGCCATATCACACTATGGAGCATGAACTTTTCTCTAGGGATGAGAATTAGATCATCAATCTTGACACATGTAGAAAGTCCATCGTCAGGAGAGATATTGAAGTCAATCGTCCAATGACTCCGATTGTGTGCTTGGATATCGACCGAAATCTTTGCTTCATTCAGCTCTGACGAGCTACATATCAACTGTGTGAGTTCAGTCAAATCGAAGCAACGTAATAACTCGTACTCTAGTCCGAGACTATTATCTGTCAATTGATCGGTGAAAACTTGTGAGATAAAGGTGGGCAAATGTGACCACTTGATGTCTTGCTCTTGCTTTGCCAAAACCTCAACAAATTCCCAAAATTGTTCCCTGTCAGATTCGGACAGCATTTGCTCAGAAGATAATCTCGGGAAGCCATAGTCTGAAATCCATGTATTTCCAATTGGTCTCCTGAATCCAGAAAGAATTCGATGGAGACTATAGATAAGAGTAGCGAGATAAGTCTTGCCTGCGTTGCTCGGTCCGACAAAGATCGTCAAAGGACGAAGCTCAACAGAGCCATTGAGAATTGGTCCGAAATCTGACAGGTCAATCTTAACATTCGGAGTTGATTGGCCGCTCTCTCGGTCCTTCCGTTGCTTGTTTTTCATGGGGTTCTCATCGTGATGTGCGTTACCTCAGTCAATGGTGAGTCGAATTTGCCGGGGACATTGGGTTGTTCTCGCACCTAGCTCTCGATTCGTAGGCAGACGCCGCCACATTCCTAGTCTGGTAACTATGTTCATTATACCTCAATGCCAAGTCATCATACCTTCTGCTCGTGTTTTCTCGCCGTGGTAGCGAATGAGGGCATCCGGCCTCCCGCCTAGCCGGACAGCGAACCTCGATTCGCAAGGGTTCGGAAAAATGCCTCTTGAACCGCTTCTCAAGATTTCCCATCTTCACGGCCTGTTCAGACTTTATTGCCTTCCGCTCACGGCACACATCCAAAGCTACTGACAGCATCTGACCCCTCGGCAAGGGATCAGGTTACCAAGTCCTAATTCTGATGTAGCGCCGAGGGCGCTGAGCTAAACGCGCTCTCCGGACAGTTGGTAGGATGCGTGCATGCGGCTCTGGCTAGGGGCACTGCTTGTCGCAATGGTGGCATCGGCGGCCTGGGCGGAGATGGACACGAGCTACATCTACCGAGGGCGGGCAGCGATCCTGCTCGCGAACGGGCGCATCGAGCTGGTGGTCCTGAAGACAGGCGGCTCATTCCCCTCGATTACCCTGGCGGGAGACGCCGATCCGACGAACCCGATGTGGGATTCGCTACGGGCCGACCAGGAGCAGGGCCGGCCCCAGAGGGTGACCGGTGCGGTCGGCCACTTCATCTGCGTGGACGGCTTCGGCCAGCCCTCGGACGAGGAGCGGAGGGCGGGCATGGAGGGCCACGGAGAGGCTCACCGCCTCGCGTGGTCAACCGAATTCGCCGGCGAATCCGAGGGGGCCAGCGTCCTGCGGCAAGCCGTGACGCTTCCCCGCGTTCAGGAGGCGTTGCGCCGGGAGGTGAGACTGCTGCCCGGCGAAAACGTCGTGTACGTCAAGGCACACGTGACGAGCCTTCTGGACTTTGACCGTCCGCTCAACTGGGCCGAGCACGCAACCATCGGATCCCCCTTCCTGGAACGGGGCGTCACGGTTGTGGACATGTCGTCGAACCGGGCACTGACGAGGCCTCGGGAGCGAGCGACGCGCAGCGGCCTTGCGCACAGGCTGGCCAGCCGCGAGGAGTTCGAATGGCCGATGGCGCCTGCCCGGAAGGGGGGCTTGATCGACCTGCGGGCAGCCCCGCTCGAGTCGCACTCGCTGGACCACACCGGTCACCGCATGGACCCGGATGACGAATGGGCCTTTGTCACGGCGCTGCACCCGGAGAGGCGGCTGCTTCTCGGATACCTGTTTCGCCCCGGCGAGTTCCCGTGGCTCCAGACCTGGGAGTCGTACCCGCGAGACCGCATGATGGCGCGCGGACTGGAGTTCGGGACCCAGGCCTTCGACCTGCCAAGACGCGAGGTCGTGACACAGGGACAGATCTTCGGGACGCCGCTCTACCGGTGGCTGCCGGCCCGCTCGACGATCGGCGCATCGTACCTGATGTTCTGGACGAGAACGCCGGAGGGCTTTGCAGGGGTGGACGAGGTGGTCTGGAGCGACGGCGTGCTGAGACTCCGTGACGGGCGGTCCGGCAAGACGGTCGAGCTCGCGGCCGGCGGAACGCTTTAGCGCACGTGCCGCCGCCGGCCGCATGGAGGAAGGCTTGATGATCCGGTATCACTGCCGGTCCTGCGGAGCCCAGCTGGAGGTCCGGGTCCCGTTCAAGGGCCGGCTCGTATGGACCATCGACGTAGACGATCCGGACTTCGGTTCCCGGTTCCCCGAACCGCGCGGCGACTACGGCGCTGCAAAGGTGATCTGTTCCGCCGATCCGCTGCACACCACGGGCTTTCAACTCATCGACGGGAGCGTCGAGAGGGATCTCGCCTCGAAGGTCTGGGACTGAGACGCCGGCTCAGTCTCCGGACGCCATCACCGCAGCCGTGTCGCTCCTGAACCGGATCACCGCTTCGACCACCAGCCACACGCTGAGGACGAAGATCGAGCCGGCAACCCCCAGGAGAAGCACCTGGCCGCCCGCCAGGTACTTGCGGATGTCGAGCACCATGGCGATGATCGTGACGGTCAGCATGAACGCCATGGGCAGGAACGTATAGATGTAGTTGCGGCCCTTTTGCCGCAGATAGATCGACACGGCCAGCAGCGTCAGTGCGCCGAGCACCTGGTTCGTGCTGCCGAACAGGCTCCAGAGTGCGAGCCCGACCGGCTGTCCCTCGATTTCGTAGAACGCGAAGAACCCGATCAGCACGACCGCGAGCGTGGACGCGACATACCGCTGCCCCATCGCCGGGACGCGGAGGGACTGCGAGATCTCCTCGATGTTGTAGCGCAGGAGCCGCGTGCCGGAATCGAGGGAGGTCAGCGCGAACGAGACGGCCACCAGCGCGATGAAGGCCTGGGCAAGCTCCATGGGTATCCCAAGCGCGCCCAGGAACGTTGCCGATCCGTCGATGAACGCTCTCATCTTTTCCGCCAGACCGCTCGCCGCTCCCCAGCTCGAGTAGTGCTCCGACCAGCTCTCGGCAGACCGGAAGCCGGCCGTGCAGGCCAGGACGGCAAGAAGCCCGAGGATCGATTCGCCCACCATTCCGCCGTACCCGATCGGGAGGGCGTCCGTCTCCTTGTCGATCTGCTTGGACGTGGTCCCCGACGACACCAGACCGTGGAAGCCGGAGATCGCGCCGCACGCAATCACGATGAAGACGAAAGGGAAAATCGGCGGTGCATCCGCCGGATGGGCGTCCACGGCCGGCGCGGCAAACTGGGGATTCAGCACGAACAGACCCACATACGCTGTGCCGAGCCCGAGATAAAGAAGCCACGAATTGAGATAGTCGCGGGGCTGGAGCAGCGACCAGACGGGCAGCGTGGAAGCCGCGAAGGCGTACAGCAGCAGTATCAAGATCCAAGAGTCGCTGCCCATGTCCGGCTTCCCGACGTTCAGCCCGACGCCGATCGAGACGAGCATCAGGAAAAAGCCGACCACGGTCAGGCGGACGACGGAAACGCCCCGCCGGTAGACCAGCCAGCCGATGACCATGGCGATGGCCATGAGAGAAAAAGTCGGGAGCACCGATTCGGGATAGAAGTCGGCGGTGAACAGCCCGGCCACCGTGCGGACGAACACCCCCATTACAAGACAGATGAGGAAAAGGATGATCAGCAGGAAGATGCCCTTGGCCCGACGGCCAATGAGGTCCTCGGCCACCTTGCCGATGCTCATGCCCCGGTGCCGCATCGAAACGACGAGTGCGCTGAAGTCATGCACCGCCCCGATGAAGAGAGTCCCGAGAACGACCCAGAGCATGCCCGGCAGCCAGCCCCAGATCACCGCGATCGCAGGGCCGAGCATGGGCGCCAGTCCCGCGATTGAGGCGTAGTGGTGGCCGAACAGGACCATGCGCCGGCAGGGCACGTAGTCGATGCCGTCGCGCTGGGCATGGGCCGGCGTCGTCGCAGCGGGGTCGAGCTGGAATATCCGCGACCCCAGGTGTCGTGCGTAGAAGCGGTAGACGAGCGCGTAGGCGATGAAGCAGCAAACCGCTGCCAGGACAGGTTGCATGGAATTCAGGCCTCCTCGGTCAGGCTCTAGGTATGGTAGCGTCCGCGCCGGGCAAGGACGGGACGGACTGCCTCACGGCGCGGTGTCGCTGGCGAGTATCCTCGCACGCTGCACGAAGGCGGCTCGGAGGCTCAACGAAGGCTGGCTTCGGAGCGTCCAGCTATGGGCGGGACCGCCTTCGGACCGTAGAATGAGAGTTGTGCGACGCGACACGAGACGCCGCAGGAGCCGCGGGTTCTCCCTGATCGAGCTTCTGATCGTCATTGCCATCATCCTGATCATCAGCGCGATTGCGATACCGAGGGTCACGAGCACCAAACGGATGGCGAACGAGGTCGCGGCGATCAAGTCCTGCCAGACGGTCAACACCGCACAGATTCAGTACTTCGCACAGTTCGGCCGCTACGCCTCGACGTTCAACGAACTCGGCCCCGCTCCGGGCGGCGCGGGCCCGTCTCCGCAAGCGGCCAGTCTGCTGGACGAGAACCTGATAGACGGCATCCATCTCGGGTACGTCTTCTCGATGATCGGAACGCCCGCGGGGTACTCGCTCAACGCCGATCCCCAGTCACCGGACTCGGGCAGCCGGACCTTCTACACCGACCACAGCACCACGGTCCGGTACCGTTACGGAACGGAGCCCGCCAGCGATTCGGATCCGCCGATCGAGTAAGGTGCATGCGCCTGTCCCGTTCGTGATGCCTCGCCGCAGGAGCCGGGCGGCTGCGTCCCAGGGACGCATGGGCCTCGGCGACGGAATCGAGCAGTGAGCGGATCGGATCCGCAGACCGGCCTGGAGTCCCGGCTTGCTTCCCGAAGGGCACTCGCGGGTGTCGTCGGCCTCGGATATGCGGGCCTGCCCCTTGCGGTCGAGATCGCCCGCTCCGGCTTCGCCGTCATCGGCGTTGACACGGATCCGGCCAGGGTCGCGGCCGTGAACGGCGCAAGATCCTACATCGGCGACGTCCCCGGCCCGACCCTGCGCGACCTGGTCGCGTCGGGCCGTCTGCGAGCCACCTGGGACTACGGCGAGCTGCGGTCCTGCGACGCCATATCGATCTGCGTGCCCACGCCGCTCCGCAAGACGAGGGACCCCGACCTGACGCATGTCATCGAGGCGGCGCGAGCGCTTTCCAGACACCTGAGCAGCGACACGCTCGTGATCCTCGAGTCAACCACCTACCCGGGAACCACCGAGGAGGCCGTTCTCCCGATTCTCGAGGAATCGGGCCTGCGGGCCGGAGACGACCTCTATCTCTGCTACTCGCCTGAACGCGTGGATCCGGCCAACTCCGAATACGGAACGAGGAACATTCCCAAGATCATCGGCGGCGTCACTTCCGAATGCCTCAGGATGGGGCGGACCTACTACGGACTCGTGATGGACACGCTGGTGCCTGTCTCGTCCCCGCTTGCGGCCGAGAGCGCCAAGCTCCTCGAGAACACGTTTCGAATGGTGAATGTCGGGCTCGCGAACGAGACGGCGATTCTCTGTGATCGCCTTGGCATCGATGTGTGGGAGGTGATCGACGCGGCCGCGACGAAGCCGTTCGGGTTCATGCCGTTCTACCCCGGGCCGGGCCTTGGGGGCCACTGCGTGCCTGTGGACCCCCATTTCCTGTCCTGGAAGTCCCGACAGACCGGATACGAGCCCAAGCTCATCCGACTCGCATCCGAGATCAACGGCGGCATGCCCCGGCACGTGGCAGGCAGGATCCAGGCCGCCCTCAACGACCATCGCAAGGCTGTCAGGGGGAGCCGCATTCATCTGGTGGGAGTCGCGTACAAGCCAAACGTCTCGGACACGCGGGAATCCCCGGCCAAGGATGTCGCCGCCCTCCTCGGGCAGATGGGAGCCGAGGTGACGTACAGCGATCCGCACGTGCGCGAGCTGCGCGTGGGGTCCCGGACTCTGGAGCGCTGCGAACTCCTGGAAGGCGCCGGGCGGGCCGACATCGCGGTCGTGCTCACGGATCACGGCGGCGTGGACTATCGCGCGCTTCTCAACGCCTCCCTGCTGCTGCTCGACACACGGAACGCGCTCAAGGGGGTCGCTGCGCCCAACCTCCTGAGGCTCTAGGGCGCGGAGGTTCGCAACGGTGCCGGCATTTCTGCTTACGGGGGCGGCGGGCTTCATCGGCCACTGGGTGGCGAGGCAGCTGCTCGATGGCGGAGCCGAAGTGGTCGGAATCGACAACCTGAACGACGCGTATGATCCGCGCATCAAGACCTGGCGGCTCGCCCGGCTCCAGCATCGATCGGGCTTCCGGTTCACGCGGGTGGACATCGCCGATCGCGCGGCGCTCGACGCAGTGTCGGCGACGGCCCCGTTTGACGCCGTGCTGCACCTGGCCGCGCGGGCGGGCGCACCCCGGAGCGTAGAGAAGCCCCACTCGTACATCACTGCCAACGCAACCGGCACTCAGAACCTGCTCGATCTCTGTACCGCGCGAGGTATTCCGAAACTGGTGCTGGCTTCGACCTCAAGCGTGTACGGAGGCGGCAACCCGCTGCCGCTTTCGGAGGAGGGCGACACCGGGAGACCCAGATCCCCCTATGCCGCGTCCAAGAGAGCGGCCGAGGCCCTGGCTCACGCCCATCACCACGTCCACGGCCTCGACATCACGGTCCTTCGATACTTCACTGTGTACGGCCCGGCCGGCCGGCCGGACATGAGCCTGTTCCGCTTCATTCGCTGGATCCGGGAGGGCGTGCCCATTGTGCTGCACGGCGATGGCTCCCAGTCCCGGGACTTCACCTATGTCGCCGACGTGGCACGGGGCACGATCAGGGCCGCTGCGCCGCTGGGGTTCGAGGTCATCAACCTGGGCTCCAGCGCGCCAGTCGAATTGCGCGAGGCGCTGGCGTTGATCGAGGAGTGCCTGGGCCGGCGGGCGACGATCCTCCCGGAACCCGTCCAGCGCGTCGATGTCCGCGCGACCTGGGCCGACATCGGAAAGGCTCGCCGGCTGCTGGGCTGGGAGCCGACCACGGCGCTGCAGGAAGGCATCGAGCGCATGGTGAAGTGGTACCTCGACAATCGGGAGTGGGCCCGCAAGCTTGTGCTTTCCTGACGGCGGTGTGGAGCAAGCAAGACGGGCGAGGCTCGCGAGACCGAATTCCCAGACGTGTCCCGTCGGGGCGCATGGCTCAAGACTCTCTGCGAGCGTCGGGAATCCGAACCGTTCGAGGCCCCCGGCCTCGGCACGCAGGAGTCCGGTGTCGCTGCCGACGGTCCCCAAACGTGCCGCACTCTTCGCGCAGCGGGCGGGGCCGAGGGGCTTCCGGGCACGCTTGGGGGCTGATAGACTGGATTCTCAGGGTGTCACGCGGAGCCCGCGGCGGCTTGCGCCGCGTGTTCCGTCACTACTTCTGTGTTCAGGAAACAGGTGGGACGCACACGGCTCAAGGTGCTGGTCGCGGCCCTGCTGGTGTTCTTCTCCGCTTCGGGGCAGGCGCAGGACGCGGCTTGGGATGAGACCATCGACTCGGCCCGGCGAGCCGTTGCGTCGATGGAATTCGACCAGGCGGAGCGCATTCTCCGGCGGGCCCGCGCGCGCTCGCAAGGTTTTGCGACGGACGACCCGCGTCGGATCGTCCCACTGATGGAACTCGCGCGGCTGCACCTCGGCCGCGGCGACTACGCACTGCCCGAAGAGCTCTACCGGGAGGCGGACCCGATCGCCAGACAGGCCTGGGGTGCCGAGAGCGCAGAGTATGCGGCCCTGCTCAACGACATCGGGCGCTACTACCATCTGCGCGTGAAGTACGCCCTGGCCGAGCGGTTCTACAAGCTGGCCTTCGGGATCCGCACACGCCTGCTCGGACGCGAACATCCCGACGTGGCCACCAGCGTGAACAACCTCGCGGTCCTGTACGAAAACCTGGTCCTGTACCCGAAGGCCGAGAGCTACTATCGCACCGCTCTCGCCATCAGGCAGGACGGGGTCGGAGCCGCCCACCCCGACACGATCGTCACTCTGGAGCACTTTGCACGGCTGCTTCACAAGATGTCACGCCCAGACGAGGCGGCGCCCCTCGAGGAGCGCGCGCTCGCCTTCCGCAGGGCTCGCTCCAGCGCCGCCGAGTCCGTGGATCTGGGCCCGCTCGCCTCCGGGGACGGCATCCAGTCCGCAATCCTCCTGGAGCGCACGGAGCCGCGGTACACCGACGAGGCCCGCATCGCCAACCACGAGGGCAGCGTCCTGCTGCAGGTTGACATCGACGTGGACGGCAAGGCGAGGAACGCCGTCGTGCTTCGGCACCTGGGCCTTGGACTGGACGAGAAGGCCGTGGAGGCCGTGCGGGAGTGGAGGTTCCGGGCGGCGCGCCGGCGGAATGGGGGCGCCAAGGTGCCTTCGCGGGTGCGCCTCGAGATCGCGTTCCGCCTGATGTAGGCGGTCTCCCCCTCTTGAGAACGCGACTGCGGGCGATCCTGAATTCGGCGAATGCCCCGGACCGCCGTCTCACCCCGGAACGATGCGAAGGCGGGCGCTCGGCCCGAGGGAGCTGATCGTCTCGCATCGGTCTGCGCTGCGAGATGATGGCCAGCCGGGTGCGGCCCTCCCCGGTCACCAGGTCGCCGGACACTGCATGCTCTCCGGCACCACTGGGGGACTCTGCCTCGGCCGGAAGGGCCGCAGATCAAAACGTTGCGGTTCCGGCGGCGACGAACGAAAGGACAGGATTCCGAGGATAGCTGTCTGACGGCGTTCCTGGTCTCGATCCCGGCCTCACGGTCGTCCGCCAAGGTCAAGCCTCGGAAGGGAGCGCAGCGCTTGGAGAGGCGTGCCTCGATGTCGCCCAATCTCTTGCGCCTGGATCACCTGAGCGAAGGCCGTCACGCAGGATTGCTCGCCGCAACGCAGCGGCAACGCTTGATCGGCAACCACAGTCAAGCCCCATCGGTCGAGGGGCTCGGACCACCCATGCGGTCTGGCCATGCTTCCCTGCCGGGCACCGCCGCGGCAAGTCGGTACTGGCCCGCCGGCACTTGCAGGAACGGTCGACATCCGCCGGAACAACGGCCACACCGCCATCGAGACAGCCACCGACCTACCCGTAGTCAGCATTGGTCTCTCGCAGGGTGATTTGACGGCGAATGTGCGGCGACGCAAGACGCCTCGATGCTCGGATCAGCGTCTGGCGCAGACGGACCATTCAGCCAAGCCCGGCCTCGGACCAGTCGGCCACGTCCAGATCGTCAATCTTGGCGAAGTGGCGCATGTCGCAGGTGGCGAGCCGGGCCGGAAGGCTGAGGGCTATCGACGCGATGGCCAGGTCCATGTCCTGGATCGGTGTCCCTCGCTGCTGTAGAGTCGCCTTCCATCGCCCGAACGCTAGGGATGCCGGTTCGCTCCAGTCTGCCCAGCGTAACGCCGCGCGCAAACGCCGGAACTCGCCCGCCAGGAGGCGCCGGCGGCGTGAGTTCGGTTCCAGACGCGACAACCCGAAGAATATCTCCGCCGCTACAGGTGTGCAGAGGTAAACCGTGGATGGGAGCTCAGTGCGCAGCTGGCGTAACGCGTTCGGGCGTCGATGCATGACCGCCGAGACGGCGCTCGTATCGAGGAGCAACATCAGAACGGGCGACGCACCCGACTGCTGCGAGCGCCTTCGATGACGTCCAGAAAGCCATCTTCGCCGTTCCGGAGGAGATGCAGGTCTGCTTCGCTCAAGTGATCGTTCGAGAACAGGTCTGCAGGCCAGGACTCCCTCTCTTCGACGACCCGCCGACACGAGTCCACGATCAGCCGGTTCCTGCTCATTCCTCGCTCCTTAGCGAGCCGGTTCAGCCCTGCGAGCACGGATTGCGGAAAGTGTACGCTCGTGTTAGGCATGGCAGATCCTAGTAGAACATGTTATACCATGTGCTCTTGGAAACCGCTCCCGAGCGTCCGACCGTCTCGGATGCGTCGTCGTCTGGCACTGCCGAGATCGGATCGAGCGTAGCCGCAACGGCGCGCGACCACTCAACCTGCACCGGTGTTGGCGTTCCGGCTGGGAAAGAAGCGGTTGGGCCTCCGAACAGGAGGCCGGGCCCAGGAGAACCGGTGTTGCCGTGGACCCGCGCTCTCGGAAGCTGCAGGCTCAGGCACATCACGGCCGGAGCCCCAGCGCCCTCGGCTTGCGCGTCTGAGGAATAGCATAGGGAATGTCTGCCGCCTGCATCGCGGCGGGAATGGCCGCCGCCGCCGGGACTGCGGAGCGGGGGTCGGTCTGACCGCGGGAGATGAGCATGTTCTCGGCTTTCGGACACGAGGAGCGCCGGTGGGCGCGAGGAAGCCAAAGTCGCTCCGGGCGCGGCCGGCCGGAGCGGTGCGGTGCGGGAATGGCTTTTCGGACGTCCGTTCCGAGGGCCGCCCGAGCTGGACAGCGTGGAGAGGATGCGGTGTCCTGCCCGCATGCCCCCACTGAGAACAATGCGTCACTCCCTCTTCTTGTAGGCCGCCCTGCGGCGGCGTCAGGCGGCGCTGCTGCGGGATCCGGACTTGCGCGAAGGTGCTGGTACGGCACGGCGGTTCCTGCCGGCCCGCTGGTGCGGCGGCCGCGCAGGCACTGAAGCCAGAGGCTGCTCGCCCCAAGGAAAAGGGCCCTTCCCCGGCGAGAGGAAGGGCCCGGACGGTTCGCGCCGGAGTCTCCGGGACGCCGGCGCTGGCCAGACAGTCTACTGAACGTCGTAGTCGAGCTCGTCCCCGAAGAACGTCCACTCCTCGAGCCAGTTCTCTCCGTTGCAGAATGCACCGATGCACTGGGCACTCGTGTCCAGCACGCCGTCGGACGGCGGCGTCGCCGCAGCACCTATCTTGTGCGCATAGGAGCCGACCATGGGCCGGGGATCGGGGTTGGCCTCGTAACGCACGTTCACCAGCATGGGATCCGTGTCCACGTACCCGATGGAAGCTGCCACCCCGCCCTTGAGCTGCGCGTCACCCATTTGTCCGCCATTGGCATGGATGATCGAGTTCATGATGCTGCTGGTCCCGTCCGCGAAGAGACCCGGCGAGTTGTCGAGCACGTCGATCGCGTCGCCGCCGAAACCCGTCATCAGGACGTTTCTGGCGGTGACCGCTGTTCCGACGCGGATCCGCATCCCGTCGCCCGAAGTGCTTTGCTCGTCCTGCGCCACGCCGCCGACCATCGTCACGTTGTAGAGCGTCGGATGCGAGCGCGGCGTCCTGTCAAATCCAAGGCTGTCGTTGTCCGCCTCGATGCCGTTTTCTCCGGTCGGATTCTGCTGGATGAACACGTACTGGGCGGTCCCCTGCCAGCCGAACGCCCAGTCGAGCGAGTCGTCCTTCGAGCCGCTCGACACGCAGTACGTGCAGTTCGCAGTGCCGCCGAAGAACTCGATGCCGTCGTCCTCGCCCTCGTGGGCCTGAATGTGGTCGATGACCGTGCCGGCCCCGACGCCGTGGAACCCGAACGCGTTGGGCTGCGTCTCGGGGTTGAAGTCGACGCCCGCGAATTCCACGCGGACGTAGCGCAGGACACCGCTGGAGTCCATCGGGTCGTCACCGCCGTAGACAGGACGGGTCTCGGGAATCACGCCTTCGGCGCGGCCCTCGCCGCGTGTCATGGGGGCGTTTCCGAGAATGATCAGCCCGGCCCAGCAGCCGGAATCGCGCTGGCCCACGTCGGCGTCGCAAGTCATCACGATGGGCGCCTCGCGGCGGCCCTCAGCCATGATCTTTGCGCCCTTCTCCACCACGATCACCGCATTCTGCCCCTCGGCCAGGATCAGGGTGCCGGCCTCGATGGTCAGGGTCGCTCCGGAATTCACGAATACTTGGTACTGGATCTTGTAGATCGTGTCGTTGGACCAGGTCGTGTCCGTCGAGATCTCCGTGTCGGTTCCGTCCGCGCCGAAGACCTCCGGCACATTCTGTGTGACCACGAATTTTGCGTAGGCGCGCTTCACGACCTGTGTCATGTCCATGCTCCGCACCTCGGCCACGAACTGCCACAGGCCAGCCTGCGGCACGGAGCCGCTCCACGCCGAAGCGGACGCGGAGGTCGCGGCCAGCGGCAGCGCCTCGATCATGTCGCCCATCTTCCCTGAGGCGTCCTGGACCTCCTCGCTCAGCGCATTGGAGTTCGGCATGCTGTCCAGGTACATCCGCTCGCCGGTCTCGATGTTCTCTCGATAGAGGAACAGCGTGTAAGGTGTCTCATCCTGCATCGGATCGACAGCAACGCGCAGCGTCATCTGCCCGCCGGTCACGTATCCGAGCTTGTTGGTCCAGATCTGGACCTTCGCGGGAGTCGGCGCCAGAATGCCGCTGCCCGTCGTCATCGTTTCCATGTCCTGGCCCGCCGCGCCGAACGGCCCGGCGGAGATCGCCGCCAGCACAAGACCTGGAATCAGAACGCGTCTCATGAATTGAGTCCTCCTCACTAGTGATCGGATTGGCCGCCGAACTCGCTTTCAGGTCCGGCCGGCACTCCTGAACAAATCTCGGGATCCGGTCCCCCCACCGCAATCGTGTTTCCTGGGAGGCCGGGTCGCCCTCGTGCGCGGCGGCCGCAGGGAATCCCTGGACGGGCGCCCGATGTTCATGCTAGGAACGTTGTGTTACCCGAAGACAACAGGTCGGTTAAAGGTCAATGAAGATTGGGTGGCGCCTCGGATCCGAGGTCCCGGGCGTCCGGCTCCCGCTGCCTGACAATGGAGAGATGGGCACCGCCAGCATATCTCCCCGCGAATTGCTCCGGGAATCCGACCCGGACCTGTTCGCCGCGCTCGCCGGCGAGGAGCGGCGCCAGGCCGAGGGCATCGAGCTGATCCCGTCGGAGAACTACACCTACCCGGAGGTCCTCGCAGCACTGGGATCGGTCTTCACCAACAAGTACGCGGAAGGCTATCCCGGCCGACGCTACTATGGCGGCCAGGAGTTTACGGACGCCATCGAGAGGCTTGCCCGCTCACGTGCCAAGGCGCTGTTCCGCTGCGAGCACGCCAACGTGCAGCCCCTGTCGGGAGCCCCGATGAACGCTGCGGTCTACCTCGCCATGCTCAAGCCCGGGGACACCGTGATGGGCATGGACCTCTCTCACGGAGGCCACCTGACCCATGGCGCGCCTGTGTCCCACATGGGCCGTCTCTTCCAGTGGATCCGGTACAAGACAGATCCCGGCCGCCGGGGCCGCATCGACTTCGACGTGCTGCGGCGCAGTGCCCGCCGGCACCGGCCGAGAATGATCGTCTGCGGGTACTCGTCGTATCCGAGGGACTACGACTACGGCCCGTTCAAGAGCATCGCCGACGAGGTCGGAGCGATGACGATGGCCGACGTGTCGCACATCGGCGGCCTGATCGCCGGCGGGGCGCTCTCCAATCCGGTCGACGCCGGCTTCGACTTCGTCACAACCACCACGCACAAGACGCTGCGGGGCCCCCGGGGCGGCATGATCCTGTGCAAGAAGAGGTTCCGCAAGGCGGTCGACCAGTCGGTGTTCCCCGGCCTGCAGGGGGGGCCGCACATGAACCAGGTGGCGGCCACCGCCATCGCGCTGGGCAGGGCGCTCCAGCCGGACTTCAAGGAGTACTGCCGGCAGGTGCTGGTGAACGCGCGGGCCCTGGCGCGCGCGCTTTCCGCGGGCGGCGCCGATCTTGTGACAGGCGGGACATCGAACCACATGATGGTCGTGGACTGCGTCAGCAGCTTCGGGATCAACGGGCGACAGGCCGAGGAGACGCTCGACCGGATTGCGATCACCTGCAACAAGCAGGTGATTCCCGACGACCCGAATCCGCCCCTCCGTCCGAGCGGCATCCGCCTGGGAACGCCCGCCGCCACGACGAGAGGGATGGGGGAGGAGGAAATGGAGGTGCTGGGCGAGTGCATTCTGGACGGACTCCGGGATTCGGGCGATCCCGCCACACTGGCCCGGGGCAGGCGGCGCGTCCGGGAACTGTGTGCCGCGCACCCGGCGCCCGGCATTCCCGAGTGACGGCGGCGGCGATCCGCTACGCTTGAATCGCGGCGCCCGAGCCGCGGCAGACCGTCGAACATGCCCTCGCAGCCGCCACCCGAGACCGCGGCCCATTCCGCCGCTCCGGGCGCGCCACGACCCGGTCGCTGGACCTGGATCGTTCCCATCGGCACTGTCTTTCTGTCGAGCCTCTGCATCATGGTGCTCGAGCTCGTCGCCGGAAGACTGATCGCCCGGCATGTCGGAAGCTCCCTCTACACGTGGACCTCCGTGATTGGCATCGTGCTCTCCGGCATCGCGGCGGGCAACTACGTCGGCGGCCGCCTTGCGGACCGGTTCCCGCCCAAGGAGACGCTCAGCGCGATCTTCCTCGTCGCGTCGGCCAACTGCCTGCTCATCCCGCTCCTCAACAATCGGGTAGGCGGCCTCGAGGCACTGCGCGGCCTCGACTGGCCGACGCGGATCGCGCTGCACGTGTTCCTGGTGTTCTTCGTGCCCTCCTGCCTGCTGGGCATGATCAGCCCCCCGGCGGCCAGGATGGCGATCGTGCTCGGGGAGCGGCTGGGCCGCACGATCGGCAGCGTGTATTCGTGGGGAGCCATCGGCAGCATCATCGGGACGTTCCTGACCGGCTACGTCCTGATCGCCGAGATGGGCACGACTGCCGTGCTGCTGGCCGTCTCCGCCGTGCTGCTGGCAATGTCCCTGGCCTACGGTTCCGCAGCGCTTCTGCCGTACCTGTGGACCGGGGTCCTGATCGCGGTGACGACCGCCGCCTGGGCTCCGTTTCCGCTGGCGCGAACCGTGGGCGAGCGTCTCGGCTTCCGGGCGCCGGGTTCCGAGACGCTGTTCTTCGAGGACGAGTCGCAGTATTCCTACATTCGCGTCGAGGACGTGATCGAGACGCCGGGCCTGCGTTCCATGACCCTCGACTACCTGGTCCACGCCTACGTGGACATGGGCGATCCCGACGAGCTGCACTACGACTACGAGCGCATCTATGCCGGCGTGACCGAGGAGGCCGTCCGCGCACACCATCCGGACGAAGCGGTTCGCGCGCTGTTCCTGGGCGGAGGCGGGTACGTGTTCCCCCGCTGGTTCCTGCGGCGGTTTCCCAAGGGGTACGGGGAGGTCGTGGAAATCGATCCCCAGGTCACGAGGGCGGCACACGCGGCATTCGGACTGGAGGCGGACACCGCCCTGGAAATCGTTCACATGGACGCGCGCAACCGGGTCGACGAGCTGTTCGGCCGCAGCGGGGGTGTCGCGCCCGAGGGAGGTTTCGATCTCGTCTACAACGACGCCTTCAACCACTACTCGCCGCCGTTCCACCTGACCACGCTGGAGTATGTCCGCAAGCTTCGCGCGCTGATGAGCGACGATTCCGTCTTCCTCGCAAACACCATCGACATCTTCCGGTCGGGGCGGTTCCTGGGGGCCATGATCAACACGGTCGAAGAGGTCTTCCCCTACGTCTACACGTTCTGCACGTCCCCGGGCGGCCCGACGGACGAGGACGAGCGGGACACGTTCGTCGTCGCGGGCTCGACGAGACTGCTTCCGGTGCAGAATCTCGACTACCTGGTCTACAGCGCCTCGCTGCTCACACCCTTCGACACCGCCCTGCTCCGCCGGCGGTCCGGGGGTCTCGTCCTGACCGACGACTATGCGCCGGTGGACAACCTGCTGACGCCGGTCATCCGCGAGGTGGAAACGCGGTAGCCCCGCGAAACGGCCCTCACGCCCCGCGGACCTCGCGCACCCGGTTCTCGTCGATCAGTTCGTAGGTGCGCCCGCGCCAGGAGATCCTGCGAGTGAATCCGGAGCGCAGGAACGCGTACAGCCACACCCAGGTCGCGATGGGGGTCATCCAGAAGTAGGCCCATCCATGGCGCTCCAGCCAGCCCTCGCGGTCCGGAAACGCCAGTCCGCAGACATACGCCCGCAAGCCGCCCTTGGCCATGCCCGGCAGCAGGATCAGCAGCAGCGCCGCCAGCCCGACGAATCTGCCCTGAGAGACCTGCAGCAGGCAGAGCGCCTGCGCCGTGCAGTACACGATGTGACTCACGCAGCCGGCGATCCATGTCCGGAACCGGTAGACCCTTGTGATGGTGAGCTGGCGGACCGTCCACGCGAGGAATCCGGAACCCGTGCACTGGCCGGTCGTCGCCACCATGGCCTCGGGCAGGTAGCGGATTCCGAGACCCGCCTTGCGCACCGCGGACGTGAGCCTGAGGTCGTCGCTGACGGCTCCCCGCCAGAACTCGCGCACACGGCACGACTCGAAGACCTCCCTGCGCAGCGCCGTGCCGCCGCCCCACGCGAAGCTCCTGTCCCTCGTGTCCAGGACCGTGGTGACCGAGGAGTCCCAGACGCTTCTCAGCAACGGCCAGAATCCGCCTTCCTCGGGAAAGTGCCATCGATACGCAGTCACCGCACCGAGCCCGGGATCACTCAGGGGAGCGACCAGCTTCCTGAGCCAGTCCGGCCCGGCCCGGCCATCGGAGTCGGCGAACGCCAGCACCTCCGGTCCGTCGCCGAGCGCATCGATGGCCGCCAGCAGATTGTGAATCTTCTCGCCCGTGTCCCTGGGCGGCTCCCCGGCGACCACGATCCGGACGCCGGCGCCGATCGAGGCACGGGCCACGCCCAGTGCGGGGTCGTCCGCCGCGGCGCAGCACACCACGAGTTCGAACCTCGGATGGTCCTGCCTTGCCAGGGAGACCAGGTTTTCAGCCAAACCCGGCTCGGCTCCCTTCACCGGGACGATCAGGGCCGTCGTGGGAAGCTCCGAGTTCGGGAACCCCGCGGATTCGCGAATGCGATCCTCGGCGTATTCCAGGGCTCTCCTGCCGCTCTTGACAGAAAACAGGGTCGCGACGACGGCGGGAACGGCGAACAGCCAGAAGAGCGTGTCGAGCAAGTGGGAGCATATCATGCCCGCCGGACCTTCAGGAGCGCCCCGGCTGCGCCGAGGACGACCGCGGGGCGCGGAGGCCGTCGGCCGTGATACCGTGCGAGCATGAAGCTCGCCGAAAAACGCGAAGAGCTGCGGCGGCTCAACGCGGCCGCCAGGGCCGGCGGCGGCCCGGAGCGCACCAGGAGGCAGCGGGAGGCCGGCAAGCTGACGGCTCGCGAGCGGCTCGACCTCCTGCTGGACGAGGGCACCTTCCAGGAACTGGACCGACTGGCCGCGCACGATTGCGTGGATTTCGGGATGGACTCGCGGAAGATTCCGGGAGACGGTTTCGTCACCGGGTACGGCAAGATCGAGGGACGGCTGGCCTACGTCTTCGCACACGACTTCACGGTCTTCGGAGGCTCCCTGTCCCTCCAGAACGCGAAGAAGATCTGCAAGATTTTGGACCTGGCGATGAAGACCGGGGCGCCGGTCGTCGGCCTCAATGACTCAGGGGGCGCCCGGATCCACGAGGGCGTCGCTTCGCTGGCCGGCTACGCCGAGATCTTCCTGCGCAACACGCTCGCCAGCGGAGTCGTTCCGCAGATCTCGGCGGTGATGGGTCCGTGCGCCGGCGGGGCGGTCTACTCTCCCGCGATCACGGACTTCGTCTTCATGGTGGGCGAAACCAGCCACATGTTCGTGACGGGTCCGGACGTGATCCGGACGGTGACCCACGAGGAGATCAGCAAGGAGGACCTCGGCGGAGCCCGGACACACAACGAGACCAGCGGCGTGGCGCATTTCCTGGCAGCCGACGACACCCACTGCCTGCAGATGATCCGCGAACTGCTCTCCTATCTGCCGTCGAACAATCTGGACGATCCGCCGTTTCTGGCCACGAGCGATCCGGTGGAGCGGGCCGACCCGGACCTGGACGATGTCGTGCCGGCGGAGCCGAACATTCCGTACGACATCAAGCGGATCGTGACCGGCGTCATCGACGACAACCGGTTCTTCGAGGTCCAGGAGCACTTTGCGCGGAACATCGTCGTCGGCTTCGCCCGCGTGGGCGGCCGTCCGGTGGGCATCGTCGCAAACCAGCCCGCCGTGCTGGCCGGCTGCCTCGACATCGACGCCTCGCTGAAAGGGGCCCGGTTCGTCCGGTTCTGCGACTGCTTCAACATCCCGATCGTCACCTTCGAGGACGTGCCGGGGTTCCTGCCGGGCAGCGACCAGGAGTACGGCGGCATCATCAAGCACGGCGCCAAGCTGCTGTATGCCTACTGCGAGGCCACGGTGCCGAAAGTGACGGTCATCACCCGCAAGGCCTACGGCGGCGCGTACTGCGTGATGGGGTCCAAGCACGTCCGCACGGACATCAACCTCGCCTATCCGACCGCCGAGATCGCGGTCATGGGCCCCGAGGGCGCGGTCAACATCCTCTTCCGGCGGGAGCTCGCCGCCAGCGCGGACCCCGACGGATTCCGTCGCGAACAGGTCGCCGAGTTCACCTCCCGCTTCGCGAATCCGTACCGGGCGGCGGAGAAGGGCTGGATCGACGAGGTCATCGAGCCGCACCAGACCCGGTCCAAGCTCGCCAGCGCCCTCGAGATGCTCGACAACAAGACCGAACGGAGTCCGGCCAAGAAGCACGGCAACATCCCCCTGTGAGGCGGAAGGCCGGCGGCGGGCGCTACGCCTGTTCCAGCGAGCTGAAGAAGAACGCGCGTTCGACCTCGGCGGTGTCCGGACCGTCCGAACCGTGGATCGCGTTCCTCTCGATGTCGGTGCCGTAGAGATTCCGGATCGTGCCCTCGGCGGCCTTGAGGGAATCCGTGGCCCCCATGACCTCGCGCAGCGCGGCGACCGCGCTCTCGCGCTCCAGCACCATGGGGACGATCGGGCCGGACGTCATGAACGCCACCAGGTCCTCGAAGAACGGCCGCTCGCCGTGCACGGCGTAGAAGCCGCGGGCCTGCGCCTCGCTCAGGGCGAGCTTCTTCATGGCGACGATCGTGAAGCCCTCCTGCTCGAGACGGGCGATGATGCGGCCGGCGTTGCCGGCCGCCACCGCGTCCGGCTTGATGATGGTGAGAGTTCGTTCTACAGGCATGGTCTGGACTCGGGACGCGCCGCCCTCGATTCTGGAATTCAAGGCACGGTCTCGTCGGACTAGAGGAGCTGGGCCAGGGTCGTGGCAAGCTCGGCTGGTGTCGGGGCCACGGCAATTCCCGCAGCCTTCATGGCGGCCTGCTTCTCGCTCGCCGTTCCCTTGCCGCCGGAGATGATCGCGCCGGCGTGGCCCATGCGGCGTCCGGGAGGGGCGGTGGCCCCGGCTATGAATCCGGCGATCGGCTTGTTGAACTGCCCCTTGACGAACTCGGCGGCCTCCTCCTCGGCCGAGCCGCCGATCTCCCCGATCATGATGACGCCGTCCGTCCCGGGATCAAGGTTGAACATCTCGAGGACGTCGATGAAGCTCGTGCCGATGATGGGATCCCCTCCGATGCCGATGCAGGTCGACTGTCCTATGCCCAGGGCGGACAGCTGGCCGACGGCCTCGTAGGTCAGCGTGCCGGACCGCGAGACGACCCCCACGCGGCCCGGCTCGTGGATCTGCCCTGGCATGATGCCGAGCTTGCACTTGCCGGGCGTGATCACCCCGGGGCAGTTGGGACCCACCAGGCGCGAACCGCTGCAGCGCATGGCCGCAGCCACCCTGACCATGTCGCGGACCGGAATGCCCTCGGTGATGCAGACGATCAGCGGGACCTCGGACTCGACGGCCTCTAGGATGGCGTCGCCCGCGCCGGCAGCCGGCACGAATATCACGGAGGCATTCGGCCGCGCGTGCGCGGCAGCCTCCCGCAGGCTGTCGAAGATCGGAAACCCCAGGGCGGTCTGCCCTCCCCGCCCGGGGTGGACGCCGGCAACGATGTCGGTCCCGAAACGGATGCACTGCTCTGCGTGGAACAGGCCGGCCCGGCCGAGGCCCTGGACGACAACCCGCGTGTCTTCGTTGACCAAGATGCTCATCTCTGAATCCCCTCAGACCGCGCGGGCTACCGCGTGACGCGCCGCATCCTTCATGTCGGCGGCGACGATGAAGTCTAGCCCCGACGCGGCAAGGATCTGCCGACCCTTCTCCACGTTCGTGCCTTCCAGCCGCAGGACCAGCGGCACGCCGATCGCGAGCTCCCGGGCGGCGGCGACGATTCCCTCGGCCAGCACGTCGACCTTCAGGATGCCCCCGAAGATGTTGATCAGGATGGCCTTGACGTTGGAATCGGAGAGGATGATCCGGAAGCCGTTCTTGATCTGGTCGCTGTCCGCGCCGCCGCCCACGTCGAGGAAGTTTGCCGGCATGCCTCCGGCGTACTGGATGATGTCCATCGTGGCCATGGCAAGGCCCGCCCCGTTCACCATGCACCCGACGTTGCCGTCCAGCTTGATGTAGTTCAGGCCGTGGTTGATGGCGTCGGTTTCGAGAGGCTCTTCCTCGTCCAGGTCCCGCAACTCGGCGAGGTCCGGATGGCGGAACATGGCACTGTCGTCGATGTCCGTCTTGGCGTCGAGCGCGACGGCCCGGCCGTCGCTCGTCAGCACGAACGGATTGACCTCGACCAGCGAGGCGTCGTTCTCCTCGTACGCCCGCGCCACGGCCAGGATGGCCTGCACCGACGCCTTCAGCGCGTCGCCGCGGATCCCGAGGCCGAACGCCAGCCGCCGCGCCTGGAACGGCTGCAGCCCGGCCCAGCCCACCGGTTCACGCAGGATCGCCTCCGGGTTCTCAGCCGCGACTTCCTCGATTTCCATGCCGCCCTGCGCCGAGGCCATGAACACCGGCCTGGCGAGCGCCCGGTCCAGCGTCACTCCCAGATAGATCTCGCGCTCGATCGGAAGCTGCTCCTCGACCAACACGCGCCTGACGAGCCTGCCCTCGGGGCCCGTCTGATGGGTGACAAGACACATTCCAAGGATGCGGGCGGCATGCGCTTCGGCCTCGTCCGCATCGCCGGCCAGCTTGACGCCGCCGCCCTTGCCGCGGCCTCCGGCGTGAATCTGCGCCTTGACGACGACCTTCCCGCCCAGCCTTGCAGCGGCCTCCCGGGCCTGCCCGGGCGTCGTGGCGACGGTCCCGCGCGGTGTCGGCACGCCGTACGCGCGCAAGAGGTCCTTGGCCTGATATTCGTGGAGCTTCATGGGGAGCCGCCGGTGGGGTACGATCGGAGGTCGCGCAGACGGTCTAGACTCCCAATATATCGAGCGACCGGAGCGAATCGCAATCCGATCATGCCGGCCATTCTTGAAGCTGTCCACCGAGCTGCCGAGGGACGCGACCTCAGCGAGGAGCTGGCCGCCGCTGCGATGCTGGACATCCTGCACGGCAGGTCCACCCCGGTCCGGACAGCCGCCCTGCTGACGGCGCTGCGGGTCAAGGGCGAGACCGCCGCCGAAGTCACGGGTTTCGCACGCGCGATGCGGGACAGCGCCGTGCGTGTCAGGCCGCGGAAGACCCCTTCCAGGAACCTCGTCGACACCTGCGGCACCGGGGGAGACGGGGGCGGAACCTTCAACGTTTCCACCACGGCCGCACTGGTCGCAGCGGGCGCCGGGCTGGCTGTGGCGAAGCACGGCAACCGCTCCATCTCGAGCCAGTGCGGCTCGGCCGACGTGCTGGAGGCGCTGGGGGTGCGCGTGGACCTCGACGCGGCACGGGTGGCCCGGTCGATCGACGAGGTGGGGATCGGCTTTCTGTTCGCCCCCACGATGCATCCGGCGATGCGGCACGCCGGCCCCGTGCGGCGGGAGCTCGGCATGCGGACGGTGTTCAACATGCTCGGTCCGCTGACCAACCCGGCCGGCGCAGGAATCCAGGTGATCGGCGTCTTCGAGACCGGAATCGTGAGTCTGGCCGCCGAGGCGCTGGCCCGGCTCGGCGCACAGCGCGCGCTCGTGGTGCACGGCAGCGACGGAATGGACGAGATCACGCTGGCCGGACCGACCTCCTTTGCGGAAGTCCGCGACGGGACCGTGACCACCGGGACGCTTGATCCGGAGGACTTCGGGCTGTCCGCGAGCAGCACCGACGGCATCCGGGGCGGCGACGCCCAAGCAAACGCGGCGACCGTCCGAGCGGTGCTTGACGGGCAGCCCGGGCCCGCCCGGGACATCGTAGTCATGAACGCAGGAGCGGTTCTCCGCATGGCCGGGAAGGCGGACGGCTGGCGTGAGGGCGCGGCAGCTGCGGGCGCGGCGATCGACTCCGGCAAGGCAGGCGCCAAGCTGGCCGAGCTGGCCGCCTTCACCCATCGGGGCTGAAGGCCCGGCACCCTTTCAGTCGGACCCGAACTCCTCTTCGAGATCCGCGATGCGGCGTCCGAGCGCCGCAGTGACGCGCTCCGGCATTCTGCCGTACCGATGCTCGTCTGCGGCCCGCCTGCGCTCCACCTCCCGGAAGACAGCCAGGGCCTCCTTCCCGTTGCCGGCCGCGACCTCCATCGCGGCCGATTCCAGCATGAACGTGTAGGCCCGCGGGAAGTCTTCCGCCAGGGACCTGAAGCTGGCGGCGGCCTCGGCGTAACGCCGCTCCCTGCGCTGCACCAGAGCGAACAGCACCCGCGCCTCGTTCCTGCTCACGGTTCCGTCGCTTGCGACCCGGGCGATCATCTCGGCCCCCTTCCTCCTGTGGCCCCGATACCCGCTCAGCGCGATCAGCGCCCTCACGGCCCACGGCAGGCTGCCCAGAATGTACTCGTCGAGGCCGGCGACGAGAAGACCGTCGACGAATTCCGGGTGCAGTTCGGCGACCCTGTAGCTGAGTGCCCTCGCCCGCCGACCGTTGGCCAGTGCCTTGAAGTAGGCCTTGCCGACCATGAACTCGAACGTCGCCCGCAGAGCCAGCACCCTCGCGTGCGTGTACATGGCGTCCCTGTCGGAGGGATGTGTCTCCAGACGCCCGGTGCAGAGATCAGCGGCGAGGTCAAGGGTCCCGCGGATCCGGGCGCTGATCCCGGGGTCGGGCTTCGGCTTCTCGAAGTCGTTGTATTCCTCGTCGTGCCCGAAGGCGCTGGAGCCAACCATCCCCAGCCGGTTGAGTTCCTGATACAGCAGCGCCTTGGCCAGCAGGAAGTGCGCCGACGGATTCTCGGGCTCGCGCTCCACAAGCTGGCGGAAGGCGTGCACGGCCTCGTCAAACTCGCGGTTGAAGTAATGCGCGGTGCCGGCCGCATAGGGACCGGACGCAACCGCCGCCGGCAGAGCGAGCAGGGCAATCGCCCACAGGCAGGCCTGCACCGCGGCCAGCCTCCCGCCGCGGCTAGCAGATGACAAGAACCTCGAGGAGGGCATCCCGCTTCAGGTAAAGGTGGACGGCCCGGAACTGGGGAAACAGCGTCTCGAGCCTTCGTGGCGAAAACTCCTGGGAGGCATGACGGCGGCCGACCTCCCTGATCGAGATCGTGGAGGTCGAGTCGATGCCGCAATTGAAGTAGGGAATCGGCCCCTTGCTTGCGTCGCCGTGGAACAGACAGAAGATCACGCCGTTGGGACGGACAATTCTGGACAGCTGGGCGATTGCGCTACGCATCGCCGCCCTGTCAAGATGCTGCAGCACGTCCCACGCAAGAACGGCGTCGAAACTGTCGGGGGGGAATTCCAGTTCCATCCGAACGATCCGGCTGGCCAGGTCCGCACTGAAGCCGCCGTCCGCGTTCAGGCTCCTGGCCCGCGCCACATCGAAGCTGTGGATGAGGCTGACGAAGTTGATACGGTGGCCGAGCCCGCCCAAGTACCGCACCGTGCCCTGCGAGAGCATCCCGAGGTCCAGAATCCGCAGTCCGGAGTAGCGCGAAAGGTGATCGAAGAGGCTGCGGATACCCTGGCTCTTGCGACTCGCCCCCGGGACATGGAGGCCATCCTGAGAGGGCGGCAGAACAAGGTCTGAAGCCTCGCCCGGGCCGAAAGGCGAGCCGCCTCTCTCAGGCCGGGTATTCTTCTCGCCCCACAACGACACCTACGAGCTTCCTCTGCTGGCTTCCCGCACCAGTGGGATTGGCACGGAAGAGATCATGCGCAGCGGCCGGAGACATTTTCCTCCATCTCGTCGCACGCTCTGCCCGACCCCCGCCACAAGCGCCACTGCACCGTTCCGGATTCACGCCATGGACGGCTTGGCCTTGGCCCGCACGGGCGGCGCCGGGCGGCTTTCCTGCACCTTGGGCTCCAGAGTGGCTGCCGGCCTCACGCCCGTCTTGGCTTCGGGAGGATGGACTTCGCTTGTACCGCAGTAGATCGCGCCGTCCTCGATGATCAACCGGTGGGTCACGAGATCCCCGTGCATGTTGCCCCGCTTCTTGATCTGCATCCGCTCGCGAATGTGGGCCTTACCCCTCAGCTTCCCCTCCAGGACGAGATTGCGAGCCTGGATATCGGCTCGCACGTCGCTGTTGGGACCGATGACGAGCGTCTTGTTGGGCATGCTGATCAGGCCCTCGACTCTCCCGTCAACGAAGAGATCCTCGTCGCAGTGGATCTCTCCAGCGAAATGGACTGACTTGCACAGCCGCGAAGTCGTCTTGGAGGCGTTGCGGCGTGACGCACTGCGAGCCATCGTCCCGGGCAAAGGCGCCGACTCTGGCTTCCTGGCCGGGGGAGCCGCGGAGGGCCGTCCCTTGGATTTGTCAAGTTGGCGCGGCGGTTCCTCGGAACCTTCGCGCGGTCGTCCCCAGATGCTCATACAGATCGGTCCTCCATGCGGCTTAGCGACTGAACTTAACTCACAAGTATACAGAGGCAGCCAAGACCCGGCCCTCCAGTCCGAACCGATGCGGACCGGTTTGGCGGGAAGACGCTGCAGGATGGGGCCCCGGCCCGACCCGGCATCCCGCACGCGCAGTGTCCCGTCAGCGGCCGGGACGCCGCCGACAGCATGCGGCGCGGCTCCGCGGCAGGCGCGCCCAGGCCCGGGCAGTTCGGGCGATTCCGGCGGTCGCGGTTCCCGCTTAGGCTGCCGGTGCTGTTTCCGGTCCGCACCGGCGCGTTCTCCTTCGCGAACATTTCGACGTTCCCGAAGACGAGGCTGGCCGGGCTGGACCGTGCATCGTCCGACAGCACAATCCGCTCAGCAGGCTGCCGGCAGCGCCCACGACCAAGGGCGTGTTTGACGCCGGCGAGCCGATTGGGTACGCTCGGGATTCCGGAAACGGCAGGGTTTGCATGGACGCCTTCGAGCTCACTCGGTCCCTGATCGACATCGATTCGGTCACGCCGAACGAGGGGGAGATCGGGGACTTCCTGTTCGGCCATCTGCGGCCCCTGGCGGAGCGGCACGGTGGGACGATCGAGAGGCAGGAGGTTGCGCCCGGACGCAACAACGTATGGGCCAGCTGGGGCGATCCCACGGTGGTCTTCTCCACGCACATGGACACCGTGCCGCCGTTCATCCCCTCGCGCGAGGATGACGAATTCATCTGGGGGCGCGGAGCATGCGACACGCACGGAATCGCCGCCGCGATGATCAAGGCCGTCGAGTCCCTGCTGGAGGACGGCGTTCGGGGGCTCGGCCTCCTACTGGTCGTCGGCGAGGAGGTCGACGGCATTGGCGCAGCCCACGCCAATCTGGATCCGCCTGCGGTGCAGTACCTGATCAACGGGGAGCCGACCGAGAACCAGCTGGCACTGGCATCCAAGGGCACCCTGGGGTTCAAGATTCGCGTCGCGGGCCGGGCCTGCCACTCGGCGTATCCGGAACTCGGGAGGTCCGCCACCGAAATCCTTCTTGACAGGCTCAGCCGGCTGCGATCGATCCGCTGGCCCTCGGACCCGCTCCTCGGCGAGACCACGGTGAACATCGGCACTCTGGACGCCGGTCCGGCGGCCAACATCATCCCTGACTATGCGTCCGCATCGGTGGTGGTCCGCGTCGTGGCCGACCTGGAGGAGACCAAGGCACTCGCAATGTCGGCGCTGGATGGCGTGGATGTGGAGTTCTTCTCCTTCACCCCCGCCCTGCGCCTCCTGGGCATGGACGGGTTCGAGACCTCGATCGTGAAGTACACAACCGACATCCCCAAGCTGACCAACTGGGGCCGTCCACTGCTGATCGGCCCAGGATCCATCCACCACGCGCACACGGCCGAAGAGCGCATCCCGAAGCGCCAGATCACGGAGGCGATCGGCCTCTACCAGCGGCTGGCCCGGTCGCTCCTCGACTCGGCGGCGGGCGCCTGAGCTTCCCGGCGGCGGACAGGGTACCGTGAGAAGCGCACGACGGGTGTTCGACACCCACACCCACCTCGGCCGGGCGCGGCATTCCGGACGCGTAGCCACCGTCGAGGGCATGCTGCGCGCCATGGACGCGTCCGGCGTGGACCGATCGCTGCTAATTCCCTTTCCCGTGGTGGAGGACTTCCGCAGGGAGCACGACGAGATCGGACGCGCAGTGAAGTCCTACCCGGACAGGTTCGTCGGCGCGGCGTGTCTGGATCCGTTCGTGGCGGAGGGCACGTACAGGGACGAAGTGAGGCGCTGCCGCGAGACCTACGGATTCCGCGCTCTCAAGTTCCAGCCCCAGTACCAGGGCCTCAACCCGCTCTCGGAGCGCAGCGGCTTCCTGTTCGAGACCGCTCTGGAGAACGGCCTGGCGCTGGTCTGCCACACTGGCGCCGGCGCGCCGTTCGCGCTGCCGTCTCTGTTCATCCACCCCGCGCGCAGGTACGCGGACCTCCGCATCGTGCTGGGCCACGCCGGAGGGGGCATCTACTCGCTCGAGGCCGCAGTGGCCGCAACCGTGTGCCCCAACATCTACATCGAGCTCTCCACCCTGATGCCCCACGCGATCCTGGAAATCCTGCAGCATGTGGGGGCCGACCGCCTGATGGCCGGGTCGGATCTTCCGGAGAGCCTCGAGACCGAGATCGGCAAGATCGAGACGCTGCCGGTGCCGGAAGACGACAAGCGGGCCATCCTCTGGGACACGGCGGCGAAAGTTTTTGGGGAATGAGCTCGCGTAGGAACCTGCGGGGTCTGCAATACTAGGTTGCGATTCCCCGAGGAGGCAGACAACCAGGAGCCGTATGGCAAAAGAAGAGGGCATTGAGGTCACCGGAACCATCATCGAGCGCCACCCCGGTGGCATCTTCAGCGTGGAGCTCGACAACAAGCACAAGGTCCTCGCCCAGATCGCAGGCAAGCTGCGCAAGCACCGAATTCGCATTCTGACCGGCGACCGGGTCAACGTGGAACTCTCCCCGTACGACCTGACGCGGGGGCGAATCGTCTACCGCTATCGCAGCTAGCCCTGCGCCTGCATCGCGAGATTCCGGGCGGTTGAGGGCTTGCGGTCCCGCAGGACTGCGAGCGCCGACGGTGTCGGGCCGCCGGGATCCCGGCGGACAGGTCGACAGCGACTCAGACTGCAACAGATGACCCTGTACGTTCTGCGCCACGCAATCGCCGAGGCCCACCGGCCAGGCCAGGCGGATTCCGCGAGACAGCTGACCGGCCGGGGCCGGGCGAAGGCCAGGCGAGTGCTGTCGCACGCCTGCCGCGTCGGAGTGCGGCCGGCAACGATCCTGACAAGTCCCTACGCGCGGGCCGTGCAGACCGCGGAGATTGCGATTCGGGAGCTGGCCACCGCCGGCCGGCCGATCCAGACGCACGGCCTGGTTCCGTTCGTGAGCGCATTCGACCTGTGGAGCGAACTTCGCGACCATCTGAGATCGGGAGACACCATGGCTGTGGGCCACAACCCCCAGCTGAGCTCGCTCGTCACTTTGCTGATCGGAGCCCGGGCGGACGCGCTGTGGCTCAAGAAGTCCGGACTGGTCGCCCTCGATGTGGGAGCGGCCGGAGTGCAGCCGCGCGCCGAGCTGTCCTGGCTTCTGACTCCCCGGTCCGTCGGCAAGTGAGATCCGTCTGCCTCGGGGCCGGCGCGGGGCGCCTCGCCGGACTCTGATGCGAGGCCGCTTCGCCGCGCTCCACAGGCCGCTGGCCCGGCACTTTCGCACCCGTCGCCTGCGCCGTTTCGCGAAGACCTTCGCCGTGGGGCCGTCCACGAAGGTCCTCGACCTCGGAGGCGACGAGTACTACTGGCGCTGGCTGTCGCCGTGCCCCGCAGTGACGATCGCGAACCTGGAATCCCGCGACCTGAATCCCCGGGCCATGCCGTGGGTCCAGGCGGATGGCCGATCGCTCCCCTTTGCCGACGGCGCCTTCGACGTCGTCTACTGCAACTCCGTCATCGAACATCTCGCCGACGCGGGCAGCCGCGCTGCGATGGCCCGCGAAATCGCGCGCGTTGGCCGCGGCTACGCCGTGCAGACGCCGAACAGGCGGTTTCCCGTCGAGGCACACACGCTGACCCCGGGATTCCACTTCCTGCCCCGGAACTGGCAGGTCCGTCTCGCGCGGAACTTCACCGTGTGGGGCTGGCTGCAGCGCCCCGGACGGGAAGAGGCCAGGGGCTTCGTCGAGAACATTCGCCTGCTCGCCGAACAGGAGCTGCAGAGGGTGTTCCCCGACGCGACGATCGAGCGCGAGAGATTCCTCGGCCTGACGAAGTCAGTCACCGCAGTGCGCAAGCAGCCCGGGTAGGTCGCGCACCGAATCAAGCACCCAGTCAGGGCGCTCGCCCTCCAAGTCCAGGTCCCCGCGGCTGAACTTCCCCGTCCGCACGAGCGCCGCCTGCAGCCCCGCGCGCTTCGCCCCTATCACGTCGGCTCTGATGTCGTCGCCGATCATCAGCAGATCCTCGCGCCGCAGGCCGAGCTTGGCGGCGGCCTGCCGGAAGAACTCGGGCGCCGGCTTTCCGAGAACGGTCGCCCTGCGGCCCGTGGCGCATTCCAGGGCCGCGACGAACGGGGCCACGTCGAGGTTCAGACCGTCGGGCGAGCGCCAGTAGCGGGTGAGTCCCAGCGCGACCAGCTCGCGGTCCGGGCTGGCGTGAAGCAGACGAAATGCGCGATTCAGCGTGCCGTAGTCCCAGGCGGCTCCCAGGTCGCCGATCACCACATAGCGGAGATCGGGAGACTCCGCATCGCCCTCCAGGCCGAGGAACTCCCGGCGCGTGGCGTCGGGAACGAAGAGTGCCGCCAGGCCGTCGCCACGCCCGCGAATCCATCCCGCGGACGCGACTGGGGGCGTCAGAAATTCGGCCGGCTCGGCTTCCACTCCGAATCCGCGAAGTTTCTCGACCAGAGCGCTCCGAGGCTTGGACGTGGTGTTCGTGACGAACAGCGAGGGAACGCCGGCGGCGCGCACGGACGCGACGGCGGCACCTGCTCCCTCGATGGCCTCGTCACCGTTGTAGAGCACGCCGTCCAAGTCGAACAGGACGCCTCGAATCATGGGAACAAGGCTACCTCACGTGCGGGGCCGGACTGGACAGGTCCGTCATGCACGCCGATTCTCAGGCGCGTCCCGCGTCGGGCTCGAACCGCAGCGCCACACCGTTGATGCAGTGCCGCTTGCCCGTCGGGAGGGGGCCGTCGTCGAAGACGTGCCCGAGGTGCCCCCCGCAGCGCCGACAGTGAACCTCCGTCCTGGTCATGAAGAATGACCGGTCGGTCGAGGTCCCAACGGCATTCTCGACGGCCTCGCGGAAGCTGGGCCAGCCGGTACCGCTCTCGAACTTCGCGCCCGAGGCGTACAGCGGGGCATCGCAGCCGGCGCAACGGAACGTGCCCGCACGCTTCTCGTAGTTCAAAGGGCTCGTGCCGGCGCGCTCGGTGCCGTGCCGGCGCAGCACGCGATACTGCTCCGGCGAGAGAATCCGCCTCCATTCACTCTCTGTGCGCACAGTGTCCGGCCCTCGGCTCGACCAGCCTTCCGGACCATCGGTTGCTGATCGAGTGTGCCTTTCCCGCCAAGTCTAGCGCGGCCCTCCCGGCCCGTCCGAATGCGACCCTGCCTCGGTCCCGAGACGGCCGGCACAGGTGGGTCGAATCCGTCACGGGCCGCCAAATCCGCTGGTAGACTGATTGATTCCCAGCCGGAAGGCCGACAACCATGCCAAACCCCCTCAAGCACGCCAGCGCGACGATCACCGATGGTCGGGACCGGGCTCCCGCCCGCTCGATGTTCAAGGCCATCGGATTCACCGACGAGGATCTTGCAAAGCCGATCATCGGGATCGCGAACACCTGGATCGAGACCATGCCCTGCAACTTCACGCTGAGGGACTTGGCGGTGAAGGTGAAGGAGGGCGTCAGGGCCGCCGGCGGGACGCCGATGGAGTTCAATACTATCGCCGTGAGCGACGGCATCACGATGGGCACGGAGGGAATGAAGGGGTCTCTGGTGAGTCGCGAGATCATCGCCGACTCGATCGAACTTGCCGCCCGCAGCTACATGTTCGACGGATTGATCGCACTTGTGGCCTGCGACAAGACGATTCCCGCCGGCGCGATGGGCCTCGCCCGCGTCAACGTGCCTTCCGTGCTGCTGTACGGCGGGTCGATCCTGCCCGGACAGGTGAACGGCGTCGACATCACGATCCAGGACGTGTTTGAGGCTGTCGGAGCCCACGCGGCCGGCAAGATCAGCGATGCCCAGCTCCTCGAGATCGAGGATCACGCCTGCCCGGGGGCCGGGGCATGCGGCGGCCAGTACACGGCAAACACGATGGCGACCGCGATGGAGATGCTCGGAATCTCGCCGATGGGAACGGCGAGCATACCAGCGGTCGACCCGCGCAAGGACGACGCGGGCTACCAGGCCGGATTCGTGCTCATGGAGGCCCTCAAGGCGAACCGGCGCCCCCGCGACTTCATGAACCGCAAGGCCTTCGAGAACGCGATCGCCAGTGTCGCCGCCACCGGCGGCTCTACAAACGCCGTGCTGCACCTGCTGGCCTTGGCCCGGGACTGCGGAGTCAACCTCGACATCGAGGACTTCGATGAGATCAGCGAACGCACTCCCCTTCTGGTGGACCTCAAGCCGGGCGGCCGGTTCGTGGCCGCGGATGTCGACAAGGCAGGCGGAATCCAGCTGATCGCAAAGAGGCTTGTGGAAGGGGCCTACGTGGACGGTGCGCAAATGACCGTCACCGGACTGACGCTGGGGGACGCAAGCGCAGGCGCGTCCGAGACCCCCGGCCAAGAGGTCGTTCGGGCGATTGACAACCCGATCAAGGAGACAGGAGGCCTCGTCATCCTCAAGGGCAACCTCGCACCCGAAGGGGGTGTGGTGAAAGTGGCTGGCGGCAAGCACCTCCGACACCGCGGTCCGGCGAGGGTCTACGAGAACGAGGAGTCGGCAATGCAGGCCGTGACCGGCGGCGAGATCGTCGACGGCGACGTCGTGGTGATCCGCTACGAGGGCCCCGCCGGCGGCCCTGGGATGCGCGAGATGCTGGGTGTCACAGCCGCGATTGTCGGAGCGGGTCTCGGAGAGACCGTGGCGTTGCTGACGGACGGTCGGTTCAGCGGCGCTACGCGCGGCCTGATGGTGGGGCACGTCGCCCCCGAGGCCGCACGCGGGGGACCGATCGCCGCAGTCAGGAACGGGGACACGGTCGTCGTCGATTGCGCGGAGCGCAGGCTCGATGTCGAGCTCTCGGACGCCGAGATCGCGGCGCGCCTGGCCTCTGCAGAGCCCCCTCCGACGCGCTACCGGTCGGGAGTGTTCGCAAAATACGCGATGCTCGTGTCCTCTTCCTCGCAGGGTGCGGTCACGCACCCGCAGTAGGAGCGCTAGGCCGGCCGGGCGTACCGTTCCAGGAGTTCCGCGATCCTGCCCCTGTCGTGCCCGACCGTGATCGGTGCGTTCCCGAATGTCGCGCGGATCGGCTGTCCGGACGGCGTCTCCAGCTGGCCGGAATGGTATCGGTAGACATAGTCCGGATCCTTGAGCAGGTGCCCCGTCAGGATGGCCGCGACCTCGGCCGAAGCCTTGACGGCACCGGCCTTGACCAGTTTGCGGATCCCGGCCAGAGTGGCTGCGGAGGCAGGCTCGCAGCCGATTCCACAGCGTCCGATGACCGCCTTGGCGTCGGCGATCTCCTGTTCCGTCACCGACTCGACGACGCCGTGCACGGTCCCAACCTCGAAGGCCGCTTTTCTCCACGAGACCGGATCCCCAATGCGGATCGCCGTGGCCAACGTCTCGGGCTTGCGCACGGCGCGCAATTCGCCGCCGTCCCGGAACTGGGCATGGAATGGTGCCGACCCCTCGGCCTGGATCACGGCGACCCTGGGCAGACTGTCGATGAGCCCCAGCTGCCGCAGTTCCCTGAGACCCTTTCCCAAGGCACTGATGTTGCCCAGATTCCCGCCTGGCAGGACAATCCAGTCGGGGACCCGCCAGCCCCGCTGCTCGAGCATCTCGATCACGATCGACTTCTGCCCTTCGATCCGAAACGGATTGACGGAATTGAGGACGTAGATCCCGAGGGCTACGGCGAGTTCGCGAACCAGCGCCAGGATGCGGTCGAAATTCGCTTCGACCTGGATCGTGAGGGCGCCGTATTCGAGTGCCTGGGCGAGCTTGCCGTAGGCGATTTTGCCGGCCGGCAGGAAGATCACCGCCTGCATGTCGGCCGCGGCGGCGTACGCGGCCATCGAGGCTGACGTGTTCCCTGTGGACACGCAGGCCACCCTTTGCATGCCCAGGACGCGGGCCTGCGTCACGCCGGCGGTCATGCCGTTGTCCTTGAACGAGGCTGTGGGGTTGTAGCCCTGGTGCTTGAACTGCAGCCCGTCCAGGCCGGCATACGCCGCTGCGGCGGGCGCTTCGAACAGCGGGGTGTTGCCTTCGGGCAGCGTGACGATGTGCCGCTCGTCCGTCACGAACGGCAGCATTTCACGAAACCGCCAGACCCCGCTGACATCGATCCTCCTGCGGCTGAGGCGCCTTTCCTGCCACAGCTCGCGCAGCCCGCTCCCTTCAACGCCGTCGAACGAATTGAAAACCTCAAGCAGGCTGCCGCAGGTTGCGCAGGAGTAGATGACCTCGCTCAGTTCGTAGCGCTTCCGGCAGTTGGCGTCATGGCAGCGGAGCGTGGAGCGCGAAGCGGTCAAAGTCCATGGTATCAGCGCATATCCCGTTTCCTGACCAGGCGATGGCACATCGTGTCGCGTCGGATACGTCCTGCTGCCCGGGGTCCTTCAGCCGGGTGTCCGCGGACTCGCAGCTCGTCTCGATTCCGCTCCCGGCGGTGCGGTGCCGGTCCAAGCAGCGGTTGTTGGAGGGATGAGACCACCCCGCGCTCCGCCAGCCACCGTGCAGACAGGGAGGCGAAAGCGGGGCTCCGATCGCCGCCTTCCGTCCCTGGTTGCCAATTGCGCACCGGTGCGCAAGAATCAAGGCCAATGGCCCTCTGCCGCTTGCTGCCCGTCATCGTCGCGTCCGTCCTGGCCCTGTCGGCTGCAGCCCAGCCGAACGTCGTGCTCATCCTGGCCGACGACATGAGCTGGGTGGGCACCTCGGTGCAAATGGATCCCACCCGCCCGGACTCGAAGTCGGACTACCACTACACCCCCGCCCTGGAGCGTCTCGCAGCGGAAGGCATGCGCTTCACCGACGCCTACGCACCGCACCCGAACTGCTCGCCCACGAGGCTCGCCATCCAGACGGGAAAGTCTCCGGCCCAGCTGAAGATGACCGACATCATCAATCGCGGCAGCGGGCAGTTCTACGAGGGGCTGCCGATGATTCCGCCGCAGCACATCGACCATATCCCGCACGAGGAGACGACGGTTGCCGAGCTCATCAAGATGCACCGGCCGGGATACGTCACCGCTCACTTCGGCAAGTGGCATCTTGGGGGCGGCGGCCCCGGCAGACACGGCTACGACGACCACAGCGGGCCCACCTCGAACCGGGAGGGAGGCTCGCGCGCGCCCGACCCGAAACGCACGGTCAGCGTCACGACGCGTGCCGTGGACTTTCTGCGCCACCGCAAAGAGGCCGGAGAGCCGTTCTTCCTGCAGGTCTCCTACTATGCTGTCCATCTTGGGGTGTTCGCCTTTGAAGAGACTGTGAGGGAATTCGAGGCGAAACCGAAGGGCGAGCGCCACAAGCACGCCGCCCACGCCGCCATGACGCACGAACTCGATGCGGGTGTTGGCCGGATTCTGGACTCGCTTGAAAGTCTCGGCCTCACCGAAGACACGTACGTGATCTTCACCTCCGACAACGGCTCCTACCACGATCAGGGCAGAAACGTGATCTCCACGAACGCGCCTTTGAGGGGCCAGAAGGCATCGACGTGGGAGGGCGGCATTCGGGTGCCCATGCTGGTGCGGGGCCCCGGAATCGAGGCTGGAAGCACAAGCTCCGTTCCGGTCACGGGCACGGACCTCTATCCGACAGTCGCGGCGATGGTGCGGGTTCAGGCCGAACTTTCCTCCGAGGTCGAGGGTGCGAGCCTGCTGGGCCTCTTGCAGACGGGCGGCACAGGCCCCCTGCCACGCCGGTTTGACGGCCTAGTCTGGCATTTTCCGCACTACCAGACGCTCAAGGGGACAACCCCGATGTCCTCGATCCGCATCGGAAACTGGAAGCTGGTGAGACTCTACGAGTCCGGAGAGTCCCGTCTCTTCGACTTGGCGAGCGACGTTGGCGAGACCAGGGACCTCAGCGCCGAGAATCCCGAGATCGCGCAGCGCCTTTCCGGGCGGCTGGGCAGCTATCTTGAGGCCGTCGAAGCACCGATGGCAAAGCACAGGAAGTGACGGTCACGACAGTCAGGAAGCCGGAGGCTTCGCCGCTCGGACCGCTTGCGGCCCTTGGCGGCCGACTGGTCCGCGGCAACGCAAGGACCCGCTTCTTGCTCCTTGCTCTGACCGTTTTCTGGAGCGTCGCCTTGTGTTCCGGCCAGGACCTCGACCTCGTTCTCTACGCGGGAGACCCGGAGAAGCGTTCGGTGATCGACCAGATTGAGGATCCCGAGGAGCGCGACGCATTCGTGGAGCTGAGGGAGACCACGGACCCGGCGCGGAAGCGGGCGTTGGCCGAGGCATTCCTCGAGCGCTTTCCGAAGTCCTGGCTCGTAGCATTCGCGCACTCGATGGCAGCGAAGGCCTGCATAGCCCTGGACGATCTGCAGGCCGGGCTGGAGCACGGCAGGAGATCGATCCGGATTCTGCCCGAGAACGGCACGCTGCTGGTCGCGCTGGCGAACGTGCAGGTGCTCGAGGGGCTGCTCGAGGAGGCCGAGCGAAACGCAGCCGACGCGCTCGCCTACCTCGGGAGATTCCGGCACCCGTCTCTCTACACGAAGTCCGAATGGGAGCGGATCGGGCGCGAACTGCGGGCTTCGGCACACTTTGTGCTTGGGCGTGTGGCAGCGACAAGGGCCTTTCGGGCCCCCGCGGCTGAGACGCCGGCGATGCTCGTGCCGGCCCGGGAGTCCCTGCGGAGCTCGATTCGCCTGAACCGGAGAGACGGCATCGCCCTTCTGCTCCTGGGCATCGTCGAAGAGGCCCTGGGGAACAGTGGCGAGGCCCTTTCAGCCTTCGAAGCGGCGGCGCGAGTGCCGGGTCCCGTCCAGGCCAGCGCTCTGGCCAAGCTGCAGGAGGCATTCAGAGACGGCGGCGAGATTCGCAGTTCCCTAAAGGAGTTTCGGGCCGGGATCCGGCCGCTTCGAGTCAAGGCTCAGGCTGGAACCGGGCCAGATCGCCCTGCGCTGGATCCCCCGGGATCATATGCGGGGAGCGAGGGCTGCCGCGACTGCCACGAACAGGTCTTTGACGCCTGGTCGAACACGGGGATGGCGAAAATGTTCCGCCCGTACGGCTTTGAGAACGTGATTGGCGACTTCCAGCGCGACGTCGAGTTCCGTGATCCAGCCGGAGACCTGCTTGCCCGCATGCTCATTGACGGCGACCGACATTACTTCGAGCTGCCGACGGGCGAGGGAACGCAGCGGTTCCCGGTGGACTACACGATCGGGTCCAAGTGGCAGCAGGCATACGCAACCCGACTGCCCAACGGGCAAATCCACGTGGTTCCGATCCAGTACAACGTTCTCCACCGCAAGTGGGTCAACTTCTGGGAGGAGCTGGACGACGGACCGTCCGAGCGGTCGCGCCTCCGGGACTTCCATCGGATGAGGCTCTCCACGAGCTACCAGGTGCACTGCTCGCCGTGCCACACGAGCCAAGTGCAGGCGGAGGGATCGCTCGTCGCTGCGGAGCGCATCACCTACCGCGAGGCCGGCATCAACTGCGAGATGTGTCACGGCCCCTCGCGCGCCCACGAGACCGCAATGCGCGCCGGAAACACCGAGATGCCGGAGGCGACAGATCCGCCGCTGCGATTCGGGGAGCTGGACCATCGCTCGTACGTCAGCGTCTGTGCGCAGTGCCACATGCAGTCGGGAATCGTCGAGACCGGCCCGCGAGGTGAGATCAACTACTCGGGCAGACAGGAATCGTTCCTCAACCAGCGGGAGCAGCGCCCCTACGAGGAGTACTCGCGCACGGCATTCTACAAGGACGGACGGTTCCGGGAAACCACATTCATCGCCGAGTCGTTCATGAGAACGGAGTGCTTCCGCCGCGGCCAGGCGCACTGCGGGCACTGCCACGACCCCCACCCGGCGGACAGCGCGACCAATCCGACCTCCCTCAAGCACAGGAACGAGCCGAACCGGATGTGCCTGCAGTGCCACGAGTCGCTCGCAGAGGATCCGGAGGCACACACCCGGCACGCGGACGGCTCCGAGGCCAGCCAGTGCGTGTCCTGCCACATGCCGAAGATCATGAACAGCATGATGTTCCTGGCCGGCACGCACAGGATCGACGACATACCGGACGCCGGGATGACAGCCCGCTTCGGGCGGGAGGAAAGCCCGAACGCCTGCCTCGCATGCCACGAGAACGAATCGATCGAGTGGCTGGAAAGCTCCCTGGAGGCCTGGCAGGACCGGGACGCAGCCCGGTAGCCGCCGCTGGCCCCTCGTCGAACCCGACGAGATCTGAGCCCTCCCTCCGATGGACTGGTGGCGATGCATGTCCGGAGCCGCAAGCTGACGCCAGGATCTCCACGGCCTGCGCAGAACCGGAGCGCTATAGTGAGGGGCCTTGGAGCAGGAGGTTCCTTCGGACTACAGCAGCGTGGCTCTCCCTGTTCACACCGTCTCGACCGCGGACCTCGTTGCGGCGGCACGCGCACTCCACAGAGAGCGTGCGAATCCCATTGCGGACGATCCTTTCGCCCACCGCCTCTGCGGTCGGTTGCTCGGCTTGGCCCTGGTCTTTCCACCCCTGAAGTGGCTGCTCTTCGACGTGTACCTGCGACCGCTCCATCCGGTGACCATGTGCGTGGTCATGCGTGCGCGGTTCGCGGAGGAGGCCCTCGAGCAGTCCGTCGCGGATGGCGTCCGGCAGTACGTCATCATCGGCGCAGGAATGGACTCCTTCGCATTCCGAAAGCCCGACATCCTAGAGCGGATCAGCGTCTTCGAGATCGATCACCCCGTCACCCAGCGCAAGAAGCTTCAGCGCATCGCCAGAGCGGGGCTGGAGGTTTCGACGAATCATCATTTCGTCCCCGCGGATCTGTCGCAGACTTCGCCCCTCGCCGCGCTCGCCTCCTCCCCGTTTGACCGCTCGCTGCCGTCCTTCTGTTCCCTGCTCGGCGTCGCATACTACCTGACGCCCGCCACACTCGAGTCCACGGCCCGATCCCTTGCGGACGGAATGGCGCCCGGAACACGTCTCGTGCTCGACTACCTGCTGGACACCGCTTCCTCACGCCAGCGGGACCTTCAGGTTCGCCGGCGCCTCATGGACTTCGTGGACAAGCGAGGCGAGCCAATGCGAGCCGACTACTCGCTGGACAGGATGGGGTCCCTGATGGCGGCCGGAGGGCTCGACGTCGTGGAGAACGTCGCGATGTCGGACCTCGCGGAGGTCTACCGCAGGGAGGTCGGGCCGCTGGCGTTCGAAATCCCCGGGATCTTCGGAGTCGGCCACTTCGAGGTCTCCGGTCTCCGACGGTGACGCTTGCGCCGACCAACGGCCGGGCCGGCGAGAGAATGGCCGCGGTCAACGCCGGGATCCGCCAGGACGGATCAGATCCCACTAATCGCCGGGAAGGCCGGTCTAGCGGCAATACTGTTCATTTAGAAGTCATGGATGACAATTTGTGGCTTCCAAGCATGGACCTCGCACGCCAGGGGTCCGCGATGTCGGACCCTGTAGTTGCTCATCTTCCGTTTCACACCACGGGGCTTGCTCTGGCCCCGGCTCGATTCGGCCCGTTCCTCAAGGATCTCGTGCTGGACGGCCTGCCGCAGCCTGCGCGGACGATGCGCAGCGGGGGAAAGCGCCGGGATTCCGGATCCGGCGCCGAATCACCTGCACTGCGTGGGTGAAGGACAGGCGGTCAGGGTCATCGTCCGCCTGCTGCGCCGCCTCGTGCAGGAAATGCCGCACGGCATAGTGGGCCAGCATCAGGCCTTCGACCTCCTGGCGGACCAGTGGCGGCGTCTTGCTGCGCAGGATCGGGTGGCGGCCCAGCAGGTGGGTCTTGATCTCGTCGTAGGTGCTCTCGATCTCCCAGCGCTCGTGATACAGCGCGGCGAGTTCGGCGGCCGGGGCCTGGAGCGGGTCGAGCCGGGTCGTCAGCAGGCGGTAAGACGGCTCGTCGCTCTCGGGGATAGTGTATTCGACCACCCGCGCGGTGAGCCCGCCGAACTCGCTCAAGTAGGAGCCGTCCGGCAGCACCTGCCGCAGCGGCAGCACCGTGTCGCACTTGACCCGCCACAGCAGGTCGGCCCCGGTGCGCACGGCGGACCGCCACAACGCGACCCCGAGATAGCCGCGGTCGGCCAGCAGGAGCATGCCGGCTTCCAAATGCCGGTGCAGGCGCTCCGCCTGCTTCCTCTCCGACTCCCGGTACGGCCCGTACTCCCAGGCAAACGCGGCCCGCGTCCCCAGTTCGACCAGCGCCGTCACCCGCAGCTTGGGAAAGGCCGCCTTCCCGCGCCCCGCCCCGGGCAGCCCGAACTGCTCCCGGTTGCGCCGCTCGTCGGGCACGTCCAGCGTCGTCCCGTCGTAGGCCAGCAGCCGCAGCCCGCGATACCAGGCCCCGCGCGTGCCCGCCTCCGCCAGCACCCGCACGCAGCGCCGCCGCAGCCCGCGCAGGGGCTTGCGGCCCAAGCGCGTCCGCGCCCGGGAAATCGCCACCTTGCTCGCGATCCGCAGCCCGGCTCCGCTCCGCGTCCAGCGCAACCCGTCCGCCAGACAGCGCAGCACCTCGCGCGTCGCCGCCGCACGGAACAAGCTCATCGCGATCACGTAGTACACCATCGCTTCCGCCGGCAGCGCCCGCCTCCGCTGGCTGGCACGTCCGCACTCCCGCAGCGCTGCCCGCACGGCACGCAACGGGAACACCTTGGCGATGACCCCCACGCTCAAGTAGTCTGACAGCCGCGCCCCTCCAGGTAGAACGGCTCGAGTTCTGGCCATGGCGTGTCCTCCGCTGCTCTAGCAGCACACACCAGTTTAGCAGTCGCAGGCCATTAAGTTATCAGTATTGGGGCTAGCGGCCACGGAACTTGGGCCGGCGTTTCTCCAGGAACGCCCTTGTCCCCTCGCGCACGTCCTCGGTCGCACAGCTGAGGGCGTACTGTGACACCTCCCAGTCGAGGGCCTCGGCGAGCGGCATTTCCAGCCCGCGGTTCACCGCCTGCAAGGTCAGCGAGATCGCCAAGGGACCGTTGCGAAGGATTCGCGAGGCCAGGGCCTTGGCTTCCTCAAGCAGCGAGTGCGGCTCCACGACACGGTCGACCAGACCCATGGCCAGAGCATCGTCGGCGCCAACGGGAGCGCCCGTGAGAAGGATCATGAGCGCCCTTCCCTTTCCGACGAGCCGCGGCAGGCGCTGGGTGCCCCCGAAGCCGGGCACGATTCCCAGCCTGAGTTCGGGCTGACCGAGCCGGGCACGGGACGAGGCGATCCGGATGTGGCAGGCCATGGCCAGCTCGAGGCCGCCGCCCAGCGCGTAGCCGTTGATGGCGGCGATTACGGGCTTCTCCATCAGCTCGATGCACCGCAGCACCGACTGGCCGCGCAGGCCCCATGCCCGGCCCTCGAGAGCGTCGAAGTCCGAGACCTCCCCGATGTCGGCTCCCGCGACGAAGCTCTTCTCGCCGGCCCCTGTGACGATGACGGCCCGGATCCGGTCGTCCTTCGCCGCGTCGGCGAAGAAACGGCCGAGCGAATCGACGGCGGCCGCGTTGAGAGCGTTGAGCTTCTCAGCCCGGTCAATGACCAGCAGCGCGATCCCGGAGTCGATCTCGCAGCGGAGGTGTTCGTAGTGGGCCATCCGGCCCAGTGTACAGACGCCCGCGCGGACACGTGCGCGCCCCGAGAGGCGCACTTTCGCGGGTGCGGAATCGGGCGCCCCGACCCCGGCTACTGGGCCGAATCGCTATCGCGCTGAAGCGCCGGGACGAAGAGCACGCGAGGTTCCGCACTGACCTCGGCGATCTGGATCGGTTCGCCGAGGTCGTCCGTGAGCCGGAAGACGTTGCCGCCCGCCAGGGACGCGAGGGATGTCGTGGCGCAGGCGCACTCGGTGAACACCGCCACTCCGCCCTGCAAGGGGACCGAGGCGATGCCGCCCCTCAGGCCGACCGCCACGAAGCGGCCGTCGCCCGTCGGCTTCGCTCCGAACGGGTTCTTCACGCCATCGTTCGACGACGCGATCACCATGGACTGGCGCCTGACGACCACGTCGCGATACAGCACGATCTCGCTGGCGGCCGTGTCCGTCACAACGGCGTCATTGGTGCCGGCAAGAAATGCAAGTTCTCCGGCGCGCTGCACCGGCCCGATGCGCACAGTGGAGTGTCCGGCCCGCATCATGTGGAGCGAGCCGCCCGGCGGCCTGGTGGCTGCAGCCAGAATCACTCCTTCGTCGCTGATCGCGAAAGCCGACCAGGTGCCGACGCCCTTCACGAGCTGGAGCGTCTCTCCGACCACGGGGACGCCGGGCAGGCCGTCAAGGAGCTGGATCCGTCCGGCTTCGGTCGAATAGATCGCCGCCCGGCGGGCCGACGGGCTGATGACAACGCCGGACGCCCCGTCCAGCGCATCCTTGATCGGCACAGCTGTCGGGGCCTCGACGGTCAGGTCCACAAAGAGGGTCCGGCCCTCCTCGTCCCGAATGATCGCGTAGCCTTGCGTCGGTGCGAAGTCGGCGCGCGTGACAACGAGGTTCAGGTCGATTGCCTCGCCCACCCAGGAAGCACCCGGAATGCCGTCGAGGCGGTGGAGAGAACCGGTCTCCTGATCGAGCACGTAGCCGAGCACGGGCGACCGCACGGAATAGCGGTCGGCGGCCTGTACGGGAAGGGCAACAGCAAACAGTGCTCCCGCCAAGAGGGAGCCGAGCCTAGGTATCATTGCGCAAATATCCTTACCTATAAGATGGCGCAGTGTGAACCCTCAGGTTACCTGAACGCGCCGCAGACGGCCTGGAGTCGCCCCCGCCGCTGCTACAATCGAAGCGCTTCCATGGCACGCAAGCTTCGCGTTTGCGCCGTCAGCTACCTGAACACGGCGCCGTTGGTCTGGGGCTTGATGCACGGCCCGCAGCGCGGAATTCTCGATCTCAGCTTCGGGCTGCCTTCAGAATGCGCAGACCGGCTCCGCCGGGGCGATGCCGACGCCGGTCTCGCTCCTGTCATCGAGTTGGCACGGCAGCCCGACCTGGTGGTCGTTCCCGGGGCGGGCATCGCGAGCGAGGGTCCCGTGCGCAGCATCCTGCTGGTGTCGAGGAGACCGTTCGGCGCGATCGAGTCGTTCGCTGCCGACACCGGATCCCGCACCTCCGTCGTGCTGGCCCAGATCGTGGCGGCGCACGCACACGGAATCAGGCCGCAGGTCCGGCCATACCCCCCGAGGCTCGACGAAATGCTCCAGATTGCGGATGCGGCGCTCGTTATCGGCGACCCGGCTTTGAGGATCGATTCCTCGATGACGGAGTGGGCCGGCAATCCGGTGCACGTATACGACCTGGGTGCGGAGTGGACCGCGCTGACCGGCCTGCCCATGGTGTTCGCCGTGTGGGCGGTCAAGAAACTGGCGGACCCGGGCGGGCTGGCCGAGACGCTGGGCGAGTCCGCAGAGCACGGGCTTTGCAGGATCGAGGAAATCGTGGCAGCTGAGAGCGCGCGGCTGAGCTTCTCCCGGGACATGGTTCGGGAATACCTCACGCGGCGGGTTCGGTATAAGATCGGTTCGCGTGAGCGGGAGGCCATCCGAACCTACCTCAGGCTGGCGTGCGAACTGGGACTGGCAGAGGCCCCGCGCGAGACGCGGTTCCTTCCCGAGCCCGCTCTGATGCGATAGGCGCAGGACATGATGACCAACGACCAAGCTCTCGAGTACTTCGCGAGCGACGACCTGATCGGGATCGGGATGGAGGCTGACGCCTTCCGCGAGTCGCTGCACCCCCACGGCATCGCCAGCTACATCATCGACCGCAACATCAACCATACGAACGAATGCACGGAGTACTGCAGCTTCTGCGCCTTCTACAGGCCAATGGGGCACGAAGAGGGCTACGTGCTGCCCTTCGAGACAATCGCCCAGAAAATCCAGGAGACCGTGGATTGCGGCGGAACCGGGGTGCTGATGCAGGGCGGCGTCAATCCCAATCTCGACATCGGCTACTTCGAATCCCTGTTCAGCGGCCTCAAGAAGCGCTTTCCGGAGGTCCAGCTGCACTGCCTGTCCGCGCCCGAGATTCTCTGCATCGCCGAGGTGAGCGGCCTCACGATCAGGGACACGCTGCTGAGGCTTCGGGATTCGGGAATGGACTCGATGCCGGGAGCGGGAGCCGAGATCCTCGACGACGAGGTCCGCTTCCGCATCGCGCGCCTGAAGTGCACGACCGCCGACTGGATCGAGGTGCATCGCACCGCGCACAGCATCGGGATGCGCACAACGGCGACCATGATGTTTGGGTGTGGCGAGACCGCCGAGCACCGCGTTCGCCACCTCGAGCACCTGCGCCGCCTCCAGGACGAGACCGGGGGCTTCACAGCGTTCATTCCGTGGCCGTTCCAGCCGGAACACACGGCGCTGGGCCGCAAAGTGCCTGAGGAGGCGACGGCCTGCGAATTCCTGAGGACGCTGGCGATCTCGCGGCTCTACCTGCACAACTTTCTCAATGTGCAGACCTCGTGGGTGACGCAGGGCCTGAAGGTCTGCCAGCTCGGACTGCGCTTCGGCGGCAACGACGTGGGCAGCGTGATGCTGGAGGAGAACGTCGTACGGCAGGCGGGGGCGAGCCACTCGGCCACGGAAGAGGATCTCCGGCGGATGATCCGCGAGGCAGGCTTCATTCCGAAACAGCGGGACACGCTGTACCGGACGTACTACCTGAACTGATCCTGCCGGGCCACCCTCCGGCAATCACCTCGCCCGCCTGGCCGAGAAACGCGCCGCTGTCTCCTCGTCGAGATTCACGCGCTCGCCCTTGATCGAATTCCTGCTCACCTCGGCGGTCCACTCGAACTCGACGCCGTTCTCCACAGTGGTGAACTCGAGCTCCTTGCCGAAGATCAGCCCATATTCAACCTCGATCGCCTTTCCGTCGGGAAGCGTTACCGTGCCACGCACGTCGCCGTCCTCCTCGACAAACTCGATCCGATAGCTCTGCCCTCCGACGCTGAGGTTCCAGGTTCCGTTGACGGGTGACTTCTTCTGGGCCAGACCGACGGGAATCGCCAGCCCGAGAATCAGCAAGCCTCTCAGAAAATCTCTCGAATGCATAGGACCTCTCGCTTCAATCATAGGACTGCGCTTGCCGCCGGAGGGTTTCACGCCAACCCACAGCCGCATCACGCTATTGCAGGAGCCGCAACTACCAAGCCTTATGGTGACTGGCGCGGTCTTGCGGCGAGCGCGCGGTGGGCGCGTCCGAAGCGATCAGCGCCGCGCTGAAGGCAGACAGGTTTTCGGGCACCGCCCTGCGCGTCCGAATCTGCTGCCAGTCTGGCGAGACCGTGCGGTCGATTCTCAAGACGGCACACATAGCCGCCTTCCACAAGATCACCCGGAAACACCTCGCCTCGGAATCGCACCCTGGATGTGACGCCTTCAGGATGCCGTGCCCCCGTGCGAATAGAATCCCTTCCGAGCGCTAGAGGTCTCGCGTGGGCGATACTCCGCTGCATGACCATCCCGCATTACACGGCCCACGATCCCCTCGCGAGCGGGACGCTGCCCGCGCGGAACGGGGACTGCCACGATCTCGCTTCCGCTGCAGGATTGGGCCAGACTCAGCCGTTTCCGGCGGGTCTTGAGGAAACCCGGCTGGCAAAGAGCGCCCGAGGGCGGTGATCTCCGGATCCGGTGGGCTGGGCTGCCGCCGGGGTACAGGAGCGCATCCGCAGAAACCCAAGTGCTGGATGTTGTCTGTCCCGAGGGTCGCCACCTCGTCGCAGCCCTGCAGGCAATCTCACCGATGGGGAGCGGACATTCAGCGGCTGCGGCCGCGCTCCCGCGCCACCTGCTTGATCTCGGGGAGGCCCCCCTTTGGGACCAGCTTGAGATCCAGCGCCATCGCCGCGACGCATTGCAGCACCGGCCGCCAAGGTCGGATAGGAGAACGCCGAGCGCACGGCCCGGACCGGGAGCTGGCCCATTCGCCGCAGGTAGTCCTGGAAGTTCGCTTCCCATTCCGGGGCCTGCAGCTCCCGCAGAGCCTGCGTCGCACCGGAACCTCGCAGTTCGGCCGCCAAAGCGGCCAGTGCGCCAGTCACTGCACCGGGATCGAAGGCTCCGGACCCTCCCTTGGCCGCCAGGTCCGTCGGGTGCCGGACGTAGTCCCCGCCCGTGTATCGCCGCCCCGCGAGCGACGTCAACAGAGCCTTCTACTTGGCCATGGCGCTCTCGAATGGGCTAAGCACGGTGACAGCGTCCGGACGGAACGGACTCGCCCGCTCCACCAGCGGCAGCCGGTTCGGCTCCTGCACCAGCGTCTCCAACGGACCGCTGCCGCCTGAACCCTCGAGATCCCAGGAACGTCGGTCCTGGGGAAAGGCTTTATGGAACGAGGACCCGATTGTCCCGAATAGGGCGAGACGGCGGCGGAGCGGTCGTCCGGTGTGCGTTCGAGGGCCTTGCTCCGCTCGGCGATGTCGGCGCAGAGGCTCTGTCTGGTTGTTGCGGACTGAGGGTGGACATGGATGGGCTCGACCTTTACGCATTGGTATCGGAGCGCAAAGGGCGCGCGGGCGAAGATGCAACCCACCAGCGTCCAGTTACCGGCCCGGAAGCGGGTGCGCCCGAAGCATGGCCGCGCTCGGCTCAAGGGGCCGGTCTCCCCCACGGCCGGCAAGATTCCAGAGTGCGCTGGCACCTCCCCGCGCCATCTCAACGGAGGATCAACTGATCAGCACGACTCTGCGCAATTCCGTGCCGGAACGCCCCGCCCGGCCCCTTCTGCGGAATCCGCCGGGCAGGAACCCTCAGTCCGAGAAACCAAGGCACAGTCCCTGATTCTGCGACAATTCTGGCTGCGAGCCGGGACTGGGCGCCGCGCCCGCTGCCCTGGCAGTCCCATCATGGTCACGCTTCATCCGATTCCTCGCGCGCTGGTGCCAGTTGACACGGAGGCAGCGGAGACTCTATCCAGCCCGAACTACGACGAGTTCCAGAGTGACCTTGAGATCTTCGAGCTCTTGCGGCAGCGGCCGAACAGCGTCCTGCGCATCACCATGCCGCACGCGTCGGCTGCGTCTCCCGACGAGATGCTGGTGGAGGGCTCCGACGAAGCGCTCGAAGCCGCCCAAAGTCGGATGGCCGAGCTTCAGGACGGGCCGCTGACGCGAACTCTCAACGATGTGATGTTCCTGTACGAGATCGAGGATCCGGAGCGGCCCGACACCCGGCAGATTGGTCTCGGCGGCGTGGCGCCCTCCAGGGACATCCTGACGGACGCGACACCCGACGGCACGATCGTCCGGAACGAGGGCGTCCGGCCCAAGAAGGCGCGCGGGCGGGCGGACCTGATCGACTCGACCATGGCGATTATCGGAACGGTGAACAATGCCGTTGAGGATCCCAGCGGACGCTTTGCAGCGCTTCTCGATCAGATCTCCGACCAGCGTGCGCCGGATTTCACAGCGGCGGCCGAGGACGGATGCCGCCACCTGATCCGGCTTCTCCCGGAGTCCAGGGAACGGGACGAGCTGGTTCGCGCACTCGCGGAGGAGCCCTTTGCGTACGTCGCCGACGGCAACCATCGCAGTGCGGCTGCAGCCATGCTGGGCCTCGAAGGATTCCTCACGGTGATGTTTCCTGCGCACAGGATGGGCCTGCTGCCCTACAACCGCCTGGTGAGGGAGAATGCGCGGTCTGCCGACGCGTGGCGCTCCTCACTTGACGATGACTTCGAGGTGTCCGAGTCGGACCCGGGGAAGGACTACCAGCCGACCGGGCAGCATTGCATCGGGCTCTACACGCCGGGCGCGTGGCTGCGGCTTTCTCCCCGCCCGGGATCCTTCGATCCTGCCAACGCGGCGGAGTCGATCGACTCCAACATCGTGCAGCGCCGAATCTTCGAGAGGGTCTGCGGGATACCCGATCCCAGGGACGAGCGCCTGACGTTCGTCGGGGGGAACCGCAACGCCGCATACCTGCGGGGACGCGTGGACGCGGGTGAGTTCGGGTTCGCCGTGACCCTGCCGCCTGTCAGCATGGACCAGTTCGTCGACGTCTGCCGCCAGCGACGGATGATGCCTCCGAAATCGACCTGGTTCTCGCCCAAGATCCGCAGCGGCCTGGTGATGGCGAAACTTGACTGAGCCGCCGCTAGGCAGGCCGATCCTGTGGCACAATACCAGCCTGCCATGAAGCGATTCGCAATGGTCTGTTCTCTGGCGGCCGCGCTGTCCGCCGCCTCGGCCGCCAACAAGCCCGAGCGCATCGAATGGTTCAGGGATCTCGGGCTCGGGCTGTTCATCCACTGGAGCGTGGACAGCCAGCTCACCTCGGTGATCAGCCATTCCATGGTGGGCGCGGACGAGGCCTACCTGAAGCGCTACGTCGAGGAGCTGCCGCGCAGCTTCAATCCCAAGGAGTTCGACCCGCGGGAATGGGCTCGCGTGGCAAGGCTGGCGGGCTTCCGCTACGTCGTCTTCACCGCGAAGCACCATTCGGGATTCTGCATGTTCGAGACGGCGACGACGGACTTCAACATCATGAACACCCCCTTCGGCCGCGATGCGGCCGCGGAGATCGCGGAGGCCTTCCGCGCCGAGGGCATCGCGGTCGGCTGGTACTTCTCGCCGGACGACTTCCACTTCCTGTACCGCCAGGGAACCCTAATCAGCCGGCTTCGCCCCGAAGTGCTGCCCCCGAACAATCCGGAGCTGCTCGAGCTGAACCTCGCGCAGGAACGCGAACTGATGACGAAGTACGGGCGCATCGATGTCGTGTTCTTTGATCCGCCGACCAACGCCGCCGTGCCCCGGGACGACGTCGTCGCCGAAATGAAGGAGCTGATCTGGGAGCTCTCTCCCGACACCGTCGTCACGCGAGGGGAGATCGAGACGCCTGAGCAGTACACCCCCGGCGTCCCCCTGGAGGGGGCGTGGGAGGGCAACATGACGATGGGCACGCAGTGGCAGTACCGCGGCACGAACGAGCACTACAAGTCGGGCGGCGAGCTGATTGGTGCGTGGATCGAGACTCGCGCGAAGGGCGGCAACTTCCTGCTCAACATCGGGCCCAAGCCCGACGGTGCGCTTGCGATCGAGCAGGAGGCGAGAATGCGCGAAATGGCGCTGTGGAACATGGTGAACGCCGAGGCGGTGGGTGCGGTGCGTCCCTGGGTGATCACCAACGAAGGCAGCGTCTGGTTCACCAAGGCCAAGGACCGGAACACGGTCTACGCATTCGTGCCCGGCACCGACTGGACCTGGGGAACGCGGAAGACCGTGACACTGAAGTCCGTGACGGCCCGAGAGGACACCCGTGTCCGGGTCCTGGGTCAGAACGACACGGTGCTTGAGTACCGTACGGACGTCACGCCCGCGACGGAGTGGGAACAGACGCCCGAGGGCTTGCGCATCCGGGCCTATCGGGCCCAGCGGCTGTACAACGACCGACGCTGGCCCAATCCCGTGGTGCTGAAGATCGAGAACGCCTCGCCCGGCCTGCAGCCGCCGGAGGTGGAGACGCTCTCGGAAGCATTGTGGGGCCCGAAGGGCGCCAAGCTGGGAGCGGAACTGAGGAGCCTGGGCGACGCGCCGTCCGTGCAGGTCGGTTTCGAGTACCGCCGTCGGAAGAGCACGGCGGAGATGTACGAGCCCGACGATCCATGGAAGCCCGTGAGCCGGAAAATGACGTCCATGGCGGCCCCGGGTCCGTTCTCGACGGTTCTTGGCCGTGCTGACCCGCATCGCGAATGGGAGTACCGGGCCGTGGTCGAGCACCCGAAGGTCCGACTCTACGGGCAGTCCGTCGTCCTCCGGCCCAAGTAGATGTTCTGCCGCAGGAAAGCCCTCTGCCCGGCTCGGCTGACGGGGCTTTCTCTCGGGACCGGTGCGGTGCTGCTGGCAGTCTGCGCGCTGGTCGGCGCCGAGACGATCGAGATGCCTGTCGGCGTGACAGCCGCGGGCAGCCCGATCCACGCGATGATAGCCCAGGCAGCGCTGGATCCGGCGAGTTCCGCTCCGAGCATCCTCCTCGTAGCCGGTCTGGACGGGGCCGACAGCTCCGTCGACCTGGCTGCCGCGGTGATGCGCCAGCCGGGCGAGATCGCCTACTCGCTGTCCGTCCTCCTGAACGCCTTCCCGGACCGGGCGCCGGAGGAGGCCTTCCCGCCTTCGGGCGCAGCCTACCATGGGGAGGCCGTCGAGGCGCAGTACCTCTGGCGTTTCGTAGGAACGCTGGCACCCGACCTGGTTGTGGACCTGCGGACGGACGAGCGTCCGAGCCGCCTTGCCGAAGCGCTGCGGAGAGGGGCGACGCCCGCCGGCGTCGGCAGGGTCGGAGCCGAGGTGCTCCGCATCGCGACCGAGGGAGAGTCGCTGGACTCGATGAGCCGGGATGTCCTCGGGCGGCTGGCGGCTCTCGCGCGCGACCTGCCCGCCTCGCACGCCCGTCGCGAGCTGCGGGCGAGGCTGCAGCGCAGCCCGCTCCAGGTGGCGCGCATCCTGGAGAGCGAGTACGGCCACGCACTGGAAACCGCGACGTACATCCCGGCGCTTGCGCTCGTCGGACGCCTCCGGCTCGGCGACCTCAACGGCACCAGCCGGCTCGCGGATGTCGAGCGGATCGTCCGACCGTACCTGCATGGGAAGCCGTCCCTGGGAGACCGCCCCACCGGGAGCCATGTATCAGGACATCTGGTCTTCGCCGAACTGTTCGGGCGAACCGGCGAGCCACGCTATCTGGAGCTGGCGAAGTCGGCCGCGGAGCTCGGCTTCAATCCCGACGGGACGCTGAAGCCGTCCATGCCGTTCCACAACGAGATGAGCGACTCGGTCTTCATGGGCTGCGCCATTCTGGCGCGGGTCGGCGGGGCCACCGGCGAGAGCCGCTACTTTCGAATGGCGTTGCGTCACTTGCGGTTCATGCAGGCCCTCGACCTCCGGCCCGACGGCCTGTATCGGCATTCGCCGCTGGACCATGCCGCCTGGGGCCGAGGAAACGGATTCCCGGCGCTCGGCCTCGCGCTTGCCCTTTCCGCCTGGCCTGAGGACGATCCCGGGTTCGCGGAGGTCCTCGAGTCCTTCAGGGCACACATTGCGGCTCTGGCGCGGCACCAGGATCCCACGGGCGCATGGCACCAGGTTGTCGACCGCCCCGAGAGCTACCGGGAGTTCACGTCTACGGCGATGATCGGATTCGCGGTCACCCGCGGCCTGCGGCGGGGCTGGCTTGATCGGGATCCGTACGAAGCCGTGGCAGAGGCGGCGTGGAGGGCGGTGAACGCCCGCGTGAAGTCCGACGCGACGCTGGTGGATGTCTGTCGCAGCACGGGCAGGCAGGACTCGCTGCGGGCCTACCTCGACCGCGAAGCAATCCTTGGCCGGGACGACCGCGGAGGCGCCATGGCCCTGCTAGCGGCGACCGAGCGGGCGTTCTGGCGCGGGGAGCGGTAGCGGATCACCGCACCGGCACCGCCTCCCCTCCCTGGGCTCTGGAGCGATTCATCGCAAGAGCCATGCGGACCGCCTCCGCCGAGTCCTCGGGACGGCAGACCTCGGGAGGCTCGCCGGTCGAACACGCATCCACAAAGGCCTGCAGTTCGGCCACGAAACCGTCCTGCTCCGGCAGCTCCACGTTCACAGCCTCGCCGTCCGACCTGTGGAGCCTCAGCCCCTCCTTTTCGGAACTGTAGTCGAGCGTCCCGCCCTCGCAGATGATCGTGAACTCCATCGAGAACGGGAAGCTCTCGGGATGGTGCCAGCCGCCCGTGATCAGAACGGGGACGCCGTCACCGTAGTCGAGCCTGGCCTCCGCAAAGTCGATTCCCGCCTCGAGGTCCTCCGAACCGACGGCACTGACCGTGCGGGGCGCGCCGAGGAGGTGCTGGCAGAAGTCGAAGTCATGAATCAGCAGGTCCAGGACACCCCCGCCGCTTCGGGCCGGGTCCTTGAGCCACCGCCCCCACGCGGGAGCGGCACAGCGCCGGCGGAAAAGAGCCGCTCTCACTGCGCCGATCCCGCCCGCCCGGATCATCGAGCGCGCCGCCGCGTACTCCGGAAAGAACCTCAGCACCTGCGCGACCATCAGAACACGGCCAGCGGCCTGCGCGGCCCGGAGCATCTCGTCGCAGTCCTCGCCGCACAGGGCCATGGGCTTTTCGACCAGCACGTGTTTCCCCGCAGCAAGCGCCTGGAGCGCGAGAGGCTTGTGCAGGTGCGTGGGAGTGCAGATGTCGACGGCTTCGACCGCGGGATCGTCGATCAGGTCCGCCGCCCGGGCATGGCGCGCGGCGCCGCCGAAGTCGACGACACCCGCACCCGTACCGAGATTGCCGCCCACGTCGCTGAGGTCGCCGGCCCGCTTCTTCCTGCTGGAGCTGGAGATGGCCGCCAGCTCGAAGCCTCGCACCCTCTCGTACGCTTCGAGGTGGGTGCTGCCCATGAATCCGAGTCCGATCACGCCGATCCGCATGTGAAGTGCCTGCAACCTACTCTAGTTGCTCCCTGCCGGGACGCGCTAATCGATCCCGGAGAGCGGCCGGTCAGATCCTTTGCCAGACGAGGGCGGGAAACGTGGCAATGGTGCGGAAGCCGTGGCGCTCGTAGAGCCGCACGGCCCTCGAGTTCGATGCCGTGACGGTAAGCGTCACCGAATCGCATCCCGCCCGGGCAAGGGCGCGCATGGTGCGCCGGAGAAGTTCCGATCCGAGCCCGAGGCCCTGAGATTCCGGCTCGACACACAGTTGCGCGATATGGCCCACACCGTCTGACACCATGCTTCCGAGGCACATGCCCGCCAGTGCGGACGAGCCGGACTTCCGGGCCACGATCCCGGCGGCCGGAAGAAACTGGCCGCGAGGCGGCGTCCGCGTGCATCGGGCCAGCGCGCACCGGCTTCCCGAGTCGCCCGCATACTCCTCGTTGATCAGGGCGTCGACGTGTCCCCGATAGCTCGCTGCCAGCAGTCTGGCCGCACGGTGCAGAACCTCCTCCGACCAGCCCAGAAAGGTCACGGTTCCGATCGCGTTCGGCGGCGCAGGGGGAGTGGAGAGGTCGCTCTTGAGCATCAGGTCTCTCGGAAACTCCCGCAGCTCGCCGGAAACCGCTGCGCGAACTCCCAAAGCAGGGTCGAGGCACAGCAGCTGCCCCTCCACCCGTCGGACCCCGTATTGCAGGCACGCGCCGTTGAGCGTGCCTTCCAGCAGGAGTCGCGTTGCCTGCGGATCCGCATCGCCGGTGACGAACAGGTCGCTGAGGACCGCCCGCCCGCCCTCCTGGAAATAGTGGGCGTACCCGATCGGAGAGCGCCCGCTCACGAGCACCCGACCGGAGAGAAGGCGGCGGTCGAGAAGGCGGCGGACCTCTCCCATTGCAAAACGGCGGTCCCAGCGAAAATGTCGCTGCCAGTGAAGCGCCTGCGCTTCCAGAACCGGCTCGAGGTCCGAGCTGCGGAATGCTCGAAGATTCGCGAGGCTCACAAAGGGCGGATACACGTTGCGCGTCGCTTGGCCGAACGTGCTACAGAGTATCGCGGCTCGGGCCCCGGCAGGGCGATCGACGGTCCGGGTTCGGCTAGTTCGCGCCCACCACCGACACGAAGCTCACGCAACGCCCTGGCGCGCCGCCCAGATTGTGCGTCAGGCCCAGCCTTGGGGCCGGCACCTGGCGCGCTCCGGCCTCGCCCCTGAACTGCAGCCACATCTCGTACATCATTCGAAGTCCGCTGGCTCCGATTGGATGCCCGAAGCTCTTCAGGCCGCCGTCCGGGTTCACCGGCTGGTCGCCGCCAAGCTCGAACCGGCCCTCGAGCGTGTCGCGCCATGCGTTCCCGCGCCTCGAGAATCCGAGGTCCTCCATGAGCACGAGCTCGGTCGGCGTGAAGCAGTCATGCACTTCGGCCATCGAGATCTCGTCGCGGGCGTTCCTGACGCCCGCCTGGGCGTAGGCGTCTGCCGCGCTCGCGACGACTTCCGGAAAGGACGTGTAGTCGTAGTCTTGGCGTTTCGCGCCGTCCGCCGGGCCCGCGATGAACGACAGCGCCTTGATGAGGAGCGGTCTGTCCGTGTACTTGTGGGCGTCCTCCGCCCGGCACAGGATCGCGGCAGCCGCTCCGTCGCTGACCCCCGAGCAATCGAACACTCCGAGCATCCCGGCCACCTTCGGGGCGTTCTCGATCTTCTCCGGCGGGACCACGCGCTGGAACTGCGCCTTGGGATTGCGCGCTCCGTTGGCGTGGTTCTTCCAGGCGATCCGGGTCAGCACGCGGCGCAGGGTTTCGCGGTCCAGCCCGTACTTCTTCGAGTAGGCGGGCGCGAGCAGCGAGAAGGTGGCCGGAGCGGTCATTGACGACTGCGTGCCGTCCGTGGGAATCCCGCCGCCAGACGCGAGACCGGAATAGCCGGAGTCCTTGAGCTTCTCGACGCCGATCGCCATCACGAGATCGTACGCGCCGCATGCGACCGCGTAGGCGGCATTCCGGATCGCCTCGCTTCCCGTCGCACAGTAGTTCTCGACCCGCGTGATCGGCTTGTAGCCGGTCTTGAGAGGCTCGGACAGCATCAGGCCGGAAAGCCCGCTCGTCAACGTGCCCATCCAGTAGGCATCGACCGCGTCCCGATCGATGCGTGCCGAAGAGCAGGCTTCCAGGGCGGCCTCGACGAGCAGGTCGCTCGCGCCGCGGTCCCAGTGCTCCCCGAAGCGGGTGCATCCCATCCCCACTATGGCGACACGATCGCGGATTCCCCTGCTAGCCATTGCCGTTCACCTCCTGCGTTCGATTCCTTCTACCTGCGCGGGCGCGCCTTCCAGAAGTAGTTGCGCACGCCATCCGAAGTGTACAACCTGCGGAAGGTCATCTCGAGCTCCTGCCCGATCTCCACGGTGGCCGGATCGACGTCGGCCAGTTCACACGCAAAGCGGCCGCCCTGGTCGAAATCGACCACCGCCGCGACGACCGGCTGCTGGAGCGAGTACGCCAGGTGATCCACCGTGTAGGTGGCGACCCGCGCGGTGGCGTCGGCGTACGGCGCGGGCGCCATCGCGTCCACTGCGCCACACGCCACGCAGACGCGCTGGGGAGGCAGGTTCGTCGCCCCGCACGTGGTGCAGCGCGATCCGATGAACGCGTACTTCCATCGCTCGGCGCGCTGCATCGGCGGCGCAGCGGGACGGGGCGGATCCGGGCGCCTGGGGGGTTCGAAGGGAAGGATCCCCCTCCATTTCAGATACGTGTGGTAGGCAAGCCCGGATCGCCGGGACCGGATCCAGGAGGACACCGAGTGGGCGGGTCGCGAATCCTCGAGGGCAGGGGCGGCCTTCACCACCACGGACTCGGCACCGTCCGCGGCGGAGACAACGGCCATCACCTCGCCGGGTCCCGCCGAGTCCAGCAGGCTGGCCAGCAGGAGGCCTGCACCGGCTGCGCCCGGCCGGCCAACGCTCTCCAGCAGGTTGTCGGCGATCTGCCCGGGCTTCAGACCCGTCTTCGCGGCGAACGATGCGGCGATCTTGGGGTGCGCCGTGTCGATGGCCACCCGGGACAGACGGCCGGCGGGCATTCCGGCGTCCCGCAGTGACCGGTCGAATGCGCGCACCAGCGCCGGAACGAGTCGCTGCTGCACGAAACGCTCCTCCCATTGCCGGGCGAACGACTGCTCCGGACCCCTCCAGACATCAAGCAGTTCCTCCGTGCGGGAGGCCGCGCCAACGATCTCGGCTGCCGCACCAGGATCGTTTCCGATCAGAAACGCGCAGGCCGCATCTCCGCCCATCGACTCGCGCGAACCGCCGGGGGCCCCGACGACCACGTCCGCGGCACAGACCAGCGAAGGTCCGCCCGCCATCCGGGAGGCAAGGCCAATCGCAGCGAGGCCCGCCCGGGTCGAGGATGACACGTCGACAGCCAGCACGTCCGCCGGCAGGTCGAGCGCCGCCTGCACGGCGGCGGCGTTGAGCTTCTCGGCGTACGGATGCGACGTGGAAGCGAGAAGCAGGTTCTCGGGAGCGGCGTCCGAGTCTCGCAGGGCCTCGCGGCCCGCCTCAACGGCGAGAGAGACCGCATCCTCATCGAAGCTGGCCACGGACCGCTCGCCGCGTCCCCGGCCCGGAAGATCGGAGCGCAGCAGGCGACAGTACGGAACATAGGTTCCGTAACGCAGGATCCCCGCCATGGCCCGAGCATTGTCGCACGCAGAAGCGCGAACGCGTGGATCCGGCAAGCCGCCCGGAGCATCCCGGCCCGGAACCCTTCGTCAGCAGCTGCGCCCAGGCCTACTGCGCGAGGAACTCGAAGCTCACCGGACCGAGGTCCGCAACGATCCTGCCCGGACCGAGCTGCCGCCCCGAGGTCGGAAAGAACAGGGCGCCGTCCGTGGAATCCCCCGGACCGACCTTCCCGCTGACGAACGTGATCGCCGCCGCCGCCGCCGATGCCTTCAGGCCCTTCGGCCCGAAAGCCAGCGCCGACAGCCTGCGTTTCTCGTAGCTGTTGTTGGGACGGATGTACTGGTTGTTGTAGAGCGCCTTCTCGTAGGCCGTCTGCAGCTTGAGCAGCTCCGATCGGCCGGCGCTCCGGAAGAACTCCCCGACGACCCGCTCTTCCGTCGCCGCACGGACCCGCGTGCCGTCCATGTACTCGAAGACGAAGTCGTCGGCGTCAATCTGCCACGTCTCGCGGCTGCCGTTGCTCACGGCAATGTGCATCACCGCATACCGGCTCGTCCTGAACGGCATCGCTGCGCACATCAGCGTCAGTCCCTCGCGCGTCAAGACCTGATAGGCCATCCCGTTCGATTCAAAGTGGATGACCTGGGCGGCCAGCGGAGAACTGGCCGCCAATAACACGGTGACGCAGAGCAGCCAGTGTCCTGCTCGCAACCGTCGCATGGTTTGCCCTATGATACAGGAAGGTCTAGTCAGGGTCTTTGGCTGCGTAATGAAACCCCTTACAGGGCTTCCCGTGGATGCCTTCGTCCAGGTGTCCCGGGAATCCGAAATCCCGTTGAAGGATCTGCTGGAACTCGTTCAGCAGGTCGAGAACGGCGCCACCCCTGCATTCCTCGCACGATACAGGGCGGATCTCTGCGCTGGTCTGGACGAGGAGCGAGTCCAGGCCGTCCTGCGAACGCTCAAGGAGCATCGCGACCTGATCGACCACCGCATCTCGATGCTGACCACGCTCGGCCAGCGTGGCGTCCTCACACCGGAGCTGAAGAAGCAGCTGGAGGATGCCCGGGACCGCCGCGAGCTCAACGACGTCTTCGGCCCATATCGGGCCCGCAAGCCGGGGCCGGCGGACGTGGCGGTCGAGCGGGGCCTGGATCCGCTGGCTCGCACGCTCTGGTTCCAAGACGAAAGCAGCGACATCCTGGCGGAGGCCGCCAGACACGTCGACACGGTGAACGGAGTCGAGACCGCCGAGAAGGCGCTGAACGGCGCGTACGCAATCGCGGCACAATGGCTGAGCGAAAAGCCGGAGATCCTGCGCGAGCTGCGAAAGCTGTGCCGACGCGACTGCGAGATCGTCGTGGCGGCCAAGCCCGCGGCCCGCAAGGAGCCGCGCTACCAGTCGCTGGACGGCTTCCGGTCCAAGGTGGCGGAGATTCCCTGGCAGAAGCGCCTGTCCTTGCGCCGGGGCGTGAGGACCGGCCTGCTCGAAGTGAAGCAGGAGTTTCCGTTTGAGGCGGCGGCCAAGTACCTGGAGCGGTGCCTGATCAAGGACACCGGATCCTCCTATGCTCCCCACCTCAGGCGAGTCATCGATTCGGCCCTGCGCAACGGGCTGGTCGATCGGGTCCGGAACGACGTGCTGCGGCAGCTGGATCGACAGGCCGACAGCGACGCCGTCGATTCCTATCGAAAGACGCTGCGCGACGCGCTGCTGGGGCCGACAGCGCATCACCTGAACATCATGGGCGTCGAGACCGGCCGACGCGGCGGCTGGCGGGCGGCGCTGGTGAACACCAAGGGCGAGCTCGTCGACTACGCGATCATCCGGGACGGCGACGGAACCGGCCGCCAGCGGCGGAACGCCCGCGCCGGCGGGAAGGCGCCCAAGGAAGCGGTTCAGGTCGTCGCCGAGTCGCGTTCCAGCGCCCCGCCCCTGCCGACCGACAGCGATCCTCCTGCCGCTGACGGGCAGCCGACGAACGATGCGGATCCCGGGAACCCGGGCCCGACGGCCGACGGCGGGTCTCCCGCGGCCGGCTCAGGCGAACCGAGCCCCAAGGCCGGGTCCGAACCCAAGGCCAAGGCGTCCCGCCGGAGCAGGCAGGGGGCGCGGCGCACCGAACTGAGCGAGATGCTCGCCGTCCACGACGTGGATCTCATCGTCTTTCCGACCGGCCCTCGCAAGCGCATCACAGAGCAGTTCCTCCGCTCCCAGATCCGCAAGTCCGGCAAGATCGGCACGCGGTGGCTCGCCGCTCGCGACAGCGGCACATGGATCTATGCGGCATCCCGGACGGCCAAGCGCGAGTTCCCGCGCCTGGACCCCGGTTTCCGAAGCGCCATCAGCCTCGCGCGCCGTGTGCAGGATCCCATGGCCGAGCTGGCCAAGGCGGATCCCCGCACCGTTGGAATCGGAATGCACCACTACGAGGTCAACGCCGATGCCCTCCGCGATGCCCTCAGGCGGACGGTCGAGCGGGCCGTGCACGATGTCGGCGTGGACGTGAATCGCGCCTCAGCGCCCCTCTTGTCGCTGGTTCCCGGGTTCACAAGGCCGCTGGCCAAGCGCGTCATCGAGCACCGGACCAGGAAGGGGCCATTCCAGTCCCGGGCGGACCTGAAGAAGGTGGCCGGACTCAGCGACAGGATCTTCGCGCAGGCGGTCGGGTTCCTGCGCGTCTACGGCGGCGACCCGCTGGACGCGACAGGCGCCCACCCCGAGTACGGCCAGCTCCACGAACAGTTCGCCGAGGCTGCGGGATGCGACCTTGAAACGCTCCTGGCCGAACCCGAGCGTCTGGATGCCGTGGACCCGGAGCAGTTCGTGAGTCCGGAACGCTCGATCCTGCTCGTCCGTTCGGCACTGGAGGAGCTCAGACCCAGCCGGCGGCGTGTCCGGAAGGCGTTCCGGCTTCCCGAGCCGCCCGTTCGCCTGCGCCGGGACGAGGAGCTGGCCCCCGGCAGCAAGATCGAGGGCGTGGTCGCGAGCGTGAGGGAGTACGGCGTCTTCGTCGATATCGGGGCGGACCAGGACGCCCTCCTGCACGTGTCCCAGATCAAACGCGAGTTCAAGGGCGAGTCGAAGCCGAAATTCCAGGTGGGCTCGCCGGTCGAGGTCTTCATCAAGCCGGACAACCAGGGCAAGAACCGGATCGGGCTGTCCATGTGGGCGCCGAACTCGCGCCCGGCGCGGAGCCGCAACGGCGGTCCAAGGTTCCGGTCCGGCCGTTTCGACGGCGGGCGGAGCCGGCGCGGAGGGGGCCCGGACAGGCGGAGCCGGCGCAAGCCGTTCAACCGCACCTTCGGACCCGATTCCGGTCGCCGGAGGAAGCGCGGGCGCCAGAAGCTGAGCATGGAGGAGAAGCTCGACATGCTCCAGGACAGGTACCGCACGAAAATCTAGGCATGCCGCATCGGGGCCGGGCGGACGGCCGGCCGACCTGGTCGCTGGAGAACGAGGCCCGCGGAGAAGGCTTCCGCACGGTCGCGGGAATCGACGAGGCCGGACGAGGCTGCCTCTTCGGGCCGGTGTTCGCAGCGGCAGTGGTCCTTGACCCCGACGCGGAGCTTTCGGGCCTCGACGACAGCAAGAGGCTCGGCCCGCGACGTCGGGCCGAACTCGACAGGCGGATCCGGGAAACCGCCCTGGCATGCGCAGTCGGGGCGGTCGACGCCGCGCAGATTGATCTGCTAAACATCCTGCAGGCGGCCCGGCTGGCGATGCGCATCGCGGTCGAGGCGCTCGATCCGGTGCCGGACTTCCTGCTGATCGATGCGGTCACGGTCGACCTCGACACCGCCCAGCGCGCGGTCGTCAAAGGCGACCGCGTGAGCCGCTCCGTCGCAGCCGCATCGATCCTCGCGAAGGTCGCGCGCGACCGGTGCATGCTGGCCTGGGACGAGGTCTACCCCGAGTACGGTCTGCGTTCGCACAAGGGCTATCCGACCGCCGCGCACCGCGATGCCATCCGCCGCTACGGCTGCCTGCCGCAGCATCGCCACAGCTACGCGCCTGTGGCGCGGATGGCGGCACTTCATCCGGAGCGCCCGGGACACGGCTAAACTGTGGAAACGTGAGCATCAGCCCCAGATTCCCGCCGGCGCCCGCTGACATGAAGCCGCTGCGGAGAAGGCCTCACGTCGTGCTGAGCCAGGTCGTGTATCTGCTGTTCTGCGTCGAGGTCGGCATGGTCCTGCTGCTCCTGCCGTGGACCCTGCTCTGGGACAACAACTTCTTCTTCAGCCTGCAGCCGCAGCACAGCGAGTTCTGGCTGAGCAACCACCTGCGCGGAGCAGTTTCCGGAGTCGGCCTGGTCAACCTGTGGATGGGAGTCGACGAAGCGCTGGAGATCTTCCAGCACAGCCGGCGGCGCGCCAGTGTCAGTGCGTCATCGCATAGATGATGTAGTTGATCGCCAGCCTGTACGACATGGCCGTGAACCGCTCCGGGTACTCGGGCACGTCCGCGTGCTCCCAGGCGTCGCCTAGGTCCATGTTGTGGTTGATCAGGATCATCAGCCGCCCGTCGTCGTCGCGAACGCCCCGCCAGTGCGGGATGTAGCCGTCCTTCTCGAAGGGCCTGCCGCTGTACAGCATCTGCAGGCCGGGAATCTGCTCGCGATGTTCCATGTCGAAGAGCACGTGGAACACCTCGCTGCCGGAGTCGATGTCCTCCACTTCCCGGTTCGGAAAAATCCGGCGGATGCCCCGCATGAAGTTCTGCCATTCGGCGCTGCCGTGGAAGTCGTCGAACATGATGAAGCCGCCCCTGAGCAGGTATTCGCGGATCCGCCCGACCTCCGTCTCGGTCAGGTTCCAGTGTCCCGGCTCGACCACGTACAGGAACGGCAGGTCGAAGAGGCCGGGGGCGTTCGGATGGATGTAGAACTCCGTCGGCCTCGCGTGGATGGCCGAGAGGCGACGCAGGCCCTGGAGGAAGTGCCGCTCTGCGGCCGGCGCGTCGATCTGCCAGGGACGAACTTCGAGAGGCTCGCCCGCATAGAGATCCGAATACGCCATGCGCGCCAGGACGAACTCGGACGGCTCGGTGATTCCGGCCGGCCCTCCGAGGCGGTGCGCGGACAGGGGAAGAACGGGCAGGTCATGGTGCGTCAGCTGGGCCGAGACCCAGCCCGCACAGCACAGAATGAAGGCGGTCGCCAGCGCCCTTCGCAGCCGCCGCCCTCGATGATGCGGACCCCGCAGACCTTTTCCGACCATCGCCAGCGCGCCCGCCACCCAATCAGTATCGGTAGTGGTCCGGCTTGTAGGGGCCTTGGACCGGGATCCCGAGATAGTCCGCCTGCTCCTGCGTCATCTCCGTCAGATCGACGCCCAGCGCGTCGAGGTGCAGTCGCGCCACCCTCTCGTCAAGATGCTTCGGAAGCGTGGCGACCGAGCACCCGTACGACTCCGCGTTCCTGTGCAGCTCGATCTGCGCAAGCACCTGGTTGGTGAAGCTGCACGACATCACGAAGCTGGGGTGGCCTGTCGCGTTGCCCAGATTCAGGAGCCGGCCCTCGGAAAGGATGATCACCGAATGCCCGTCCGCAAAGCGGTACTCGTCGACCTGGGGCTTGATGGTCTTTCTGGTCACGTCCTCGCGGGACCCCAGCCCGTCCATGTCGATCTCGTTGTCGAAGTGGCCGATGTTGCCGACGACCGCCTGGTGCTTCATCCGGGCCATGTGGGCGGCGGTGATGACGTGCCTGTTCCCAGTCGCTGTGACGAAGATGTCGCCGACGGGAAGAACGTCCTCCACCCTCCGCACCTCGAAGCCCTCCATGACCGCCTGCAGGGCGCAAATCGGGTCGATCTCGGTGACGACGACCCGGGCCCCCTGGCCCCGCATCGACTGGGCGCAGCCCTTTCCGACATCGCCGTACCCGCAGATCACGACGACCTTGCCGCCGATCATCACGTCCGTCCCCCGGTTGATCCCGTCGACGAGCGAGTGGCGGCAGCCGTAGAAGTTGTCGAACTTGGACTTGGTCACCGAGTCGTTGACGTTGATGGCCGGAAACAGCAGCGAGCCCTCTTCCTGGCGCTGGTAGAGTCTCCGCACCCCGGTGGTGGTCTCCTCGGAAACCCCGCGAATGCTGGGTGCGAGCTCGGACCACACGGCACCACGCTCGCGGCGCAGCGTCTCGAGCGTCCGCAGAATCACAGCCTCCTCTTCCGAATCCGCGGTCGACGGATCGGGGACGGCCCCTGTGCGCTCGTACTCAAGTCCCAGATGGACCATCAGCGTCGCGTCCCCGCCGTCGTCGAGGAGCAGGTTCGGGCCCTTGCGGCCGGGCCAAAGCAGCGCCTTCGACGTGGCCCACCAGTACTCCTCGAGCGTCTCGCCCTTCCAGGCGAACACGGGAACCCCCCGCGGCCGGTCCACGGTCCCGTGCGGGCCGACGGCGACTCCGGCAGCGGCGTGATCCTGTGTCGAGAATATGTTGCACGACGCCCACCGGACCTGGGCGCCGAGATGCACGAGCGTCTCGATCAGGACCGCGGTCTGGACCGTCATGTGGAGGGATCCGCTGATGCGGGCTCCCGCGAGCGGGCGGCTCGTCCCATGCTCCCGGCGAAGCGCCATGAGGCCGGGCATCTCATGCTCGGCCAGTCGAATCTCGTCGCGCCCGAATCCGGCGAGCCCGAGGTCCTTGACCCGAAAGTCCGCCAAAACGGACGACTCCTTCCGGACGGTGTCCTGAACGGTCTCAACAATCGACATTGCCTGTCCCATTATTCCTGTCCCCGCTGCCTGGCCGGTCGCCGTCCGCCGCACCCCGGGTCAGGTCCGCCCCTTCAAGTCGCCGGTTCGGTCTATCCGCTCCCATGTGAACGTCTCCTCGCTGCGTCCGAAATGGCCGTAGGCCGCCGTGGACTTGTAGATCGGACGGCGCAGATCGAGGTAATCGATCAGCGCCTTGGGGGTGAGAGGGAACAGTTCCTGCACGACCTCGGCGAGACGCGTCTCGGGGAGCCGGCCGGTTCCGTAGGTGTCCACGCGGACTGAGACCGGGTCTGCAACGCCGATGGCGTAGGCCAGCTGCACCTCGCAGCGGTCGGCCAGTCCGGCCGCGACGATGTTCTTGGCGATGTGACGGGCCATGTAGCAGGCCGAGCGGTCCACCTTCGTAGGATCCTTGCCGGAGAAGGCGCCGCCGCCGTGGCGGCCCATGCCGCCATAGGTGTCGACGATGATCTTTCGCCCGGTGAGCCCGGTGTCTCCGTGCGGGCCGCCGATCTCGAACTGGCCGGTCGGGTTGATGTGGTAGCTGGTGCCGCGGTCCGTCAGGCTCGAGGGCACGACGGGGTCGATGATGACCTCCCGGACGCGCTCGCGGAGCTCGGCCTGGCTCGACAGGGTGTCCCCTCCGACGGGGTCGTGCTGGGTCGAGACCACGACCGCGTCGATCCTCGTGGGCGTATCGCCCTCGTACTCGACGGTGACCTGGGACTTCCCGTCGGGGCGCAGGAACGGCAGGCCACCGGCCCTGCGCACATCGGTAAGGCGCCTTGCGAGCCTGTGGGCCAGCATGATCGGGAGAGGCATCAGCTCTTCGGTCTCGCGACACGCGAATCCGAACATCATGCCCTGGTCCCCCGCACCGCCCGTGTCCACCCCCATTGCGATGTCGGCGGACTGCGCATGCACGTGGGTCCGGACCCGGCACGAGTCGACGTCGAACAGGTATGCCGGATCGCAATAGCCGATCTCGCGGATCGTCTCCCGGGCGACGGCCTCGAGGTCGACCTTGGCCGAGGTTCGGGTCTCGCCGGAAAGGATGCAGAGGTTGGTGGTCACCAGAGTCTCGCAGGCGACCCGGGAATTCGGGTCCTGCGCCAGAGCCGCGTCGAGGACGGCATCCGAGACCTTGTCACAAACCTTGTCGGGGTGGCCCTCGGTGACCGACTCCGACGTAAAGAGCTGCGTAGCGCTACGATGCAAGTTCATTCTCCGTTCAGGAAGCCGCCGGGACGTTCCCGTCTCTCGTGCAGGCGGCTGGTCGCTGGATTCCGGGAGGCCTCGGCGCGCCCGCCGCGGAATCGGCGTCAATTCCTAATTCTTTCGACAGCGGAGCGGGTTTGTCAATCTCTGGAGCGAGGCGGACTCGCCCGCCGACGCCGCCGACCCCGGTCCTGCAGCCGGCGTGCCTCAAAGAACGAGCGCAGCGGAGCGAGGCACTCCGCCGCCAGCACACCTTCCGAAATCTCCATTCTGTGATTCAGGAGATCGGAATCGGCGATCCGGAACTTGCTGCGCACCGCCCCGAAACGAAGGTCCCTGGAACCGAACACCAGCCGCGCGACGCGGGCCGTGACCAGGGCGCCGGCGCACATCGCGCAAGGCTCGAGCGTGGTGTACACGGTGGACTCCCGGAGACGAAAATCACCGGCCGCGCGCGCGGCTTCCCGCAGCGCCACGATCTCGGCGTGCGCCGTGGGATCCCCATCCCGGATCTGGCGGTTGGCGCCGCGGCCGATGATGGCTCCCCGACTCACCACGAGAGCGCCGACGGGGATCTCGCCCGCGTCCCCTGCGCTGGCCGCCAGCCGCAGCGCCTCCCGCATGTACCGCTCGTCGTCCGGCGGCACATCAGTGCCCGGCACCCTTTCGGCCCAGCCAGTACTCCAGATCCGGGAACACGATCTCGCGCATCTTGGGCAGATCGACGTTCTCGGGAGTGAGGAGGTACGCGCCGGAGTCGATGTGGGGAGTCGTTTCGGCGCCCTTCAGGTGGAACGCCATCTGCCGAGTGCTCTCGTAACCCATCTTGAACGGATCCTGCACCACGATCGAGTCGATCGCGCCCTCAAGCATGTCCCCGACCAAGGTCTCGGAAGCGTCGAAACCCACGATCTTGACCTTCCCGGCCAGCCCGCGCTGCTTGACGGCCTGGACCGTTCCGTCGAGGCTGGACTCGTTGTCGGCGAAGAGGCCGGCCAAGTCCGGGTGCGCGGTCAGGAGGTTCTCGGCCTCCTCGAGAGCCTTGGCGCGATCGGCCATGTTGAACCTGACGCCGAGGAACTCGATGTCGGGGAACTTCTCCTCGATGGTTTCCTGGAATCCAGCCTCGCGCTTCATGGTGGACGCGCTTCCGGGCATGAAGCCGATCACCCCGACCTTGCCCTGGCCGCCGAGGATCTCGCCCATCCGCTCTGCCGCCATGACGCCGCCCCGGTAGTTGTCGGTCACCACGAAGGTGATGATGCGCTCGGTCTCGATGGCGGAATCGAAGATCGCGACCGGGATGGCCCTGTCCACGGCCCTCTCGACCACCCGCACCAGGGCCTCTGCGTCAACCGGCGCCAGCACGATCCCGTCGACCTGCCGCGTAATCAGGTTCTCGACGATGGCGATCTGCCGCGAGGAGTCAATCTCCAGCTGCGGGGCGTTCCAGAGAATCTCAAGGCCGAACTCCTCGCCGGCCTTGATCGCCCCGGCATGGACCGACTGCCAGAACGTGTGGTTGGTTCCCTTGGGCACGACTCCGACGACGGGCAGGCCGCTGCCGCCCGCACAGGCGGAGAGGCCGCCGGCGGCCGAGACACTGGCGAGGAACTCCCTGCGGGTAGGCATGCGGCCATTATTGCGCAGCGGAGCGGCTACGGGGACAGGTTGGGCTGCCAGAGCACCTCGGGATCGGCCATGCACTGACAGGCCCAGCGGCTCCAGACGAAGAACGCGTCCGAAAGGCGGTTGAGGTAGCGGCAGGGGAGGTCGGGACCGGAGCACGAATCAACCAAGGAGACGACCCTTCTCTCGGCGCGGCGGCAGACTGCACGGCAGACATGCAGGTCGGCGTTGAGGGCGGAACCGCCCGGCAGCACGAACGACCGCAGCGGCCGCAGTTGCTCGTTCATGACGTCGATCTCGCGCTCGAGGCGCTCGATCTGGGAGGGGACGACTCGCGGCTGGCGCTCTCCGAGCGCATCCGGGTCCGTCGCGACCTCCGACCCGAGGTTGAAGAGCTCGTGCTGGACACGCAGGAGAATATCGGCAAGCGGAGCGATTGCGGGGCAGGTCTCCCCCGCGGCACGGACATCCTCGACGGCGCGTCCGACGAACGCGTTCAGCTCGTCGATCGTGCCGTAGGCTTCCACGCGCGCGTCGTCCTTGCGGACCCGGCGACCGTTGACGAGGTTCGTTGTTCCGCGGTCGCCCCCGCGGGTGTAGATCCGGTTCAGGGCGAGGCGAGGCTCGCGGAATGTCTGCTCAGCCATGTCTGATGATGACACGGCCCCCTGCCCGGATGTCACTCGGCCCGCAGGCACACGAGGTCCACGCCGGCCTCGGCCAGCAGGCCGCTGGCGGTCCCCGACAACGGGTATTCGAGGCTGTAGACCACGCGGTCGATCCCGGCGTTGATGATCATCTTCGTGCAGATCAGGCAGGGGGAGAAGGTCGAATACAGTGTCGCCCCCTTGACGGAGATGCCATGGTAGGCAGCCTGGACGATCGCGTTCTCCTCGGCATGGCTGCAGAGACACTCGTCCAGCCGGGTCCCGCTGTCCGCAAGGGACGCGCAGCGGGGGCACCCGCCCTCATTGCAGTTCCTCACGCCGCGGGGCGTGCCGTTGTAGCCGGTCGAGATGATCCGCCGATCCTTGACCACGACCGCGGCCACCTTGCGCTTGATGCAGTTCGACCGCAGCGCGACGATCCTGGCGATGCCCATGAAGTACTCGTCCCAGCCGGGCCTCCGGCTCTCCATCATCCAGCGCCGCGCGACTCCGGCGACCGCCTCGACGAACTCGTCGATCCCGCCGTCGTTGCGGAGCGTCTCGTCGGCCTCCGCCCACGTGGCGCGCAGCTGCTGGGACGACCGGTCCGGGCTCTCCAGCTCCCGCCTTTCCTGCTCGACGAACTCGACGAAGGATGCCGGAACGCGGTTCCCGCCGCGCACCCGGACGCGCCGGTACCTCTCCTCCACCAAGGCGTCCAGGTGCAGGAGATGGAAGTCCCCCCACTCCCGCAGGGCCCGGACCTCGTTGGGGGTTCTGATGGAATCGACGACGTAGTGCTGGTCGAGCCGGAACTTCCTGCAGACGCGCTCGGCAAGAACCCCCGGTCCGAATTCGGACCGCAGGCGGTTGCCTTCGGCGATGAGGTTCTCCCGGTTCGGGGGAAGGCCCCGGGCCGCCAGCTCTTCGCGGATCACGTCCGAGAGCGAATAGAACTGGAATCCCTTCCTTTGAAGATGCTCGGCGGCGACGGTCTTGCCGGAGCCGTTGGTGCCCGTCAGTCCGATGATCATGCCGACCGCTCCCTATCGTAGGTCAGCGGCCGCCCCGGCATGCGCCTGCCTCCAGACGAGTCGCCGGGCGGTCCCCGGATCGCTTTGCGGACCGTGCGGATTGCGGTTTCGGGGGCGCCGGTTTCGTGCTAGCCTGAAGGGACCGGAAAGCGGCATGCCTCTGCGGACCCGGAGCCGAAGGGCGACCGGTCGGCACACGGCAGCTTGGAGCGGTCCGGCATTGACTGCGGTTTGCGGGCGGGCGCTTCCTTGCGGCGCGCGACGAGTCTCCGGACTTGAACAGATCGCGAGAACGCACGCGGCACGCCATCGCGCGAACATGCGATTCCCACTTGCATTTCCTTGCGCGCACCGATCCGGCCGCGGCGTCCGCAGTCGCGCTGCCGACGCTCCCAACGCTTGAACCAGTCACCAATCGCCATGGACAACTATCTCGCGCTTGCCCCCATCCTGGGTGTCGTCGGCCTGCTGGCATCGTTCCTCGCCCTGCTCGCGGTCAGGAGGAATCCGCCGGGCAACAGCCAGATGCAGGGCGTCTCGGGCCTGATCCGGGTCGGAGCCCTGGCCTTTCTCTATCGCGAGTACCGCATTCTGGCCATTTTCGTGGTGGCCGTGGCGGGACTGATCGCATGGAAGCTCGGTGCGCCGATGGCCGTCAGTTTCGCCGTGGGAGCGGCCTGTTCCATCTTGGCCGGCCTATGCGGGATGCAGGCCGCCACACTCGCGAACTCCCGAACCAGTGAAGCCGCGCGCACAGGGGGCCTGGGAGCCGCGCTGACGGTAGCCTTCAACGGCGGGTCGGTGATGGGCCTCGCCGTGGCGGGGCTGGGTCTGCTCGGCGTGGGACTGCTTGCATTCAGTTTCCCGGACCCGGCGAACGCGGTGTATCTCAACGGCTTCGCGATGGGCGCCAGCTCCATCGCGCTGTTCGCCCGCGTCGGCGGCGGAATCTACACCAAGGCCGCCGATGTCGGGGCCGATCTGGTCGGCAAGGTCGAGGCGGGAATCCCCGAGGACGACCCGCGGAATCCCGGCGTGATCGCCGACAACGTGGGCGACAACGTGGGCGACGTGGCCGGCATGGGGGCCGACATCTTCGAATCATTCGCCGGCTCCATGATCGCTAGCCTGGCGATCGCCGCGACGCTGCCCGAGGGGGGCCTCGCGCAGCTTGCCGGATCCGTAAGCGGGGAAGCCCTGCGGTCCGCGCTGATGGCGCTGCCCCTGGTGCTCTCGTCCGTGGGACTCGTCGCATCTCTCATCGGCATCGTCTCGGTCCGGGCACTCAAGGCGCTCGGGCCTGCGGCCGCGCTGCGCTACTCGGCATGGCTGAGCGCCCTGCTGTTCCTCGCGGGCGGGTACGTGGTCGGGCAGGCCATGGGAGTGGCGACAGGCGTGTTCGGCGCGGTTGTGGCCGGCTGCCTCGCCGGGGTCGCGATCGGCTACATCACCGAGTACTACACGTCGATGAAGCCGGTCATCCAGATCGCTGAAGCGTCGCGAATGGGCACGGCCACGAACATCATCGAAGGGCTGGCAACGGGTTTTCGCAGCTGCGCGGCACCGGTTCTGGTGATCTGCGCCGCGATCTACCTTGCGCACGCCTCCGCCGGTCTGTACGGCATCGGAATCGCGGCGGTCGGCATGCTGGCGACGGTCGGCATCACCATGAGCGTCGACGCCTACGGACCGATCGCCGACAACGCCGGCGGCATTTCGGAAATGTGCAGGCTGCCCGAGAAGGTGCGGGCGATCACGGACCAGCTGGACTCCCTGGGGAACACCACCGCCGCCATGGGCAAGGGCTTCGCGATCGGTTCGGCCGCACTGGCCGCTCTCGCGCTCTTCTCCGCCTACACGCAGGCCCTGGACAGCGCAAGGGCCGCCGCCGGCATGGCGCCGATCACCATTCCCCTCAACTCGGCGACCGTGGTCATCGGCCTGCTGATCGGAGGCATCCTGCCCTTCCTGATCGCAGCTCTCACCATGAAGGCCGTCGGCAATGCGGCGGGAAAGATCATCGACGAGATCAGGCGGCAGTTCCGGGAGATTTCGGGGCTGCTCGAAGGTCGGGAGGGCGTCAATCCGGACGCGGCCCGCTGCGTCGACATCGCCACCTCCGCGGCTCTCAAGGAGATGGTCCTGCCGGGCCTGATCGCTGTTTCGGCACCGGTCCTGGTGGGAGTGGCACTCGGGCCCGAGGCGCTGGGCGGAACTCTGGCCGGGGCGACCGTGACCGGCGTGCTCCTTGCGCTCTTCATGGCCAACGCCGGCGGCGCGTGGGACAACGCCAAGAAATCGATCGAGCAGGGTGCGGTCCAGGGCGAAGGCAAGGGCTCGGACGGCCACAAGGCATCGGTGGTGGGCGACACGGTCGGCGACCCGTTCAAGGACACTTCCGGCCCTTCGATGAACATCCTGATCAAGCTGATGTCGATCGTTGCGCTCGTGATCGCGCCCCTGATCGCGGTATAGCGCCAGACGTTCGGCACACACCGGGCGGTCGCGCTGACAGTGGCTCCGGGGCAGTGTGCTCGGCTACATGAACGGCGCAAGAGAAACTCTCAGACGACTCGCAGGTATCGCGTTCCTTTCCGCCGACGCGGACCTGGTCCGCCTTGATTGACCGGCCCCGAACAGCTCCCGCGGGCCGCTCCGGACGACGGGGATGCGGTGCGCGAGATGCCGGCCGACTACTGCGTGACCCGGGACCCCGCCGCAGCTTGCTGCCCGGGACGCCCCTGATGCCGCCGGCGAACGGGTTTGGGGCGATGGCTCACACGCGCCGGCCGAGTCCGGCGGCGGTCATGACGATGCCGGAGCGGACTGAGAAACGCCGGCGGCGTCGCGGCGGCGGCAGGGCATCGAGGGGCGGGCTCAGCCAAAGGTGACATGGGCGAACCGGCGGTGCGGGAGGTCCGCCTCGCAACGGACCACCATCCCGCGCACCAGCACGCGAAGTTTAGAAGACCGGGCTCGAACGGCACAAGCGGTTCGGACCGCACTGCACTCCGACCCACGGTTTGCGGATGAATGCTTGAGAAGCGGTTCTCTTCGGGCCGGACGCCGGATTGCGTGCGGGCCGACAACTCCGGGGGCGTACGGGAGCTGACGAACGTGATCGCGTACTACCCCGCCAGATACAGCAGGAATCCGAAGCCGCACTGGTGGAATGCAAGCGGCGAAGACATCCCGGCCAAGATCCGGCGAGCCGGCGGGCGCTCGAAGAGCAGGCGGGACGATCGGTGCTGTTTGAGACTCAGATCGCTACGGAGCAGCGGATTCGGTCGGATGCCGGTACGCCGTGCCAACCAGCAAAGGCACTCCCTGCGCCAGGACTCGTTTCACGAAAGCGACCTCCGGCACCATCTTCCCCGCAGCCTGGTCAGGCTGCATGTAGTACCAGTACGCTTCGCCGAACGTTTCGACAATTCCGACGACATCCCGTCCCCCGAATGCTTCGGCGACAAACGCCTCGAACGGCCGATCGGATTGCGTTCCGCCGAATGCGACCTCTCTGGTGGCTGCATTGACCCCAATGACGTTGACCGATCCGCTGTGCCAGCGCGAATCGCTGCGAAAGACAGGCCCCGCGAAGAATCCCAGGGACTCCACCTGGGCGGCGGCGCAGCGTACGAACTCCTCAAGGCCTGAATCGCTCGGGTCGGCCTCCAGGGAGGTTGCGTTCACCTGCTCCCGACGGCATGTGCCCGGCAGATCGCGCTGGTGAATTCCGGCGCTGACCACCGCGCGCTGTCCATTCCAGTCGATTTCGATGAAGTAGGAACTCTTCGGCTCGATCGTGCCGGTTGCTCGATTGATGAAGTAGTAGTGAATCCAGCCCGAGCCGACGGTGTCGCTGACACGGTGCAGCTCCCGCAGGTAGTCGCCAACGAGGCTCTCGGAGACTTCGTGGAGTGATGTTCCCACGACTCCCTCGCGAGACCGATCGGGCGGGTACACCAGCAGCCGTGTTCTCTCCCCGGGCTGCTCAAGCAGCCGCACGAACACGTAAGACTCCGGATGTTCCCACCGTGGGTCTTCGTGGAATGACCGATGCACTTCCTCGGTGCCATGCGCCGCGACGTACTCTGCCGCGCACTGCACCAACGCCCGGATGTCTCTCCGCGTGCGCACTGCACCGGCCGTGATGAAGTTGTCCGAGCAATCCGCACCAGCCTGCGATTCGTCCGCGGGAACGTAGTAGGCAGCACCGACCAGCACGGGCACACCTTGCGCCACAACGCGCTTGAGCATGCCGACCCTGCTCTGCTTCCGGCCGGAGGCTGGATTGAAGTTCCGATAGTAGATGTACGACTCGCCGAACGCGTCGGCGACCGAAACCACGTCGCGGCCACCGAAGGCCTCGGGCCGGTTCCCGCCGCCGCCCCACTCATGAAGCGCATTCCCGTTCACCCGCAACCGGCGGGAGGAAATCAACTGGTTGCCCAACATGTCCATCACGAACACGTTGGTCGAGCCATCCCCCCACCGAGGGTCCCTTTCGATCTCGGGCTTGGCGAAGTAGCCCTCCGACTCCACCACGAGCGCCGCGCACCGGACGAGTTCCTGCAGATTCCTCTCCGTCGGCTCGGCGGAGAGGTTGGCGGCATTGACCTCGTCCGCCCTGCACGTGCCGGGCCGGTCGTTCGCGTAGAGGCCGGCACCGATGAACGCGGGCGTGCCGTCCCAGTCGATCCCGACAATGTACGAAGTCTTCGGCCCTTCCCTGCCGGTCGCCGGATTCGGAAACGAGTAGTAGATCCAGCCGGAATCGACCAACGCCAGCATTCGGTGTACTTCGTAGTAAAGGTCGTTCCCGAAACCGTCGATCGACTCGCCCCATGGCATTCCTTCGCGCGAGGGGTCCGGCGGGTAGACGAATGCCTCCGAGTCTGTGCCCGACTGCGCGACTTCGTGGGCAAAGAGGTAGGTCGAACCGTGCCTCCAGCGCTCGTCCTCGTGGAAGGCCCGACGCGCTTCCACCGTGCCATGCTCCAGCACGTACTCCGCCGCGCACCGCACGAACGCCTGGATGTCGCCGTTCGTGGAGACCGCCTTCGCGGAGATGCTGTGATCGGAGCAACTGACCTCTCCGCTTGCAGACAAGGGAACGGTCACGGCCACAAGAGCGGCCACGCCGACCAGAATTCGGAAGATCCTCAGCATACTCCGGATTCTAGCGGACCTCGACTACGGAGAATCTCCGTGGACTCGGCTGCCCTATCAGTTCCACCTGGGCGGACACCCGAGGTCTCCAAGACTCCTCGCAATGACATAGCAATTGTGCAGAGGGGGTTTCGCGGTACCTCGCCCGGCGGGTCTGATTCGGGGTGAAGGCAGCCCGCCTGTCCTTCGCCCGAGTTTGCCGTGCTCGGTTGGTGAGTTCTGCCGGCCGATTTGCCGAGACAGAGACAGGGCAGGTATTCGGACAGATCTCGAATGTGCCGGAAGTGCCCGGGACGCACACGGCTTGCGAAGGAGAGTCTCGAACTTGCGGCGCTACCGGTCGCTCGTTTGCGTGAGCGTGGCGAGGACCTGAAGAGAACCGGACCGCGATGCGGTCGGCATTCTTCATCTGGCGGAAGGCGGTCCGGGTCGGGCCAGAGCGGCCTGTGCGAGACCGCCAGATGCCCGCCTCCTCGGGACTCCCAAGATCGGCTCAGCCGACCTCTTGCGCCCCGGCTTCCGAATTGGTTACGCTCGGACCAAAGGAGAATTTCACATGCATTTCGTGGTATTCATGACTCACAAACAAGAAATGGGACAGGAACGGTCGCGCCTGTCAGAAGCATTTACCAACTACGTTCACGATTCCACCCATCATCCTGACGTGACCGTCCATCACGGCGGACCGACGCTTGACGAGAGTGACAACACTATCAACGGATTGCTACTTGTGCTCGAAGCTCCCTCGCCCGAGGGCGCACGGGCGTTTGTCGCCGACAGTCCGTATGCCAAGGCGGGCATCATCGCCGAATCCCAAATCCGCGCATGGAACTGGTTGACGGGACGCCCAGGCTAAGTGCATTGCGTGCCGCTGCGCAGATCGGATCCTCGGGGGATTACCCAAGGAACCGTGGCGGACGGAGTATGTCGACCGCAAGGCCGCCAAGGAGTGAGTGTTCCTCCTTGACCTCGGAAGCGGAAGCATGCAGGAACTCGCACGTGGCCGCGCCCGAAAGGCTGGCGGGTCGTTCCCGGGACATGCATCCCTCCACCCACGAATCCGGATACCTCTCGGCGTGAGGATCCACCGGGATTGCGTGGGATAGCCGGGGGGGCTCTTGAGCAACGGCCGCGAGCAACGCACTCCCATCGTTCGCTACGAACCTGACGCAAATCCTCCGGCGGCCGTGGTCCTGGGTTGCGGCCTGCAGCTCGTGGTTCTCGGCATTTCCAGCATCATCCTGATCCCGACGATCGTCATCCGGGTCGCAGGCGGCACCGACTCGTACCTGCACTGGGCCGTGTTCGCCGCAGTCGCCGTCAGTGGCATCTGCACCGCGCTGCAAGCAATTCGGCTGGTTCGGGTGGGAGCGGGATACGTGCTATTCATGGGTCCCGCCGGAGCCTATATCGGGGTCTGCGTCAGTGCGCTCAGCGAGGGCGGTCCGTCCCTGCTTGCCACCCTGGTTGTCGCGTCGTCGCTCGTCCCGATCGTGATCTCGATGCGGCTTGCCCTGTTCAGGCGGCTTTTGACACCGACCATCGTCGGCACGGTGAACATGCTGGTACCGGCGACCGTGCTGCCGGTCGTGTTCAGCCGCCTGGCAGACCTGCCCGACGAGACGGCCCTGACCACACCGCTCACTGCAGTGGCGACCGTCATGGTCATTAGCGCCATCTCCCTCAAGGCAGGGGCGACCCTGCGATTGTGGGCTCCGCTCGTCGGGGTTGTTGCAGGTTCGGCAATTGGAGGGTCGCTGGGTCTTTACAACCTGGACCTGATAGCCCAGGCTCCCTGGATCGGGCTGCCCCAGGGCGACTGGCCGGGGATCGGGCTCGACCTAGGTCCGGCCTTCGTGGAGCTCCTTCCGGCCTTCGTATTCGTGGCGATGATTGGCGCCATCCAGACAATCGCCGCCGCAGTCACCATCCAGCGCGTGTCGTGGCGCCGGCCCCGGGCAGTGGACTACCGGGCAGTGGAGGGTGCGGTTACAGCGGACGGCATCGGCAAGCTGCTGTCGGGCCTCACGGCGATCATGCCCACACAGACCATCGCGGTCAGCGTCCCGACGGTCGAGCTGACGGGGGTTGCGGCACGCGGCGTGGGCATTGCCGCCGGCGGGGTGCTGATCGTGCTGGCGTTCCTGCCCAAAGTCGTTGCCCTGATCCTGGCGATACCCAGCCCGGTCGTCGTTGCCTACCTGACCGTGGTGCTGGCAATGAGCTTCGTGCGCGGCATGACAGAGGTCGTGCAGAGCGGCATCGATCATCGCAAGGCGCTGATCTGCGGTGTCGCATTCTGGGTCGGCGTCGGCTGCCAGAACGACCTGCTGTTCCCCGAGCTACTCGAGGAACTCGCGGGCGGCCTTCTGCGGAACGGGATAACGGCGGGCGGCATCGTGGCCATCCTCATGACCATGTTTCTGGAAGTGACGGCACCGCGCCGCAGTCGGATCGAAGCGGAACTCGATTCTTCCGTGCTTCCGAGAATCCGGGAGTTTCTGGGTGCGTTCGCCTCCCGTGGCGGCTGGGGACAGGAGATGATCGACCGCCTCGACGCCGCCGGCGAGGAGACGCTATTGACGCTGATCGGCCAGGTTGAGGACGGCGAGAAGCGGGAGCGGCGTCGGCTGCTGCTGACGGCGCGCAAGGAAGCCGGCGGAGCCGTCCTCGAGTTTGTTGCCGCCTCCGGTGAGGAGAACCTTCAGAACCGGATCGGACTGCTTGCCGACACGCCCGACGACGTGCTGGTGGAGCGGGAGGTTTCGCTTCGGCTGCTGCGCCACATCGCGTCTTCCGTCCGCCACCAGCAGTTCCACGACCTGGATATCGTGACCGTCCGCGTGGAACTCCCGGAGAAGCGCCGTGGGAGCGGCTGAGTCCTCGACCGGCTGGCGCGCCCACGTGCTGGCCGTGCTGGCCGGGCCAGCGGCGTTCGTCCTGGTCCGCGCCGCGCCGTGGGCCGGTCTTGCGCCGGAGGCGCACCTCGCCCTCGGGGTGTACGCCTGGACCGTGGCATGGTGGGTGACCACGCCGGTGCCGTGGGCGGTCACCAGCTTCCTGCCGTGCGTGGTCCTTCCGCTCGGCGGGGCGATGCCCTTGTCCGACGTGTCCGCCAGCTACGGGCGCGCGATCCTGCCCTACCTGATGGGCGTGATGCTCTTCGGCCACGCGTTCAAAAAGCACGGTTTGGCGCGAAGAATCGCGCTCGCCGCCTTGTGTGTGCCCGGTCTGGCGCGATCCGGCGACGGCTTGATCTTCGCGATCCTCGTCGTGTCCGCCGTGATGTCCTCTGTGCTCAGTGACCTCGCGGTCATCGTGATGATGACGCCGATCGTGCTGTCGCTCACCCGTTCCGTGGCGCCCGGCGCGACGCGCATGTCAGCGGCGGCGAGCCTGGCCGTTCTGTACGGCGCTGCGGCGGGAGGCCTGGCCACCCCGGCAGGCATCGTCTTCAATGCGCTGACCCTCGCGCAGCTGGAACAGCTCACGGAATACAGCGTCAGCTTCGCGCAGTGGGTGTCGACCGGCGTCATCCTGGCGGCGGCCCACTTTCCTGTCTGCTACCTGATCCTGAAGCTCATGCTGCCTCCAGAAGTGCAGGCCATCTCCAATGCCCGCGTCCGATTTCTCAAGGAGCGGAGGCAGCTGGGGCCGATGAGCCGAGGCGAATGGAACGTCCTTTTCGTGCTGATTCTGATGCTGGTGCTGTGGATGTTGCCGACGGTCGCCGAGATCGGGTTTCTCGATATCTGGTACGTGCCACCGGTGGCCATGGTGCTGCTCTTCGCCCTGCCGGTGAACCCGAATCGCGGCGAAATGACCTTGGACTCCCGAGACTTCCGGGAAGGCGTCGGATGGAACGTGCTGTTCCTTGTCCTCGGCGGGATGGCACTGGCCGACGTGCTGACCACTCTGGGCGCGATCGACTGGCTTGCCGGAACGCTGACGGGCAACGTCTCCGCGGGGGCGTTGCCTTGGGTCGCAGGCGTGGCCACGCCGCTGCTGACGCAGTTGGCCAGCGGAGCAGCGACCTCGATCATGGTCTCCACGATTCTCTTCCCGATCGCGCAATCTCTCGGCTACAACCCCGCGATTCTCGCCCGCATCATCGCGGGAACGGCCCAGGCGGTGGCGTTTCCCTGGTCCAGCCCGGCGTCGGCCGCCACATTCGCGTTCGGCGCCGTTGGCTTCGGGACGATGTTCCGGGTTGGCTTGGTCGTCACCGTTCTGACGTCGATCGTCGTGATCACGCTGAGCATGGTCGTGGTCCCTGCTCTGCAGGCGTTTTCGGCGGCGTGATGCACAGCCGCGGACTGGGGCGCCGGATGCGGGCCAGGCGGACGTGAATCCGGCCATGCGGCATCCCCGCACCTACGGCTACGGATTCGGTGCACGATGGTTCCGAACAGCGGCGTCGCCGGGCGGCGGGATCGCCGCTCCGTCATTTCGTTCAATCGCAGGGGGCCTCGGCCGCGATGAGAGAAGGGCTCCGGCAGGCTGGCGGCGGCGATGCGCGACGCACACGGGACGTCGGGTTCCGCCTGACTGGCCATCCCGGGCAAGCACGAACGCTTGTTCGCGGCGGCGAGGCCGCGACTAGCGGGAGGAAACATCGTGAGACGCGAACGGTGGTACTCGGGAAAGGCGGCGAGCGGTTCTGGCCAGCAACCGAATCAATTCCACCGGCAGGACGCGTCCGGCTTCGAGGAATCCGGCGAAGGGGAAGACGCGCGCGCGCGCGGCAAGGTCAAGGTGACGAAGCCGGTCGCTGCACTGAATCACGAAGAAGAGTTCGAGCGAGCCTGGACCGACCGACGCAACACCCGGGTCGAACTGCCCCCGGTTGACATCAACCTGGTGCTCGCCAGCTACTACCGCACGAACAAGCAGCTAACGTTCACCCGGACCATGCTGTGGGACATGGAGGTGAGAAAGGCCTACCGGCCCGACCTCTATATTCCTTCCGTCGTATTGCAGGGCAGCGCCCACCATTGGTGCAGGAGGGCGGCGGCCAACGGAGCCGAATCCTTCGTGCGATGCTCCCTGCAGCGCCTCTGGCTTGAACCGTCAGAGCGCGGGTTGGTCCTAGAGCAGGTCTTCCTCAACCCCGCGCGGCAGAGTGCCACGTTCATTGGGGCAGCGGAACTCCTCGGTCGGGATGGAAACGTGCTTCGGGCCGGCGGGGGACAGCCGCTCTTTCACGTTGAGCACTCGGTTGACGGCGACGACTTGCGACCTCTCAACCGGTGGCGGATCGTCTACCTGACGGGCAGACCCGAGCAGAAACTGATCGAGCGGTTCACGCTTGCGCGGCAGGTGTGGCTCCGTGAGTTCGTCGAAATCTATATCCGGCGGGACTTGAGGATCGATCTGACCCGGAGGGACATCCTCTGACGCAGGGCCGCGCACACCGATCGAGCCGGGCTCATGGGGGAGATTCCCGCATACAGGCTGGCCCGAGAGCTCCCCGCGAACTCCAGAGCTTCCTGCCGAAGAAAAGGACGGGGACCGGAATGGCGGTGAGTCCGCCGCGCGTCGCGAATACCGAGCACGTAGAATCAACGGCGGGAGAGCCGCTGAAATGAAGGTTCAGGACATTCGCCACGTGGGGTTGCTGTCGTCCGCGATTGGAGCCCAGGGCAGGTTCTATCGCGAGGCCTGGGGACTCCAAGCGGCCGGAGAAGACCGGCACGCACGGTATTTCCGCGGATCGTCGACGGAGCACCACATTCTCAGCCTGCATCCGGCCGACCGGCGCGGGCTCCACCATTTGGCCTTCAGCGTCGACAGAGGCGAAGCAGTCGACGCGGCGGCAACCGAACTCAAACGCCGCGGAACCACCATCGTGGCGCAGCCCGACGAACTGGACGAACCCGGCGGCGGATACGGGCTGCGGTTTCTGGACCCGGAGAACCGCTGCATCGAACTGTCGGCCGGCGTGGCCGAACACTCGAACGGCTGGTCTGCCCAGAGAGTCGAGCCCCGCCGGCTCTGCCACGTAGTCCTGAACACTGCGCAGTTCGATCCGATCGTGGAGTTCTACACCGATATTCTTGGGTTCCGTGTCTCGGACTGGATTGAGAACCAGATGGCGTTCCTGCGATGCGACCGGAAACATCACGTCATCGCCTTCAATCGTGCGGATCACGCATCGGTCAACCATGTCGCGTACGTGATGGCCAACGTGGACGGCGTGATGAGAGGTCTCGCCAACCTTCGTGCCCGCGGGCAGGAACCCGTCTGGGGCCCGGGACGACATGGCCCCGGCAACAACATCTTCTGCTATTTCAAGGACCCGGCCGGTTACGTGTCCGAGTTCTCCAGCGACATGGAGTACATCGAAGACGAAGCAGCGCACGAACCCGCGGTGTGGAGACGGGTGCCGGAACAGGTCGACCGATGGGGCACGGCTGGGCCGCCCAGTCCCGACGTCCGTAAGGCAATGGCCGGCGACCCTGATCCGGGCTGGGCCGTTGAGGGAATCCTCGCGCGGAGTCAACATCTCGCCTGACCGCCGATCGCCCCCGGGGCGGGAGAATTCAGCGTGGGGCGGGATAGCCGGCGGCGACGGCGATCCATCGTCCACACCCGGAGACGCAGAGCGGCCGAGCGACGGTGCGCGACATGGCCGCTTTCCTAGAATCGATAGGAGTCAACCCATGATGAAGTACAAGAGATACGCCGCCAACGTCGAGTTCGACGAGTCTGTGGGCCGTCTTCACGGAAGGGTCGTAAACAGCGGTCCGTATCCGATCGCCACCTTTGAGGCGACAGACGTAGAGGGGATTCGGAGTGAGTTCCACCGATCCATTGACGAGTACCTGGAGTCTTGCCGAGAGGATGGCGTGGAACCGAGGAAGCCCAACTCGGGCAAGCTCAATGTTCGGCTCGGCCCGGACCTGCATCAACGTGTGGCCCGTTCGGCGGCGGAGAGCGGACTCAGTCTGAACAACTGGATCACTTGAGTGCTGGCGAGCAATGCGTCGCGCTGAGTCGCGAAGCTTGGCGGCCGGCTTTGGATTCAGACCTCTTCGCCGGGTTTGTTCCCGTAAGGCGCAGATCATCACTCGCGGGCGGCAGGGAGGCTGATGCCAAGCTATGGGGATTGACGATGATCGTGGATGAACTTGGCCCCTTGCCTTGAGTCGGAACCCTCACTGACGCAGGTTTCGAAATGCCACTGGAGCCAGGCTGCGTGTGGCACGGGATGGGACGAGTGTGCCAACCAGCTCTTCCGGTGTAGGCGACGGCGTTGTGGGCAATGACGTGGTCCGAGACAGAAGTGCGGTGTCGTCGATGCAGAAGTCGCTGAATCCCTCGTACTCCGTCCAGACTCCGAAGCCGGTGTCTTCGAAGCCGCAGTTCCCGGCGGTCAGCCCGCTGGCCCCGTTGACGTTCTTGAACCCGGCGGAGATCGCAATGTACGCGTTGCGGAACGTGAGCGCGTCGAAGGCATGATGCGGGGAGGCGGTGACGTCGAACAGCCGGTGGTTGCCTGCGCCGTCGAACACGGCCCGAATCGTAATCGGCCTTTCGGGAGGGGCCTCGATCGTCAGCCAGTGCGTCCCATCGAACGGCGTCGCCATCGGATCCGCGTAGTTGAGCCGGTCGTTTCAGCACAGGCCGGTGAAGTGGGGCTCCAGCCTCTCGCCCTCGTGACAGGGGGGATGGACGTGCCCGACGCTCCCGCCTTCTCAGGGCTGCGGCTCGGACCTCGTCGTGACACGGACGATCGGTCGAGCTTCGCCAAATGCGCTGTCGGGGTCGCTCAGCGCCAGTCGGCACTCGCACTCCGCGCCGGACTCCAGGCTGACGATGCTGCCAGCGAAGCCGTGGGGCGCTGTGTAGTCAAGGCCCTCCCGCTTGCGGAAGACCCGTTCGCCGCCCACCCGCACGAGAGGGAGAGCTGGCGCCAGTTGTCGCCGACCTTGCGGAAGGGCACGGAAGGCGAGGCATCACGATCATCGTCTCCGTCGATCGACTACTCGAATCCGACATTGTGGAGGGTCGGATGCTCAACCCTGAAGCGTCCGGCCCGAACGGCGTCCTGGGCTTGGACAGCACCGTACCTCGCCGGCAGAAGCGCCGCGATGCGGATACGGCTCGATTCCGGGCCAGAATCGAGGGCGCCGAAGAGGATTCCTCGAATCCTGCGTGAACGAGCGTGCCCGGCGGCCCGAGGGGTTCGGGTCCCCTCGGGCCGTCGCGTCGATGGCCGAACAGAGGCCGCCCCACTCTCCGACCCTCGTGCAGCTCCGCACGCCTCGGCGGCTGCGCATGCGCCTCAATGGAGATCTGGGGCCGCGCGTCGGCCCAAGTCGGAGCTTGACCTTGGACGCCGCGCCGCCTGACGGCGCAACAGGCCTATTCGGCGTTCACGAAGGCCGCGGGAGGGAGGCTCTCCTCCGGTGGCTCCAGGAACCACTCCAGCGCCTCCTCCGTGGTCAGACCGTCAGGAACATCCTGCGCCCTCGGGTCGGTCTGAAGGAAGACGCCGAGCAGCTTCTCCCTCATCTCGCGGAGGACTTCCGCTGACGCCGCGTCTTCGGCCAAGTCGTTGAACTCGCCGGGGTCCGCGATCACGTCGTAAAGCCGCTCGTCCAGCCCCGAGGGCCCGAGTCCGGTCTCGTAGCCCAGGGCCAGATCCTCCTTGCCGGTCGCGAAGACGTACTTCCACCGCTCCGTTCGGACCATCGCCTTGTTGTCGTGAAAGTACTCCGAGAACACGATATCCCGGTTCTCGTCGGTGTCTCCCTTCAGCAGGCCCAGCAGGCTGCGCCCGTCCAGCCCCTCGACCGGCGGGACGTCCAGGATGTCAAGAATCGTGGGCATCACGTCGACCAGCTCGACGAGGGCGGCCTCGGTGGCGGGAGGCAGGCGCGGATGCCGGATGACCAACGGCACGCGGACGACCTCCTCCCACATCATGTGCTTTTCGAAGCGCCCGTGGTGGTCCAGCAGATAGCCGTGGTCGCTGACGTACACGATGAGCGTCGTCTCGTCGAGGCCGGACTCCTCGAGCGCGTCCAGCATGCGCCCGACATTCGCATCCAGATACTCGACCGAGTTGTACTACGCGGCCGTGACCCCGCGCTTGTCGTGCTCGCTGAGGTCACGGAAGATGGCCGGGATCCACCGGTCGTCCTCAGGGCCCGTAGCGGGCAGATCGAAATCCGAAGGGACGTGCTTGGAGGCGAACTCGACCGGGAAGTTGAACGGCGAGTGCGGCTCGTAGAAGCTCAGCCAGACGCACATTCGCTCCCCGCGGTTCCGATTCATGAAGTCGATCGCGCTGCGCACGAAGAACGTCCCGAGAAAGTCGTCGTCGTACAGGCCCTGGTTGTCCGGGTCACCGGGCCGGGGGTAGCCGGTGCCCGGAAGCCGACCGGCGTTCAGCCATTCCCTCGCCGGGACCCGGAAGGGCCTCCAGACCGGCTTGTACGGCTGGTCCTCGGGCGGCCTGCGGGCCGGGCTCGCGGCGAGATGCGCGTCGTGGTCCCGCCCATCGATCCGGTAGTCGAAGCCGTGCGTCAGGCCGCTGTTGAAATGCATCTTCCCGATCGCGGCGGTCTTGAACCCCAGTTCCCCCAGGTGATCCGCGATGGTGAGCTGCTCCTCCGCCAGAGGGGTCTGCAGCAGCGTCACGTCGCACGCAATGGGGGTACCTGCCGGTGATGAAGGACTGGCGCGACGGCGTGCAGAACGGGCAGTTGGCGAAAGCCCTCTCGAACCGCGTGCCGCTTGCAGCGAGGCGATCCAAGTTGGGGGTCCGAATCCCGTCGTTGCCGTAGGCCCCCATCGCATGGGTGGCATGGTCGTCTGCGCTGATGACCAGCACGTTCCGCATCCCAGTCGGGACCGGACCGCGCGGCGTTCCGGAGCCGCACCCCGCTGCGAGGGATGCGGTCGCCGCGATGGCGGCAAACGCGCGCCACTTCTCTCCGACAGTCATTTCAATGCGCTCCCTTCCGCCCCCTTCGCGCCGGCCCTCGCCCGCCAAGCGCCGGGATGCCGTGCCGCGACGAGGCCTCGATGCCGCTCGCCAGCTTCGGCGAACGAGGAGGCTGGCCGAGACGACCGCCGGGCGACACAGCCTCTCTCACACCCTCTACCACAGAAGCTTCATGCCGAACTGGGTTATCCGAGCGTCGAGCGCACTGCCGACCTGCCCGAAGAAGCGGTTCCTCGCCGTCGCTTGATCGTGCGCTTACCGCGCGGGAGGTTGCCGTCGCAAGACCGGTCCGCCCGATTGAACGGGAAGGCCCCAACATTCGAGCGGTCGCCGGCGGTTCGCGGCGAGAACGGGTGGCCCCCCATGAACGTCGCGATGCCGTTGTCCGACCACCCGCCCACAATGGCGTCCACGACCGAGGAGGAGTTCGACAGGTAGCGCCTTCCCTTCCCAAACGGCGGCTCGTAGACGTGGCAGGCCGTGAGGCGCTGGCGCAAATCGAAGTCGGAGTTGCCTCGGTCGTCCCGCAGCCGGCGGGCGTTCTGGTGCCACGATCCGCCGCAGCCGCGCGACGCGGTGTCGATCGAGTGCGACCGCATGTAGCCGATCAGGAAGCTCATGCCCCTGCCCATCCCCTTCTCCAACCCGACCTGGAGGCCGTTGCGCCTCGAGTTCTCCTGCCTGTTGGAGGACAGCATGTCGCCGAAAGCGGGTTACCAGCGCCGCTCGCGTGGCGGCGTCGGGTTGCCCGGATCCGACAGCGTGGCCTCGTTGACGTTCATCATCTCGGCAAGCTTGGTGCCGGAGCTGCCCGCCAGTGCACGGTATTTCGAGCTGGCATATCCGTGGGATACGCAGCGGAGGTCCCCTGACACCGCAAGGGCTGGGTTCCGGGTCAAGTCCCTTGTCGGAACTGCGGTTTCAGATCTGATGTACTAAGTCGACTAGGCCAAGTCCGAAGGAAACCGTCATGCGAACTGTCAGCATGCACGAAGCCAAGACACACCTTTTCAGTCTGGTTGCCGCCGCCGAGAAGGGCGATCCGTTCATCATTGCCCGTGCCGGCAAACCCGTCGTCAAGGTAGTCGCTCTGGATTCTCCGACAGCTGCCGCAACGCGTCGGACAGGCTTCCTGAAAGGTCGGATATCAGTGCCTGATGATTTTGACCGGATGGGGTCCGGCGATCTCGAACACATGTTTGAGGATGGCTCTTGAGAGTCCTGCTCGACACACACGTCCTGCTATGGGCAGCGGTATCGCCTGAGCGGCTCTCGGACGACATCTGCGAACTCGTCGAGAATTCGGGCACAGAGTTCGTGTTCAGCGCTGCATCGACATGGGAAGTCGCAATCAAGAATGGCCTGGGACACAGGGATTTCCGGGTCGACCCACGGCTGCTGCGGAGAGGCTTGCTGGAGAACTACTATGTAGATTTGGCTGTGACGGGCGAGCACGCGGCCAGTGTCGACATACTTCCGCCGATCCACAAAGATCCGTTTGATCGCATCCTGGTCACGCAGGCCATGGCCGAGGGAATCACTCTGATCACAGCCGACCCTGTCGTCGCACCCTACCCGGGGCCAATTCGAGCGTCTTGACGCTTCAGCTTCAGGCCCCGGCCCTGTCAGACATTGACAACCCGGCAACTCTCCCGAACGATAGGCCGCGCCTGGTGGCGAGCCGCTCCTAGAGCTTGCACATCGCCATTGATCCAGCAGAGTTGCGGATTCCATCAGCTAACTTTCCAGATCGCTCAACTCGGGTTCCGGTTCCCCTCCACCCTCCATAGGGATCCATTCGGTGTATCGATGACCGGCCGTCCGGACGGACCGACGTCGGCCGCCATTCATCCCAGCACACTGATCCATGGGATTACGGCGTTGAATTCCTCACTGTCGCCGGGCTGGCACATCCGGACAGAGATCTTGGCGCCCTCCAAGGCGGATTCCGGAGAGTGCCAGGCAGGTCGGTTCGCGCAAGTCCAGACCGGAGAGGACAGATTCGCGGTTGGCGCACTGACCAAAGGCAGCCTGCGGGCCCGGCGGACCGAAAGTGGAGAAATCCATGGTCGTGTTCCTTCCCGTATGCCGAGAACACGGATCGGGGGCCGGGGCGTGAGGCGGTTGGGGTGGCCCGGTCTCCTTCGCTTCACATCCTCGACCGGCCGCCTGGCCCTCCCGGCCCCTCACACGCCAGTCGCCGTGTCGCCCTTCGTTCCCGTTCAAGCCGGTGCGTCTCGGAACGAACGCATCTTCCCGGGAACCAAGCAAAAGGCGGGGGACCGCTGACGACCTTGAACATGTGACTGCGAAACTCCGCGCCCAACGCTGCCGGCACGGCGGAGTCACCCCGGACAGGTCCAAGCCCAGAGCTGCAAGGCCATGTGCTGATAGAGTGGACCTTGATGTCCACTGGGGGAAACAGCCCATCTGGAATCCCCGGCGGCACAAGGGCCCAGAGTTCGAGCGCGCCGACCCCACCGCACCCGCTGACACTGGATGGCGCATTCATCCTGCATCAGATGTTCCGGATGCGCTGGTCGGCCTGGAGAGCGCTGGACGCGAACGCTCGGAGTCAAATCGCCGAGGAGGCCGAGGCTGCCCTGGGAGCGATGGAGAGCATCGGATCGGGCGGGTCGGCGCTGTTCTCGATTCTGGGACACAAGGGCGACCTGCTCTTCCTTCACTTCCGGAAGGACCTGGAGGGTCTGAACCGCGCCGAACTGGCCGTCTCGTCCCTGCAGCTGTTCGATTTTCTGGACCCGACAACGTCCTATGTGTCGGTCGTGGAACTCGGCCTCTACGATTCAACCGTCAATCTGTACGAAGAGATGCTCTCCGAGGGGATCGTCCCCGACAGCCCGGACTGGGCCGCCCGCGTACGGGAGCGCAAGGCGGTACAGGCGACGGCGATGGCGCCGCGTCTGGACCCGCCGATTCCATCCCACAAGTACCTGTGCTTCTACCCGATGGACAAGAAGCGCGGTGAGGATCGGAACTGGTACACCGTCCCTATTGACCAGCGCAGGGACATGATGCGGGAGCACGGCATGATCGGCCGGCGGTACGCAGGGCGGGTCAAGCAGATCATTTCGGGATCGATCGGCTTCGACGACTGGGAATGGGGTGTTGACCTGTTCGCGGACGATCCACTGGTGTTCAAGCAGCTGATCTACGAGATGCGCTTCGATGAGGCGAGCGCGGTCTATGCGCTGTTCGGACCGTTCTACATCAGCCTGCGCCTGAGGGCTTCGGAGATGGGCAATTGGCTGGATTCGGCCGACCCATCATTCGGACCGCGCTAATGGTCCGCCGCGGCACGGAGACCCACCGAGGGGCTCTGGACAGACCGCGACGCCGGGTAGTAGATTTGCGCGGGCCGGGCATGTTGGTCCAAGACTTCAAACTGGCTCGTATGGCCATGGCTGCGTGGAGTGCCATGCTGCTTGCACTCACACTTACGGCTCCAGTAGCGGTGTCGGCGGCTGACTTCGAGAGAGCAAAGGCGGCCTTCGAGAGGGAAGACTATTCGGTTGCACTGTCCGAATTCCATTCTCTGGCCGAGCAGGGACATTCCGACGCTCAGACCTACTTGGGACGCATGTACGGCAACGGCCAGGGCGTGCCGCAGGACTACGCTCTGGCCGCCCAGTGGATCCGCAAGGCCGCCGAACGGGGCTACGCCAACGCACAATTCGGTCTGGGTTTTATGTACCGCGTTGGCTGGGGCGTGCCGCAGGATTATGCTCTGGCCGCGCAGAGGTACCGCAAGGCCGCCGAACAGGGCTACGCCAACGCACAATTCAACCTGGGACTCAGGTACTACTACGGCGAGGGCGTCCCGCAGGATTACGTCTTTTCCTACGCGAGGTCGAATCTCGCCGCTGCGCAAGCTCATCGAGAGGCGCGAGAACTGAGGGACAAGCTTCGATTGGCTATGACATCGGGTCAGATTGCCGAAGCCCAGGCTCTGAGCCGGGAGTTCCGGGGCCGAACGGAGAGAGCCAACACAACCACTCCCCCGAACCGGCTCGAACCCGGGCGTGTCGACCGCAGGCCGACCGGTAGCGGCAGCGGATTCCTGGTCGGGCCGGGAGGCAAGATTCTGACAAACAATCATGTCGTGGACGGATGTGCCCAAGTGACCGTCAGGCACTCCGGCGAAAGGCACAGCGCTACGGTCCACGCGTCCGACGCGACAAACGACTTGGCGCTGCTGGCAGCCCCGGGGCTGTCGGGAGAAACGGCGGCGTTCAGCGAGTCACCCCAACCGGCCCTTGGCGAGACCGCAACGGTGGCCGGCTATCCATTCGGTGGGCTCCTTGCCAGCGACTTGCACGTGACGGGCGGGAACATCAGCGCGCTTGCGGGTCTGGGGGACGACTCCACACGTCTCCAGATCACTGCCCCTGTCCAGCCGGGTAATAGCGGCGGGCCCTTGCTCGACGAATCCGGCAATGTCATTGGAGTTGTGGTTTCCCGGCTCAACGCCCTCGGCGTCGCGAGAGCTACCGGTACGATTCCGCAGAACGTCAACTTCGCGATCAAGGGCTCCGTGGCTCGGATGTTCCCCGAGATCCACGGCGTTCCCTATGGTCGGGCCGGTGGCGACAAGAAGCTCTCAACCCAGGCCGTCGCCGATCTGGCGCGCGGTTTCACAGTTGCGGTGGAGTGCTGGGAGTAGAGTCTGCGATACGGCGGTCGTGACGCAACTTTCCCTGCTCCCGGGCGGCGCGACATGTCGGGAGCGGGTATCCCACGACAGTCGGCTGAGGAAGGCAAGGCAGACGTCTCTCCGCCTCTCGCGTCCAACCGGGAGCCCCGAGCAGACCCGGTCACGAGGGAGACAAGGATCCACGAATCTCATCGCCGTTCCGGACAGCGGCGTCCCAGACTGAATGATCCATCGACGCGGGCAACGGACCCATGTCCCCGGGTCTCGTGTGCGCCGCCAGGCTTGAACCCACCTGCCGTAGATGCCTGCCAAGATCCGGCGATGTTGCTACGATACGTTGGACGTTGCGGAGCATCCGCCCGCACCAGGAGAGCATCGACATGCGGGCAATTCGTTTCGCCCTGGCCTTGGCGATCGTGCTGGCCGCGACCGCTCCCGGCGCGGATTTCAACCTCGTCTACCTCGGCCCCGAATCCAGCGCGGCGCTTCAGGGGCTGCGGCTGGGGATTGAGGAATCCAACGTCCAGGGCGAGTTCCTAGGCGTTAGGCTCACGCTAGCGGCGTCCTCCGGCGCACCGATTTCAGGCGACGCTATCGCTGTCTTCGCTGACCAGCGGGGCCAGATCGCCGACTTGGCTGGCAGCGCCGGCGGCAGGGCCGTCTTCAACCTCAGCGACGATTCCGACAGCCTGCGGGCGGCATGCCTGGCAAACGCGCTGCACGTGATCCCGAGCGCGCGCATGAAGGCGGACGCGGTGTCCCAGTGGAAGGCTCGCGAGCCGAACGCCTCCGTCACGGCGGCTGCCTGGCACGGCGGCGCGGTGAAGTTCGCCGCCCGCGACCTGAACAAGCGCTACAAGGAGCGCTTCGGACCGGAGATGGACTCCCTGGCCTGGGCCGGATGGTTTGCCGCGCGCGCCGTCGGGGACACGCTGATGCGCGAGCCGGGCAGCGACGCGGTCGCGCTGCTGCGCCTTCTCAAGGAAGCGGACGGACTCGACGGCCAGAAGGGGGATCCGCACAGCTTTCGCGCGAGTGGGCAGCTGCGCCAGCCCCTGGTCCTAATCGGCCCCGACGGTGAGTTGCTGGGAGAAGCGCCGGTCCGTGGCGCTCCCGGCGGCCTCGACAGTCTCGGGGCCTCCCCCTGTGAGTGACGCCATGCTTCGAATCCTTCTCTTGGTCCTCCTTCTTGTCCCGCAAATGGTCGCCGAGCCGACCTACCGAATCTTCGTCACGAACGAGGCAGGCGATTCCGTCACGGTCATCGACAGCCGCACCGACAAGGTCGAGAAGACGATCGAGGTCGGCGGCCGGCCTCGCGGGATCGGTTTCAGCCCGGACCGCTCCAAGGTGTACGTGGCGCTGGGCAATGAGAACGCAATCGGCGTGATCGACGCCGCCACGCTCGAGCTGGAGCGCAAGATCAGCGCCGGCTCGGATCCAGAAGCGTTCGCTGTCCATCCCAACGGCACAATCTACCTTTCCAACGAGGACGACGGACTCGCGACCGCCCTGAATCCGGATTCGGGTGAAATTCTGGCCGAGATCAAGGTCGGACTAGAACCCGAAGGCGTCGGCGTCAGCCCTGACGGAAAGCAGGTGCTGGTGACGAGCGAATCGTCGAACATGGTGCATGTCATTTCGGTGGACGACAGCAAGCTGGTCGCCAACGTCCTGGTGGGGGCCAGGCCACGAGAGGTGGCATTCAGTCCCGACGGTGGGTATTTCTGGGTCACGTCCGAGGTCGCCGGTCACGTCTCGAAGGTCGACCGCACGACGAATCGCATCGTGACGGTCAACCGCAGGCTGCGTCGCGAGATCAATCCCCGAGTCAAGCCGAAAGGGATACTGCTTTCTCCGGACGGCGACCGCCTGTACGTGTCGATGGGGCGGGGCAACGCCGTTGCGGTGCTCGACCCAGACACACTCGAGGTCCAGGGGACCGTCGGCACGGGGGTCCGCACCTGGGGCATTGCCCTATCCCGCGACGGCAAGCGGCTCTATGCCGCCAACGGCCCGGACGGCACACTGTCGGTGGTCGACACCGAGGCACTGGAAGAGATCAAGACCATCCCAACGGGCGAGATGCCGTGGGGGGTCGTTGTCGACGACTGACGGAATGCACTGGGCAACTCTCGCACTGGCTGGAGTCGCGGCCATCCAGCCCCCGTTATGGGCGAGCGGAAGCCCCGACATTCTGGCCGCGATTGGCTGGAAGCTCTTCTTCGATCCGCTTCTGTCCCAGCCCCGCAACATGTCTTGCGGCACCTGCCACGATCCGCAGAAGGGATTCGAGTCGGGCGTGGCCCTCGGCGAAGGTGCCTACGGAGACATCCTTCCGCGAAACACCCCGACCGTCGTCAACCTGGCGGATGCGGAATTCTTCTTCTGGGACGGTCGCGCGGAATCGCTGGAGGAGCAGGCAAAGGGACCGATCGAGAACCCGATCGAGATGGACCTCGACCTTGACGAAGCGGAGCGGCGGGTCAGGAGCCAGAGCGAATACGTTCGGGCATTTGCGAGGGCGGGCATCGACACGATCACCATCGAGGAAATCACCCGGGCCATCGCGGCCTTTGAGCGGAGGCTGATCACCGGGCCGACTCTCTACGACAAGTGGCTCGAGGGCGACCGCTCGGTCTTCAACGAAGCCCAAGAGCGCGGCCGGATGATCTTCTTTACCCGCGGCCAATGCGCGACCTGCCATTTCGGCCCCAACTTTACGGACGGCTTCTTTCACAACATCGGCACGGGAACTCCGGACGACCCCGGTCGATCCCACGTTTCCCGCGACGACTACGACCTGGGCGCCTTCAAGACACCCTCTCTCAGGAATTGGAAGGGGCGCGAGCCGTTCATGCACGACGGACGATTCGAGACGCTCGACGAGGTGCTGGAGTTCTACAACGAGCCCAAGGAAGGCACGTTTGGGGCATCGGAACTCGATCCCCTAGAACTCAGCAAGCAGGATCATTCCGATATCAAGGCGTTCCTGGAGACACTGAACGGTTCCTGGCCAGACTTGGAACTGTACGAGGCAGCCTGGGACGAACTGCAGTGAGACCGGCTCGCTGCCGCTGTAGCTCCCGCCACACGACGCCGTGACGTTACGCCTCGACGGAGCCAGCTGGCAGCGGTGGGTCGCTGTTGCAGCGTTCGGAGCGACGGCAGCGAACTTCGCTTCGATTGCAGCTTCGCACGCGCTCCTTGGCGTGGGCCTTCTCCTGCTCCTGCTCAAGCCGTCCAAAATTCGGTTTCCTAGGATCATTTGGCCGGTTCTGGCGCTGATGCTGTGGACCTTGGTCTCCGTTGCTGCGTCGGATGAACCGGTCGCCGCTCTGCCGCAGATTAAGAAGTTCTTTGTGTTCGCGTTGCTGCCTCTGATCTACACCGCGTTCCGCTCAACAGACGCGTGCCGACGTGCCGCGGAGGCGTGGTTTGTGGTGGTGCTCGGAGCTTGCCTGCTGGCCTCTTTGCAGTTCGTACAGGCGGCGGTGAAGGCAGGTGCGCTGGACGGCGGATTCTACCGGCTCTACGTGGACGATCGGGTGACGGGCTTCTATTCGCACTGGATGACGTTCAGCCAGGCATCCGTGATCGTCCTCCTCGCGCTCGCGTGCCACATCCTGTTCTCGGAGCGACGCCGGTGCTCGGGAATCTGGATCGGTTCCGCGGCGATCATCACGGCGGCACTTGTCCTCAGCTTTACGAGGAGTGCATGGCTGGCCCTGCTCGCCGGGGGAGGGTACCTGCTGGCGATCCGCCGGCCCAGAGCGCTGCTGGCTGTGCCTGTGCTCCTCGTCGCAGCCTATCTTGCCGCGCCCGACGCGCTGCAGCAGCGCGTGCGCTCAATCCGGCCGGGAGAGAATCAGGCCCGGATCGTGATGTGGCGAACCGGGCTGGCCATGATCGCGGACAGTCCGCTGGTAGGGATAGGACCGGAACGGGCGGGGCCGCTGTTCTCCCGGTACCAGCCCGAGGATGTCCGGCAGTTGCCGCCGGGCTTCTACGGGCACCTTCACAACGTCTACATTCACTACGCCGCAGAACGCGGCATCCCGGCTGCCCTGATCGTGATCTGGCTGTTCGGACAGGTTCTGCTGGACTTGCGCCGAGGCCTGATGGCACTGCCTGACCGTCCGGATGATCGCCGGTTCCTGTTGCATGCGGGCGTATGCGCAACGCTTGCAATCGCAATCCTCAGCGGATTCGACGTCTCGCTCGGCGACAGCGAGGTCCTCGGCGCCTACCTTGCGGTTCTGGCCGTCGCCTACCGTGGAATACCAGGCGGGCATTCCGCTGCGGCAGGCAAGAGATGAAGGTGTCTTGGAGCCCACGCGGAGCAGGAATCTGCCGTGTGCGACGCCGCCGCTGAAGACCACCATATGTGGGGCGATGACCCTAGTCACGCCATATCTCGCGCAAGTAGAATCCGAGAAGAAAGGGATTGTGGGACATCCTCAGCCCCAGGCAGGCTACATCGGGGTGTCCCGACCCTGCGCCGCTGACACCCGGCGTCGTGCGGGCAGGCGGACGTACTCCCGGCAGGAGGCCTCCTGCCGGGCTCGAAGGTCGCGGAACATCGCCTCAAGGTCTTAGTCGAACCGGGCGGCATACGCCTGCCGGATGGCCCGGAATTCAGCGATGATTGGGTCGGTCTGCGGAGTCTCTTCCATCGTCGTCCTCCATGAGTCTATTGGTGGGCCAGAGGCCGGTCTCCAGAAGTGCTGAAGAATCCCGTCGCTCGGCAGAGCGAGCACGCGTAGGGTTCAGGTGCACAACGGGCGAGCCGGGCCGCCAAGCATCTGATCCCCTCGGCTATTCCATAATTGGAATCATAGTCTCATGCAGTTCAGACTCACCGACACCGCGCTTCAAGACATTGAGGCCGACGTCGCAATCGGATTCGTCTACGAAGGTGACGACGGCCGGATTCCCGGCATTCGGTACTGGGACTCGCTCACCGGCGGACTTGCGAGCGAAATGGCAGACCGCGGAGAGCTCACAGGCAAGTACCAGTCCGTTGCGATCGTGCACCGGCCTGCGGGTGCTCGGGCGGCTCGCATGGTCCTCGTTGGTTGCGGGTCGCCCGACAAGGTGAGTTACGCCCGCTGGCGGGATTGTGCGGGGAGCGCCTGGCGTCATGTGCGCACGACCGGCACCAAGAGTGTGGCGGTCCTGGCGCCCTACGGGTCCGGTCCTGACGCCGGCGTGCGGGCGGTCGTTGAAGGTATCGGGCTCGCGGACTTCGAGCCGGATGTCCACAAGAGCGCCAACCGCAAGGACTCTCGGCTCGAGAGCGTGACCATCTCGGCCGAAGACGGGAGCCCGGGCGCTCTGGACCGCGCCGTCGCAACGGTCGAGGCGCAGAACCGGGCACGCGAGCTGGTGAACGAGCCGGGCAACCTTCTCCCTCCCCGCGAACTCGCCACGCGTGCCTGCAGTCTTGCGGAGAACGTAGGGCTTGCGTGTGAAGTGCTCGACGAGCAGCGGATGCGCTCGATGGGCATGGGAGCGCTGCTCGGCGTTGCGAGGGCAAGTGCCTTCGAGCCCGTCATGATCGTGATTCGGTACCGTGCGGAGGACGCTCCGTCGGAGGACAGCCCGCACCTCGGTCTGGTCGGAAAGGCCGTGACCTTCGACACGGGCGGCATCTCGATCAAGCCGTCAGCGGACATGCACCTGATGAAGCACGACATGGCAGGGGGCGCCGCCATGGTGGGAGCGATGCTCGCGATCGCTTCATTGCGGCCGCGCGTCGACGTGACAGCAGTGATCCCTTCCGTCGAGAACATGCCTGGCGGCAGTGCGCAGCGCCCCGGTGACATCGTCACGACGATGTCCGGCAAGACTGTCGAGGTGCTGAACACCGATGCGGAGGGCCGGCTGATTCTCGCCGACGCGATCGCCTATGCCAAGGACCAGGGCTGCACGCACCTGGTGGACGCCGCGACGCTGACGGGCGCAATCGTGGTGGCGCTGGGCACGACTTACACCGGACTCTTCGGCAACGATCAGGCGTGGGTGGATCAGGTCGTCAAGGCCTCCAGGGCCGCCGGGGAGAAGATGTGGCCCATGCCCCTCGGGGAGGAATACACGGCCCTGCTCGACAGCCCGGTCGCCGACCTGGCGAACATCGGCCCCCGCTGGGGCGGCGCCGTCACCGCGGCGGCCTTCCTCGAGGAGTTTGCCGGCGACACTGCCTGGGTCCACCTCGACATCGCGGGCACCGCCTGGTACGAGAAGAAGGCCCCCCATGCGCCCGTCGGACCGACCGGCGTGGGCGTGCCGACGCTGGTGGAACTCGCGCTGGAACTCTAGAGGCGCTTGCCGGGTCGCCGGACGGCACGCGGTCCTAATGGATCGTTGAGGCTCCTTCCATCCCCAGCGGGCCCGTCGTGACGTTGCGGTTGACGTGCCGGTCGAGGTTGATGACGTAGGTCTGCGGCGCATTCAGCAGGTGCGGGGAGTGTGTCGCGGCCACGATCCGGAAGTGCTTCGTGTCCACGAGCTCCTTGAGCATCTTCAGCACGCGCCGCTGGTTCGCCTGCGAGAGCGCCATCTCGGGTTCGTCCAGCAGCAGGACCGTGCCGTCCGGAAGCTGCGGGAACGTCTCGCGGAACAGCGACAGCATGACCTGCCCGTGGCTTGCCGTCATCAGGAACTCGTGCATTGCGGCATCGTCCTCGAACAGGGAGGGATTGTTGCGTGGATTGTGCTGTTCGGCATCAAAGAGCATCACCTTGCCCAGCTGCGTGCCGCGCTGGTCCAGCCGATAGGCGTAGTTGTCTACGGTCTCGCCCTTCAGTGCGTAGTAGATCGAGTACAGGAGCGTGGACTTCCCGGATCCGTTCTCGCCTTCCAACATGATCAGGGGGTGGGACAGGTCCACGACCATCGGCATGTGAAAGTTTAGGTTCATGAAGACGGGGTGGCTGAGGATCTTCAAGTACATCGTCGAAACCAGCATAGCCTGAGACAATCCGGGAAGATGCCGGAACCGAAGTACCATTGATGGAGGCTTCCTGCGGACGCAGCCCTCCGTCAGCCGGGCTCCCGCGACCTCCTCCATGCCCAGCGGCTTCTCCATCGAAGTTCTCGGATCGGGGACCAGCACCGGCGTACCGACCATCGGGTGCGGCTGCCGCGTCTGCAAGTCCGAGGACCCCCGCGACCGGCGGCTCCGGCCATCGATTCTGGTGCGGTTCGCGGCTGGCGGAAAGGAGCGCAGCGTGGTGATCGACACGGGCCCCGATTTCCGCCAGCAGGCCCTGAGCGCGGGGCTCACCCGGCTTGACGCGATCCTCTACACGCACGACCACGCGGACCACATCATGGGCCTCGACGACGTGCGCCCGTTCAACTACTGGCGCCGCGACCGCATTCCCGTCTACGCCTCCGAATCGACGTTGAAATCGCTGATGAGAGTGTTCCCGTATGGCTTCAAGGGCGAGAGCCGGCATGCGGGCGGCGTTCCCCGGCTCGACGGGAGGGCGGTCAGGGAGGACCAGGTGATCGAGGTGGTCGGCAAGCGCTTCGAGCCGTTCAAGGTCCATCACGGCCCCAAGCGGATTCTCGGCTTCCGGTTCGGCAGGGCGGCGTACATCACGGACCAGACCGGAATTCCGGCGGAGTCCCTGGAGCGCCTGGAGAACCTTGACGTGCTGTTCCTCGGCGCCTTGCGACATGAGCCCCATCCGATGCACTCGACGGTTGCGGAGGCGCTTGCGTGGGTTGAGCGGCTCCGCCCCAAGCGGACGTTCCTCACCCACATGTGTCACATGCTGTCCCACGAGGAAACGGACCGCCAGCTGCCGGCAGGCGTCTCGCTCGCGTACGACGGGCTCAAGATCGCGGTCGCGGAATGAGGTCGCGATGACGGGAAGCTGGCGAGACCTCGAGGCGATTCCCGAAGGGACCGGGCCGTGCGCGGTGACCATCGGGAACTTTGACGGCGTCCACCTGGGACACCGGAGGATCCTGCGCTCCGTCGCCGAAACGGCCCGGGCAGGCGCCATGACCTCGGTGGCACTCACCTTCGATCCGCACCCTCTCCGGATTGTGGCTCCCGATCAGGCTCCCGAGGCGCTCACGAGCATCGGCCAGAGGATCGAGCTCATCCGCGAACAGGGCATCGACCGGGTCGCGGTCCTGCCGTTCACCGCGGAGCTGTCCCGGCTGTCGCCCGAGGAATTCGCCGGGAGGGTCCTTGTCTCGAAGCTTGCCGCCAAACACGTCACGGTCGGAGAGAACTTCCGGTTCGGCCGAGGTCAGACCGGGAACGCTGCAACTCTGAAGTCCCTCGGCGCGAGGCTCGGATTCGAGGTCGTCCTGGCCGGCACGGTCACGGTGGGCGACCGGGCAGTCAGCAGCACGCGAGTCAGGAGACTCGTCCGGCAAGGCCGGATCGACCGCGCGGCCGTCCTTCTCGGCCGGGTCTTCTCCCTCCGGGGACCGATCGTCCGCGGCGAGGGAATCGGATCACGACGCACCGTGCCCACACTGAACCTAGCGCCGGAGAGCGAGGTGCTGCCCGCGGACGGCGTCTACGTGACCGCCACCCTGCTGCCCGGCGAAGACAGGTGTAGAGAGTCCGTGACCAACGTCGGCATGCGGCCGACGTTCGACGGGAGACGGCGCACCGTGGAGACGTACCTGCTGGGCAGTCTGGAATGCGGCCCTCCGGACGCGATAGAATTGAGGTTCCTGAGGAAGATCCGGGACGAGCGCAGGTTTCCGTCAGCCGAGTCGCTGCGAAGCCAGATCCGGGACGACATCGAGGTCGCCCAGCGCTACTTCCGACGGTCGGGCATCCTGTCCGCACAGTCTTCCTCAGTCCATTGAAAGAGCCTTGGGATTCTTCTCCCGGGACAGAAAGAGGATCCATGAACACCCGAATCTCAGCCGCGAAGTGCGCGCACATGCAAGCTCTCTCTACCGAGAACGGAATCATCGGCGCAGCTGCGATGGACCAGCGCGGCTCGCTGAAGAAGGCGATCGGCGCGGGCAAGGGCATCGCCCCTTCGGAAGTCACCGACGAAATGATGAGCGAGTTCAAGCTCAGCGTCTCAAAGGTCCTCACGCCCCATGCAAGCGCGATCCTGCTGGACCCGGTGTGGGGCATGCCGGGAGCCGCGGCGCGGGCGTCGAACGCCGGGCTGCTGCTCTCCTACGAGGTGAGCGGGTATGACAACACCAAGCCCGGCCGCTTCGCGGACCTGCTGCCCGACGTGTCGGCCCGGCGACTCGGATCCCTGGGTGCGAACGCGGTCAAGATCCTGCTCTACTACACGCCCTTCGAGGATCCCAAGATCAACGATGCCAAGCACGCCTTCATCGAACGGATCGGAGACGAGTGCGCTGCGAACGACCTGCCGTTCTTCCTCGAGTTCGTGGGCTACGACCCGGACGGGGGCAACGAGAAGGGCCCCGAGTTCGCCAAGCGCAAGCCGGAAGTCGTGGCAGAGAGCATGCGCGAGTTCTCCAAGGACCGCTATGGCGTCGACGTTCTCAAGGTCGAGTTTCCGGTCACGATGAAGTATGCGGCCGGATCGAGGGCCTGCAATGGCGAGAGCGTGTATTCCAAGGCCGAGGCGCTGGACCACTTCCGCGCGGCCGCGGATGCCGCCGGCAGACCGTTCATCTACCTCAGCGCCGGCGTAGCCAATGACGTCTTCACCGAATCGCTGGACTGGGCAGCCGAAGCGGGTGTCAACTTCTCCGGCGTGCTGTGCGGCAGGGCGACGTGGCAGGAGGCAATCCCGATCTACTGCGCCGAAGGCGTCGCGGCACTTGAGGGCTGGCTCTCGGAACATGGCGTGACGAATATCGGCCACATCAACACCCGACTGGCGCAGAACGCCACGCCGTGGTACCGCTTCTATGGAGCGGACAGCGCCGAGGCGATGGTTGCCTAGGCGTTCGGGCAGTGCGCTAGAAGGAGCCGAGTTCGGCCAGAGTCTCCTCGTCTTGGAGGTCCATCGACCCCTCGGGATCGAGTTCCGCCACAAGGAGCAGGTTTGCGCCTCGATCGGAGGCGGAATCGAGCGCTTCGCGCAGTCTGCCGGGCGGCCTGCGTCGCCGTTCCGGACCTCGGATGCGCAGGGAAAGCTCGACCGGTTTGCCGGCGGCAGCTGACTGGTCGGTCTCCCGTCCCGGTATCAAGGGTGCCCAGTCCGACTCCGTGAAGTCCTCGTCGCCATTGGCACCGAGGCCGAAGCTGACGAGCGCCTCTGGGCACGCGTCCCGAATGACAGAATACGTCTGCCCCACGGGGAAGAGATCTGGGCGGGCGCGGTAGCCGGCCAGCGGCCCCAGGCGAATTCCGGCGAGAGATGGATAGCGGTAGGCGATCTCCTGCAGCTGGTGGTGTGCGTAGCGCACGTAGTGCAGGAAGTCCTCGTCCTTCCCGAACCGGTACTCCGGCTGGGGCGCCGCAAAGGCCGGCCTCGCCCCACGCCAGTCCGTACTGGAGGTCTCGGGCGGGAAGAAATACGGGTGCCGCCAGTCGGCGGCATAGGAATATGAGAGCAGCAACCCCAGTTCCGACTGCCGGCATGCTTCCGCGAGTTCGCCCACCAAGTCGCGACCGCTGCACTCGAGACTGTTGAAGTCTGTCTCGATGGTCCGGAAGAGGCAGAACCCGTCAGCATGGCGGGCAGTGAGCCCAATGTACCGGGCGCCGCATTCCACGGCCAGGTCCGCAAGCCGCCGGGCATCGAAACCAACGGGATCAAAGGTCGCGCCGAGCTCGCCGTAGCGGGCGACGGGAATGCGGTCGTCGAACTGGACAGACGGACCGCGCCCCAGTTGCGAATAGACGCCGTACTCCAGGAACAGCCCTCGCTCCGCCGACCGGAACCACGCCAGGCCGGCCGCACGTGGGTCTTTCGCGTGGGTCGCTTCGAAGCCGCGCAGGAAAGGCGGGTATTCTCTCTCAGTATCCGGCGCATCGAGACCGGTCGAGCAGGCCGCGAAGCCGGTAACTGCTGCCAGAAGTTCGCGCCGGCGCATAGACCGGATTGTAGCGACGCTCGCGGCTCCAAGGAGCCGACGAGGCCATTGGTAGGATGGCGTGGTGCGATTCCTGCTTTCCGTCCTTCCGGTTCTCTGCCTTACCGTCGGGTGCAACACGGTGCCGGACAGGCCGGCCGAGACATCCGACATTCACATCTCGCGGCTCTTCGAAGCGGAACAGGGAGGATACGCACATTACAGAGTCCCCGCGATCACGGTCTCGCCGGCCGGCACAGTCATGGTGGTGGTCGAGGCGCGGGCAAGCTCATCAGGGGACTGGGGCCTGCAGGACATCCTGATGAGGCGGAGCTTCGACTGGGGTGAGACGTGGGACGAGCCGCGCAAGATCGTTGAGCTGGAAGGCGTCCAGGAGCCGAACGAGGCCGCCCTGGCCCAAGGCCTGACCGAGCCCGGGGTCACCACCTACAACAATATCGTGCCGATTGCCGACCCAAGTGCTGGAGTCGTGCACTTCCTGGTCTGCAGCACATACGCCCGGGCCTACTACACGCGCACGGAGGATGACGGCGAGACGTTCACCGAGCCGGTCGAGATCACCGACACGTTCGAGAAGTTCCGCGAGGAGTACGACTGGAAGGTCATTGCCACGGGGCCCGGCCACGGCATCCGCCATTCAAACGGACGCCTGATCGTCCCTGTCTGGCTGTCGGACGGCACTGGTGGCCACGCCCACCGTCCCTCGATAGTCTCAACGATCTACAGCGATGACGGGGGCGCGACCTGGGAGCGAGGCGACGTGGTCGTGCGGCACCCGGAACTGAAGAACCCCTCCGAGACCCTCGCAGTAGAACTCTCGGACGGAACGGTCATGCTGAACATTCGCAACGAATCTCCGGAGCACAGGCGGGCGGTGACGATCGGCCCGGACGGAGCCTCCGGCTGGTCTGAGATTCGCTTCGACGAAGACCTGGTCGAGCCCATCTGCATGGGCAGCCTCCTGAGGGTTGGGGACGCCCTCCTGTTCGCAAATCCGGACAGCACCGAGCCGCGCAGTCCGGAGAATCCGGAGGGAAACTGGAAGCGGCAGAACCTGAGCATTCGGATCAGCGAGGACGACGGCGAGACCTGGCCATACAAGCGCGTCATCGAGCCGGGCGTCAGCGGGTACAGCGACCTTGCCTCGGACGGGGACGGCAACATCTACTGCGTCTACGAGGACGGCACACCCTCGGATCGAGGAACTCACGTGAAGTATCTCAGCGTGGCTCGTTTCAAAATCGACTGGATCCGCGGGGGCAGGGCCATGTAGCGACCGGTTATTGGATTGCCGCCTCGCGCAGTGTGAACAGCAGGCACCCCGGGGATGTCCAAGAGAGGAGTTCAGCCCTCTATGGTCTCGACCCGCAGCCCGCAGAGTGGGGCGCACGCCGAACACGACCTAACTCGGCCCCGTCTGTTGCGCTACGAGCTGGATCCATCCGGGCCGGACGCAGGGCCGCGGCAAGCTCGACACCCACAACCAGTACAGCCTGCCGTAAAGAACATATTCGTCAAACCCCTCTGCCCGGACTGGAATGATTCTCAGTCGACAGCTCCTCAGCTATTCGTCACGGCCCGCTCGAACACTCGTCTGTTGACAATAGGGCTGTGAAGGGTCCCTCTGCAGGGATCCGGTCCCGGACTCCGGCACCACAGAATCGAATGCGGCCGCCAATGGCTCCCGAAGGAGCCGCAGAGTTCATTGCTCCATTCGAAACGGCATGGTGGCTGCCCGGATCTCTTGGCGGAACGCCTCCGAGAAGCCGGTCGGCTGCCGTCGAGGCGAGGGGCGTGCCTGGCCTCACACCAGTTCCGTCTCGAACCTCTCGACGTTGCGCGTCTGCTTGCTGAACTCCACCCCCACCAAGTGCATCGGAACGCCCAGGTGCCGGTACTTGTCCGCGTAGCCCCGCTCCCTCAGCTGCGCCATCGCCCCCCTGTGCCTGCCCGCTCCACTATCTTGAACTCGAACACGTAGACCTGGCCTCCCGCACGCAGCGTCAGGTCCGCCCTCCCCCGGCTCCCGCTGTCCTCCGCTCTCACGTCCTGGCCAAGGGCCGCGAAGTAGGCGTACATCACGCTCGCGTAGTGCCCCTCGAAGCGATCGATCACGCTGCGCCGGTACCAGTCGTGCGGGATCACTGCGAACAGCGCCCGTATGCGCTCCGCCAGCCCCGCGAAGTCCGCCTCCCGAAGAATCCGCCGCAGCGGGCCCCAGTGCTCCTCCGGCCGCCACGCGTTCCCCGTGAGATAGTCCAGCAGGCTCTCGTTCAGGCTCTCCCGCACCTCCCGGTTCGGGTAGCCCAGCCGGTAGAACTCCCTCCCCTCCTCCGTCTCGACGCCTGTCACCGTGAGATAGCCCGTCTGGAACAGCAGCGCCTCCGTCGCGATCCTGCCCACGTCGAACGTCCCGAGCAGCTTCTCGCTGGCAAGCGCATCCTCCAATGTGGCGGCGTGGACCTGGCGCTCCGCCAGCGTCCTGACGAGAAAGGTCGGGGTGCCGGTCTCGAACCACCAGGCCTTGTACTTGCGGTTGCGCAACAGGAGCAGCACGTCGAAGGGGTTGTAGACCCTCTCCGCGCCGCCCCAGCTGTAGCCGTTGTACCAGTCGCGCACCCGCTCCCGGTCCAGACCCTCCAGCTCCGGCGCGAACACCGTCCCGAGGTCTTCCTCCGTGAAGCCGCAGATCGACGAGTAGGACGGGTCCAGGGTGATGTCGATGAGATTGTTGAGGCCGGAGAACAGGCTTACCTTGGAGAACTTGCTCACTCCGGTGAGGAAGCAGAATCGGACATGGCCGTCGCAATCCTTGATCGTCGCGTAGACGCCGCGCAGGTAGTCCCGATTGGCGCGCGCAACCTGCTCTTCGTCCAGCGCGTCCAGGATCGGCTTGTCGTACTCGTCGACCAGCACGGCAACCCGCTGCCCGCTCCGCTCATGCTGGGTCTCGAGCAGGTGGGCGAGCCGCTCGGGAGCCGTGTCCGCGCATCGCTCCGTCGCCGTGCGCCGCTCAATCGCGGCCAGCTGCGCCGCCAGGTTCGCGCACAGGTAGCCGGGCTCCTGGAAGTCCCCCCTGCCGAAGCTCAGCCGCACGACCGGGTGTTACACCGACCAGTCCCAGCGGTCGTGGGCCTGCAGCCCCGCGAACAGCTCCCGGCTGCCCGCGAACAGCTCCTCCAGCGTGTCGAGAAACAGGCTCTTGCCGAAGCGCCGCGGACGCGACAGGAAGTAGTGTGTCCCTTCCTCCGCCAACCGCACGGCGAAGCCCGTCTTGTCCACGTAGTAGCAGTTCCTCTCGCGGACCTTCCGCAAGGTCTGGATGCCGATCGGCAGAAGCTTCCGAGCCATTCCCGGCTATTACCGTAACCTGTCAGGGGCTGGCTTCCAACCTCGATGCCGACGGCTTCGACTGGCAGGGACCCGATCTCCCTTGTGCCTGCGGCCAGCCGGCCCGCTACGCCAGGACCTGCCCCACCGCGCTCGGCCCGGTCGAACTCAGCCGGGTCTGCTGCCATTGCGCGGCCTGCGAGGCGGGGTTCCCAATTCGAGAAATCAGCCAGAGCCTTTGGTAACGCATATTTCACAACAACACGACATCCAGGTGTTTCGGTAGGTGTTGCAGCCCAGAAACACATCTGGCAATGGAACCACCCAGCACTCTCGCGGATTCGCGAGTTCGTGCAAAGGCTCTCACTGGCCGCGGCTCGCGGATCACCTCCTGGCGGATGACGAGCCTGACATTCTCAACCGCGCGCCCAGAGCTCATGCCAGATGGCCCGCCGTGGTGGCGATCTTCTCCAACTCTCTCACGATCCCTGAGTTGCCCGGATCGTCGATCGCATTGCGAAACTCCCCGGGGTCATTATCCAAGTCAAACAGCTCGCTGCGCTCCCAACTCAGGTAGTTCAGCTTCCACCGGTTCGTTCGCACCATGAGGATCGGAGGCCGCCCGACGAACCGGTTGTTGGCAGTGAACACACGCCGACAGAAATAGTATTCCGAGTAGGCGAACTCGCGGCTGCGGTGATCCTCTCCCCTCACCGACGGTGCAATCGAGCGCCCGTCGATTCCCGACGGCGGGTCAAACCCGCAGAGCTCGGCCAGTGTGGGGAACAGGTCCGCCTGCTCGACAATTTGCTGCTGAGCCGATCCAGCGCCCAGCCGATCCGGAGTGCGAACGATCAGCGGCACCCGGACGGACTGCTCGTACATGTTGTGCTTCGTCCACATGCGATGCGCTCCGGCCATCTCGCCGTGGTCCGAGGTGTAGACAACGACCGTTTTCCTGTCCAGATCCAGTTCGCGCAGCGTGTCGAACACGCGTCCGACGTTGGCGTCCATCTGGGAGACGTTGCCGTAGTACCCGCGAATCGCATCGTGAAGCTGTTCGTCGGTCTGCTGGTACCAGCCCCTCTCCCTGGCACGCACCAGGTGACCGTGGAATCCCGTCTCCAGAGCGTTCGGCGATCGATCCGGAAGATCGAGCTGCACGCCGTCGTACAGATCCCAGTACCTTTGGTGGGGTACGAGAGGGGTGTGCGGCATGAAGAACGAAGCCCACAGGCAGAACGGCCTGTCGCGATTCTCGCGCAGAAACCTCACAGCCTCCTCGGAGTAGAAGGTGTCGCGGAACAGCCGCTCGGGCATGGCTGATGGCCGTCCCGTCGTGCCTCCGCCGGCCCCCTGGTCCTGCCGAAAGGCGCTGGTCTCGGAACGGGTGAGCCGCGACTGGTATGTTGCCGCGTTCACTCGATGGGCAAAGCCGTGCCGGCGACTCTCGTCGACGAAATGCATCTTGCCGATCGCTCCAGTAGCATAGCCGTGGTCGCCGAAGAAATGTGCGACTGTCCGCGTCCCCTCGGGCAGGGGGTCGTCGAGGATCCTGGCGCCATGCCGGCTGGGATAGTCTCCCGTGATGATTGAGCCCCTGGACGGCACACACACCGGAGCCTGGCAGTAGGCCCGCTCAAAGCGGATCCCCTCGGACGCGATCTCGTCAATGTGCGGCGTCAAGGCCTGGTGGTGACCGTAGCAACCCGTCGCCGCGGCCTGGTGCTGATCGGAGCAGAGGAATAGCAGATTGGCATGTCTGGTCCGGCCGAACGCGAAGAACGGTCCCGCCGAAGCCGCAGCCAAGGTTCGAATCGCACCTCTCCTGTTCACGGGGGCTCACTATACCAGCGCATGCATCTCGACGGGCTCTCGCGCGGCTACGTGACGTCGGATCAGGTCGAGACGGCGAGGGAATTCGTGGAGAACTGCGGCCAGTCTCCGCTCGCTGAAGCCGCCCGATTTCCAGCGTTTCCTCAGCGAACTCAAGCGGGGCACCCCCCTATTGGTCGGAAGACTGGTCAGTGCAGTGGCAGACAACCAGCCCGGCAGATCCGGCACCTTTGGCCTTGCGGTCGGGACACGGCGCGTCGGTCTGAATTCGACGCCGGCCGGCTACTGGGCGGCGCGGGCAAAGCAGTAGACCTCGCCGCTCCGGGAGCCGATCACCAGGCGGCCTCCACCCACGGCCGGCGAAGCCACGATCCTGCCGCCGATCGCGAACTTCCACAGAAGCGAACCTCTATTGTGATCGAGCGCGTAGAGATTCCCGTCCATCGAGCCCACCCAGATCACGTCCCCTGCCAGAAGGGGAGACGAGTCCACCCGGGAACGGGTCTCGAAGTCCCACTTGAGCTTGCCGGTCTGATCGTCAATCGCGTGGACGCGCTTGTCGCGCCCGCCGATCACGACGAGTCCGTCCCGCACGACCGGCGAGGCGAAGAATTCGAAGTCGGTCACTGGATGGCTGTAGCGCCAGTCCACTCGCCCGCCTTCCCAGTCGATCTTGAGCACCTCGTAGCCGAATGTTCCAACGTAGGCCGAGCTGCCAACCACTGCAGGAGAGGCGGCCACGTAATCCTGCATGTCCACGAATGAGTCTTCCTCACCCGTCCGGATATCGATGATTCGGAACATTCCGTCGCAGCCCGTGAGGAACGTCTTGCCCCCGACCACCGCAGGGCTGGCATTCACACGATCATCCGTCTGGTACTTCCACTTGAGCTCTCCGGTCTGCGGATGCAGGGCATAGAGGTGAGTGTCATAGGAGCTAACCAGGACCGTGTCCTCGCTGCAGTGCGGCGACGACAGGATTTCCGCGAAGGTCTGATAGACCCACTTCTGCTTCCCTGTCTCAATGTCCACTGCGTGGAAATAGCCTTCCTCGTCACCGAAGAAGACCGTCCCCTGGGTGACGCATCCCGAGGCCGGGACGCCAAGATTCGCCTGGTAGACCCATCTGGCCTCCCCGGTCTCGAGGTCGACCGCATGGAATCGACCGTCCATCTCGCCAAAATAGACGGTGCCGTCGACGATGATCGCGCTGGAGTCGACGCCCCCGGGCGCGTCATACACCCATGCAACTTCGAGGGGAGGGTCGAACGCCGATTCGGCGATCGAGTTTCGGTTGCTGTTCCCCAGAAACAGCGGCCAGTCAGCGGCCCCTGCCAAGGGTTGCGCGGCCGTCAGCAGAACAACCGGCAGGGTCAGAAAGCATGCTTGGACGGCACGGCGCACAAAGCGGCGAACAATACCCATCTGAGTCCACATGATCGAACAAGAAGCTCCTTCGGCGCAGTCGCCGGCTGTCCCTCCCGGCTGTCGCTAGAAGGTCGCGATCGGATTGAACGGGCTTCCGGTCCCGCCGCCGACCGCCATCGGCGCGGCGGTCAGTAGAAACTCCCAGCGATTCTGGCGGGCTGCCTCCTCAGCGACCGCCTCCAGATCGAGGTTGTCGAAGATCGGCATGCCCATCGCAATGATCACCAGCTGGTGAATTGGCTGTCCCACGCCATCCACCAGCGAGGGCGAGACGTCGCTGGCCGCGTCGCTGCCCAGAATCGCCGCGTCACGATCCTTGAGCCACTTGGCGCTGGAGGCGTGGAGGCCGGCCGACTTGCTGGACACGTCCCAGGGGCCGTCCGCGTCCCGCTTTGCCCAGCGCCCGGTGCGGATCAGGACTACGTCACCGCTTCGCACCGCGACGTTCGCCTTCTTCTCCCAGGCGTCCAGATCCGAAGGGTAGATCGGGGTCCCGGGCTCGAGCCAGTCCACGCCCTTCAGCCTGGGGATGTCCATCAGAACTGCGCGTGCGAAGATCCCTTCCTTGAAGTTCGTCACGGCGAGCCTCGGGGCACCCTCGGCAACGACTTCAGCCTGTGGGAATCCGTTGTACATCTTGCCCTCGAATGCCATGTGACAGAGGGAATCCATGTGCGTGTGGGCGTAGCCGTGATAGCTCACCTGGTAGTCATCGGAGACAAACTGGCTCGGATTATTCAGCCCGACATTGAGCATGCTGTGCTTGAACGGCCGCGGATTGTCAACGGCCTCATCCTTCTCGACATCCCGGGCCAGAGACACCGAAATGCCTTTCGTCACGAGCTTCGCGGCGGCTAGGCGCGTCTCCGGGGTGATCAGGTTGATCGCGCCTTTCTGGTCGTCCTCGCCCCAGCGCCCCCAGTTCGAGAGCGATTCCATCCATGCGTCGACATCGGCTTCCGTGACGGCCGGCTGGCCGTAGGCACAGGCGAGAGCGAGCAGGACTGTCGGCAGCAGAACCTTCTTCATCACGTCATCAGCTTAACAGTCCAAACCGGATCCCGTTCCTAGCGGGACCGCGGCCTGGGACTGCCCGAAGCCCGAGCCACGGACGGCTTGACGTGGGTTAGGATGGGACGGCCTGGCCCTGACTCGTCCGCGCCAGCCCGTCCGGCGGAACGCGGCAACATGGACTATGCCGTAGAGCCGGATAGCCCGACGGTCTCCATCAGCTCCTGATGAATTTCCTGCCATTCCTGGTCTAGGTCGACGGTCCGGGCCTGGATGCGAAACCCTTCAAGACGGATGTCGGCCCTGAGCTTGCTGCGGACCTGGGGATAGAGCAGGATGCCCTCGTGCCTGGGCCCTTCCGGCACTGTGGCCTGACGGTTGCGCAGGTATGCGAGAAGCTGGTAGAGATTGTTGGAATCCAGCTTACCGTTTCCGGCACCGCGACCGTGCGCAAGCGCTTCCTGGTAATACTTGGTGTCAAGGATGATTCGGCGCGTGCCCGAATCGAGGATCACGTCTGCTTCCATGACTGGGATCCGCTCTAGGTCTGTCGCGGTCTCGGCTCCGCGCTCCGCCCACCTGATGCGGCGACCTCCCGGATTCACCTGATAGACGTTCTGCTCGCGATCGTAGAATCCCCTGACGAAATCCTCAAAGAGCGCCCACATGGTTGCCTCGTCCCGTCGGAAATCGCGGAAGACCATGTGGCCGGTGTTCTCGTCGACCAGCGAGCTCTCGTAGAGAAGCTTGCACACTGAGAGCAGGAAGTGATAGAGCCGCCGGTTGGCGCCGAGCTGGATCTGGCCGAAGGTGTTCCGAGTGAGCCGCGTCCGCGAAACGCTGCCAAGCCTCCTGTAGGCCGAGCGTACATGGCGGTGGACATCCCTCTGCAGCCCGGCCCGCTGGTCCAATAGCCGATGCAGCGAGGTGCGCAGGATCCGGTTCTGCAGAATGTCTATCGACAGTTCCTCGAAGTCGCAAGCGGCACGTCCGCGCGATCGCAGAGCGCGCTTCGCCGTTTCGCTGACCGCCAGTCTCCCGCGAATGCCGGCGAGCTCCTCCCGCCTCTCGACGTATCCGCGGTCGATTCCGCGCCTGAAGAGGTGGTTGACGCCGCCGGCCAACACCTTGCCGAGCAGTTCCTGCACCGATGAGAGTCGGCCGATTGTGTCGACCCGCGTTACGTCCTTTTCCTGAACGCGGCCCCAGGCGTAACAGAGGAGGTAATAGATGTTGAGGATCGGAATGTTCTGCAAGATCAGACGCCGGCTTTAAGATCAGTCACCTTGTTCTCGACATCTTCAGGCGAATCGAACCAGTATTCGCGGAGAAGCGGCGCGATCTGCGTGTCAACGACGTGCTTGTACCAGTCTCTCGATGGCTCGTCGCCTTCGCTGGGAACGAAGTAGCTGTGACCGATCTGGAAGCCGCTCCCGAGTTCGCTGTCGTTACTGATCTTCTGGTTGAGCTTGCGCATCCGGTCGGCAATGAGGGCAGCCAGGGCCGGGTCCGCGCCGCTCCTTGACAGAAAGCTCTCAAACGCCGCACGGCTGTCGTCCTTCTCATAGGCGGGCTCGAGTGTCTGGAAGGCGAATCGCCGACGAAGTGCATAGTCCACCATGGCCAGCGACCGGTCGGCGGTGTTCATCATGCCGAGGATGAAGACGTTGGCCGGGACATGGAACCGCCGGTCGGAATAGGTCAACGCGACGGCATAGTCCCGGCTTCGCTTGTCGCGCTCGATCAGCATGAGAAGTTCGCCGAAGATCCGGGAGAGATTACCGCGGTTGATCTCGTCAACGATGAACACGTGAGGGGTGTCCGGGTTGTCCCGCGCCCGCTCGCAGAACCTGTGGAACACGCCGTCCTTGAGCTCGAAGCCTCCGTTGCCGGTGGGCCGGTACCCTTGGACGAAATCCTCGTAAGCGTACGACTGGTGGAACTGGACCATTTCGATGGAGCTGTTCTCCTTGCGGCCAATCAGGCACCAGGCGATTCGGCGAGCCATGAACGTCTTCCCCGTGCCTGGCGGACCTTGGAGGATAAGGTTCTTTCCGGACTTGATGGAGGCGAGGATGCGGTCGAAGTCGGGGCGGGGGATGAAAAGGTCTTCGTGGGCCTGGTCAGGACCGTACGGGGCTGGAAGCGGTTTCGCGCGGTCGCGCATCAGCCAGAAGGAAGAGCGGATCCACCAGAAATAAGTGTTGTAGGACGTGAGGCGCTTGACGGCGGCGGCTCCGAATGCTTGGAGCTTGACGTCGCAGACGTGCCAGTCAACCGCCCGTGTGTGGACGCGAAAACGCCCTCCTTCAGAATCATTCCGGTAGTCGCCGGTTACCCGTCCCCAACCGACGAGCCACTCGCCCTTGAGGGTGGCTACCACGATGTCGCCGACATTCATCTTGTTGGCGAACTCCCACAGGAATAGGGTCCGGTTGTTCGGATTGGGGCCGTAACCCCTCGAAATGAGCTCCCGCCTGATGTCGTCCTTCGATCTGCGGAGGTCACCGAATCGGTCCCATCCGATCGACGCCACACCGTCCTCCGCGACGCTAGGCCACATGTACTCTCCGACCACGTTCATATTCATCTGCCAGCAGTTCTTTTGGCCGAATCGGTCCCGGAACCACACCTCCGCCTTTTTTTGGCTGACGAATTCGTTGTACGGGGGCTGGTCGAAGCGCACCTCCTGATCGCCCGACTCCCTCTCCAAGCGTATTCGGATGTCCAAGAGGGCCTCGTCCGTAGGGCCGCCATCCTTGGCATCGTAATGACCGAAGTGCCAAGCGGTATCCTTCTTCGTCTTGCTCGAGACGATGGACTCGAAGCTTTCCGGGAAGATCAGGAAGAGAAGGGCATGCCGAAACATGCGGCCCTTGGCGAATTGGGTCGAGTCCAGCCACGAAGCGAACTCCCACGGTCCCTGCGACAGGGATCGCCGGCGGTCCCCGTCCAGCGAGAACCATTCGAGCATTGCAGCCACGAAGAAGCGGTACTCTTCCCATCCGCGAGTGTGGAAACTTGTGCCCGGGTGGGCCACGCCGGACCCAAGCACGTTGTCCGCCAAGAGTTTGTGGTCTCCGGGGAATTCCCTCCCTGACCAACTCCAGATCTCTCGAATCCTCTTTCGCTTGGTCTCTGGAAGCATTGACGAAGGCTGCGCGATCAGACGGTACACCCACTCCATCTCAGCCCAAAGGCAGCTGAGGTCCTTGGGCCCCGGGTCAAGTTGACGCTTCAGCTTCACCAGAAAGGTCTCCGAAGTCTCGATCGGGCGGTCCACATACAGTCGCCTGAGCTCCTCGAAATTCCTCCGAGTCCACCAAGGCTCCTCGGTGAACAGCGATTGCCCACCGATCAGGCAACGCCGCTTCCAAGTCTCTGCGGCGGCGAGAATCGTCTGGGCATCCTTGAACCGGGCCAATGGCTGTCTCCTTTCGGCTTCGCCTTCAATGCCAGCCTAGCAGCGTGCGGTCGGAACAGATTCCCAGCCCCCTGAGTGCCGGAGAACGTACAGAACGTCGGTGCCGGGATTACGGTGCCTTCGGTCTTGCACAGGAAAAGGCGGCAATGCAACGCGACAACCTGTGTGGGTGTCCGTATCGAGTCTCTGCGAACTGCGCAGAGGGCTCCTCTGATCGACCGCCAACGGCATGCCGCTTGCTTCAGCAGGCTTTCTCGGCCCACTCGTCCCGTGCCACGATGCCGGCTCCCTCCTCGATCCGGACCAAGGCGTTTGCAGCCACGGAAGCATACTTCTCCTTCGCTCCCGAAGGCCATCGGATTTCCAGATCCGCCTGGGTCTCCACTCCCAGCCCGAAATGCAGCCGCGTGTCGTTCGCGGAATGGAAGCTCGACTGGCTGAGCACTGCCTGGGCCTGGACCCGACCGCCGTAGTGCGCCTTCACGGTGGCCCCGATCGCGCTCCGATTGGACTTGGTTCCGACCAGCTTGACCTTGAGCCAGTTGGCTCTCCCTGCAAGGTCGTTCCTCAGCAGCGAGGGAGGCTCGTTGAGATTGACGATCAGAATGTCGACATCCCCGTCATTGTCAAAGTCCCCGAAGGCGCAGCCGCGGCTGGACTTTGCCTCGCCGACCGCCGGACCAGCCTCGGTAAAAAGTTGCTCGAACCGGCCGCCGCCGAGGTTCCTGAACAGAACCCGGGGCGTGGCGGCAGGGTAGCGTTCGAATTCGCGCGCCACCTGCGGGTATACGCTTCCCGTCACCAGGAAGATGTCGGGCAGGCCACTGTTGTCGAGGTCGGCAAAGCCGGCGCCCCATCCGACGTAGCGGGTCTCGACACCGATCCCGGAGCGTAGCGTCACGTCGTCGAAATAGCCCTCGCCGTCGTTCCGGTACAGGACATTCGTGTCATCGAAGAAATGTGTCTTGAACAGGTCCAGATGCCCCCCAAGGTCGTAGTCTCCGACCGCAATCCCCATCCCCGCCTGCTCGGCGCCGTTCTCGCTGACGGCGCACCCTCTCTCCAGAGCCTCCTCCGTGAACGTCCCGTCGCGGTTGTTGCGGTAGAGCAGACTCGGACTCGAGTCGCATGCGACGAAAATGTCCTGCCAGCCGTCGCCGTCGAAGTCCGCGGCCGCGGCGGTCAGAGCATAGCTCTCGGAAGCGGCTGCCACGCCTGACTCGACGCTCACGTCAGTGAACGTTCCGTCCCCGTTGTTGCGGTAGAGCAGGTTGCGTCCCCGTCGGAGACCGCGCGGCCCGCAGACGACGGGCACGCCCTTCCACACGCAGACGGACGACTCGCCCGGCAGGGGAACGGTCTCGAAGTCGAATTCCAGATAGTTCGCAACGAACAGGTCGAGGTCACCGTTGCGGTTGCAGTCGACGAACGTGCATCCGGAGCCCCACCGCGCGTCCTCGCGTGCCAGACCGGCGGATTCGGTCACGTCCGTGAACGTCCCGTCACCGTTGTTGCGGTAGAGCGCGCTCTGCCCCCAGTACGTGATGAACAGGTCGTCATATCCGCTGTTGTTGTAGTCGCCCACGCAGACAGCGGACGCCCAGCCGCTTCGGGCCAGGCCCGCGGCCTCGGTCACATCCGTGAATGTCCCGTCCCTGTTGTTCCGATAGAGGCGGTTCGTCGCGCCCTCCGGAACGGACTCCACTCTCCGGCCATTGAGCACGAAGATGTCGAGCCAGCCATCGTTGTCGTAGTCAAGGAATGCTGCCCCACAGCCGATCGTCTCCAGAATGTACTGGGGATCGTCCGGCGAACCGTACACGGTCGGATGGACGAGACCGGCTGCCCGGGCCACGTCCGTGAACCGTGCGCGAAAAGGCAGGCCGGACGACTTGGGCCGGGCCTGCGGGCGCACCCCTCTGGAGGCGACCCCCTGGGCGCCGAGCTCTGCACAGCCGGCTCCAGCCAGCGCCAGGACCTGCCGTCGCGTCAGAGTCCGGCCCATGGCGCCAATGTAGCAGTGGCCGTCCGGCTCCCCTCCAACATGGGGCGGACTTCTACCCGGAACCGCCGCGCGGACTCGCCGTGCGCGGCTATAATTCCCCGTGCAATCGCCGTCTCCGCCCCGACCGCAGGCGACCTGTGCCGGCCGCCACGGTCATTAGGGCCGAAAAGGGCATCTGCAGCTTCCCGTGGTCGGACGAACCGTCACGCTGATCCTGATCCTCGCGGCTTCATCGCCGCCTGCGGATCTCCTTGCGCAGGATGTGGACGAGGCACTGGCCCGCGGCTCCCGTCTCGAGCGGTCGGGCGATCTGCAGGGAGCGGTCCAGGCCTTCGAGCAGGCAGTGCGCATCGCCCCGAGCCGAATGGACGCGCTGTCCAGCCTGTCGCTGGCGTACCTGCGCCAAGGTCGCGTGGCCGACGCGATTGCAGGCCTCCGCAAGGCGCGCACGGCAGATCCGGAGCATCCAGGCATTGCGTACTTTCTCGGGCTGGCGTTTTTCCAGTCCGGGCAGTACGGCAGCGCGAGCCGGGAACTCGAATGGGTGCTGGAACGGCAGCCCTCGAACCAGCAGGCGCTGCACCTGCACGGCCTCTGCCTGCTGAAGCTGAACAGGCTGGCGCCCGGCATCGCGAAGCTCGAGAGCGTGCTGCGGTCCGACCCGGCAAACCGCCAGGCCGCCTTCACGCTCTGCTCGGCGTACATCAAGACCGGCCAGGTGGCACAGGCGGCAGCCCTTGTCGATCGGTATCTGAAAGACGACGAGGGGCCGGAGGCACTGTTGATTAAGGGCTCGGTGCAGCTTGCCAGGAGGCAGTACCGGGAGGCTGTAACGACCCTCGAACGGGCCAGGGCATCCGGACGCGGCCTGCCGACCCTGCATTCGCAGATCGGCGTGGCCCTGATGTACGAGGGACGGCGCGACAGCGCGGAAGAGGAGTTCCGCGCCGAACTTGCGACCAATCCGGACGACTACAACGCCAACGCATTCCTCGGCTGGCTCGTGCAGCAGGATGGAGACTCCGAATCGGCGCTGGAGCTGCTCCGGAGCGCATACTCCCTGAACGAGGACGACACCGGAGTTCAGTACCTGCTCGCACAGGTGCAAAGCTCACGGGGTCAATGGGCCGAGGCCGAGGCCCTGCTGGAGCAGGTCGTGGAGGCCCAGCCCGCCTTCACTCCGGCGCACGTGATGCTGGCGCGGGCGTATGCCAAGCTGAAGCGGACGGACAAGTTTCGCAGGCAGCAGGGGATCATTGCCGAGCTGAATGCCCGGCAGCAGGAACGGGATCTGCAGGGGGTGAACCAGCTCTACGAGGGCCAAATCCTCGCCATGCCCCGCCAATGACGACCAGTTTCAGTGCATGCGCATCGCAGACATGACGCAACGCCCACCATCGCCGATCGCCGTGGCCGGCCTGTCCGCTCTGGCTTGCGCGGGCCCGGTCGTCGGACCGCTTTGCGGGCAGGCCCCGCCGGGACCGATCCGCTTTGAGCCGATTCCTCCCGGCGCCAGCGGAATCCACTGGGTTCACACGAATGGCATGTCCGACGAGCGCCACCTGCCCGAGACCGTCGGTGCCGGATGCGCGTTTCTCGACTTCGACGGCGACGGCTGGATGGACATCTACCTGGTGAACAGCGGCCCGTCGGACTTCTTCAGTCCCGAGGAGTCGCTCTCGAACGCCCTCTACCGCAACAACCGGGACGGCACGTTCACCGACGTCACGGAAGCAGCGGGAGTCGAGGGAGGGCAGTTCGGCATGGGAGTGGCCGCAGCGGACTATGACGGCGACGGGGACACCGACCTGTTCGTCACATCCTACGGACGCAATCTGCTGTTCCGCAACAACGGCGACGGCACGTTCGAGGAAAGGGCGGAAGAAGCCGGGCTCGCCTCGAACGGCTGGTACACCGACGGAGTGTGGTTCGACTACGACGGCGACCAGCTCCTCGACCTGTTCGTGTCAGGCTTCGTCTCCTACAGCCTGTCCGAGTCCAGGTACTGCGGCAACAACGAAGCGGGCAGGCGGCACTACTGCATCCCGCGGTCGTTCCGGCCGACCAAGTGCCTGCTGTTCCGCAACAACGGCGACGGCACGTTTCGGGACGCGAGCGACGAGTCGCGCATCTCAAGTGTCGGCAGCAAGTCGTTCGGAGCCGTCGCCACCGACTTCAACAGGGACGGGGCGCCGGATCTCTTCGTGGCCAACGACACGATCCAGAACTTCCTCTTTGTCAACCAGGGCGACGGCACGTTCTCGGAGGAAGGGTTGCTCCTGGGTGTGGCCTACAGCGACTCCGGCCTGCCCCGTTCCGGCATGGGGGTCGATGCGGCCGACTACGACGGGGACGGCTGGCAGGACCTCTTCGTGGCGAACATCGACCAGGAGATGTTCAGCCTGTACAGGAATCTCGAAGGCCTGGACTTTCGGGACGCCTCCGTCGAGGTGCGCAGGGAAACGAGGCTCTTCAGTGGGTGGGGCCTCAAGTTCTTCGATTTCGACAGCGACGGCGACCCGGACCTGATCCTGGCAAACGGCCACCCCGACGACATGATCGGCCTCTTGAAGCCTCTGGTGACCTACCGCCAGCGCCTCCTCCTGTTCGAAAACACTGGGAACGACTTCCGCAATGTCAGCAAGGGGGCGGGAAGCGCGTTCGAGGCCGACTACTCCTCGCGCGGTCTTGCAGTCGGCGACTATGACAACGACGGAGACGGAGACGTGCTCGTCTCGAACAACGGGGAACCGCCGATTCTTCTGCGGAACGACACGCAGGCCGGCCACGGATGGGTCGGCCTGAACCTAGTCCCGACCGACAGCAACCCCGGCGCGACGGGGGCCACCGTGTCGTGGAGGGCCGGCGACATGGAGCGGAGCAGGTACCGGGCGAGCGGCGGCAGCTATCTCTCCTCGCACGATCCGCGGGAGCTTCTCGGGCTCGGTGAGGCGGATCGGGCGGAAACGATCGAGGTCCGGTGGCCGAGCGGCACGGTCGACGTTCTCGAGGACGTGGCCGGCGGCGCATACCACAAGGTCATCGAGGGCCACGGCATCGAGGAATAGCGATGCGGGGGCCCGGCGACGGGCTGATGTAATCTGGAATTCCGCGATGCGCCGCGTCACTCAACGAAAGAGGCTCGAGCGGGAGCACAGGAACGCTGGCCGGCTTCCGCCTGGGCAGTCCCTCACGCTCAAGTGGCCGGTCCTGCACGTCGGCAGGATTCCGGAATTCGATCCCGCCACATGGACCCTCAAGGTCGGCGGTCTCGTGGAACATCCCTTGGAGTTGACCTGGGAGGACTTCCAGGCACTGCCGCGCGTCCGCGTGCAGGCCGACTTCCACTGCGTCACCACCTGGAGCAAGTTCGACAACGTTTGGGAGGGGGTCTCCGTCCGGACCATCGTCGAGCGCGCCAGACCCCACCCGGAAGCCGGGTTCGTCATCCAGCACTGCGACGGCGGGTACACAACGAACACGCCGCTGAGCGACCTGCTCCGCGAGGACGTGCTGCTCGCGGACACGCACCGGCCCGAGCCCCTCACACCCGAGCACGGCGGACCGCTCCGCATGGTGGTGCCGCATCTGTACGCATGGAAGAGCGCAAAGTGGATCCGGGGACTGGAATTCGTCGACGGGGACAGGGCCGGCTACTGGGAAGAGCGGGGCTACCACATGTACGGGGATCCGGTGCGGGAACAGCGTTTCGGCTAGGCTCCGAGCGATGCTGAGGCGACTCCTGGCCCGATTGCGGGGAAAGCCGGCGGTCAGGCCTCTCCAGTTGCGCGGCCGCCCGCAGATCCGCAGGGAAAAGGCCTACGCCGCCGACAGCGGCTACGTCTACCAGTACACCTACGAGGGCTACGAGGACACTGCGCGGGACAGCCTGGACGGCCGCGACTATGTCTTCCGATGCACTTCGGACCGCGCCGCACACTTCCTGATCGTAGTCTTCGCCCCCGAGGAGAGCTTCGCGACATGGGAGCGGCGGGCGGAGCGGGAGCTCAACGAGGTCGAACGCTACGCGGTCGTCAAAATGAGCCTGTTCGAGATCTTCGACGATTCGGCCCACCTCCGGGAGAACTTCGTGGGGACGCTCAGCGAGGACGATGTCGACCGGCAGGTCGAGGCTCTCGACCTGTGACCGGAGAGCGAACATACAATGGGCGCATGCGGTGTTGCGCCGTACTGCTGATCCTGGCGCTCGGCACGCTCTCGTGCGACCGGCCGTCCGCCGACGAGCAGTTCGTAGCCTTGGCCGAACGCTACATCGCGAACATGCTGGAAGGCTATCCGGAATTCGCAACCTCGCTGGGCGACCACTCGCGCGACGGGCGGCTCAACGACTACTCCGCCCAGGCGGTCGCTCGCGGCATTGAGTCGGGCAGACGATTCCTGGCGGACCTGGAAGCGATCGACGCAGCCGAACTCGGGCCCGCCAACGCCGTTGACTACGAGATTCTTGCCAACAGCCTCCGGTTCAGCATCTGGTCCTCCGAAGTGCTGCGCGAGCACGAGTGGAACCCGATGCGGTACGGCCTGGGAGATGCCCTGTACTCCCTGCTGGCGCGGGACTTCGCGCCGCTCGAGACCCGTCTGGCGAGCCTCAGGCAGCGGCTGGAGCGGGTGCAGCCCGTGATCGACGCGGCCCGGGCCAACCTAAGGAACCCGCCCCGGATCCACACGGAGACCGCAATCCGTCAGAACGACGGAGTGATCTCGCTCATCCGGGACGATCTGGACTCGATTCTGGCAGGAGCCCCGGACATGGAGGCCGAACTCGCTCCGGCGCGGGAATCGGCTCTGGCGGCGCTGGAGGAGTATGCGCGATGGCTGCGGGAGGACCTGCTGCCGCGCTCGAACGGCAACTTCAGGATCGGCGAGGAGAAATTCAGAACCAAGCTCGCCTTCACGCTGCACTCGGACCTCACGATGGAGGAGATCCTGGAGAGGGCGCAGAAGCGTCTGGCGGAAATTCAGGACGAGCTCTACGAGACCGCCGTGCCGCTCTACCGGGAGTCCAATCCGGGCGCGGGCGCCGACGAGCTGGGCGACCGTCAGGCGGTGGTCCGGGCGGTGCTGGACGGGCTGGCGGACTCGCACCCGACGGACGCCTCCATCGTCGAGGATGCCGGAAGATCCCTGGAGCAAGTGGCCGGATTCACGCGCGAGCGCAACCTCGTGACGGTGCCCGAGGAGCCCCTGCAGGTCATTGTGATGCCGGAGTTTCGCCGGGGCGTGTCCACTGCGTACTGCGACTCCCCGGGCCCGCTGGAGGAGAACGGAGAGACGTTCTACGCGATCTCCCCGACGCCGGAGGACTGGACGCCCGAGCGCAAGCTGTCGTTCTACCGCGAATACAACGACTTCATGCTGCAGGATCTGACCGTCCACGAGGCAATCCCGGGGCACTACTTGCAGATCGCCCACTCGAATCGCATGCAGGCCCCGACGATGGTCCGTTCGATCTTCTATTCGGGCACATTCGTGGAGGGCTGGGCGGTATATGCGGAGCAGATCATGGCGGAGCACGGCTATGGCGGCCCCCGGTTCAAGATGCAGCAGCTGAAGATGCTGTCGCGCGCGGTCATCAACTCGATCCTCGACCAGAAGATCCATGCCGGCGCCATGACCGAGGAAGAGGCGATGGACATGATGGTCGGGGAGGGCTACCAGGAAGACGGTGAGGCGGCGGGCAAGTGGATTCGCGCCCAGCTCACCTCGGCCCAGCTCTCGACGTATTTCGTCGGAATCACGGAGCACAACGATCTGCGGAGAGACTGGGAGGCCCTCCATGGGCCCATCGAGGACTGGAAGCAGTATCACGACAGGGTGCTTTCCTTCGGCTCCCCTCCGGCCAAGTTCGTGCGGGAGCTGCTAGGCCTCTAGGTCCATGCAAGGCGCCCTCCCGGAATCCGAAGCCCGTCGCGGAGCGCCGCCGGGATCCGCGGGCGGCGGGCGGCGGGCGGCCGCCGCGCTTGCGATCGCATTCGTCGCATTCACCGGGGGATGCTCGGTCAAGAAGTTCGCGGTTCGGCAGGTCGGCGACGCCCTCTCCTCCGGCACGTCCGTCTACGAGACCGACCCGGACGTCGAGCTCGTCGGCGACGCTCTCCCCTTCAGCCTGAAGCTGGTAGAGAGCCTGCTCGACGTGACGCCCCGCCACAGGGGCCTGCTGGTGACCGCCGCCAAGGGGTTCGCGCTCTACGCGCTGGCCTATGTGGACACTCCCGGCGAGATCCTCGTCGAGGAGGACTTCGAGCGCGGGCAGGCCCTCCGGGAGCGCGCCAAGAGGCTCTACCTGCGGTCGCTTGGATTCAGCATGCGGGCGCTGGAGGCGGCCTATCCCGGATTCACCGACGACATTAGGACCGCGCCCCGGCAGGCGGCAAGCCGGATCCGCAAGAAGGACGTCGAGCTGCTCTACTGGGCGGGAGCGGCGCTGGGGCTGTCGATATCGACCGACCCCACCGATCCGCGCATGGTCGTGCGGCTCGGCGAGGTCGACGCGCTGATCGAGCAGGCGATCGACCTCGACGAGTCCTGGGACCGCGGTTCGCTCCACGAGTTCCGGTTGCGCCTGGAGGCGGCGAGACCCACAGGCGGCGATCCCGAGCTCGTAGAGGGCAGCTTCCGGCGGGCGCTGGCGCTGTCCTCCGGAGAGCGCGCGGGCTTGTACGTCGCCTACGCGGAAGCTGCCGCCGTACCGGCCCAGAACCGGGAGCTGTTCGACGAAATGCTCGAGAAGGCGCTCGCGATCAATGCCGATGAGTTCGAGGAGTACAGACTGCTCAACCACATCGCCCAGCGGCGCGCTCGATGGCTGCAGTCCCGGGCGGACGACCTGTTTCTCTGAGACCGGGACCTATACTGGGGACTGGGACAACTATTGGGGGAGCGGCCAGCGGCCTTCCAGGCCGCCTGTCGCCGGCGCGGACGGGTCCGGCGTCAGACTCGCCGCTTGAGCGGACTGCCCGCCGGTAGGGTTTGCCGCTTCGAGGAGTGTTGATGAGAAGGCTTCATCTGGCCGCTTGCGCCGCGCTTGCGGCCATGGTCGCGGTTGCCGCGCTTGTGGAGCCGGCGCCTGCCCAGCGGCGCCGCGTGAACAAGATCAAGCTCGGCACGATCGCGCCGAAGAACAGCGTCTACCACGAGGTGCTCCTGCGCATGCGCCAGACGTGGCGCGAGATCTCGGCCGGAGCCGTAGACCTCACGATCTATCCCGGGGGCGTTGCCGGCGACGAAGTCACGATGCTGCGCAAGATGCGCGCCGGGCAGATGCAGGGCGCACTCATCTCAGGCAGCGGGATGTCGTTTCTGGACGAGGGCATCAGTGCGCTGCAGGTCCCGCTGATGTTCGACTCCCTGGAGGAGTTCGACTTTGTTCGGTCCAAGCTGGCGCCGACGCTGGAAGACAGACTGCACGCCAAGGGATTCACGGTCCTGGGCTGGGGCGACGCGGGCTGGGCCTACTTCTTCGCAGTCCGGGAATTCCGCACGCCCACCGAACTGCGGGATATGAAGCTCTACACGTCCAAGGGCGACGACGAGATGCTCCGTCTCTATTCCGAATTCGGCCTCAACGCGGTGCCACTCGACCTGACGGAGCTGCAGGCCAACCTCGAGACCGGCCTAGTCGAGGTCTTCGCCGTGCCGCCGCTGGTCGCCGCGGGATACCAGTGGTTCGCATCGGCCCCCCACATGCTCAACATGCGCTTTCTGCCGATCGTCGGCGCCGTGCTCATCGCCAACGAGACCTGGGAGGCCATTCCCGAGGAGCAGCGGTTGCTGATGGAAGAGGCCGCCGAGGCCGCGGCGCGGGAGGTCCAGGAAGCCGTACGAGACCAGGAAGCCGCCGCAATCGAGGAAATGGCGAAGTACGGCCTGAACGTCGTCGAAGCGGATGCGGATGCCATTGCCGAGTGGAAGAGGGAAGTCGATCAGGCCTACCCCGGGCTGCGCGACCGGTACGCGCCCGGAGAGCTGATGGACGCGGCCGTGCGTTGGCGCGACGAGCACAGGGCGAGGTAGGACCACCGGACATCGACCGCCCATGATCCCCGTCGCAATGCGTGGACTGGAGCGCCGCGAGAGGCGCTTGCGCCCGCACTTGCCGCCCCGGCGGCGTCGAAGGGCGGCAAGGGGAAGCCGGTCCTCTGCCTCTTTGCGAAGCATCTTCCGCGTCTGGGCTAGAGGGAGCTCGCGAGCACCCTCCGAAGCTTGGGATTCGGAGGGGCGGACCTGACCGTCCGACCGCGCGGCCACGTCCCGCCGGAGAACGTCAAGCGCGACCTGCCGCACACGCACGGGGCGCAGGCGAGCAATGGGATCGGGCTGCCGATGGCCACCACGGGCCTGCTCTCCCGCAACGACCCGGCCGCGCGCTCCACGCTCTGCACTGCTGCGAGGCTGGGAATCCCGCGCTACAAGATCGGCTACTGCCGCTACGCGGTTTCGACGATCGTGCCGGCCATCTTGCCCGGATCCAGGCGGACGTGGAGGGTCAGGATGTGCCCGCTGGGACAGGGCATGGTGGACTACCCGAAGTTCTTCCGGATGCGTGCCGCAAGCGGCTTTGCCGCCCGATCTCCCCGCATGTCGAGTACGGGATCGAGACACCCACCGAGGCCCAGCGCATCGACAGGACGATACAGGCGATCGAGACGGACTTCCGATACCTGCGCTCGCAGTTCGAAGCGGAGTTCGGATGACTTCCTCCGGCTGCGCCCGCCGGTGGAGCGGCCCGCCCCGGCAGCTACCGGAGCGTGAACTGCCCGAGATGCATCGAGGAGTCTCCATGCACGATCACGCCGCGGCCCACGATGGACTCCAGATCCTCCAGGTGCGAGCTTGACTTCCGCTTGAGCGACTTGGCGATCTCCGGATGGACCCGCAGTGTCACGTCCGAGCTCTTCCGCCCGTTCCGCTTCTTGCTGTTCGCCGCGAGCCGGTCCCCGGCGGAGAATATCTCCGAAAGGACGGTGGCGGACGACTTGACGGTTCCGGACCCGGAACAGGTGGGACACGGGATGCACAGCGCCCTCTCGAGCGACTTGCGGACCGCCTTCCTCGTGATGACGACCAGTCCGAAATCGTTGAAGGGCAGCACCCGGGACGGCGAACGCATCTTCCTGAGCGCCTCCTGCAGCACCTGATGGACGGCCTGCCGGTTCTTGCGGTCTTCCATGTCGATGAAGTCGATCACGATGATTCCGCCCAGGTCGCGCAGACGCAGCTGTCGCGCGATTTCCTCCGCAGCTTCGAGATTCGTCTTCAGGACGGTGTCTTCCAGACGGTTGGACTTGCCGACGTACCTGCCCGTGTTGACGTCGATCGCCACGAGGGCCTCCGTCTGGTTGATGACGACGTAGCCTCCGGACTTGAGCCAGACCTTGGGTCGGAGCGCCCGCTCCAGATCCTTCGTGATGCCGAACGCGTCGTGGATGGGCTGCGGTCGCGAGTAGAGCTTGACCCGGCCGGCCATGTCCGGCGCGAACCGCTCGAAGAAGCGCATGATGCGCTCGAACTCGTCGTCGGAGTCCACCCACACGCGCTTGCAGTCCTGCCCGAGGTTGTCCCGCAGCATGCGCTCGACGATGTCCAGGTCGCTGTGGAGCTTGGCGGGAGCCTTTCTCTGTAGCGCCTTCTCCTGCAGCCCGGACCAGAGCTTGTAAAGGAAATCCATGTCGGAAACCAGGACGTCCTCGCTCACGCCGCGGGCCGCGGTCCGGACGACGAATCCGCCGGCCTTGTCGGCGGAGTGCTTGTCGACGATCCCCCGCAGGCGCTTGCGCTCCGTGTGGGGCTGGATCTTCCGGGCGACGCCGTTGTGCTTGGCTGTCGTCATGTAGATCATGTAGCGACCGGGCAGCGAGACGTGCGAGGTGATCCGGGCGCCCTTGGCGCCAACGGGCTCCTTGTTGACCTGGACCAGCACTTCCTGGCCGGGCTTGAGGAGGTCCTTGATGTTGGCCTGAGGGCTCGGCTGCCGCTCCCTGGGCGGAATCCCGCCGCGCCTGGACCCACCGCTCTTGGCGCCGGCCTGCGCACGGCCGCCCTGCGACCGCCTCGCCGGCCTGCGCCGCCGGCCCGAACGCCTCTTGCCGGGCTGGGGCGGAGATCCGGGGGCGGGTCCGCCGCCACGCGCCTGCCGGGGCTGCGCCTTCGGCCTGCGCCGTCTGGGCCGCTGGCGCTTCCGGGGCTGGGAGGTCCGCTTCTCCGCCTGCGGCTCTCGCGCCGGCTGCTTGGTGGGGGCAGGCTTGGGAGGAGTCGGCTCGGAAGTCTCCACCTTGCGTCTGATCCACTTGAGAACTCCGAGCCTCAGTTCGGACAAGGCCGACGGCCCGGACACCGATGCGCTGCGCTTCGGCGGCTCTTCGGGCGGCGGACCCGTGGCCTGCGCGTCCTGCCCGGGCTCCCGCCTCGGCGGCGCGTCGGCGCCCGGACTGTCGGCGCACCTGGCCGTGCCCGCTTCCCGTTTCGGCGCCTCGTCGCGCGGCGCGTTGCGATACTTGGCGATCGACTCCCCGGGCAGCACCGGCGCGCCCTCATCGCGCGCGTCCTGCGCCGGGCTGCCGGAGGCCGGCTCCTCCTTGACGTCCTCTTTCGCCTCCTCCTTCACGGGCGGCGCAGCCTTCGCGCGACTCGCTCGGCGCCTGGTCCGGCGTCGGCGTCGGCGCCGGCGGGACGATCTGGTCGACCCGGCTGCCTGGCCGGATCCTCCATCGGCGGCCCTAGACGTGGCCGGCCCGGGGCTCTTTCCGGAGTCCTTCTTCGCTGCGCGCAGGGGCGGGATAGGCTCCGCCTTGATCGGCCCGGCGTCGAGATCCTCCCCGATGCCTTCGGAGGGGTCAAGGACGTCCGTCACGTAAAGAAACGCATCGCGCTGGAGCCCAAGATTGACGAACGCGGACTGCATGCCCGGCAAGACGCGGGTCACGCGGCCCTTGTAGATGCTCCCTGTCAGCGCCTTTCTCGCGTGGTGCTCGACGTGGACCTCGACGAGGCGATCATCCTCCAAGACCGCCACAGCCGTCTCGATTGGATTCGATGAGATGACCAGTTCCTGCGACATGGGATTCCCCAGGGAAGTTCGGAAGGCGGGCGCCGGCCGGCGGGCGCACAGCTGCAGTTCGCAAGTTCATTCCTGCATCCCGTCAGCCAAATTCGCTCTCCCGCCGCGTCGCGGCCTTCCGCGGGCCGGCCCGGATCCGCCCGGGCCTGCGACAGTGGGCGGAGCCTCCGCGTCTGACGGGGCTCGCACGCTCCACGTCCGCCCGGATCCGTGATCCGCTGGCCGGGTCCTTCCCGTTTTACCCTTTCTTTCTCTGTGCCGGCGTCGCTGCCGGGGCCGGCAAGCAATATTCAGTTCACGATGCGGCGCTGCCGCACGTTGTGGACCAAGCCCAGCATCGCCAGGAAGGCCACCAGGTTGGATCCCCCGTAACTCATCAGCGGCAACGGCAGGCCTGTGACCGGCAGCTTGTGGGCCACCATCCCGACATTGACCACTACGTGAAAAAGCAATAGGACCGCGACGGTCATGGAGATCAGCATCCCTGCCGCGTCCGTCGCCAGATTCCCGGTTTGCACGATGCGCATGAGCAGGGCGTAGTACAGCGCGAGCACGACGGCCACACCGACGAACCCCCGCTCCTCGGCGAATGCCGCCAAGATGAAGTCCGTGTGCGGTGTCGGCAGAAAACGCAGCTGCGTCTGCGAGCCCTGAACGAATCCCTGTCCCCAGATCCCGCCCGAGCCGACGGCGATCTTGGACTGCAGGATCTGGTATCCGGCGTCGAGGGGGGACTTGTCCGGATCCATGAAGCCTGTGATGCGATCCTTCTGATAGGGCTTGAGCATGGACCACGCGACTGGAGAAAGCAGGACGCCCACCACGCACACCGCCACCAGGTGTTTCCTGCGGATCGTCGACATGAACAGCGCCATGCCGAGGACCGGAAGCATGCTGAGGGCGGTGCCCAGGTCCGGCTGAAGCACGATCAGCACGAACGGCACGAGAACTGCCGCTGCAAGGATGGCCAGCCCGCGGGGACTCAACGACTTGGTCGAATGCTCGGCCCAGTACTTTACCACTACCAAGACTAGCACCACCTTGAGGAACTCGGAGGGCTGCAGCGAGAAACCGAACGGCGTGGACAGCCAGCGCCGCGCCCCGTTAACAGGCTCCGCAAACAGCAGTACGGCGATCAGGCCGAGCACCCCCGCGATCCACAGCAGGGGCGAGACGCTGACGCTGATGTGGTAGTCGAGGCGGGACGCGATCCAGAACATCACGCCGCCGAGCAGCAGCCACCAGGCGTGACTTGCGAAGGCGTCCTGAAACCGCGTGTTCACCGTGGCGCTGTAGACCTGCACCAGACCCGCGACAGAGATCGCGACCACGAGCCCGCACATGGTCCAGTCCATGTCCTTGAGGCGGCCGCCCCTGCCCTGCCCTGCCGGCGCTCTCACCCCTCGATCCCTTCCGAACGGTCCAGAGAGCCGTCAGGCACGGACGTGTGCCTGCGGCTGCGGTTCAGATGCCAGACCTGGATCACGTCCCGGACAAGCGCCGCAGCGTATGAGCTCTTCCGGCCGTTCTCGAGGAGCCCGGCCACCACGATCTGGGGGCTGCGGCACGGCGCAAATCCGACGAACCAGGCGTCGTCCTCGAATTCCTCCCGCTGGGTCGCAAGTCGCAGGCTGTTCGACACCCGCTGCGAGGTCCCCGTCTTCCCGCACACCTCAAGACCCCTGACACGGGCCTGCCCGCCGGTGCCTCCGCCGTTCACCACGTCGGACATCGCCTGGCGAAGGGCCTCGAGATGTTCCGGATCGATCAGACGGATGCGGGGCGGGACCGGCAGGCCTCCCGGATCGATCAGGCCCGACTGCTCGCGCGAGACAAGATGGGGCTGGTGCCACACTCCGCCCATCGCCAGGCCCCCGATGGCGTGGGCGGCCTGCAGGGGCGTGACGGACATCGCCCCCTGGCCGATGGCCAAAACGATCGTCTCGCCGGGATGCCAGGGCCGGAGGGTGTTGCGGACCTTCCACCGGATCGACGGCACGAGCCCGGACGCCTCGTCGGGCAGGTCCACGCCGGTCCTGGCGCCAAGACCGGCTATTCTCGCGTACTCGGCCAGTTTCTCGACCTTCAGCTGATGGCCCAGACGGTAGAAGTAGACGTCGCAGGAGACTGCGATCGCCCGCCGCAAGTCGACAAGACCGTGACCGTCATGCTTGTGGCAGCCGAAAAAGCGCCCGCCGAACTGCATCCCGCCGGTGCAGTGCACCTTGAAGTCGTCTCTGGCGTGGTCCGATTCCAGGCCGGCCAGCCCGTGGATCGGCTTGAAGACCGAGCCCATGGCGTACGTCCCCTGAATCGCCCGGTTCAGCATCGGCTTCCGGGGGTCGCCGTCGAGGGCGAACCACTCATCCCTCGAGAATCCCTCCACGAACTTGTTTGGAGCGAAGGCCGGTGCGCTCGCCAGCGCCAGAATCTCCCCGTTGCGCGGGTCCAGGGCCACAACGGCGCCCTTGCGGCCTTCCAGACCCAGCTCGGCCACGGACTGCAGGTCCAGATCGATCGTCAGAGTGAGGTCGTTGCCGGGAACCGGTTCGACTCGACCGGCCGTCAGCAGCTGGCGTCCGAGACTGTCGACGAGGTACTCGAGGCTCCCGTTCTCGCCGGCCAGCCAGCGGTCGTACTGGCGCTCCACTCCGCTCTTGCCGATCTCGGCGCCGTAGTCGTGCAGCAGGTATTCGCGCTGGTTGAGCTCGTGCTTGCTCACCTCTCCGACGTACCCGATCGTATGCACCGAGACCGCGGTTGCCGGGTACTGTCGACGCATGCCCCTGATCAGGTCGATCTCCCGAAACTCGCTCCGGTGCGCGTGCAGGAACGCCAGGTCCGCGGACGTGAGGTTCTCCTTGAGAACGAAGTGGTTCGACCTGCTGTACTGGGACCCTTCGGCGAGCCGCGCCTCGAGGAATTCGGGTTCGAGCCCGAGTCCGTGGGCAATCCTGGGCAGCCTTTCCGGCGAGGTGTGCGAGGGGTCGATCATCGCCGAAAGAGCAACCCGGCTCTGGGCCAGAACGCGGCCGTCCCGGGCCATGATGTTGCCGCGCGCCGCGGGGATCGGAATGGTCTTGATGCGGTTCTGTCTTGCCTGGTTCCGGTAGAAGTCGCTGTTGACAACCTGGATTTCCCAGAAGGCGACCAGCAACAGGACGAAGAGGACCGTCGAGACGACCCGGAACTGGGCCATTCGGACGCTCAGCGAGCGCCTTCGCAGCTTCTGAGGCCAGTTCATCCGGACCCCGGCTGAGGTGTGCCGGTTGTTTGGACGGCCAATCGGCAGATTCAGGGTGTATCCCGGAACTCTGCTCGACTGCCGATAGGCAGAAGTTTAGCAGAGGGACAGGGCTGAGCCAAAGCGGTTCCGGGACTGGTTTGGGTGGGATGTCGACGGTGCGGAGGGCAAGAAACTGGCGCGTGTCCAGGCGAGAATCCAGACCGGAAGGCGTGGCGGGGGCTGCCGACAAGTGGAAGGCGTGGTGGATGGGCCTCGGAGGATGCGATGGCGCGGCCCGGTGCGGCCGCCCGGCTTAGCGCTCGAGCGCTGCCTCCAGGAAATCCCGGTCCATCACCAGCTGCCCGATCTTCGCGTGCAGCGACCGGATCTCCTTCTCGTGCGTGCACCGCCCTTCGGACGGGCTCCCTCGAAGGCGCCCGCCGGCCCCTCGCGCGCCTTGCGCTTCCACTGGCCCGCCTGGTTCGGATGCGGCTGACGCCGTGCTGCAATCCCCGGCGGCGTCCTAATCCTCGCGCAGCGCCTCCATTGCCGCCTGCGCCTCGAGACCCGCCGTGGACCGCCGTGTCTTCGCCACGATTGTTGCCCTGCTGCTCCGGCGAAGCACACCTTGGCCCACGGTCCGAAAAAGCGGCGCCACCTCAGCCCAGCCTGCCGAGGAGGGGGTAGGCGAGTACCGCCGCACCTCCGTGGAGGGCGGCCAGGACCAGCCACAGACCCGGCTCAAAGATCGTGTGCCCGCCCAGCACGAATTCGTGCATCGCATACGCCATGAGCTCGTGTGCAATATAGAGCAGGCCGACCACCAGGCCGAGGACCGCGGGGATGTTGACCTGGATGGTCCGGCCGGCAGAGGCCGCGAGGTAGCCGAGCACTGCATATACAACCCCGAATGCGCCCAGCGGGCCGTGTGTCAGTCCGTCATAGGCCCATCCAACGAGCGTTCCGAGGATCATGGCGGAGACGACCGAGCCGGATGCGACCATGCAGAAGACCGCCGCGAGCAGCGGCAGATTGAGCAGGCCCGCGGCCGGAATCCATGTCGGGAGAACGACCTGCAGGATCAGGGAGACGGCGAGCAGGGCAGCGGCTCCGATGAGGGCGCCCCCTCTGAGGCGGGAGCCGTCCGCCACCCTCCGGCCGATGGTACCGGCCATTAGCGCAACTCCCGAAGATCACCCTTTCCGGCGGAACGGAGTGCGCGGCGCGGATCAGCAACTGCCCTGAAATCGGGAACCCCGGTGCCGTAGTTCGGCGCGCCGACCTTCTTGCCCTGTGCGGCAACCGTGGCCCGGTACGCCTCCTTGACGCGGTCCGCATGCGTCTCCAGTGCGATTGCCGCCGCCCCGCCGTCGCCCTCCGGCAAAGCGTTCGCCTTGGCGAACGCGTCGCGGACATCGTCCGGGAGCTTCTCGCGGGCGGCGCGGAGCACCACCAGCACCTCGCTGATATGGTCCAGGTCGGCGAACGGGCGCACCTCGACGAACTGCGTTTCGGCGCGCGGCTGGACGGCGACCACCCGGCCGACGGGCAGACCGCGCGGAAAGATGCCGTCCAGACCGGAGGTGAACACAGGATCGCCGCGCGCGACGGGCACGTCGCGGCCGACGTACTCGACACGGCAGGTGGGCCGGCCGGTGCCGCGAAGGACGCCCAGTTCCCCGGATCGGCCGAGAACGATTCCCGCGCCGGCCTCCGGGTCGCTGATCAGCAGGATCATGCTGGTCGAGTCGTGAACGACCTCGACCTTGCCTGCGATGCCGGCCGTGGTGATCACGGCCATGCCCGGCCGCACGCCTTCGTTGCGACCTCGGTCGAGGAAGACCTCCCTTGCGGACCGGCTCGGTCCGTGAGCGATCACGGTGGCGGTCAGGACCGCCGACTGGAGACTTGCGCTGTAGGCCTCAAGATCGGCCCGGGTCTCGAAGCGCAGCAGTTTCTGCCGGAGAAAGTGGTTTTCCATGCGGAGTCGGTCGGACTCGGCGTCCAGCAGCCGGTTCTCCTCCTCGGCGCCAAGCAGCGCCACAAATTGGTCGAGCGGCCGCCTGACAGCGCCGAACACGGCCCCCGCGCCATGCCGGACGGGAGCCACCATCGCGCCAATCCAGTGCTGCAGGCGCGATCCCCCGCTTTCGGTCCGCACCTGGTGGCCGACCATCAGGATCTGGCCGGCAACGAGCCCCACGAGCAGGACCTCGCCAAGATTCCGTCTGATTCTGGACGGCACCGATCTCTCTTTGCTTAGTTGGTTCCTCTAGGTGAGCGATATCCGCTGCAGCAGATTGATATCGTCCAAGATTGTACCCGTTCCCATGACCACGCACTCGAGGGGGCTTTCCGCCACCGAGACAGGAACTCCGGTCTCCTCGCGGATGCGCATGTCCAGATTCCGCAGGTAGGCCCCGCCGCCGGTGAGCACAATGCCCCGGTCGCAAATGTCCCCGCTCAATTCGGGCGGCGTATTCTCCAGGGCCTCGCGGATCGCGATCATGATGCGGTCCACGCCGTCAGAGATTGCCTCGCGGACCTCGTCGTCTGAAACCGTCAGCGCTCCCGGCACACCTTGCGCAAGGTTGCGGCCCTTGACCTCCAGCGTCAGCGGACTGTCGAGCTTGCTGGCCGAGCCGATCGCAATCTTGATCTTCTCCGCCGTGTGCTCGCCGATCATGAAATTGTACTTACGCTTAAGATAATGCATGATCGCCTCGTCCAGGGCGTTTCCGGCCACAGCGACGGACCGGGAAGTGACGATTCCCGAGAGTGAAATCACGGCAATGTCGGTTGTGCCGCCCCCGATGTCCACAACCATGCTCCCGGCCGGCTCGGTGACGGGCAGTCCTGCTCCTATGGCCGCCATCATGGCCTGCTCGACGAGGTGGACTTCGCTGGCACTGGCCCTCATCGCGGTGTCGACCACGGCCCTCCGCTCGACGAGCGTGATCTGACTCGGCACCCCGATGATGATTCGGGGATAGACGAGCATCCTGCGATTGTGCGCCTTGGTGATGAAGTACGTCAGCATCCGCTCGGCGACCTTGAAGTCAGCGATCACGCCGTCCTTCATCGGTCGGATCGCGGTGATGGATCCGGGGGTGCGGCCAAGCATTCGCTTGGCCTCGGAGCCGATTGCCTCGACCCCTCCGGTGATGTTGTTGATCGCGACGATGGACGGCTCGTTGATGACGACGCCGTCCTCGCCAACGTAAACAAGGGTGTTCGCCGTGCCGAGGTCCACCGCGAGATCGTGGGAAAACAGCGACAGAAGGGAGCGAAGCGCCATTTTGCCAACCTCGTCGTCGGGCCCTGACAGCGGACCGGAGACCGCGTTTCGAGGCGGTGCGGCAAAGCCTCTCACGGTGCCGGAACGGCGCCCGGACCAAGCGGTCGTGCCCGAGATTCCATGCGTAGTGTACCGCAGTTCGGGCTCGCCTGCCGCCCGCCGATCCCTTGGGTTGAATTCGCGCGTCCGTGGCGCCTAAACTCGGGTACTGGCCGCACGTCGATCCACCGCGGCGGGGCCGAAGGAGAGGATTCCGCTCATGGAAAAACTACGCGTGGCAGTGATCGGCACGGGGTTCGTCGGCCGGGTGCACGTGGAGAACATCCGGCGACAGACGGACGCCGAGCTGGTGGCGATCGCTGACCAGACCGCCGACCTCGCGGCGCGCTTCGGCGAGACGCTCGGCATCGACAGGGCCACAGGCGACTACCGCGAGCTTCTCGCCGATCCCTCGATTGACGTGGTGCACGTCTGCACGCCGAACATGACGCACTTCCCCATCGTCCGCGACGCAGTCTCGGCGGGCAAGCACGTGATCTGCGAGAAGCCGCTGGCCATGTCGGTCGAGGAGGCGTCGGAGCTGGTCGGCCTGGCACGCGCGAAAGGCGTCGTGAACGCGACCAGCTACAACCTGCGCTTCTATCCGAACGTGGCGCAGATGCGCCGCATGGTCGCCACGGAAGCGGTCGGCGAGATCCTCGCCGTGCAGGGAAGCTATGTGCAGGACTGGCTCTTCTACGACACGGACTACAACTGGCGCCTCGAGCCCGAGGTTGGCGGCGCCTCGAGGGCCATGGCCGACATCGGATCGCACTGGTGCGACCTTGTGGAGCACGTGACCGGACGGCGGATCCAGCGGGTGTGCGCAGATCTGGCCACTTTCCACCCGGTCCGCAAGAAGCCGAAGCGCCCAATCGAGACCTATGCGGGCAAGATGCTCTCGCCGGACGACTACGAAGACCGTCCGATCTCGACCGAGGACTATGGAGCCATCCTGCTCCGGTTCGACGGGAACGCCCGGGGCGTCGTGACCGTCAACCAGGTCGCGGCCGGCCGCAAGAACCGCCTGCAGGTCGAGATCCACGGCACGCGCCGCGGACTGGCGTGGGACGGCGAGAGGCCGAATGAACTCTGGATCGGCCGACGCGACGGAAACAACGAGCTGCTGGTCAAGGATCCGTCGCTGCTGGAGGCAGAGGCCAGAACGTTCGCGGATCTGCCCGGCGGCCACGCCGAGGGCTACTCGGACACGTTCAAGCAGTTCTTCCGGCGCTTCTACGCGGCCTGTCGCGACCGCTCCCTCGCGGGCGCCCTGCCGGGATTCGAGGCCGGCCTGAGGCAGCTGCGACTTGTCGAAGCCGTTCTGTGCAGCTCCAGGGAAGCGGCCTGGGTGGATGTCGGGTGACGGCCCTCACGGTGCCGAGGGCCTAGAATGACGGGCATGCGAGGCTTGGAGCCCCTGCAGGTTGGGCTGATGTTCTGGACTGGCGGAGACCTCGGGTTCGAGGCGACCCCGGACGAGATCGTCGAGTCGGTCAGTTCGCTGGGCGTGAGCTGCGGGCAGCTTGGCGTGCACGGCAACGCCGATCTCGGCCCAGTGAGCGCGGCCGCATGGCGTTCCGCGCTGGAGAGCCGGGACTTCCGGGTTGTCACGGCATTCACCGGATTCCGGGGCGAGAGCTACGCTTCGATTCCGATCTGCGCCCGGACCGTCGGATACGTGCCGGCCGATACCAGGGAGGAACGCGAGAGGCGGACCTACGAGGTCTCGGACTTTGCGCGCGACCTGGGGATTCCCGGACTGGCGACGCACATCGGATGCCTGCCTTCGAACCCCGACGCGCCGGACCACCTCGAGGTGCTCGGGCTGGTGAGGAGAGTGTGCGACCACTGCGCCAAGAACGGGCAGACCTTTGCGCTGGAGACCGGGCAGGAGCCCGCAGCCGAGCTCCTCGAGTTCCTGCGTGCGGTAGACCGGCCGAACATCGGCATCAACTTCGACCCGGCGAACATGATTCTCTACGGATCGGGCGAGCCGCTTGAGGCCTTGGAGGCTCTCAAGGACCATCTCCTCACTGTGCACTGCAAGGACGGAACATGGCCGGAAACTCCGGGCGAATGGGGGCGAGAGACGCCGCTGGGTGCGGGAGCCGTGGGAATGGCCGGATACGTCGAAGCCCTTCGAGGGGCGGGCTACACCGGGCCGCTGACTATCGAGCGGGAAATCGTCGGGGAGGAGCAGCGGGCCGACATCCGAGAGGCGATCGGGCTGCTGAACAGCCTGCGGAACCTGGGCTGAAGGGTGCCTCCTGCGTGCCGCAGGCGCTGATACACTGCAAGGACAGCGTGTGCCGGATCATCGGAATCGCCGTGTTCCTTTCCCTCGCAGCCCCGGCGGCGGCCGACGCGCTGCGTGAAGCCGCGGAAGCACTCGAGAAGGACGACTACGCGGCAGCGATCCCGCATCTCGAGTCGGCGCTCGAGAGCGAGCCCGACAACGTCAACGCGCGATTCAATCTCGCTTTCGCCTGCCAGTCCACGGGCGACCATGCAGGCGCGATCCGACACTACCGCCTGATCGCCGCCCAGCAGCCGGAACTGCTTTCCGCGCGCCGGAATCTCGCCGGCCTTCTCATGCGCTCCGGGCAGTTTGGAGAGGCGGCGGCGGAGTACAAGGCGATTTCCGGGGCGCAACCGGGCGACACTCAGGTCCTGCGCCTGCTCGCCGCCGCCCACACAGAGGCCGGCAACCCCGGGGGCGCGGCTGGAGCCTTTGAGCAGATTCTGGAGATCGAGGGCGAGTCGGCGGAAACGCTCGTCGATCTCGCCCGGACGCTGGATGCGGCCGGACGGCTGCATGAGGCGGTTCCGCGCTACATCCGGGCCGCGGGCATCGATCCGCGGTTCGCGGAGCTGCTCCCGGACATTGCGGCCCGTCTCGACGAGGCGGGGGCCAGACACGACGCGACGGAGCTGTACCGGCGCGTCGCCCGACTGCGCCCTGACGACGCGGCTGCGCAGGAGGAAGTCGGCATCCGCCTGCTGGAGGAAGGCAACGTTCGCTCGTCGACCCCGGCGCTGGAGCGCTCGGTGGCCATCGAGCCGACAGCCGAGCGCCACGCGGCCCTGGCCGAGGCCTACCGGCGAGCGGGCAAACCCGACCTGGCGTACGACCAGCTCCGTCTTGCGGCGGGAGCCGCTCCGGGGGATCCGGACAAGCGCGTCCGGCACGCCAACGCCCTTCTGCAGCGGAGGGAGTTCGAACTCGCCGCCCGGGAATACCTGGCCGCATGCGAGGCCGATCCGAAGCACCTGGACGGTTGGAACGGACTGGCATTCGCCATGTTCCAGCTGGGGAATTTCCAGGCCTCGCTGCGCGCGATCCAGGAAGCGGAGAAGCTCGGACCTGCCGCGGCTGCAACCGCCTACCTCAAGGCGCTTGCCTGGGACAGGCTCCAGCAGTACGAGCAGGCCGCGGAGGCCTACCGCGGGTTCCTCGCCATGCGGCCCGACATGGAGGACGAGACCTGGAAGGCGGAACAGCGGCTGAAGACGATCGGGAAGGTGCTTTCCAAGCGATGACGCGCAGGTTGTTGGCCGCGGCCGCGCTGCTGGCGACAGCAGCCGTCCGCCTAGGAGCGCAGCGCACCGACCTGGACCGGATCCGCTCGATCCCCGATCTGGTGAAGCGTTCCCGAGAGGCGATCCAGCTGGCCAGGTCGCAGTTCGACGCCGCGATGGACGCCTACGGCGCAGACGACGCCGAGGCCGGCGGCGAGGCGCTGGAACTGATCGCCGAGGCGGTCGAGACGGCGGTCGCCTCCCTGCAATCGACAGGCAAGCATCCTCGTCGCCACCCCCGCCACTTCAAGCACGCGGAAATCCGCACGCGGGAGCTGCTCGAGCGGCTGCGCGAGGCCCGGATCGAGGCGCACCTCCTCGATCAGGCGGACTTCGACGATCCGATTCGGCGGATCGAGAAGGCAAATGCGGACCTGCTGCTTGGAATCATGAGCAAGAGAAAGTAGAGTGAGTGGGGAGCCATGTCGAGACTTGCGTTCGCCCTAGCCGTCCTACTCCTGGGATCCCTGGATGCCCAGGAATTCGTGGGCGCACGCGACTTCCTGACCGACTACGAGGTCGATGTCCTGCGCGAACGCCAGGAATTCAAAGACCGCATCGAGGCGTACACGAAGTTTGCGGCTCTGCGGCTGGAGTTGCTCGACCAGTCGATGGACGAGGACGAGGCAGGCCGCGGCGCCAAGGTGCACCGCACGCTCAAGGAATACGGCTCGATCATCCAGGCGATCGACGATGTGATCGACGATGCCCTGCTCCGCAACCGCAAGATGGACGGGGCACTGGCGGACCTGCTCGCCGCGGAACGCGGCTTCGCGACCCGGCTGGCGGCGATCGCGGCTGAGCCCGAGGCCGACGCGTGGCGCTACGAGTTCGTCCTTGAGGATGCGATCGGCATCACGCACGACAGCATCGAGCTGCTGGAGGAGGACCTCGGCGAACGCAAGCGGGAGGTCGCGCGGCAGGATGAGGTCGAGAAACAGCGCCAGCGGGAGCGGATGGCCCCCGAGCGGCGACGCGAAGCCCGCCGGGACGAGGCGGCACAGCAGGAAGAGGCCACAGAATACGAGCGAAAGCGCCCCTCCCTCCTTCGGCCGGGAGAAAAGCTCGGGAACAGGTAGCCGGGATCACTGCAGGGGCAGCCTGACCGCATTGCTTTCGGATCCGTGCACGGTCACTGCCAGCTCGGGTGCGCCGGCCGGCGCATCGGCCGGCACCACGAATCGCACCCTGCTCGTCCCCGGCACGGCTGGGTCCGCCCCCGCGAACGTGACCCTCGCCGGGATCCCGCCCACGGTGACCGACGGCCGGTGAACGAGCGCGTTGAGGACGCCTGAGGAGGAGCCTGTCGCGACCGGACGCTGTCGGGGGCCGTTTCCCGTCATTAGAATCGTCACAGTGTCACCCCGCCGCGCCGGCGAGGAGGCCGAGACCAGCGACCCGTCCGGGTGCTCGAGGGCGGGAGCCCTGCCGTGGGGGGTGTCGAGGAGGAAGATGCCCGGCGAGACGTCGGACAGGTCCACGACGATCGGATCCGAGACGAAGTCGTCGCCGAAGCTGTTTCCTACGCGGACCTTGAGGTGGGCGAAGTTCAGGCCGGCCAACTCCCAAGGCACCTGCAGCCCGATGACCCCGCCCTGCACGTGGTACAGGGGCGCCGGAAGGCTCAGGTGGATTTCGGGAAAGTCCATGCTGGCACTCACCGACTTGAGCTTGATCGGATACGGGGCCGCTTGAGCAGCGCCCTCGAACCGCGCGAATCCAGTGCCGAAAACCCCCACCAGCGAGCCCGGGGCGAGAGGGCGCCCGGTCTCGGAGCTTGCGCCGCTGAAGACGCTGATGACCGACGGCCTTGCCCCTTCGGACTCAAAGTGAAACGGAACCTCCAGACCGCCGGCAGCGGCGACCACCACCTGCGGCCCCGGAATGGGTCCCCACTCCACGCTTGCGTGCGCGACGCCGTACGCGTCCGTCGCACTGCCGGCGGAACCGATGCGCGCGCTCCCCTCGCGGACAATGAACCGGACGGGCAAAGACGCCACCGGAACACCGTAGCGGTCAACGAACTTCGCGCCGATATACCTCCGGGCACTCTCTCCGGACGCTCCGATCTCGAAGTCTTCGGTCACGGGGATGGCGTTCCGGACCTGCCCGTCGCCGACCACATAGAGGTAGGGGACCAGGAGATCCGATCCTCCCCCGTTCCTCGACAGCCTGAGCCAGCCCTCGTACGAGCCCGGCGAGGGGACCGTCCCCTCCAGGGAGACACGGATCCTCACGTGCTGCCCGGGGTCCAGCCTGAACCCGATGTCCTGGAACCCGTCCAGGGCGACCGAGGCCGACGGGTCGCGGTCGCGAGGCTCCGCCGCCATCCGATAGGACTGCGGCTGGGTCGTCCGGTTGGTCACCAGGATTTCCTGCCACGCCGGGAGCCCCGAGGCGTCGACCGCGCCGAACGCGATGGTCGGCGGCTCGACGGTCGCGACCGGCTCCAGGGCCGCCGACACGTTGAGCAGGCCGGATCCGACGGAGGGCAGGCGCGCGAACTCCCCGTTCTCGACAACGGTCCGGCTCGCGGTGTTGATCAGAGCCGACGCCACCTCGCGCACCGTGAACTGGGGATGTCTCTGCCAGACGAGCGCGGCCGCCCCCGCGACGGCCGGCGCGGCCATGCTGGTTCCGCCCGACTCCCGAAAGGATCTGTGACCGCGCGCCGCAGGCCCGGCTGCCCGGCCCACCGCGGCCGTGTAGACGGAAAGCCCCGGAGCGGCGACGTCGGGCTTCAGGTTGAGGCCCGGCGAGGGCCCCCTGCCGCTGAATTCGGCAACCTGGGCCCAGTTCGTGGGACGCGCTTCCAGAAACGGGTCGAGCGTGACATGGAGGGACGCTCCCGGCTGCGACTCGCGGACCTTGGCAACGAGTGATCCGCCGTCGTTCCCGCCGATGAAGAACGCCGGAATGTCCGTGTCGCCGATGGCCCCCATGCGCACCAGTTCGTCGGCCGGCCGGTCGTCGTAGACGATCACAGCGATGGCGCCGGCGGCGTCGGCGTTCTCGATCTTGTCCTCGAAGAAGCAGTCTCCCCTCCGCACCAGGGCGATGTGGCCGGCCAGGGAACCGATCGGGAAGGGTTCGCACGCCAGAGGATGCCCGAAGTCGCCCGCCACTGCCAAGGGCGCCGTCAGGGGACCGTGCACTGCAGGCCCGGAGCCGTTCAAGGCGGGATAGGCTGCGGAACCCACCCGGACACCCTGCACAATCTCCCGGGAATTCCAGGTTGCGGCAACGGCAATCACGTCGGGCGCAATCGCCGGAGTCGAAACCGAGTTGAGCGCGGGACTGCCCAGCGGTCCGCTCGCCGCCGAGTTTCCGGCAGCCGCGACGACCACGCGGCCGAAGTCCACGACCGCGCTCTGAGCGGCGACCGCCAGGGGATCGCAGGCCACCCAGGGATCCGGCTCTCCGCATTCCTGCCCGTGTGCGTCCCACGGAGTCGCGGCGGGCGCGCCGAGGCTGAGGTTCAGGATGTCCATGCCGTCCGCAACGGCGTCGTCGATCGCGGCGATGATCGCGTGCGATGTCGCATGTGTGTTGATCCCCGGCGTGCCGGAGACCTTGTAGACGCCGAGGTGCGCCCCGGGAGCGACACCCTGCTGCGGGCCGGCGGGCGAGTCCGTGCGCACGCCCGCCGCGACCATCGCCACGGCCGTGCCGTGACCGGTCGCGTCGTAGGGCGATGTGTCATCCGGCGTCGAGGTTTCCGGCTCGCCCGAATTCAGAAGGTGGAGGTAGGTTCGCAGGGCGACGACCTTGTTGTTGGCGAACCGCAGGTGCTCGGGCCTGCCTTTCGGATACCCGGGCAGGGCGGGCATCGTGTCGTCCCGGAACGCCGCGTGGTCCAGGTCGAGGCCCGAGTCGATGACGGCGATCTTGATTCCGGCTCCCGTCGCGTCCGCGCCCCCAAGGCCGGAGCGGGCGGCGGCCAGGCCGATCACCTCCGCGACCGCATCGAGCTCGAGCTCAAATCTGCGGCTCCGCACCACGGAAGCGACCCCCGGGAGCGAGGCCATCGCCTTCGCCTGGGCCGGACTCGCCCGGACGAAGACCGCATTGAGGACGTTTTGGACGGAACCGAGAGGCTCAGCGCCGAGATCTTCCAGAGAGGCGATCAGGGGCTGTTGCTGCCTGGCGACCGCCCGCGCCATCGTCGTCATGCCCGAGAGTGCGACGGGGGCCGGCGTGGGACGGTCCGGCCTGCCGCGAGACAGCGACAGCCTCTGCCCCACGGACGGCGCGTCGAGGACGACGGTGTACGGGCCGACCTCAGCGCCCTGGGCAGACGGAGCGCCGCCCAGAGCCACGACGACTGCAGCGAGGACGAGCACGCCTAAACACGACGGCCGCTTGAGACTCATTGCAAACGCACTCCAGATTCAGTCAGACCGGGATCGGGGCCGGCAGGTTTCGCGCGGCGGACTAAAGCCTGAAGCCGTCCCCGGCCCTCCCGGCGGGAATCCCTACAATGGACCTCGATGCTGGGGCTCCGCGCCGCTGCCGTGGGACTCGCGCTGCTTGCCTGCCCGGCGCCGGCGTTCGGCCAGGCCGACTACAGAGTGTACCGGGAGCACCCGCGGCTGTTCCTGGAGGACACGCGGCTTGCGAGACTTCGCAAGGACGTGGACCGCCAGACTCTTCGCTGGCAGGCTCTTGCCGGCCTGGTCGAGGCCGGCGCGGTCTTTCCGGAGCAGCCACTCGTGGACGCATTGCGGTTCCAGACCGCGGGAAGCGGCGAGTCGGGCCGGGACGCCGTCGAATGGGCCGCCCGGCTGGCTGCGGACGGCATCCGCTCCGCTGCGGACCTGCGGCTGGCCGCGATCGTCTACGACTGGTGCCACCCGCTGTTTGACCCGGAGTCCCGCAATGCCGTTCGTGCGGCCATCGCGGAGGCCGTCGAGACGGTGCTCCCGATGGCAGGCGGCGATGTCGGTCTTGTGCGGGCCGCCATCATGGCCTCCATCGCGGTCGCAGGTGACTGGAAGGACTCCGAGCGGGCGCTCGCCGGACTGCTCGGAACACACTGGGAGGCCGATGTCCGCCCGCAGCTCGCGTCCGGCCAGCTTGCGGACGACGGGGCGAGCCTCGTCGCAGTGCTGGAGGCCAGTCTGGCGGTCCGCCACAATCTGGAGACGGACCTGCTCCGACCGGCAACGGAAGCGCTTGCCTCGCTCGTCCGGACGCGCCTGCTCAGCTACTACCCGCTCGACATCGACACCCCGGAGGGGCTGTGCCGTCGGCCGTCCCGGTTCGGCGCGGACGATCGGCAGGCGGCGATGCAGGCCCCCCTGTACCGGATCGCCGAGCTCCTGCTGGTCGCCTACGAATCGAATCTGCGCGAGTTCCAGTTCATCCAGGGCTGGATCCGCGACGAGCAGTACCTTCTGCGCTCGCCCTTGGTGGCGCCTTACGAATTCCTGTGGGTCAACCCGTACCTTCCCGGGCTGTCGCCCCAGTCGGCCCCGACCCTCGCACACGACGGCGTGCGGGGCCGTCTGTACGGCCGGACGCGCTGGGAGCGGCCCGCCGCCTGGATCGGATACGCCGACGGTCGCCTCGACCTACTGACGCAGGACGGATCCTCGGTCAGCGGCAGTCTCGACGGCCTTTCGCCGATGTATTTCCCGGACGCGGTCGTCGTTCCCGTCAAGCCCCCGGCGAGGTTCTCCCTCCAGTGGCAGCCGGCGGGCCGGCCTGCTCCCGAGGTCGTGAAGATCTACCTGATCGGCCTGCGCCCGGCCGAGACCTACGGCCTCAAGGTCGGCGGCCGTCCGGCTCGGCTCGTCGAGGCCGGCCCCGGCGGCATCCTCGTCTTGCACAGCGACCCGGCGGCCCCCAGGAAGGACCGCATCGACCTGCGCCGGAAGGTCCGCTTCGATCTGCGTCCGACGCTCAAGCCCACAGACCCCCGCAGGCCGCCCCCGACTCTCCGGCGTTGAACGGCGGGGGGCGTCAGGCCTCCTTGCCGGCGGACGGGCACAGCGCCATCAGCCCGCACTCCCGGCACCTTGGCTTGCGCGCCTTGCAGACCTGGCGCCCGTGGTGGATGATCTGATGCGAGTACTGCACCCAGCGGGTCCGGGGAAGCAGCTGCATCAAGCCCTTTTCGATCTTTCCAGGGTCCATTTCCGAGGTCAGGCCAAGCCTCCTCGAGATGCGCCGGACGTGCGTGTCGACGACGACTCCCGTTGCCTTGCGGAACCACGTGCCGGTCACCACGTTCGCGGTCTTGCGTGCGACACCCGGCAGAGTCACGAGCTGGTCCATGCGGGACGGCACACGCCCCTTGTACACGGCGAGGATCCGCTGCGCGGACCCCTTGAGGGCCTTCGCCTTGTTGCGGAAGAACCCCGTGGTTCGCACCAGCTCCTGGATCTCCTCAATCGGCGCATCGGCCATGTCGGCGACAGTCGGGTATGCCGCAAAAAGTTGCGGAGTCACCTTGTTGACGCGCACGTCCGTGCACTGGGCCGACAGGATCGTCGCCACCAGCAGCTCCCACGCGCTCTTGTGACGGAGGGCGCACTCGGCCTGCGGATAGTCGCGATCCAGCCGGCGTAGGATCTTTCTGGTTCGGCGCTTCCGCTCGGCCTCGGTTTCCGGCGCAGAGTCGGAGTCATGCATTCAGGCCATCGTAGCCGACATCGGGGCGGACCCGCTGCTCGGCACCAGCGTCTCGAGGAGTTCCGCCCGACAGTCGCGAAGCGCTAGTGCCTTGCGGGCCGGGTCCCACCCAAGTGCAGGCGCGCAGACCTCGGCCGCCTCCTCCGCCCACGTCCGGGAGCAGGACGGATCAAAGGCCATCCCGGTGCGCCGGAGCAACACGTCTCCCAGTGTGCGCGCCTTTTCGCGCTCGACCGCGAACAGGATCTCGCCGCGGGTCGTCCGGCATCCTCTCGCAACCGGCCGGTCGAGACCCGCGTCGGATCGGAGGAACCGCAGGAGTTCGGGAGCTCTGGGACCGTAGATTCCCGCGATCCGCGGCGGCACGCCGGCCGCAACGGGTGCAGGTCGCCGGCCCCGGTCCCGCGAGGGCGTCAGGCCCAGCCCGGCCTCCACCCGCCGCAAGGCCTCGCCGGCGAACGACGGCGCGGTCGTCAGCTTCCCGCCTGCCATGCTGAGCAGGCCCTTGATTCCGTCGGACCGTTCGTGATCGACGACACGGTGCCCGCGCGATGCGCGATGCACGTCGTTCGACTGCGTGCGCAGAAGCGGCCGCGGGCCGCAATACGAGTAAAGGATCGCCGCGCGCCCCAACGCCGCACCGGGAAAAAGGCCGTTCACCTCCCGCAGGAGATAGCGCGTCTCCTTCTCGGACGGCGCCGCCCGGGCGGGATCGCCCCTGAACCTGGTCTCCGTTGTGCCGATGAGGTAGAGACCGCGCCACGGCACGACGAAGAATGGCCGTCCGTCCGAGCGGGCCTCGCGGTAGACCGCATGCCGCGGGGCGCCGGGAAGGTCTCGAACGACGATGTGGGCGCCGTTGACCAGTGTCAGCAGCGGCTCGGCCCGTGCGCGGCCCAGCAGACCGAGGACGCGGTCGACCCAGGCCCCGGACGCATTCACAACGATCCGGGCACTGTACTCCCGTCGCCCGTCCGGGCCGCTGCAGCGGACACCTGTCACGCGGCGGCCGCTCCGGAGGAACGAGGTCACGCGGGTGTGGTTGCGGACCTCGGCGCCAGCCTCGCCCGCCTGGAGCGCCATCTCGAGCGCGAGCCGCTCGGGATAGACGGCCTGGCAGTCGTAGTACTCGAAGCTTCCCTGCAGGCCGCCGCTGTCGAGTCCGGGCAGCAACGAGAGCGTCTCGGCGGCGCTCACCCGGCGGTGGGGCGGGAGGCTGCCTCCGGCAGCGAGAGCCCTGTAGAGAGACAGGCCCAGGGCAAGGTGCCATGTAGGCCTGGAATCACCCGCGTAGATGGGGAGCAGAATCGGCTGGGGGGCGACCTGCCCGGGAAATTCGCGCAGCAGCCGCTCGCGGTCGCTCAACGACTCGCGGACGAGCGAGATCTGGAAGCTCTCCAGGTACCGCAGGCCGCCGTGGATCAGCCGCGTCGAGCGACTGGTGATTCCGGCGCCAAAGTCCAGCTGCTCCAGCAGTGCCGTGCGAATCCCGCGGCGCGCGGCCATCCGAGCCAGCGCGCAGCCGTTGATGCCGCCGCCCACGATGACCAAGTCATAATGGCTGCTGGTGTCCAAGACCTCAATCTACCAACCGCCCTGCGGCCTGCTGCGACGGGACCGGAGGGGCCCATTTCGGTCGGGTCCGGCTCGTGGCTGACCTTCGAACGAGCATCTGCGGCGTCCAGCTCAGGAACCCGGTCCTCACCGCCAGCGGCACGTTCGGCTACGGCCTGGAATTCGCCGCCCACGCCGATCTCGGGCGGATCGGCGCCGTGGTGGTCAAGGGGCTCTCGCGCGAACCGGTCGCGGGAAACCCGTCGCCTCGCGTGACCGAGACGGCCTCCGGAATGCTGAACTCAATCGGCCTGCAGAATGTCGGGGTCCGGGCGTTCGTCCGTGACAGGCTCCCGCAGCTGGCCCGGCTCGGCGTGCCGGTGGTGGCAAACGTGTTCGGGTTCCGAATCGAGGACTATCTGGAGGTCCTGCGGGTGCTCGAGGACGTCGAGGGCGTCGCCCTGTACGAGATGAATGTCTCGTGCCCGAACACGCACCGCGGAGGACTGGAGTTCGGCGCGAGCGCGGCGGTCCTGTACGAAGCGGTGTCCGCGGCCAAGTCGGCGGCGCGGTCGCGCCCCCTGCTCGTCAAGCTGTCGCCCAACGTCACCGACATCGCCGAGACGGCCAGGGCCGCGGTGGAGGCAGGGGCCGACGGTCTGAGCCTGATCAACACGCTGCGCGGCCTGGCCGTCGACGTCCGTTCGAGAAAGCCGGTTCTGGGCGCCGGCTACGGCGGGCTGTCCGGACCGGCGATCAAGCCGGTCGCCCTGTACATGGTTCACCGGGTTGCCCGGACGGTCGACGTGCCGGTCGTCGGCATCGGCGGAGTGGCCTCGGGCGAGGACGTTGCCGAGTTCATTCTCTGCGGCGCGACGGCAGTGCAGGTCGGCACCGCCAGCTTCTGGGACCCGGAACGTGCGTCCTCCCTGCCGTCGGAGCTGGGAGCCCTTCTGGACAGCCAGGGAATCCGCACGCCCGGCGAGATTCGCGGGGCACTCGAGATGGCATAGCACTCAGCCCAAGTTCGTCACTTGTCGATGTCCCGGGCCGGCGGCCAAGGCGACCTGCGCCTGCCGGTCCTTCAGGTCGCGGGCCACATGACCGAAGAGTCCGTCGCCACAGAGGTCTGCGGACGGGGTGCGTTGCACTCGAGCTGGAAGGCTCCGCGCGTAGCGGACGCTCGCGGTCCCTACCGCTGGCGGAGCTTCCTGTTGTGTAGTCGGTCACGCGATGGCGGCGGGAGAGGGGCCGGAACCGCCGGACCGCTCGTGAGATTCCACCACCGCAAGGATAGAGCACGGCCGAGGCATGGGTGCCGGTCGGTGGCGTGGAGGTCGTCCGGCCCGGCCGCGAGGGCTCCCTCCCGACTCGGTCGCGGCCACTGTCCGAAGACGTTGCTGCCCAACAGGAATTCCCGGGACGCTACCCCTCTCCATGCATGTCAGCAACAACACAGTCCGACCGGTCGCACCAGCAGCCATCCGGGCCTGCACCGAATCTGCGGCGCCGTCGCGGCCGGTGAGGGTGGTGACGCGCAGGCTGCATTCCGCGCCGAGCGGCCCACCGCTGGCTGCGGCGGGTGGCGGGATGCGATGCGCCGCGCCCGTTCTCCCGCCCGCGCCGGGCCGCGGCGTCCGGCGCCAGCAGATGCGAAGCTGCTGGGGCAGGTGCGCAGGAGGATGGTGGACGAGGATGACCGGGGGCTGAGGGACGCGTTCGAGACGGCGATGGAGCAGGAGGTGATTCCGGCGTACTATCCGCAGCGGTCGGCGATTGGGGAAGCGCGGGGATTGGCTGACATTGAGACCGTGCTGAGAAAGAACGTGACGCCGTTCTCGGAACGCTACGAGCGTCGCGGCCTGGAGCGCTGCCTCGAGAGGCGATCCGGGACATCCACGGGCGGACAGCCAATGCACGCTTCAGAGACGAAGACGCGGAGCGGCTGGCCGCGCTGATTCGCTCCGTGCAGGATCCGGGCTTGCTCGGCGAAGTCGCCGACATCATGATTCGGGCCCATACGGGCGACGAGATGCTGTTGCAGGCGAGGGGTCTGCTGGAGGCCAGGCCGGGCAGCGGAAACCTGCGGCCATAGAGCGCGGGATCTGCGCCATCGCTCTGATCCGTCGGCGCACCCGGGATGGCGCAGGGCAGGTTCACGGCGCTGCGCGGTCCGTGCCCGGGTGCGGCGGCGTGGAAGAACTCGATGCGACCGGTCCCGAAGACCCGACAGGAGGCCGTCTTGGCGAACCCGCGGCGTAAAGGCGGTCGCATGATTTCGGCGAGTGGTGATCGGATCACTTCGGCGGGAGAGAGCGCGGGAATGGTGTGAGAGGCCATAGAGCCTTCGCGACAGAAGTGGACATCGCCGATGAAGAGCGGGCCGAACCCAAGTTCGCCATTTTGCGACTTGGAATTCTTGTAACTTGTTGACCAGTAACGG
>JAPPMB010000094.1 GCA_028819255.1 Bryobacterales bacterium | reverse complement strand
CCCCGATATTGTGAGGGGCATTGCCTCGACGAATCCGGCTTTCGTCTTCGCGGAACGTCACGTCCAGCCTCCAATGCAATCCGTTCTCGATTGACCCATTGAACTGCTCCTCTTCTGGTTCAAGGCTTCTGCTCTCCGAAGATCTTCTCCAACGCGTTGAATTCATACGGTAGTCTTGAGTTCCTCCGAATCCTGCCGAACCGGGTCATAGCGACTTTACACCCTGGGAGCGACCGGTGGCGGGGCCGGGGCGGCCACCGGATGCCGTCTTCAGCCATCTGCTGGCTCCTCCTCATCCGCGAGCATCATCCTGAGAAGCGGACGATCATCGGGTTCCAGCCGAACGTGCAGGCCGCGGTTGGGGCCCCGCTTCACGTGGCAGGAGTCCAGCCGCCCGGATGCCACGCGTTGCCAGATCGTCTGCCGGGAGACCCCCAGGCGTCTCACTGCCTCCCGCAGGGGGGCGAACCCCTCGGGCGGGTCAAGATGGAACCGGCTGCGAAAGTCCGCATTCAGGCGCACACGAACCGGGGCGCCGGGCAACGCCGGATGGACACTGGGCAGAACGCCGGCATGGACCCAGCGATAGAGCGTGGAATCGGAGACCCCGAGGTGCGCCGCTGCTGCCCGGACGCTCAGCACCTCCCCCTCCTCCTCACCGCTCGCCGACGGCCTGTATCCGGCGATGCCGTGTCTGTACCGCAGCCGTTGCACCAGCGAGACTGAAAACAGCAGGCCTCGGGCCGAGCGCCGCCCCTGGTCGTTGAGGATCCGAGCAATCTGGACATCGGGATAGGCCGGGGCCAGCCGACGAACCCACTCCACCGTGTCCATGTCATCGAGCTGGCGAACCGGCTTCGGCCGCTGGCGAGGGACCGCGAATGCGTCCGTCTCGCCGCCCCGCCAATGGATGACGACTTCCGTGTGATCGTCCTCGACCACCTGCAGGGTGATTTCCTCGACGAGGCAGGCGAGGAGGCGCTTGCGGTCACGCGAGGTCGTGCTCGGCGCATGCCAGACCCGTTCCAGCGAGGCGCCGAGGTCGGCAAAGTATCCAGGCGGCGGCGCCTCGGGCTGGCGTTCCCGGGCCGCCTTCAGCGCGAACTCCGCCCTCTCCAGCGCCGCCAGGGCGGCTTCCCACTCCCGTTCCAGGGTCGCCGCGATCAAGCGGTTGTCGGGATCGACCCGCCGGTACCGCCGCTCTGCAAGGCTGGCCTCGTAGCGGCACTGCTCAAGCTCCAGCCGGCAACTGCGCAGCGCCGCTTCTTCCCGCTCCGAGACCGCCTGTTGCGCCGCCCGGGCCGCCTCCGTCCCGGCCGGCGACAGCCGTTCGAGAAAGTGGCGGGCAACCACTGCGTCGATCCCAATGCCGCCCACCGAGAAGCAGCTTCGGGACTGACCGAGTTCCACCGTGCGCCAGTTGCAAAAGTAGCTCCGGCCCTTGTTGTAGCGAACCTGGATCGACCGGCCGCAGCGGCCACAGACGGCAAGACCCTGGAGTAGCGCCGCCCCTTCGCGTGCCGCCCCGCGCTTGCGCTCGCGACGGGTCGAGTTGCGCGCCAGAGTCTCCTGGACCTCCAGCCACACCGCCCAGGGCACATACCCCTCGTGGTGATCGGGCTTCAGCACCCGCCACCTCTCCTGCGGTGCCAGGAGCGTCCCGTCATCCCGATACCCGCGCCGGCCCTTCCCGTAGGCATAGGCCCCACCCATGGCCGGGTTCCTCAGAATCTCCATCACCCGCGAATAGGTGGTGTCCTTCCAGGTCACGGCTTGCGCATTCCTCGGCCGGCTCGGAAGCCGCACTCCCTCCGCCCGCAGGAGCCGGGCCGCCTGCAACCCCGACCCGCCCTCGCCGAAGCGGGCGAAAACCGTTTCGATGGCCGTCTGGACCCGCAGGTCAGGATCCTTGCGAAGGATGTTCCCCTCGCGGACAAAGCCGATCGGCAGGTGTGCATAGAGCTCTCCGCGCTGGGCCTTGCTTCGCCGGCCGCCCTCCATGCGGGCACGAAGAACAGACATCTCGGCTGCCGAAAAAGTCCCCTTGATGCCCAGGATGAGACCGTCATCGTCGCGCCCCGGCGCATAGACCTGACTGTCCTCGACCAGAATGGTGTCGTTGAGCCGGCACAGGTCCAGCAACTGAAACCATTCCACGGTGTTGCGCGCCAACCGCGAAACCTCGATCCCGAATATCGCTCCGACCTGGCCCCGCGAAACCTGCTCGCAAACCTGCTCGAAGCCACTGCGCGTGCCCTGGGATGCGGCACTGTGACCAAGGTCAGAGTCGATGACCAGGATGCGCTCGTCGGGCCATCCCAGCTCACGGGCACGGTCGGCCAGACCATACTGGCGCTGCTGCGATTCCCGGTTCTTCACCACCTGGTTCGGGGTCGACTGCCGCACGTACACGACAGCCAACCGCTCAAGATGAGCTGGCTTGATCCGCGATGGCCGACTCATCGCCCACCTCTCGATCCGCTTGCCGGACCATCAGCTCCGCAAGCGTTCTCACCACCATCTCCCGGTCCGCGGCGGGGAGCCGCAGCCATGCGTCCACACGGTCCTCCCACTCCAGAAGCGCCAGCAGGGACAACTCCCGATCCGTGTCCATCCGAGGCCTCCAGGCGTTGTTCCAGATGATCGATCAGGGTCCGCAACCTGACGAAGTCCGACAACTCCCCGAGCAATGTCGCGGCATCGGGGTCCCGAGCCTCAAGACTCGTCCAACCGGCCGGAATCCACAAGCGGGAACCGTCGGGCAGCACGACGTGCAGATTCAGCCTGTGGTGACTCCCGCCGCCACGCCGTCTCTCGAGAACTTCGACCGGCTGACCGTCAAACGGGTGCCGAAAGCGGCGCAGAAAGACCGGCCCGGGTGGCCGGGGGTCTTCAAGTGGTGTAGTCCGGTGACTCGTTCTCGATGCCCCAGTGCGAACGTACCGCTCGTTGAAATGACTTCGCGTCACTGAGCGAGGTGATGTAGTAGCGCTGCTCGAAACTGACACGCCCTGCGCAGTGACGT
>JAPPMB010000133.1 GCA_028819255.1 Bryobacterales bacterium | reverse complement strand
AACGTAGAACTTACTGATTATAAAGGACTTGCAAATATAGGTGACAAACTTGGGCCAGCGCAGCCAGGTGGAGGAAGGTCCCCCGCACGGCGGCCAGGGCCGGCCGGAAGCGGCCCACTGGGACTGGAACAGCACCTACTGGCGCGAACTCGCCTCACCCTGGGGCGGCGCCCACGCCAGTGCGCCCGACGTCTCCAGGTTCCTCCTCGAGTTCCTCAAGCCGCAGGGCGCCACGGTCCTCAGACCGGAGACGGCGGCGCTCATGGTGCGCAACCACACGGCGATGCTTGGAAAGGACCGCGGGCTTGGATTCGCCCTCGGCGAAGGGGCCGGAGCGGGCTGCTCCGCCGAGACCTTCTGGCACGGGGGCGCCACGGGCACGCTCGCCTGGGCGGACCCGCACACGGGCACGCGTTTCGTCCTGCTCTCGACCCTCCCCGCGACAACGGCCAACAAGCTGTTGATTCGCCCCGTTTCGGATCTGGTGTCGGCTGCGTCCTGAGGCACGCCCCTACTTTGCGGCGGGCACCAGGGCTGCGACGCGGCAGGGCGCGCCGGAGCCGCGCCCGATCTTCATCGGGAAGGCCAGCAGGTGAGCGCCTCGGGCCGGCAGCCCTTCGAGGCTGGCTACGTTCTCGAGAATCGGAATTGCCTCGGCTGCAAGGACCTGATGAGCCGCAAAATTCCTGCTTTGGCCTGGATCGATGCTCGCCGTGTCGATTCCCGTCGCCGCGATCTCCCGCTCGACCAGCCAGCGAGCGGCCTCGGCGGAGATCCCGGGGAAGTGCAACGCGTCCGCCTTCCCGGGAGTGTCGTCTCCCAGGTATTGCAGAGTGTCCGGCCAGCGCCGGCTCCAGCCGGTCCGGAACAACACGACCGCGCCCTCCGGAACCCTGCCGTGGCGGTCTTCGTGGGCGTCGAGGTCGGCGGGCGTCGCGGCGTAGTCGGGATCCGCCGCGCACTGCTGCTCGACGTCGACAACCGCCAGAGGTCCCGACAGGTCCTCAAGGGACAGATCGCCGATTGCGGGCCGCCCTTCGGCGAAGTGGATGGGAGCGTCGAGATGCGTCCCGCAATGCTCGCTCATGGCCAGGTCGTACGAGCTGTACCAGTACCCGTCGGGCTGGGGTCCCCACGCGGTTTGCTCGTGGCGGAACGGCTGGCCCGTCGGCCAGAAGACCGTCGTGTCGTCGAACGGGTGCGTGAGATCGACGATACGATAGCCGGCAAGAGGGCCGGACGCTTGCGGTCGTCCGCCCGTGCATGCGAGTGTGGCGACGGTCGCGCAGGCGAGGATGCAGATTCGGCAGGTGTGCACGCGCCCAGTGTAGTGCGCGAACGCGGATCCACCCGCGTCCCCGGGGCATCTCCCGGCACCCTTCGCCCGGCGCGCTAGCCTAGTCGTCATGGCTCTGTCGACCAACCCGGTGCCTCTTCGCGAACGTCTGATCTTCGCCCTGGATGTTCCGGACGTGGCGTCGGCGCGCAAGCTTGCGGACGCGCTCGGGCCGAGCGTGGAGTTCTACAAGCTGGGTCTTGAGCTCTTCATGGACGGAGACTACTTCTCCCTGGTCCGGCACCTCACCGCCATGGGCAAGAAGGTCTTCGTCGATCTGAAGTTCTTCGACGTTCCCGCCACGGTCGGCCGCGCGGTGCGCCGCCTGAACGGCAAGGGGGTGGCCTGCTGCACCGTCCATGGCAACGACGGGATGCTTGCGGCGGCCTGCGAGAACAAGGGAGACGTCAAGATCCTCGCCGTCACAGCCCTGACGAGCCTCGACAGGGGGGACCTTGATGATCTGGGATTCGGCTGCGACCCGGGCGCGCTTGTGCTGTCCCGGGCGCGCCGAGCGTTCAGGATCGGCTGTGACGGGGTGATTTCTTCCGGACTGGAGGTGCCGGTCCTGCGACGCAGCGTCGACAATCGGCTGCTCGTTGTGACGCCGGGCATCCGGCCGGTCGAGAACCGTCCCGCCGACGACCAGAAGAGGACGGTGGATGTGCGGCAGGCGTTTCTCAACGGGGCGGACCACATCGTCGTGGGACGGCCCGTGCGCGACGCCGATGACCCTCGCGGGGCGGCCGAGGCGATCCAGCGCACGGTCGCCGAGGTGTTTGCGGACCGCAGCTAGCCGATCCCGAGAGCGCCGGCCAGACCGACCCGCTTCAGCTTCCCGGTGGGTCCCTTCGGGATCGCGTCGACGAACAAGACGAGCCTCGGGACCTTGTGCCGGGCCAGCCGTTCGGCGACGAAGTCCCGCAACTGCCGGCGGGTCAGGCTGGCGCCGTCCTCAAGCACGATCGCCGCGCCAACCTCTTCGCCGAGCCTGTCGTGCGGGGCGGCGAAGGCGACGGCCTGTGCGACGGCGGGATGCTCGAGAAGGACCTCGTCGACTTCCCGCGGCGAGACCTTCTCCCCGCCCCGGTTGATGAGTTCCTTGAGCCGCCCGGTGATGGTGTAGTAGCCGTCCCCGTCACGAAGGCCCTGGTCGCCGGTGCGGAACCACCCTCTGGTGAACGACGCGGCGTTGGCCTCCGGATTGCCGACGTATCCGGCGGTCACGTTCGGGCCGCGGATCACGATCTCGCCCGTCTCTCCAGGCGGGAGGAGCTCCCCGGAAGGCGCCATCACGGCCATTTCCGGGCCCGCCGCCGTCCCGACGGTGCCGGGTCTTCGAATGGCCGGCGGAAGCGGGTTGCTCGCCATCTGGTGGGAGGCCTCGGTCATGCCGTAGGACTCGATGACCGGGCAGGCGAACAGTTGCTCCAGGGATGCCAGCACCGAGGGCGCCAGGGCCGCGGAGGAGGAGCGGACAAGGCGTAGCCCGCTGTCCGCCACCGCTTTCGGGTTGCGTCGCGCACGCCGCAGGATGGCCTGGTGCATGGTCGGCACCGCGGTGTACCAGGTCGGCTTGAGCTCCCTGATCCACCTCACGAACCGCATCGGCTGGAATCCGGGCATCGCCGCAACCGTGGCGCCGGCGGCCAGCGATGCCAGCAGGGCGCCCATCAGGCCGTGGATATGGAACAGCGGCATGATGTTGAGGCACCTGTCCCCCGGGCTCAGCCGCAGCGTCTTCGCGATGGCGAGCGCCGACGACACCAGATTGGCCTGCGAAAGCGGAACCAGCTTGGGCCGGGCGGTCGTGCCGGAGGTGTGCAGCAGCAGGGCGGTGTCGCCGGTCCGCGCCGGTCCGGCGCGCTCCGGTCTTCCGGCCGCAACGGGAACGATCCGGAACCCTCCGCCGGAGCCCGTCCGTTCCAGCGGGAGCACGGGAATGCCCAGCTCCCGCGCCTCGCCTGCCGCAGGCGTGTTGGAGTCCGCCTCGACAATCAGGGCCTTCGCGCAAAGGCTCTCGAGGCTGTCGCGGAATTCACGCTCGCGCAGACCCGGATGCAGCGGCGCCGCAGCGGCGGTCGAGGAGACGGCCACGAACGCCGCCGCCATGTGCGGTCCGTTGCCCAGCACGAGTGCCACCGGATCGCCGCGCCCCACTCCGGAGCGGCGGAGAGACTCGCCCGCCAGATCGGCCAGCTCCCGAAGCCGGCCGTAGCCCGTCGTCGCGCCGCTCTCGTCCTGGAGGGCCGGACGGCCGGCCGGATGCGGGGCGAGCAGGCCCGCAACTGTTGAGGATTCCGGGGAACTCAAACCAAGTAAGTATAGTCGTCCAGCACCCGCGAGGAAGTTGCCAGCACTTCATGCTCGTCCGGATCGGCGATGAGGCCGGATGTCTTCCGTTCGGCCAGACGCCGGGCCACGGCCTCCCGCAGCGCCTCGGGTCCGTGCCCGGCGGCGCGGAGCACGTCCCGGACGCTGTCGCCCCGGATCGGCCGGCCCGCTCTCCACCTGCCGTCGGCCCCGATCTCCACGTTGACCTCGGTCACCATGCCGAACAGGTTGTGGATGTCCCCCAGCGTCTCCTGGTAGGCCCCGATGAGCAGAAATCCGAGGTAGTACGGCTCGCCCGCGCGCAAGCCGTGCAGCTCCAGCGACTCCTTCAGGTGCTTCGTGTCGACGAAGCGATCCACGGTCCCGTCCGAGTCGCAGGTGATGTCGCAAAGCACTCCCCGCTCGGTCGGCACCTCGTTGAGTCGGTGGATCGGCACGACCGGGAACAGCTGGTCGAACGCCCAGAAATCGGGAACGGACTGGAACATCGAGAAGTTGCAGACGTATTTCGACGCCAGCATGCGGTCCAGCTCCTCGAACTCCCTGGGGCGGTCCTTCATGGTCGTCGAAAGCGCTGCGACCTCGCGGCAGATCTTCCAGAACAGCCACTCGCCCTTCGCCTTGTCGGGAAGTCCGAGGTAGCCGAGTTCGAACAGGGAGTTGAGGTCGCCCCGCTGCTGAACGGCGTCGTGGTAGCGCTCCCGGAAGTTCTTGGCGTTGATCCCCTGGGCCAGGTCGACGAGCTCCAGGACCGGCTCGGCCTCCGACTCGATCGCGCCGAAGTCCCCGTCCGCCACGACGCCGGGAGCGACCACCTTTCGCACATCGACCACCAGCATCGCGTGGTATGCGACCACGGCGCGGCCGTGCTCGGTCACGATGGTCGGAGGCGGCACGTCCTCGGCGTCACAGACCTCGCCGATCGCATAGACGATGTCGTTCGCAAACTCCTGCACCGAATAGTTCATCGAGAATTCGCTTGCGGTCCTGGACCCGTCGTAGTCGACGCCCAGCCCGCCCCCGACGTTGAGGTACTCGATCTCGAAGCCCATCCCGCAGGTCTTCGCGTACACGCGCGCGGCCTCCTTGAAGGCCGACTTGGCGCGGCGAATGTCGTTGACCTGAGATCCGACATGGATGTGGAGCATCTTGAGCTGCTCGCCCGCGCCGGCGCTCTCGATGCGGCGGAGCGCCTCGACGAGGGTAAGCGTCCCCATGCCGAACTTGGCAAACTCCCCGCTCGAGTCCTCCCACTTCCCGCTGCCGCGCGCGCTCAGCTTGACGCGCAGGCCAAGCGGCGGCTGCAGGTCCAGGGTCCGTGCGAGGTTCAGCGTCATGTCGAGGTCCGTGAGGTCCTCGGCAATGATGACGGCCAGCCTGCCCAGCCTGCCGGCCTGCATCGCGAGACGCAGGTAGAGCTCGTCCTTGAGTCCGTTGCACGCGATCAGCGCGCGCTCCGACAGCGGCATCGCCAGCGCCGCGACCAGCTCGGCCTTGCTGCCGACCTCCAGGCCGTAGTCGTACCGGCGGCCGGATGCGACCAGACGCTGCAGCACCTCGGCCTTCTGGTTGACCTTGATCGGGTACGCGCCGATGTGCCGCCCGCCGTAGTCGTACTCCTCGATGGCGGCGGCGAATGCCTGGTGCAGAGAGGCGAGCCGCTCGTCGAGAATCTGGGGAAACCGAAGCAGGAAGGGAGGCGCCTGGCGGGCCTGGACCTGCTTCCGGACGACCTCGTAGGTGTCGATCGAGAGGCCCGGTATCTTGTGCGGGGCCACGGTCAGGTGGCCCTCCTCGTTGATGCCGAAGTATCCGAATCCCCAGCTGTCGATGCCGTAGGTGCGGGAGACCCTGTCGATGACCGACTGACCCGTCGACAGGTCCAGCACGCCTTGCGCGGCCGCGGAACGGTCCATCACTCCCGGTATCCTTCAGGTCTGGCGCAAGCCGCGGACCCTATTTCTTGAACAGGTTGTGGAACGCAGCACGGGCGTCCGCGGCCCGGCTCGATCCGCCGCGGGCCGTCAGGTTGACCGAAGTGCGCGGTTCGAAATAGCCGCAGAAGTTGGAGGCCGACTTGCTGCGGACCCACTCCGCCTGCGGTTCAGAGCATTGGTTGTGGCGGCCGGGATCGAAGAACCTGCAGTGGACGCAGGAGTGCAGATCCGCCCCGCAACCGGCGCACGTGTCCTGACGCTGGATCTTCTCGCGCGGCATCAGCCGCATCTGGTGACCGCAGCGATAGCAGGAAAGCGCAAGATCCGGCATAATGGCTTGCTGGCTAAGATTAGCATGCACTCCCGCCTCCGCCTGCATGCCGTGGCGGTCGTCGTTCTGGGCATCTGCCTGTCCTGCGGAGCCAAGGCACCGCCGACTCACTACTATGTGCTGGACCTTCCAGCGCCTGCACCCGCCTCCGCCCGGCTCCAACACACTGCCGTCCTGGTGCCGCTGCGTGTCACGCGCGTGATCGGGCAGGGCCGCATCGTCTATCGGGAGTCGCCCGAACAGGTCGGATTCTACGAGTACCACCGCTGGGCGGAGGACCCTGAGGACGGGGTCACGCGTTTGCTGCTGCAGGAGCTGATGGCGCGCGGCACGTTTTCCTCGGTGGTGCCGTTCGACGGCCGGACCCGGGCCGACTTCATTCTGCGGGGAGAGCTGCGGAGACTGGAGGAGGTCGACTACGGGGGCCCGGTCCGTGCCGCAGTGGAGATCTCGCTCGAACTCGTCGATGCGGGCACGGGCCGAGTCACATGGAGCGGGGCGTCCGCGGTGACCGAGGAAGTTGCGGCCAGCGAGGTGCGGTCCGTCGTCTCCCGTATGGGTGTGGCGGCAGGCAAGAGTGTAAGGGAGCTCTCGGGCCAGCTCGACCGCCACCTACGCACGAAGGGCTAGAGTCGCCTCGGCCCGATCCCCGAGCGCATGCCATCAGCGCAGGCGCGGGGCTCGAATTCCGGGCTGGGAGGACATGCCGCGGCGGCGTGAGGCGGCTCTGATGCCAGCAAGAGCACGGCCGAGAGGGCCTGGACGGCACCTGCGGCAAGTAGGAGCGCATCAAGATCGCGAGTGTTGTCGGTGCGGAAGCGAGCCTTCAGTCCAGAACAAGTCGGGGGCTGGCGTACGTGTCGCAGCGTTGCGAGCGCAACTGGGTTCGAGCGCTCTTCGGCAGTTCAGCCGCACCGACCTGAGGCACAGCCGCATGCATGCATTCGCGCCGGCGGACGCCCAGTGGCCGCAACCACATCCTCTCCCGAGAATGCGGCGTCCTTTCGCGCCGCATCCGGCGGCGGCTACGATGCACACCGGCACGGCGTGAGTCCGCCAAACGCCAAGGGTGTGGTCTTGACAACCACACCAGGGGCTCTCGTCGGGATCGGCCCCGACGTCAGCCATGTGGGCATATCTTCCGTACTCCCGGCGCGTGCTGTGCGTTCCGATCCTGAGATTACCTCCCGGTTCGCAACCGCCGGAGCCCGCCAATGTGGCAGTCCGTATCCGGGTCAAAGCCGGACGGTTGGCGCCTGGATCAGGTAGATGAAGCGCCTGGCCGGAGGTTCGCGGCGCGGCGAAACCCGCCCTCAGCGGGCGGCGCGATGTTCGGCGCGGCTTGCAGTGGACGCCTGCCTGTCCAGCCACAAGGATCCCGACATCCTCCGAGTCGTCCAGGTTGCCTGCGGGGAGCGGTCTTGACACGGAAGCCGAGCCTTCAGCCGACACACCGCCGACAGGACCCGCGATGAAGAGAGGCGAGCATTCTGGTAGCCTTTGGGCAATGCTCCGGACGACTGGACTTCGCTTTGCCGCGCACGCCTCCGCGCCAATCCTGGCGCTTCTTCTGCTGGGATGTTCCGGGCCCTCAGATGAAGAGCCGGGCCCCATGCTGAGCAGGTTCGCCGCAGACGTCGACAAGGAGATGCCGTGGCCTGAGTATCCGCGTCCCCAGATGACGCGCGGTCGCTGGCTGAATCTCAATGGCCCGTGGCAATACTCCCTGGTTGCGAGGGACGCGCCGAGGCCGGACGTCTTCGAGGGAGAGATCCTGGTGCCGTTTCCCATCGAATCGACGCTCTCCGGAGTCTCCAAGGTGCCGACGCCAGACCAGTCGCTCTGGTACAGGCGCGCGTTCGAAGTGCCTCCCGAGTGGCGCGGCGACCGCCTGCTCCTGCACTTCGGGGCCGTCGACTGGCACGCCACCGTCTACGTGAACGGCAAGCTCGCGGGCGAACACAAGGGGGGGTACACGCCGTTCAGCTTCGATGTCACCGGCCTGCTCGCGGACGAGGCTGAGCAGGATCTGGCGGTGGCGGTCTGGGACCCGACCGACACCTGGACCCAGGCCCGCGGCAAGCAGGTCAGCGAACCCGGAGGCATCTGGTACACCTCGGTCACGGGGATCTGGCAGACGGTCTGGCTCGAGCCCGTGCCGGAAGCTTCCGTGGCTTCGCTGTCCGTTGCGCCCGACAGGCCCGCCGGCGCAGTCCGGGTGCGCACCGATGTGCGAGGAGACTGCCAGGGCTGCACGGTGCAGCTTTCCGCCCACCGCGACGGCAGCCCGGTCGGACAGGCGAGCGGCATGCCGGGGCAGATGGTCGAGATCGCGGTGGAGAGCCCGCAGCTCTGGACTCCGGACGAGCCGAACCTGTATGACCTCGATGTAAGGCTCGTCCAGGGCGGCGAACAGCTCGATCGCGTGGGAAGCTACTTCGCGATCCGGGACATCGCCCTCGGAGAGGATTCCCGCGGCTTCAAGCGGCTGATGCTCAACGGCGAGCCCCTCTTCATGTTCGGTCCGCTGGACCAGGGCTGGTGGCCGGACGGGCTGTACACGGCCCCGACCGACGAGGCCCTGCGGTACGACATCGAGGTGACCAGGATGCTCGGCTTCAATGTCGCCCGCAAGCATGTCAAGGTTGAGCCGGCCCGCTGGTACTACCATTGCGACCGCCTCGGACTCCTGGTCTGGCAGGACATGCCGAACGGAAACCTGCGCCGGAACAGCCCCGGCAATCTGCTGGTGCGCTGGGATGACGACCAGGACGCAGAGCGGCCCGAGGACTCCGCCGAACAGTTCGAGGCCGAGCTCGCCGAGCTGGTCGACACGTTCTCGTTCTTTCCCTCGATCGTGATGTGGGTTCCGTTCAACGAGGGCTGGGGCCAGTACGACGTGGCGAGGATCGACGGATGGCTGCGGGAGCGAGACCCCACGCGACTGGTCAACACCACGAGCGGCTGGACGGACCGCGGCATCGGCGACGTGTACGACGCGCACATGTACCCGGGACCGGGCATGGAGAGGATCACGCCGAACAGGGCCACGCTGCTGGGGGAGTTCGGCGGTCTGGGGTGGCCCGTCGAAGGCCACCTGTGGTGGACCGACAAGCGCAACTGGGGATACCGCACCTACTTCAGCCGGGAGGATCTGCACGCGAAGTACGACGAGGTTGTCGGCAACCTCGCCGGTCCGCGCGCACTGGGGCTCGCTGCGGCGATCTACACCCAGACGACCGACGTCGAGGGCGAGGTCAACGGCCTGATGACCTACGACCGGAAACTGGTCAAGTTCGACAGCGAGTTCGTCACCGGCCTGCACGATCGGATCTACTTCTCGGAAGGCGTTGCCAGAGACCTGCTCGCCACGTCGGAGCACGAGCCGCAGCAGTGGGAGTACCGAACGGACCCGCCCGCCGCCGATTGGGCGTCCGGGGCGCCCGGCGAGGAATGGCGGACGGGTCCGGCTCCGTTCCAGACCGGAATGAACGCGATGTTCGACACGGGCACGGTCTGGGAGGCCGGCCCCATCTGGGTGCGGTCCACATTCGAAGTGGAATCCGTGCCTGACAACCTGTGGCTGGAGAGCTACCGGGGTGTGGACAGCGGCGAGGTCTACATCAACGGTGAGAAGGTGTTCGACTTCGGAGACATCCGCCCTGGCGGTCGGCACTACCACCACATGGACCTCAGCGAGGCGGCCAGCGCCCTGCGGCAGGGTTCGAACGTCATCGCCGCCACCGGAGACCTTGCCCAGGGGCTGCGGGGCCTGGATCTCGGTCTCTACACGGTCGAGTAGGGCCGGCCGGGTCAGTCGGCGAGCCGGCCGAGCGGTCTCACGTCCGTGCGCAGGCCGGCGAGGAACGACCGGGACTGCTTCGTCAGCCGATCGACGACATCGGGGTGCTTCGCAGCGACGTCGCGAGTCTCGCTCGGATCCCAGTGCAGATGGTAGAGCTCGGCGGGCACCACTTTCGCTGATCCGTCCTCGCCGTCCTGCTCGGTCTTCAGGTGGAGCTTCCACTCGCCGGAGCGCACCGCGCGCAGGAGGGGGTTGTTCTCGGGCGGTCCGTCTTCGGCACGGTAGCGGTAGCCTCCCTCGAAGAAGTAGAGCGCATCGTGGCCCGTCGCCCTTTCCGGGTCGGCCCACAGGGGCTGCAGGTCCCTGCCGTCAATGGTGCGGTCCCTGGGCGGCTCGCCCCCCGAGAGACCGGCCAGCGTCGGGTAGATATCCATGATCGAGGCGACCTCGGACGTGACCAGACCCGCTGGAATGCGCCCCGGCCAGCGCATGATCGCCGGCACCCGGATCCCGCCCTCGAAGACCGTGCCCTTGCTGCCCCGCAGGAGGCCGGCTGAACCGGCGTCGATGCCGTAGCCCGCCCAGGGCCCGTTGTCCGATGTGAAGATCACAAGCGTCCTGCCGTCGAGTCCGAGTTCGTCCAGCGTGTCCAGGATGCGTCCGGTGTGATGGTCGATCTCCTCGATGACGTCGCCATAGAGCCCTCTCAGCGAACGGTCGCGGAACGCGCGGCTCCGGAAGAGCGGGACATGCGGCATGGAATGCGCGACGTAGAGGAAGAACGGCCGTTCGCGGTTGGACCGCACGAACTCGATCGCGCGGTCCGCGTATTCCGCCGTGATGTCCTCCTGGCGAGGATTGGTCTCGATCACCTTCTCGTTCTCGAGCAGCGGCAGCGGCGGGAACCAGTCCGTCGGATAGGTCTCCTCCGACTGTGCATAGCCGGTGTAGCCGGTTCGCTCGCGCGTGTGCCGCATCCGCTCGTCCTCGTCCGGCGTGCGCACGATCTTGGGATGGTACGGCCACATGTCGTTCGAGTAGGGCAGGCCGTAGTACGAGTCGAAGCCGTTGCGGGTCGGCAGGAACTCGGGTGCGTCTCCCAGGTGCCACTTGCCCACCATGGCCGTCGCATAGCCGCGGTCCCGGAGCAGCTCCGCGATCGTGATCTCGTTCGGGTGGATGCCGGTGCGGGCGCGAGGGATGTGGTTGAACATCAGGCTGTTCCGGGGCGGGTAGGTGCCCGTCATCAGGGCGGCGCGGGCCGGGCCGCAGAACGGCTGTGCATAGAAGTCGGTGAACCGAATGCCTTCGGCCGCCATTCTGTCGAGGTGAGGCGTGCGTATATAGGGATGGCCCTGGATGCCGAGATCGGCGTAGCCCTGGTCGTCGGTGAGGATGACGATGAAGCTGGGCAGGTCGGCAGCCGTTCCCGCGGCAACGAACTGAGTGAGGGCGAAGGCTAGGGCGGCGCGCGCTGGCATGGTGGGCTCCCTATTGTCGCCCGGCGGCGGGTCCGGGCCCGGCGAGTGCGGCTACGGCGGCAGGGATGCGTCCTCGAGCCTGCGCAATGCCTCGCGGGCGATCACGGCGACACTGGAATCGGGGTGCAGGCGCAATGTTTCCTCGAGTTCCGCCCGCGCCTCCTCAAGCTTCCCCTGCTTGCCGTAGATGTCCGCAAGGAAGAGCTGGGGATGGCTGAAGTGTCCAGGGTCGGCCTCTTTGGCCCGCAGAAGGTACTCCCGGGCCTTCTGGTACTGCCCCTTGTAGAAGAAGTTCATGCCGAGCTGGGAGTTGGCCAGCGCGTCGCCGGGCTGCATGCTGCGGGCCATCAGGTTGAAGCTGAGTGCCTCGTCGAACCGGTTCTGCGAGAGCAGGGCTCCTCCCAGGTTCACCATCGGCGCAAAGGCGAGCGGCTCATGCTCGAGAGCCTTGCGGAACCTCTCTTCGGCTTCCGCGTAGCGGCCCGCCTTGTAGGCGATCGTTCCCAGCTCGTTCCATGCGTCGGTGAAGGACGGCGAGATCTCCACTGCCTTGAGCAGGAGCGCCACGCCCCCTGCCTCGTCGCCCCTGGCGAATCTCGCCTTCGACTTGCGGCGGGCCGCCCGCGCCTTGCGTGACACCTTCAGATTCGCGACCGAGACGGTGCCCTGCTGGCGCAAGCGCCGGGAACGCCCGTCTGCCGAACGCTCCAGGTCGATTTCGACGCGGACCCTGCCGCCTTCGTCGGCAAACGAGGGAGTGACCTGGACTGTCCTGCGCGTCACTCCCCATGTGGGGTCCATCACGGTGAGCGTGTAGGCGCCGGCCTTGAGCCCACGGAACGAGAAGCCGTCGTTGCGGACGGGAACTTCGACGTAGAACGGACTCTCTACGGCCGAGATCACCGCGACGCCCCGTTGCAGGGGCGGCGCCACTCTTCCCACGAGCGAGAGCGTCTCAGCGCCGGTTGCCAGTCCCGCTAGCGCGACGAGTGCCGCCCATCTGAGAACCCAGCAGACCACAGTCCCTACAGCTTCGCACGGAAGCGCCGTGTGATCGGGCACCGTGCTGTCACTGGGACATGGGAATGAAAGGGTGTTCTTGCCTGAGTGCCAATTTCAATCAAGGGAAACTTTCTCCAGATGTTTGTTGAATAATGGGCTGCATTCAATTCAGAATGAGAGAGTCATTAAAGAGAAAATTTCGATGTATGGCGGACCTAGTAAATGGTTTCTTCAAGGAAGCCATTTTGCCAAAGATCTGGAACTGATTCCCGAGAATCCTAATGGCGAACGCCAGTCGAGCTGCGTTGCGTCCGGAACCAGAGCCGACATCAAGGACAAGTGCCGGGGGCTTCGGCAACATGCCGTCAGGCACGCGTGCAGGGATTCCGGATTCACAGATAGATGCTCGGGCTTGGTCACCGCAGGCAGGGCGCTTCGTTTGTTCCTGCGGTGTTCCCGGGACTGGGTCACACGCTGCTCGGCGCACGGGAAAAGGCGCCGGCCGAACCGACCGTGGATTCCTGGGCGCACCCGAGGCCAGGACAGTGTCAGGGCACTGCATCGGACGACTCGATGCTGAGAGCCTCCAACAGGATGGACTCAAGCCCTCCAGCTCCTCGATCCGGACCGCTCCCGGCCGTCCTCTGGATCGCCTTCCAGGCTGGCCAGCCAGACGCGAGGTGCTGCGCAACACGGCTCGGCTATACTTGCAGCTAGCGGACCGGCCGCCGCAGGCCGCCGGTCCGGCAGCGAGTGCCCGAGTGCTTGACATCGTCCTCGTCGGGATCCTGGGGCTTTCGGTCGTTGCTGCGGCGCGCAACGGCATGACCAAGGAGGTTATCCGTCTCGCGGCGCTGGTCGTTGGCCTGATGGTGGCGATGTGGGGCTACGGCCTGCTGGCCGAGCAGTTGAGCCCCTGGATTGAGGACGCGCGGATTGCCGCGGTGGTGGCGTTCGCTGCGCTGTTTCTGGGCTGTCTCTTCGTCGGTGTGTTGCTTTCCCTGGCACTGGCGGGGATCTGGGCCCTGTCAGGCCTGAAATGGCTGGACATGGCCCTCGGCGCCGGGTTCGGGGCGATTCGCGGCTTGCTCGTCTCCGCGGCGCTGCTTCTGGGCCTGGTGGCGTTTCAGCCGTTCGCCGACACCTCCGGGCTTGTTGCCGACTCAAGGATCGCGCCGTGGATCATGAACGTCGCCAGGACGGCTTCCACCATCGCGCCGGGCGCTTTGAAGCAGGCGTTCCAGAAGGGTGCATCCGAAATCGAGGAGAAGTGGGCCGCGGACGCCGACTGACTGCAGCATGGAAGCCGGACAAGACGCTCATCGTCAGGTGCCGTGCGCGGAGACCGGCGCAGCGGCTCCGGTCCCGCGGCGGTGGTCCCTTCGCGCCGCGGGCGGCGCGACGCTCGCCGCCGCGTCCGATTCCCGTGTCGTCGGCGCAAACGCGCGCCTGCGCGTCGCCCTCGTTGGCTGCGGCGGCCGGGGCCGGAAGCTGGTGTGGGACGCAGACCGCGAGGACTTCGTCAACGATCCGGTCGCCTCAAGCCTGCTGGGCCGCAGGGCCCGCAGGCCACGGGACCCAATCTTCCTGTAGGTTCCAGTGCTGCACGGAAACCGCGCGTCCCTTCCGGTCGTCTCTTTGAATGGAATGAGGCCCTTCGCGCTCTGGCTTGCCGTGCTGCTGGTGTTGGCTCACCTCGCCGCCCAGGACGCGGGAGTGGAGCCTGTAGGGGAGGAGGCGACCTTCACCCTCGACGTGAGGGTCGTCAATGTTCTGGCGACCGTCAAGGACAGCGCCGGCGGGCTGCTGAGTGACTTGTCGCGGGAGGACTTCACTCTCTCGGAAGACGGCCAGCGCCAGCAGATTCAGTATTTCGCCCACCAGACCGACCTGCCCCTGACGATCGGCCTGCTCATCGACACCAGCGGAAGCCAGCAGATGCTGATCCCGGAAGAGCGGAGGGCGGGAATGATGTTTCTGCAGTCCGTGCTGCGTCCCAGCAAGGATCTCGCGTTCCTGATGAGTTTCGACCGCAACGTGGAGCTTCTGCAGGACTACACGAACTCCCTGCAGCTGTTGGAGCGCGGTCTCGGGGAGCTTGTCGTGGAGGTGCCGGGCGGTGGATTCCACCCGAATCCGACCGGCGACAGGAAGCAGACGAGCACGGCCCTGCACGACGCGCTGTACCTGGCCGCGGACGAGATGTTCCGCAACCAGGTCGGGCGCAAGGCGGTGGTGATCATTTCCGACGGCTACGACGTGGGCAGTAAGGTCAAGCTCCGGACAGCGATCGCGGCCGCACACCGTGCCGACATCGTGGTCTACACGATCGAGTATGTCGACATCCAGTTTCCCCGCTACCTGGGCATGATGCCCGGCTCCGGCGCCGGAGCGCTCAAGAAGATGTCGGAGCAGACAGGCGGGACCTTCTTTCGGGTTTCGCGCAGAAACCGGCTTGCCGAGATCTTCCGCAGGATCGAGGAGGAGATGCGGAGCCAGTACAGCCTCGGGTACAGCCCCAAGCGCGGGCTGGACAAGCCGGGCTTCCGGAAGATAGGCGTCAAGGTCTCCCGGAAGGGCGCCAAGGTCCAGGCGCGCGACGGCTACTACGCGGATGCGATCTAGCAGGTCCGGCGGGTCATAGGCTGCGCACGCCAAGGCCCACGATGTCGTCCACGCGCAGCACCTCCTTGACGACAAACGGCTCGCCGTACTCCGAGTCGATCAGTGCCCCATAGGTGCGGGCGGCGGTGCGCAGGCGTTCGGCGACTTCCGCCTCGCCCGGAAACAGGCCCGCCGCCTCGGTCTGGTCCGCGTACTGGGAGCGGTAGCTCAGCAGCGCTCGCATGCGTCGCTCAAACTGGGCTGAAACGTCCACGACGAAGCTGGGCCTGACGTCGGCATAGATGGATGAGTAGAGGATCTTGCGGGGCCGGTGGGGATCGCCGTCGAGATCCAGCTTTCTCAGGCCCGCGAGGAAACAGGCCTCGTAGCCGATCTCCGAACAGCGCGCGTGGTCCGGATGCCGGGCCTCCCAGTAGGGCAGGATCACCACGCCCGGACGGCAGTCGCGGATGACTCTGGCCACCCGCAGCCGCGCCTGGATGGTGTTCTCGAGGCGGGCGTCGGGCAGTCCGGCGTTGCTGCGGGAGACGACACCGAGGATCCTGGCGGCCTCCGCTGCTTCCTCCAGGCGCTGCCCGGGTGTTCCGCGGCTGCCCATCTCGCCGGCGGTGAGGTCGAGTATCGCGGTGCGGTAGCCCCGCTCCGCCATCTTCAGCAGCGTGCCCCCGCAGGTCTGCTCGACGTCGTCGGGGTGGGCTGCGACGGCTAGGACGTGGAATCCCTCGCTCCGTTCCATGAACTGCCGTCCGAATCGAAGCCGTGTCCCGCGTGGTGCAGGAAAACGTCTTCGAGGCTGGGTCTTGACACCTTGACCGACTCGATGCGGGTTCCGAATCTCTCCATCAGGCGCGCGGCCCACTTCGAGCCCTTGGCGTCCTCGAAGCGAATCCGACGGTCGCCGACCCGGGTGTCCTCCAGATCGTATTCCGCGGTCAGCACCGCAGCGACATCCGCCGCTTCCGGTGACACGAGCGTGACCACCTCGCCCCCGATCTCGTCCTTGAGCTCCTTCGGCGACCCTTCGCGAATGACACGGCCGCGATCCAGGATCACGAGCCGGTCGCACGCGTCGGCCTCTTCCAGCAGGTGCGTGGTGAGCAGGACCGTCACGCCTTCCGAACCGCGCAGCTCCTCGAGGTACTTCCAGAAGCCCAGGCGAGCGCCCGGGTCGACGCCCGTGCTCGGCTCGTCGAGCAGGAGGAGGCGCGGGCGGTGCAGCAGGCCCTTGGCGAGGTCCGCCCGCCGACGCAGACCGCCGGAAAGCTTGTCCACCCGGTCCTTGCGCCGGTCCGTCAGGCCGACCTTTTCGAGCACCTGGCCGATCCGACGGGCAAGCGGGGCTCCCCAAAGCCCGTGCATGTGACCTTGGTGAACCAGGTTCTCCTCGACGGTGAGCCGCCGGTCCAGGCTCTGCGACTGGAACACGACACCGACGTGTTTCCGCGCCTCGACCGGAGCATTCGCCACATCGATTCCGAACAGGCTCGCAACACCGCTGTCGGGGGTGAGCAGGGTGGACAGGATTCGGAACAGCGTCGTCTTGCCGCTGCCGTTGGGGCCGAGCAGGCCGAAGATCGAGCCTGGGGCCACCTTGAAACTCACATCTTCAAGCGCCCGGGCCCGACCATAGCTGAAGGAGCAGCCCGAAAGCTCCACTGCAGGGACCTCTGCCAAGTCTCTCACCGACTTCCCGACCCTATCACAGCACTTTTCGCGCCCCTGGGGCCGGGATCAGGCTGTCTCGCGCAATGCCTGCAGCACGCCCTTGATGTAGCCGAAGCCGTAGGCGAATCCCTGTCTCCGCCGTGGATCGTCGGGATGCAGGGGCACGTGGTCCGGCATGACCATGTACGGATAGTCGACCTCCCACAGCGTGCGGGCCAGATCGACCATGTTCAAGTCGCCCTCGTCCGGATAGACCTCCTGGAAGCTGTTGCGGCTGCCGCGGATGTTGCGGAAGTGAATGTTGAAGATCTTGCCTGCGGAGCCGATACGGCGAAGCACGTCGTGGATCTCGGTTGCGGGATCCTGGAGCATCTCGGCCGTCGTCCCAAGACAGAGATTGAAGCCGTGGTGGGGGCATTCCTGGATCTGCATGAACCTGTACAGGCCCTCGGGCGTGCCCAGGACCCTGGCAACGCCCTGGTAGCCCTCGGGAGGAACGCCTGGGTCATGCGGGTGGCACGCGGCGCGGATTCCGTATTCGTCGGCCACGGGGATCACGCGGTCCAGGAAGTACGTGATGCGCTCCCAGGCCTCCTCCTCGTTCACCCGCCCGGCCCGCGTCAGCGGCGGGTCGGCGTCGGCCTCGTCGAGACGCCAGGTTGAGTAGGTGGAGCCGCCGCGACCAGGCGTCCTCTCGGTGCGCAGCACGCCCAGGATGCTCATGTTGTACTTGAACGCCGGGACGCCCGCTTCGGCGCATGCCCGGATCATCTTGTGGATGTCGTCGATGTCCTTGTCCCGCTCCGGAGACTGCCCCAGCATGATCGCCCCGCGGCTCTCCCTGTCGATGTGCGAGGACGCCAGGAAGGGCAGCGCGACCATGTCGAGCGCCACGCCTTCGGACTCGCAGAGTTCGCGGGTCTTCTCCACGTCCTCTGGGAGCCAGTGGCCCCTCTCGCCGGGATGGGGCGGATAGCCGCAGCAGTGGTCCACTCCGTGCCTCTTCAGAAACTGCAGCATCTCGACGTCGGTCGGGCTCCTCTGCGCCCCCACGTGCATCTTCATCTCCCGCGTCGCTGCGGGCTCCGGGGCAGTCGTCGAGGTCGTGCAGGAGGCTGCGCCTCCGCCCATGGCCGCGGTCGCTAGAAAGGTACGTCTGTGCATGGGGTCCATCTCCCTCCCGCACCAAGCGATCCCGATCCGTGATCAGGCCGCAGGTGTGCGTGGCAGGCCTTGCCGTATGGTGCGCCCCATGGTATACCAGCGCCGGCGAGCGGGTGCCGGCAGAACTGCGGCCGCACAGCGGTCTTGCCTTATACATGACCATTCTTGCCAATCAATGGCAGACTTCATTACGCCTGCGCCAATGCGGCCTGGAATTCGCTGGTACTGAATGCTTTCTTGCGCATGGGAATCCAGATCCTTGAGAGCCATCACATGCGTATCCGTCACCAGGTACGACCGGATCCCCCGCAGAGCACGTTTCCTCGTGTGCCGAGCGTGGTGGGCGGGTCGCGACCGGCGTCAGCCCCCGGCGACGGATGGGGCAATCCTTCGGCCGTGCGCTCTCCGCCCACGTCCGGGGCTTGATCAGCGCCATCGGCATGTCCGGCTCGGAGGTCTGTGCTTCGGTGCGCTGCCGAGTCGGCCCCACGTTGCGCCGGGGCCGCGCCGGAGGGCACGGTCTTGGGGACGATGCCTCGACGATCCACGCTCCCGAACAGGCGAAGATAGAAGTAGATGATTCTGGTCGTCGACAACTACGACTCGTTCACGTTCAACCTTGTGCAGTTCCTCGGCGAACTTGGGGCCGAGATGGCCGTCAGGCGGAACGACGAGATCACGCTCGAGGATGTGCACGCCCTGCAGCCGGAGCGAATCGTCATTTCGCCCGGGCCCTGCACGCCGAGCGAGGCCGGGATCTGTGTCGATCTCATCAGGGACATGGCCGGCAGGGTGCCGATCCTCGGCGTCTGCCTGGGCCATCAGTCCATCGGGGAGGCTTTCGGCGGCAAAGTCATACGGGCGCCGTACCTGATGCATGGCAAGACCAGCCGCATCCGGCACGATGGGCGGACCGTCTTCGAGGGCTTGGCCCAGAAGTTCGTTGCCACCCGCTACCATTCGCTGGTCGTCGAGCGTGAGTCGCTTCCCGACGAACTGGAGGTTTCCGCCTGGACAGTAGACGGGATCATCATGGGACTTCGGCACAAGTCCCATCCTGTCGAGGGCGTGCAATTTCATCCCGAATCCATCCTGACCGAAGCCGGCAAGCTGCTTCTCGGAAACTTCCTGCACCGCTGAAGTCTGCGAGCCGCGGCCCCGGCCCAGCCGGCCCGGGGCTCTGAAACCCGATGACCCGCACCGAGACCGATCCCCCGCTGCTCGACTTCCGCAACATCACTGTCTACCGCGGGGACACGCTTGCGCTCAAGGACATATCGCTATGCGTTCCCTGCGGCCAGCACGTGGCAATCATCGGCCCCAACGGGTCCGGGAAGTCGACTCTGATCCGGACGATGATGCGGTACGACCACCCGGTCCGTCGCTTTCGGCCCGTGATGAGGCTGTTCGGGCGCTCCGACTGGCACGTGCACGACATGCGAAAGCTGATCGGAATCGTCTCGAACGAAATGGTCCAGGCCTGCTCGAAGAGCGCGACCGGGAGAAGCGTAGTGCTGTCCGGCTACTACTCCAGCTTCGAGCTCTGGCCGCAGCACCCGGTCACGGACGCCATGGAGGAGCGGGGCAGGGAAGTGCTCCGGCTGATGAAGGCGGAGCACCTTCGCGACAAGCCCGTCAACGCGATGTCCACTGGGGAGGCCAAGCGCGTGGTGATCGGACGCTCGCTGGTCAACGCGCCCAGAGCGCTGCTGCTTGACGAACCCTCCAACGGCCTCGATATCCGGGCGGCCCTGGAGCTGCGCGAGACTCTTCGCGAAATCGCGGCTCTCGGGACGAGCCTGATCTACGTCACGCATCACCTGCCCGACATCGTGCCGGAGGTGTCGCGCGTGATCCTGCTCAGCGAGGGGAGGATTCACGCTGAAGGGCCCAAGGAGCAGCTGCTGTCGTCCGAGACGCTGTCACGCGTCTACGGCATGCCGATCGAGGTCGACCGCAAGGACGGCTACTACAACTGCTGGGCCTGACCGCCGAAGTGGTCGCGGATCGCCTCGGCCCGGCGTCGGCCGACCGTCGCGGCCAGAGCCTCGAACGATGAGTCTCGGATTCCTGCCAGGCTTCCGAATGTCCGCAGGAGCTTGCGCGCGGTCACCTCACCGATTCCCCGCACTTCCAGAAGTTCCGACCGCAGGCTGCGCTTCGACCTCCTCTGCCGGTGGAACCTGATTGCGAACCGGTGGGCTTCGTCGCGGATCTGCTGGACTGCGTGCAGGACCGGGTTGAACCGGTCGAGCCGGATCGGATCCTCCTCCTGCCCGTACACGTACAGCGTCTCCTCGCGCTTGGCGATCGCCGCCAGCGGCTGCGCCGCGGCACCGACCTCCTCGAGCGCCTCCGCTGCCGCATGCAGCTGCCCGATGCCTCCGTCGACCAGCACGAGAGCGGGGAAGGGCTCGGCTTTCGCCTTCAGCCGCCTGTAGCGACGTCCGACGACCTCCCGCATGGCCGCGAAGTCGTCATTGGCCTGTCGGCTCACGATGTACTTGCGGTACCGGCTCTTCTTCATCGTCCCGTCGTCCCACACCACCATCGAGGCCACCACCTCGACGCCCTGCGTGTGCGAAATGTCGAAGCACTCGATGCGCGTGCTGGGAGTTCCGCCGTCTTCGGCAGGGGGCAGGCTCAGCGCCTCGCGCCACGCCTCGGCGAGCTGGGCGGGGGTCGGCTTGCGAATCCGGAAGCGCTGCTCGAAGCAGTTGCGCGCGTTGGTGGTGACCAGGTTGAGAAGGGCCTTGTTGGACCCGCGCAAGGGCACTGCGATCCTCACCTTGGAACCCCGCCTTTCGGCCAGAAGCTCCTCCAGCGCGGCCATGCCGTCAAACGCCGACGGGACCGCCACCAGGGACGGAATAAGGCGCTGGCCCAGGTACACCTGCGGCAGCAGGCTGTCGAGGAACTCGGGGAGCTCGAACCTCTCTATGTCCTCCCAGTAGAGTTCGCGGCGGTCGACGACCCTGCCGTTGCGCACGTGGAATATGTTCGCCGCCACAAGAGGGGGCTCCGCGTGCAGCCCGAACACGTCGATGTCCCGGCCCTGGGCGGCTGCCATTCGCTGGCGCTCGGTGATTTCCTCGACGGTGGAGACGAGGTCCCGCAGTCCCGCGGCCCTCTCGAATTCAAGCGCCTCGGAGGCTTGGATCATCCGCTTCCTGAGGTCCTTCACGAGCGTGTGCCGCCTGCCGCCGAGAAACGCCCTCACGTCCGACGCCGCCTGCTCGTAGGTCTCGTCCGGGACCAGCCCCTTCACGCACGGCCCCCAGCAGCGGTCGATGTGGTATTCGAGGCAGGGTCTGGGATGGCTCCGGTCCAGATCGATTCGACACGAGGGCACCTTGAAGTGCTTGTGGATGAAGTGCACCAGCCGGTGTGCCAGGTTTCCGGGGAAGTACGGCCCGAAGTACGTCGAGCCGTCCTTCTTCAGCCGCCTCGTCACGTACACGCGAGGATACTTCTCGCGAGTCAGCCTGATGTAGGGATAGGTCTTGTCGTCGCGGAGCAGGACGTTGTACTTCGGCTGGTGCTCCTTGATTAGGTTGTTCTCGAGAGCGAGCGCCTCCTTCTCGTTGTGCACAAGGATGCTGCCCAGGGCGGCGGATTCGAACAGCAGGCCGCCACGCTTGGCGTCCGCCAGTGCCTCGCTTGTAAAGTAGTTCCGTATGCGGTCGCGCAGGCTCTTGGCCTTGCCGATGTACAGGACCTTCCCGTCAACGCCTAGGAACTGGTAGACGCCAGGCAGTGCCGGCATCTCCCAGGCGGCTTCCTTGAGACGTTCCCAATGTGGTGGGAGGGACATGCGCACGGGTCGCGCCCGACCTAGGCGCCCAGTATAGGGACCAGACGTTGTGGCGATGGTCTGAGACGGATCGTCGGCCGGTCCCGGCCAACGGCCCTGACACAAGGACTCTCGCGCCAAATCCGCATCCGCTGACTTTGCTGGGCCGCGGCTGAAGTGCGCTACGCGTTGACCGACATCGGCGGATCTGGGAGCGCATCCACTGCCTGAGAGGGGATGCCGAGAACGGCTTCAAGGAGCTTAAGGCGGGGCTGGGGCTGGACCGCGAGACCTGCAATCGGTTCCTAGCGAACGGGTTCCGTGTGCTGCTGGCGGCGGCCGCGCAGGTGCTGCTGCAGAACTTTCTGCTCAAGGTCGTGGTGTGGGTGAGGCGTGTGTTGCTGCATCTGCCGCAGGGGGCACCGGCGCAAGCGGAGTGGCTGACAATTGTCCGCCGGCTGGGAGGGGTGGGGCCGTCCGTCGCGGGCGTTAGAAGGCTCTGAGAAAGCGAGGCGCAGCCGACCGGCGAGGTCGGGCAGGCCAAGTGGGTCTGCTGGAGGGCCTGGAGCCAGTCCCGAACAGCGGTCCGGCCCGCATCGGCCCGTAGAGTGGGGAGGAACAGCGCGGACGGGCTCTTCCAGCTCACGGGAGAGGCTCCGGAAGCCGATGCGATCTGGCCTGACTCCGAAAGAGCCGCATTGCCAGGTCAGTGACTGGGGGCATGGCCGTCAATACGCCGCTCGTGAACAATGCGGGCTGGACGATCAGGACCTCTCGGCGAGCCTCGGAATGCAGACTCGGCTGGAGTACAATGCGAGCGTGAGCAGCGACACCAAGTCGATCATCGGAACGGTGACCGGCGCGGTCGTTGCCATGACCGGTGTTGTAGTCTCCGTCATGGCGATTCTCATCGGGGGCGTCAACGCCCGCATCGACCGGCTTGAAACGGACGTACTCGGCATGGATGACCGTCTGCGCACCGTTGAAATCGCCCTCGGGAAAGTCGATCAGCGGCTCGAAACACTTGAACGTTCCATCTTGCCGGCTGCGTTGCCTCCCGCCGACTTGAGGCGCTGGCCTTGACACCCCTACTTCGAGGGTTCCGGGTGCCGACCCACAGAGGGTGACCGGCAATGGCCTTTCCGACGAGGAGGTCGTGAGGTTGCACCGTCACACGATCCTGGCCACGGGTGGATAATCGAGAGGCTGGCGGACTGATGGAAGCCGGCCAGCGACAACGGAGCGCCAGGCGATGCGTGTGGTCCTGACGGGAGCGACCGGAATGGTCGGCAGCGGCGTCCTGCACGAGTGTCTGCGGGACCCCAAGATCGAGGCTGTCCTCGCTATCGGGCGCCGCTGTGTGAATCTCGAGCACGCGAAGCTGGCCCAGTTGGTCGTCCCCGACCTGTTTGATCTTGAGGCCCACGGGGATGCGCTGGCCGGCTTCGATGCCTGCTTCTACTGTCTCGGCGTCTCTTCGGCCGGGATGTCGGAGGCGGACTACCGGCGCGTCACGTACGATCTCACCGTGGCCATCGTCAATGCCCTGTCCCGTCACAATCCGGAACTTGTGGTGTGCTACGTGTCGGGACAGGGAACCGACAGCACGGGCGCCGGACGCTGGATGTGGGCGCGGGTCAAGGGCGAAGTCGAAAACTGGCTGTTCGCGCGGGACTCCCCGGCGTTCGCCTTTCGACCGGGACTGATCGAGCCACTTCGGGGCCATCGGCCGCGGACGTTCTCGCTGCGTCTGGTTGTGGGAGCGTTGAGGCTGGTCCTCCCCCTCGCCCGCGCTCATTTTCCGGGTCTGGCGACTTCAGCGGTCCTCATCGGCCGGGCCATGATCAGGGCGGTGCATGAAGGGTACCCGAGAAGGATCCTCGAGCCGCGAGACATCAACGCACTCGCCGGGAGCTCGTGAGCAAGTCGGAAAACGCCGCGTTGACGGATCACCTGGCCGAAAAGCGGAAACAGACCAAGCGAACCGGGCCCGAACGAGCGGAGGTTCTCTCCGCTGGCTGGGCCGCATGACACCGAGCCGCTCGGTTCCCTGCGCACCGGCCCGTCGCCAGTGGCGGCACCTTGGAGGGAGTGCCCAATGCAATGGCGACCTCTGCGGCGGCCTCGCCGCATGCAAGGCCCGGATCACCTCGCAGGCAGCTGCTCGCATTCCCTCGCCGCGACCACCGGGACCCATACGACGGCTCTCCAGACTGGTATAAGATATGGGAGCCCCACGGGCGATTCCGGCGTCAGCAGGCAGTCGGTGACCGCTGAGATTGACGACCAGTCTGATTGAGACGACTCACGACGAGCCAGACCGGCAGGCAGTCGACATTGCGGCCCAGGCGGTCCGTGACGGAGAGGTCGTCGCGATTCCAAGCGACGCCCTGTACGTCCTGGTCGCGGACCCCTTCAACCTCAACGCCGTTGCGAAAGTGTACGAGGCGAAGGGGAGGGAGATTCACCGCTCCCTGCCGCTCCTGGTCGACGGCGTGCAAATGGCGGAGGAATACTCGTCGTGGCTCTCGTCCAGCTTCTACCTTCTCACCCGCCGGTTCTGGCCGGGGCTCCTCACCGTCATCGTTCCGGCCTCGGCCAAGATTCCGCTCCGTGTGACGGGAAACACGGGTCGCTTGGCACTGCGCCGCTCAGCCGCGCCACTCGCGACGGGTCTGATCGAACGGCTGGAGACACCGCTGATTGCCACCAGCGCCAACGTTTCCGGCCGACCAACCTGCCGGAGCGGGTTCGAGGTGCTCGGCACGATGGACGGGCGAATTCGCCTGATCATGGACGGAGGTGTCATTGATGGGCCACCGGCCACTACGATTGACATCACGTCCGCGCAGTGGCGCCTGATCAAGGAAGGTGGCGTCTCCCGCCGCGACATCGACGCCTGTCTGGCAACGTAGCCGGCTCGCTTTCGGGTTGTGCAGCGAAAGCTCAATCCCGTGCAGCCCGCAGGCCTGCGACCAGAGACGGCGGGGTAGGCCGGTCTTCGGTCGGGCCGGCGGATCGCTCTCGTCGGACTCTGACTGATACCGTTTTGCAAGCAGTTTGCATCGCTTCAGTGGAACTTGCAGGCAGTCTCCCGCCCCGCATCGCCCTTCAAGGTGTATCGGGGACGAGCGCTCGTGCATCTGCATGCCGCCCTCACAGCACATTCGCTTTCCGGGGGAAATGCGCAACTGTTGCAATATTGCTGCATCCCTGTCCCCGAGAGTCGTGACCGATCCTCCGGGGATGCCTCAAATCACACTGTCGCCTTGGCCTTCCTCCAGGCTCGTTGGCGCAACGGAAAAGCGACAGGTGGGGTCCTGACGGCGTCATCCAGCGGCAAACATGCGGGTCTGACGACGGAATCGCTGCCCGCCACGTCGGCCCGGACGGCTTGCGGCCTGACCGTCCCGAGCATGTTTGACACAGTGTTGCAAACAGTGGTAGTGTCTTAGAGTCGATCCGCGCGAATGCCGGTTGCTTCTCATTCCTAGCACTCCCCTCGCGATGCAGTACGTGCAGTATCCGTCCCTTTGCTTCGCAGGATGCTTGCAGTCCGTGAGAAATGCATGATTTTTGCAAACGTGCTGCGATCGGCGCCGTCGACGTATCCCGGCTCCAATCCGGCAGCCGCACCGACAACTTGGAGGAACGCCATGCATTGCGACACTGCCCTTCTGGCCCGCTACGACGGATTCGGTTCCGTCACCCGATGCGGCCACGGGTTCGTCCACGTCCAGCTGGGCCAGACCACGCTGACCTTCTCCGAAGCCCAGTACCAGCGCTTTGTCGCGATGCTGGCCGATAGCGCTGCGAATTTCGAGATGCAGCGTCTCGCCAGGGAGGGGCTGGGCGCGGAGACGTATGATCACACTGAGAGTGAGGGTCAGGATGCGGAGTATCCGGACATTCTTCCGAGCTGATTTCCAGCGGTCTGCGGGGTCCTTCCCAGGGACTCCCCCCGCAGTCGGCGCATGGGGCACGCCACCGGCGGGTCGCCGTCAGACCGGGATCCGCCGCCAGACCCGCGAGGGGCTCACGCGTCGCTGGCTGCTCGGAAGCGTCGCGGCGCAGGGTATGGCCTGGGCCGCGCCCTGGGGGGAATTCCTGGGCAACGGTTCCCTGTCGCTGCCCGGCGGCGTTTCGATTCCAGGCGAGTGGTCGGACACGCGCAACGTCGCTTGGCGGTCCGTGCTGCCGGGCTATGGACAGTCCAGCCCCGTGGCGTCGCACGGCAGGGCGTTTGCGACCGGCATCGAGGGGCCGAGCAAGGAGACCCTGCTGGTTACGGCCTTCGACCTGCAGTCGGGCCAGGCGATCTGGACTCACCGGTCTCCGTCGAGCCAGCGGATCACGGATTCCGACATGGTCAGCAAGGCCGCTCCGACGCCCGCCGCCGATGACCGGGCGGTCTACGCATTCTTCGAGACCGGGAACCTCCTAGCGATCGGCCGCGACGGAACCCGGCTCTGGGAGCGCAGGCTGACCGAGGAATTCGGGGAGTTCGGCGGCCGCCACGGGATCGGCAGCTCTCTGCGCCCGTGCCGGAAGGGGATCCTGGCGCTTGTCGCGCACGACCGGCCGTCGTACCTGGTCTGCGTCGACCGCGAGGACGGGAGGACCGTTTGGAAGAGGGACCGTCCTGAAGGCGTCTCGTGGAGCACCCCCACGGTCGTCACCCACGCGGGACGGGAGATCGCGCTGGTGAGCGCCGGGGATTCGGTCGAGGCGTACGACACCGAGGACGGATCTCCGCTTTGGACGCTGGACGGCCTGCAGGGCGCCTTCATCGCGTCTCCGGTCCCGATTGGGGGCGGGGCGATTGTCGGTTCCAGCAGCAAGGGGCACAACGTGGCGATCCGGTTCGGCACCCGCCCGACCGAGGTTCCGAACGTGGCGTGGCGCGCCGAGGAGGCCTCGTCCTACTTCAGCTCCCCGCTCGTGCACCGCGGCAGGGTCTACATGGTCAACAAGGCCGGCGTGGCGTTCTGCCTGCGCCAGCAGACGGGCGAGGAACTCTGGCATTCCCGGCTCGCCGGACAGTGCTGGGCGTCGTCCATCGGTTGTGGCGAGCGCGTCTACTTCTTCGGCGTCGACGGATTGACCGAAGTCGTGGCTGCGGGCGACGAGTTCGTGCGTGTCGCGGAGAACCGCCTGTCGGTTGAAGGCCGCCTCTACGGAGCCGCGATCGTCGACGGAGGACTTCTGCTTCGGTACGGCCGGGAACTCGTTCGGATCGGATCCGCCTGAGACTTCTGACGGCTCTCTCGAGGAACCCGGACCGACATACAATTGAGGTTCCGTTCAGCCCGCTGTCTGGCGGACGCAGAATCGTCATGAGAGACTGTGCGCATCCCGAGGTGCCGGTCAGCGCGGACTGGGTTGCGGCACATGCCGGGCTCCCTAGGGTGTAATCGGCCAACAGACTTCCGACGGTCTTGGCTTGCTGGGAGCGGCTTCACGACCGCTGTAAAGGGCGGTTGAATGGCCGGTGAAGGCGATCCCGGCAAGGCATCAGCTGACCCTGTGTCGTCGTGCCCTATCTCGGTAGAGCTAGTGCCGGTGGCCCTCCGTCCAAGGCATGGGAGCGGCCTCGATGTCACGAGGCGGCCGACTCGCGTGCCGAAATTCCGTCAAGCCGGTTTCGGGCGAGTAGTTCGGTCAGCGCCGCGTCGTTCGTGAAGTCGGATGGCCAGCCGTAGGCGGCGGCTACGGCGTCATCGAGTTCGGCGTGGGCGTCTAGTAGCCACTGTGGTCTGGCGTTGTAGAGGTTCGTCAGAGTTCGCTTCCTGAGCGCGGCTGCAGCCTTGTTGTCACGCGGTACTGGACATGGGGGATAGCCCGGGACGGGTTCCTCGGTCCACTCCAGCCACTCGGGCGGGTTGAGCCATCGGTCGCGCAGTTCGACAAGCCGCCGGGCGGCCGAAGCGATCGCCTGCGCCCGTGGATCCGCGAGGTAGTCGCTGGCGGGTACGTCGGGCGAGAGTCCCTCCGGGAAGGGGAATGTCTCGAAGGTCGTGGTGGGGGTGTAGCGCGGATCATTTCCCTTGCCGAGCCAAGTCCCCGTGCGAAGCGACCAGACCTCGTGGAAGCGGCTGTGCAGGATTCCGAACGTAGTGTCATCGTCACGGGCGATGGCGATCAGGGCGCTGTCGGGGCAGACTCGGATGTCGAACCAGACAAAGAGGCGATACTTCGCCACGCGTGGCGTGGCGATGTACCGTGCCAGCCCGTCGAGAGCTCTCCACATCTTTGGCCGTGGGCGGTGGTGCAACCACCATTGATTGCGCCTCCCGGATTCCCGTTGGTTCTCCCATTTTGGACGGACGTGCTTTAGTGCGTGCTGGAAGGGGGCTTCGTAGAGAGCGGCTTCCTCCTTGACCATGGCGAAACCGAAGTCGACGATCCACTTCTCAGGGGGGCGTCGGGTGATGGACATGCCGTTCTTCCATGGCTTGAGCACATCCGAATTGGGCCGGCCATTGGGATTCGCAGGCTCCTGAAGCCACTTCTTGGCGAGGTCGCCCGGAACATCGAACGGACCTCCCTTGGTATCGCCCATGAAAGCCACTCCCGCGTTTCCTGCGAGGCGACGCGCCTTCGTCAGATCGACACCGGCCGCGCCGCGGCGAGCCGTCAGATCCGTGTAGATCTCATCGACCGTCTCGCCGTTGAGCCTGAACTCCAGCGTGAGTCCGGCGGCCGACCGTGAAAAGCAAACCAGCGAGACGCGGACGGCCGCGCCGTCGATCACCCACGGCTCGTCGCTGTAGGCGTCAAAGATCCTCCTGCCAGCGGTCGCCCTCCCCAGCGCCCGGCGGTTCGCTCCGCCCCGGACGGAATTGGTCGCAACCAGGCCAACGCGCTTCGTGGCACCGACACCCAGGCGTTCCCCCGCCTTCACGAACCAGTAGCAGACAAGATCCGCCTCGCGAGGCACCCGGTTCTTGTAGACATTGAACAGCGTCGATACATACTCCCCGCCGAGGTTCCTGATGAGCCGCTTACCTCCCAGGAACGGCGGATTGCCGATGATCACGTCTGCGTCGGGCCACTCCGGTTCCCCGCCGTGGGACGTCAGGATCGCATCGCGGCATTCGATCGTTTCCAGCGTGTCGAGGATGGGCTCCCGCGATCCTCGAAACCCGTTGCGCCGCATCCACTGGATTTCGCCGATCCATACCGATACGCGCGCCAGTTCCGCCGCGTAGGAATTCAACTCGATCCCCTTCACATTGGCGGGGCCGACTGACGGAAAAGCGCGCTGAAGTCCCAAGGCCTCGGCTTCCAGCTGCACCCGATGCTCCAGATCGTGGAGGGCGTGGAGCGCCAGATAGAGGAAATTGCCCGAGCCACAGGCGGGGTCGAGCACGGTGAACCTCTTCAGCCGCTCGAGGAACGAGCCCAGCGAGTCCTCTGCCTGTCTGCGGTGTAGCGTCGCCGCTCCCTTTGATTTGACTGTCTTCGCGCGCCCAAGGCTGGCGGCGATACGGGCCTTCGCCGCCTTCCACTCGGCCAAGAGCGGGCGAACGATTACCGGATCGATGATCCGCATGATCTTGTCCCGGTCCGTATAGTGCGCCCCGAGCTGCGAGCGCTTGTCGGGGTCGAGACCTCGCTCGAACAGAGTGCCGAGGATCGACGGATCGATGTTGGACCAGTCGAGTCCGGAAGCTTGCAGAGCCGTCTCGATCTGGGCCTTGTCCAGGGGGAGGGCGGCATCATCCTTGAAGAGCCCCCCGTTGAACCACTCCACGGTCTCGAAACCGACCCGGCCGCCGCGGGACATTGCCCCGAACAGGTCGCGTGCCAGCGTGCCGAAATCCTCCGGCCGGCTGTGCGCGTGCTCAAGCATGCGCGTGAACATCGCGTCGGGAAGCAGCCCGACGTCCTCGGCGAACATACAGAACACGAGGCGGTTCACGAACTGGGCCACCTCCTGCGGGTCTTGGCCCCGGTCTCGGAGCGACTGCGCCAGATGCGCGAAGGTCTTTGCGGCACGTTCCGTGACCGTCTGCCTAGTTTCGCCCGGCCGCAGCCGCTCCGGGTCGGCCATCGCCCACTTGAGCTTGTCCAGAACAGCGCCGTCAACGAGGTCGTCCAGCCCGAACTCGTGCGTCTTGCTCACGGAGTTCGTCCAGTTCGTCCGGATCCGGAACCTGCGCATGTCCGAGACGATCAGGAGAGGCGGGTTCTCCAGCGCGAGGGCGTACTGCCTCAGCTGGTCGAACGCGGCATCGAGGTTGGCGTGCTTCCCCTTGTATTCCCAAGCGAAGCAGTGACGCTTCCACACGTCCGCCCAGCCCTTTCCTCCGGAATCCTTCAGCGCTCCTCGCTCGAAGCAGTAGCGGTCTCCCTTGGGATCGGCATCCGCTGGCGTCGGTTCGCCGAGCAATCGGCAAAGGTCTATGAAGTGCTCCTGCGCCGCGGAGCGTTCCTTCAGCTCGGAGGCGTGCCACTTCGCGATGAACTCGTTGGGGGTCAAAGTCGGATTCTCCTTGTGCCGAGGGGCTCTTCTGGCCGCTCGCTCAAGCTCAGCGCCGATCGAGGTGTGTACAATGGCCCTCGTTCGTGCGCACCTCAGATCGTCCCCGTAGGAGCTGAACCCCGCCTGACACTTCTGATGAATGTATCAGGACCGGAGGGACGCCTCCCTCAGCGCGGGAAGCCTGCGCGGAGGTGGTTGAGGTGATCTCGGCCCCAGCGAAGGCTGACCAGTTTATTGACGAGCCTCGCACACACGAGCGTGTTCGTGTTCAAATCTGGCCGTGCCTTGTTGAACCGGATGATGCCGTCGCTGAGAGGCGCCGGGTAGCGCGCAACCGTGAAAGGGGAGATAGCTTCAGCCGGTCACATCCAGATTCATCACGATAGATTTCGTGGCCCACTGCCGGCCTACAGTCTAGGTGTGAACTTCGCGGAAACAACAAACCGCTTTGCTACCCTCACAAATGAGGTCGTTTTCGTTTGCGCCGCGGTACCTAAGCTCGGGGCAGCTGCCGTCGAAAGGACATTCCTCCCCTCTCCCGTGCGGTTCACGTCATAGTCGCTGCCAATTGAGTCCATGATGTTGTTTACGGCTTGCACTCCACTCGGCGGCCTCGGCTGTTGTCAGCCTAGTACAGCGAAGTCGACGGATCGGAAACTGAGCTTCACGCGGTTCGGGGACGTCCATATGATCGATTGGTCAGCCGATTCTCGGTACAAGGGGACAACGGAGCCTTTCTTCGAGGTGTTGACGAACGACAACTAGACGAGCGCGAGGCTTTCGAAGAGGACGATATCAAGTGAATGTTCGCTACTTCCTGTTTCTGTCGCTTGGACTGACGCGCGTGTATCCGCCGCAAAAACTGAAAAATGCGAAGAAAATCCCCGAGAAGCTGTTGGAGCCGGACGGGGCTAAAGTCTGCAGGCGGAATATTCTAGCACTCGCAGGAGTTGTTGTCATTGCTGGATTTGCAGGTGCCGACCCACGCGAAATCAGCGTGTTCGGAGTGAAACCTTCAGGGGATTGGGGAGTGATAGTCCTTGGCATGGCGGTAATCTTGGCTCATCTGTACTGGTATGCTTTGAGGTATCACCATCTGAACGAAGACGGAGTGATCGAGGTGAACCCGGCATTGAGCGGACATGGTGCAGACAATTTGAAGATATCCGGAAGTAGATTTACCCTTGTGCGGAAGGGAGCCGATTTGTTTTCGAATTGTGCTGCCTTTGTATTGACTTGTTTGTCTTGGTGTTTTGTCGCTTCATGGATCATTGGAAAGTTGTGTTTGTAATGTCTCCTACATGCTCGACGGAGGACTCTTGATATAGAGCCTGTCGAACCATATCCAGCTGCTGAATCGCGTCGTCCATCGCCGGTATTGACTGTGTAAGACCTCGGACTTCCGCAGCTTTCCGACAATCTACTCCGGCATGTAAAGCTTCCTCACCATCGATCATCCTCCTGATCCTTAACTTGAGTTTGGATCGATTCCATAGGGGAAGTTCAAGCCCTTTGATCGCTTCTTACGACACCTGGAATGGCTCGAAATTAGACCGATTGGTACTCCAATGGGATTTCTGAACGGCCCAAAATTTCACTGACATGTCAACCTCTCTGTCGTCCCGAATATGATCGAGTGGCCAATCACATCCAACAACGCCCGTGGACACAGACCAGTATCCCGTGGGCTAGACAACTAGGGCTACGAAGCGCAGACAAACAACTCGATGTCGATCTCTTTCCCGTCGACGACCTGCATTGACGTCAGGTTACGTTCGAGCTGCCGAGGGTTTGGGATGTCGCAGGCGTTCTTTACGATCACAAAGCAAATCGTTTGATTGAAAGTGTACAAAGCTTATCCTCTACTCGGACCTCAAGGCGTGCTAGGTGGCACTTGAGTGAGTTGCGACTAGCTTCGGTTAACAGGCTCCTGTACCAGCCTGCCTTTCCCTCCAATCAACTTCTCACCGTTCAGTTCAGTCGATTTAAGTTGCAATGTAATGTCGCTCAGGTCTCCAACATTCATGACTAGCGGCTCCTGTTCCAATGTACCGCGATCAATCACAAACCTGAATTCTCGCTGATAGCTGAACTGATCTTGCTTTCGGAACACCGATTCTATATCAGCGAACTCACCGTGAAACGTCGCCGGGTCGTAGTATCTAACTAACTTGCGACCGATTCTGTAGCCCTTAGCCCGAGCGGAAGACTCCATGCGGTTGACGAATTCAGGCACGTCCCTGACAACGACTGCATGGTTGCCAAGATTGAAACATCGTTTGTCGATTGTCAGCTCTTGCCGAAGATCTTCAATCGTATCGCTCGAGAGACTCGACAAATCCAAGTCTCCGCTATGGCAGGCGTGGACACAGAAGACATTCAAATGGTTCAACCAGTCCTTCTGCACCTTAACCGGCCCGGCAAGATCGTCTGTTACATCCATGCCATTGATCGTTAGGCGGCCTTTGCCCGGTTGATACCACGCTATCGTACCCTCATCCGGATCTACGCGCCCTGACTCGTCGCTATTTTCGTCGCTCTTGAAATCAGCCAGCGTCCTCGCGAACACTTGTCCGCGGACAAAACCATCGGCATACCTTGGGTTGTTGAAGAACTTGACAAGTAAGAATACGGTCTTCATGGGTTTTGATGGGAGATTATATATCTAGTTAATCTCTAGCGCCTCGGGGCCGGGGACGCTTTCGCCGCTCATGCCGAGTTCCGCGGATCCTTCGGCTTGGGCTTCGCGGGCGGCTTGCGGAACAGGGCTCTGGCCCGGCGCTCGGGGTTGTTCACTACCGGCAGGATGATCGGCTCCGTGGCTTCCGGAGCATAGCATGTTTCACGGTTTCCCCGATTCTCCTCGAATGTGCTGTGCATCCGTCCGGATTAGCCGCTGCTGAAGAACAGGGGCCCCAGCGGCTTCTGGCTGAGCTGTGCCAGACCGCGTACCTGCGATTGTCGACATACGGGACAGCCAACCGTGCGACACGGCTCGCCGAGACATCGTTTCGCGGGAGGTGTTCGAGTGCTGACTGTCCGCAAGCGGCATCAGCCCGGACAGGGCCGTCTTTCGTCACGGCGACAACAACAGCCGGTTCGCCGTCTGGGCGTTCCGGCGGATGAGGATCTGCGGCCACGAGGACGTGCGAATGATGAACACCGATTTTCATACCATTTAATACACTAATCTGAGGGGCTCGAGTACGCG
>JAPPMB010000028.1 GCA_028819255.1 Bryobacterales bacterium | reverse complement strand
CCTTCGAAACCCCAGAATTCTCGCAATTTCGGGTTGACATCCAAGACGGAAGCTCCCGCATCGCCTCCGCCAGGAGTTCCGAGTGCTTGAGCGGGACGACGGCGTCCGCATCGCCATGAATGAGCAGCGTCGGCGGATCATCCCCTGTCACGTGCCGCACGGGCGAAGCGTCGCGAAACGCCTGGAATGGCGCAGAGGTCTCCGGGTCCCGCGCCATGAGCCGCATCCCGAACAGCGAGGCGAATGTTCCAGATCCGTATTGCCCATTGTGCATCACAAGGTCCGTCGGCGGAGCCCAAGGGACGATCACCTGCAGCTTGGCGCTCTCTCGGTTGACCGGGTCCGGGTCCGCCGCGTCCCCCGGCGAGTCGCGGAGGCCGAGCATCAGCGTCAAATGCCCGCCGGACGAGCCTCCGACGCCGCCGATCCTGTCCTGATCGATGCCCCAGCGCTCCGCATGGTGGCGGACGAATCGGACTGCCCTCTCAACGTCCTCCAGCGGCGCAGGATACTTGTTTAGCGGTGCTGTGCGGTGATTCACGGCGAAGACCGTGTAGCCCGCCTCGACCAGCGGCAGCCCGAAGACCCGAACTTGCGGGCTGGCTTTCTGCTGCCGCGCATTGGCTGCGAGAGGGGAATGCCATCCGCTGCCGGTGATGTGGATGATGCCGTGGCCGTTGGGCTGCCTGGGGCGGTACACGTCCATCAGGAGAGCTCCGCCCGAGACCATGCCGAAGACCACGTTCCGGTCGACATCAGTGTCGCCCGCAATGGCCGCCGGCGGCTGCTTGGAGGAGGAACTGCCCTTGGAGAGCTCGGCATCGAGGAAGCGCACCATCGCATCCAGATAGTCCGGCGGGTCTGTTGCGCCGGGGAACGACGGTCCGTGCCCGCCTCCCTCGATCCTGACGAGTTCGGCCCCGACCCCGTCCGCCGCCAGCCGGGCAGCAAAGTTCTCCGACTGGGCGTACGGCACGCGGTCGTCCGCGGTGCCGTGCAGCAGAAGGAACGGCGGGTCGTCCGGCGAGACGTACGCCGACGGCGAGGCCTTCCGGTAGGTGCGATGCTCCAGCGTCCCCGGCGCGTCGCGTTCGCCCAGGCGCAGTCCGATCAGGGACGACACGGCGGCGCTGGAGAAACGGCCCTTGAACCGCGTAAGGTCCGTGGGCGCAGCCCGTGCGACCACGGCTTGGAGCTTCGCGCTCTCACGTTCCACAGGATCGGGATCGGAAGAGTTCCCGTTGCCGTCGAGCACGCCCAGCATGCTGATCAGGTGCCCGCCCGAGGACCCGCCCACCCCGCCGATCCTGTCGCGGTCGATGCCGTAGCGGTCCGCGTGACGCCTGACGAAGCGCACCGCCCTCTGGCCGTCCTCCAGCGGCATCGGGTAGCCGTACCGCGGCGCCGCCCGATGGTTCACAACGAACACGGTGTAGCCCGCGCTGTTCAGCGGCGGCACATAGAGCCTGGCGAAGCCCGATGCCTTGAGCGGGCTCGCGTCGTATGTCAGCGGTGCATGCCAGCCGCTCCCCGAAATGAACACGATGCCGAGTCCGTTGGACCGCTCCGGGTAGTGCACGTCCATCAGCATTGCGAGCCCGCCGCGCATCGCATAGACGACGTTCTCATCGACCGCGGCCCGCACAGCTGGGCTCAGGAGAATCGAGATCGCGAACACGATCAGGGCTGCCTTCATGCGAGGGAGTCTATCGCAATCGCAGCCGTCAGGCGGGGGCGGCGGGGCGACTTATTCCGGCGCCGACCTTCCGCCAAGCACGCCGGTTAGGTACCATCATTCTGCCGGTTCCATGCAACTATTCGGGTATCTTCGGCGGTGCTCCGCTTCCACTCGCCTCGTGCTTCCGTTCGTCCTGTCGGCCCTCGTCGGCCCCGCGCCGGCGGAAGTTCTGCCGACGAGCGAGACCATCTCCTTCTCCGGAGAGTGGAGCAGGAGCTGGACGCTGGCGGAGGGCGACGCGTTCGAGATCAGCGTGCACATCGAGGCTCCGTCCTCGCTTCCTCCCAACGCGAGGATCGAGGCAATCTGGACCGGTCCGGATCGCCCTGAGTGGGCCCACGACGGGGACCGGGGCGAGCCGAGCGTCAGGGCCTCGTCCGCATGGTCCAAGACCCTTCACGCTCTCGACCCCGACGTTCACCTCGCCTACCGGTCGCTCGTTGCCGGCGAGTACCGGCTCGAACTGAGGACGGTCGAGAACCGGCCGCAGCCCCTGGGAGCCATACCCCACGACACCGGCCACGCGCCGCTGGCGACTCCCCTGCCGACCCGCACACCGGCCGTGGGCGGCATCGGCATCAGGGTCTCCCTCGATCCGGTCGATGCCCTTTCGGAGGGATCGCTGGTGCTGGAGGCCGAACCCAACAACGCGCCGGAGCAGGCGACTGTTCTGGAGTTCCCGGCGTCCGACACGGACGCGGTCGTGCATGTCGTGGGCGGGGCGGACGAGATCGAGTACTACAACAACACCCGTACCGGGGAGACGCCGGACGACTGGTACCGAATCGTCTACCGGGGCGGCAGTCCGAAGTTCATCAGCGCAAATCTGCAGATCATCGAGCCCGTCGTGAGCGCCCGCATTCGCTTCTACAAGGAGGGCTCGCCCAGCGAGGAGGAGCTCCGGGAGCGGAAGCTGCCCAACAGCTACGACTTCTCCAATTTCAACCCCATCCCGTACGTGCATCCGCCTGCGGTGGTCGTGCCGGGTCCCGTGCCGGTCTACACGTACGAGGAAGGGCGGGCGCTGAACGAGCGGGCGCATCAGCAGGACCGCTCGTTCCGGACGTTCGCCACCCGCAGGATCGTCCCGGGAGAGACCTACTACCTTCGCGTGGAGGCCAACCAGCCGCACTACGAAATGGAGGTCAGGGTCTTCGACTCCGCACCGTACGACGATCCCGTTCGGGCCGTGCGTCAGGGGATTCGCTACCACCTCGCCGAGATCGACGCCTGGCTGATTCACCGCCCCCGGAACATCGCGCCTCATCGCAGGGTCCGTGACGCCACTGCACTGTTCGGCGAGAACTGCATGAGCTGCCACACCCAGAGCGGGGTCTGGGGCGTGGCGGACGCATTTCGCAGCGGCTACGGCCCGGAGGGCGTCGAGCAGAACTACCGGCGGCTCGTCAACACCATGTACGAGTCGCTGCGCCTGACGAACGAGCTCGGGGACGCCGCCGTCAACACCAGCGTCGCGCCCAACGACTTGGGCGACGGCCCGGCGGGTACGCGTGTGGCGGGCCGGAACATCGTCCTGCACGAGCGTGCGGCCAGGCCCAAGCAGGCCCACGCCCAATGGCAGCAGCGCACGGCCAACTATGTGCTCCAGACCGCCGATCCGAAGGGCATCAATGCCGCCGGCCGCGGCTCCAACTTCGGCCCGAACGTGGTCTTCAAGTTCTCTGCCGAGATCCTGGCGAGGGCCTGGCGCGACACCGGCGAGCCGCGCTACTTCTTCGGGATCGAGGAGAAGGGGCGCAGGATTCTCGCGACCGGCGACGAGGTCCGCGTCACTGACGACTACGGCCACCGCATCGAGTTCGTCCATCGGATCTGGCCCGCCGACTACGTCGAGCAGGTCCGCCGCCTGACCCACTCGGCGCGGCGCGTCGCCGAGGCCCGGGGGCTGGACAGGGCGCTCAAGGAGCGGGCGGCTCTGGACATGGAGCGGCTGCTGGCCCTGCAGCGGGACGACGGCGGATGGGGCTTCGATCCGGGAGGCGCGGGGTCCGGCGGCCAATGGGTCCGCCCGGAGGATCACAGCTACCCGGCCGCCACGGCTGTCGCCCTGATCGCGCTCGAAGCCGCCGGAAGGGGGAAGGACGATCCCGTCGTCGGGCGTGGCGTGCAGTGGCTGCTGCGTAACCAGTATCCGTACGGGCTCTGGAATGCGGCTGCGGCGACCGGCTTCGTGACGAGCGCCTACGTGATCCGTGCGCTCAGCCGGCTGCATCCGGTCCAGCCGGCACCGATGGAGGAGATCCGCCTTCTGGAGGAGGACTCCCTGCTTCAGTCGCTGCGCAAGGTGCGGGCGGCCCAGGCGAGCGGCGATCCCCGCTACGCGGATCTCTTCCGCGAGGCGGCTGCGAGCGCCCACCCGAAGGTCCGGCTCTACGGACTCCTCGGACTCGGCGGCGCCTTGGTCCACGACGGTGTCCCGACCCTTGTCGCGCACCTCGGCGATCCGGAGAAGAGCTGTCGCGAGGCGGCCTTCTGGTCTCTGCGGCAGCTGATGCTGGACGGGCACGGGTGGGACGCGGCATTCGCCGCGTTCCGCGAAGGGACCGACCGGGTTCGGCAGTCCGTCATGCAGGCCCTCGTCACCCGCGCCCACCTGCCCGGGTCGGGGATCGGCGTCGACCTGTCGGAACTTGCAGAAATCCTTACGGCGGGCATGGTCGATCCCCACCCCGGAGTGCGGGCATTCGCATTCAAGGCCGCCTGGCACTGGTGGGTCTGGAATCCGCCGCTCCGCGAGGCGATCAACCAGGCCTGGATGGACGCCCTGCTGCGGAAGGAGCCCGAGGCCCAGGTCGACATGGCCCTGCGCTACTCGACCATCTCACTGTTCGTCGTCAACGGCCAGGTCAACAACATCACAGGGGGCAAGTACCTGGCTCAGCAGTATCCGGAGCTGGCGAGCCTCTTCCGGGACCTCCACGCGTGGCGCGAGGCCCAGTCCGAGGAAGGGCGAGAGCTTCTGGACCGGCGCCTGGTTGCCATGGCGGCGTCGCACTACATGGAGCGGGCCAACCAGCAGAGTCCGGGCCAGTTCGCCTACAGCACGCCGGGCGCAACCGAGCTCTTCGGCAATGCGGTCCTCTCGGTCTACCGGCGCGCGTCGGACGGAGAGGTTCCCTGGAGGATCCTCGCGCTGGAAGGGGCGCGCAACATCACGCACGAGCCGCTGCAGGACACCATCCTGGAACTGCTTCTGACCGCAGACGCCGACATGGTCGCGATTGCGGCTCGGGCGCTGTCCAACCCCGGCGAACTCTCGCTGCCTGCGACGCCGGAGACGCTGAGGCCTCTCCTTCACATGCTGCGCCGGTACTCCGCGGAGGGCCGGACGAAGGACGCAGACGGACTCGCAGCGTTCCTGGCCCGCGTCAAGTGGGACTTCGAGGGGATCGAGGCGTCCGACGAGGAAGCCTTCTACCTCATGCTGCTGGGGGCGGATGGCCGCGGTGCGGACCGGGCCGCGCTTCCGGCGAGGGGCTTTCTTGGCAAGCCCGCGCCTTCGAGCGATCGTCTGGTCGACGGGGAGTTGCCGTCGCCCCTGATCGCAAGGATTCTCGGCGAGAACCGGACCCTGCATCGCGCGGAGGCGTTTCGGCATCTCTCAACCGACCCCCGCCTGTGGCTCGACTCGACGGAGTGGATGCTGGCGTTTCGCGAGGGGGCCGCGACTGCGGAGGAAGCCGTTCAGGGGGCGACCGAGGCCGAGGACCTGGAGGTGGCCGAGCTCACCTTCGGAAGGACGACCGAGCAGATGATCACGGGAGGCGTTGCCAGCAGGGACGGTGTTCTGATCTGGGAGGAGGGCAAGGTCGGAGCGCGCTTGTCGTTCGGGCTCGACGTTCCGGCCGCGGGAACCTACGAGCTCCTCGGCGCATTCATCTATGGCGCCCCGCACGGCATCGTCGAGATCTCGTTCGAAGGGCGCCCGGTCCTGGAAGAGGTCGATTTCTACCGCCCTGAGGTGACCTCGACGGGGCCGATGGCGCTGGGCACCTTCGATCTCACCGCGGGCCGCAGCCTGCTTTCGGTGAGGATGCTGGGCACGAATCCCGAGGCCGAACCGGAGCTCAAGTTCGGTCTGGACTATCTGAAGCTCTCACCTCGCGACAGCGGCGAGGCCGCGTCCGCAGCGGATCAGGGGGCGCTCGATCCGATCGCGGCCGCGAAGAGGCGCGTGGTCGAGATGTTCGTTCACTGGTTCTCGCCCGAGGTGCCGGAGGAGACCAGGCTCTATGCGGCAAAGCTCGCGGGATCGGCCGCGCTGCGGCGCAATCCCGAGGTGCGCAAGGCGATCGCGGCCCACATCGACCGTGAGCAGGTGCGGTCCATTCAGGTCCGGCTCCAGAACATCCTGTCGAATGACGACGAGCGGTACGGGACGGAGCTTCGCACGCTCATCAAGCGGGACGCAGGCGGCCCCCAGGATTCGACGGCCCGGCACCTCGAGGCGAGCGACGCGTATGTCGCGGACATGCTGCATTTCCGCGACCATGCCTTCGCCGAGATGAACAGGGTCAGCGAGCGGGACGGCAGGGCGTGCATCTCGTGCCACGGCGTTCCCGGACGAGTCCCCACGCTCTATCTCCATGCGCCCGACGGCGCCGGTCACATCGGACCTGCGGATCTCCTGGCGAACTACCGGAAGCTGCAGCAGCGCGTCGACCTGGAGAGTCCTGAGCGCAGCCTGCTCCTTCGCAAGCCGCTCAACGTCCAGACCGGCCAGGAGGAGGGCCACCAGGGCGGCGTGCGCTACGAGCCGGAGGACGAGGGCTATCGGGTGCTGCGGAGCTGGGTGCTGCGCCAGACCCAGCTCCAGACGGGCGGATCCTGAATGCGGGCTCGATCCGCATTCGGGCTCGTTTGCCAGCATCCCAGCGGGATCCTCGCGACAAGTGGCGTTTGAGGGCGGCGTGCGCGTCGGTTGCGAGCACACGAGCAGTCGGAGGGATGCGAGGCATCATCCCGGCCAGCGCCCGGGCATCGCATGACTCATTCGGGGAGCTTGGAGAACCGGTTGATGATGGACCGCACGCGGAATCCCTGACTCTGCCGCACGCGGCATCGACGGCTCGGTGTGCTTGGACTCAGGCGGCCTCTCGGGCTCGCCTAGCTTGCGCCAAGTCGTACTTGGACTGCAGGCGCATCCAGAACTCGGCGCTGGACCAGCCCGCGCCTTCCATCCGCAGCGCCAGTTCGGGCGTGACGGGGGCTCGACCCTCGATCACGCGGGCAAGTTCGGGGCCGCCGACTCCAATCCGCTCGGCAGCTTCTTGGATGTCGAGCGCCTTGTTCCGGCACGCGCTCGCGAGGAGGCGGCCGGGGTGCGAGGGGTTGCGGCGGATCTTCTCGGCGAGCTGCTCGAGCTGCTCGGCCGGAACCACACCGTCGACGGCATACAGGTCCATGGCGCTCCTAGCTTCGGTGGTAGTCGACCACTTTCACATCATAAGCGTTGCCGTACTCGAAGCGGAGGACAACCCGCCAAGCGCCCGAGATCCGGACGGCGTGAGCTCCCTTGCGGTCACCTGTCAGGCGGTGGACTTGGTAGCCGGCGTCGCGCAGGTCAGCCGGGGACGACATGCTGTCCAGACGCTCCAGCACGTCGGCGATCTTCGAGGCCAGCCCCGGTGGGAGGCGGCGCCGGTCGCCGCGAGCGAAGCGCTTGGTGGCGCGGCTGCCGAAGGAGCGGATACCCACCGCTCCATGCTATGCCTCCTCCCGAGGTCCGGGGGCAGGGTACTTGGCCCGGGTGTCGAAGGGGGGGCGCTGAAGGGTGACCTCAACGGACGCCGGTCCATGAACGTGTCGCGCCACTCAGCCTTTCACGAACGCCGTGCGTGCTGGAAGGTTGGGTTCGGCTGGGCTGCGTCGCTTGCCGTCCGGAAGGAGCCCGGTCCACTGCGCCGGATCCAGCGAGGTTTTCCGGGATTCCGGCGATTGCAGCAAGAGAGTCGTCCCGCCATCCGGCGTTCGCCTGCGATTCAGAGGCCGCTCCGCTCGTGCTCGCCCTCAGAGCGTGAGATTCACCAACCAGTCCCGCCTTCAATGCATGGCCAACTGCTAGTTCGAGACCTCCGGAGTCCATTGCGCCGTGTCACTGGGGCAGGCACTGCCGTCGGTACCCTCACCACCACATTAGGCTCGATGGTTGGAACCGGCCCTTGTCTAGGTGGCCCTGTGCCATCATGTTTACTCGTTCCGGTATGGCTGTCCGCTGACCTTGGTCCCGGCCCGGCAACAGAAGGCGAATGAGCATCGCTGAGGCACGAGAGCACCGCTTGCCTCAGCCGGGCCAGCTAGTTCGAGTGCGGTCCCGGCGGTGGCTCGTGGAGAGGGTGCATCGCCCCGAAGGCGGAGGATCGCCCGTGGTCAGTCTGGCATGCGCGGACGACGACGCCCAGGGGCAGGCTCTGGATGTCTTCTGGGACTGCGAGATCGACCGCAGTGTCCTGGCCGAGGAGGGGTGGACCGGTCTCGGTTCCCGAGGCTTTGACCCCCCGCAGCACTTTTCGGCCTTCCTGCACACGGCGCGCTGGAGCTGCGTAACATCCACGGACGCGAAGCTGGTGCAGTCGCCGTTTCGAGCCGGTATCCAGTTGGATGCGTACCAGATCGAGCCGCTGCGCAAGGCGCTGCAGCTTCCACTCGTGAACCTCTTCATCGCCGACGACACCGGCTTGGGGAAAACGATCGAAGCAGGTCTGATCGCAAGCGAGCTAATGCTGCGCAAGCGCGTCGAGACCGTGGTGGTGGCAGCCCCGCCGTCGGTTCTGGACCAGTGGAGGGCAGAACTCGATCAGCGGTTCGGGCTGGTCTTCGAGATCCTCGACCGACAGTACCTCGCACGGATGCGGCGGCAACGTGGGTTTGGAGTGAATCCGTGGCGGACGCACAGCCGGTTTCTGATTTCGCACAACCTGCTGATTGACCCGACCTATGCCGATCCGCTGCGGGAACGACTTGGAGACCGGCTGCACGGGAGCTTGCTGATCCTGGACGAGGCGCACCACGCGGCACCGTCCAGCGGCGGCCGCTACGGGATCGAGACCAAGTTCACTCGGGCCGTGCGGGACCTCGCGGGGCGTTTCGAGCACCGGCTGTTCCTGTCGGCGACCCCGCACAACGGTCACTCGAACAGTTTCTCGACATTGCTCGAGCTGCTGGATCCGAACCGCTTCACGCGAGGAGTGCCGATCCGGCGGGAGGCGCTCAAGGAAGTCATGGTACGGCGGCTCAAGGAGGACATCCGCCAGATGCAGGGCGGCTTCCCCGAGCGGGTTGTTGAACCGATCAAGATCAAGGGCCTGCCGGCGGACGCGCCCGAGCTGCACCTCTCCGAATTGCTGGACGAGTACCGTACCGTAAAAGTGCAGCGTTTCGCGAGCAGCCCGAAGAGAGCTCAGGCTAACGCCGTGCTCGTCGTGATCGGGCTGCAGCAGCGGCTGCTGTCGTCCATCGAGGCGTTCGCACGCAGCTTGGAGGTCCACGCGAGGACATTCGAGTGCCAGAGGATGAAGGCGCAGGTCGGAGCGGCCGGGGCGCGAGCGGCTGCTTGTAGAGACCATGCCCTCATGGTCCGCCCGCAAGGCCCGGACGCGGATCTTGCCGCGGAGGAGGATGACGATCTCCAAGCTGAGGAGGACAGCCAGTTCGCGTCCGCGACGGAGGAGAGCGAGGCGGAAGCGGCCGCCTTGACGGACGAGGCATCTCTATGGGCTCGGGAACGCGAACTGCTTCGCCGCATGCAGGAGGTCGCAGGCAAGTCCCGTGGCCTGCGCGATCCCAAGGTGCGCTGGCTTCTTCGCTGGATTGAGCGCAACATGTGCCCGATCGGCAAGGGTGGCGGCGAGCCACCACGCTGGAACGAGCGCCGGGTTCTGATCTTCACTGAGAACAGGCAGGGCACAAAGCGTTACCTGAAGGAGTCCCTTGAGGAGGCGATCGCGGGCACGGACCGCTGTCATGACCGCATCGAGGTGATCGATGGATTGACGAGCAGTGCCCGGCGCAAGGAGATTCAGAGACGATTCAACGCGCCCCCATCCGAGGATCCGCTGCGGATTCTGCTGGCAACTGACGCGGCACGGGAGGGCCTTAACTTCCAAGCCCATTGCGCGGATCTGTTCCATTACGACCTGCCTTGGAATCCGGGGCGCATCGAACAGCGCAACGGACGGATTGATCGGAAGTTGCAAATGGCTCCGAGAGTGCGATGCCGCTATTTCGTCTTGACGCAGCGCAAGGAGGATCATGTCCTGAGAGTGCTAGCACGCAAGACGGAGACGATCCGAGGGGAACTCGGAAGCCTCTCGACAGTGCTCGACGAGGCGATTGAGCGGAGGCTCTTGCGACAGGGGATCCGGCACGCGGATAGGCGAGAGCTGGCGAAAGAGATCGAATACGAGAGCGTGCCCGCGGCGGAGAAGCGCAACTCCAAGGAGGAGCTAGAAGCGGCTCGTGAGCGCCACGAAGACTTGCAGGCCCAGATCGATGACTGCCGAAAGGTGCTCCAGCGGTCGCGGGGCCGGGTGGGTTTTCACCCTGAGCCGTTCCGGAAAGCGCTCTCCAGTTCGCTCGAGCTGCTGGGAGCCGGGCCCCTGAAGAAATCGGAGAGGTCGAACGGGAGCGAGACGTGGGAGCTGCCCCGACTGGACCGCCGATCCAGGACCGACCCAAGCTGGACAGCCACGCTCGACACGCTTCGGACTCCGCGGAGGCGGGACCAGAAAGTCACGGACTGGAGGAAGGAGGCTCCAATCCGCTCCGTTGTCTTCAAGGACGAAGGAGTGCTAAGCGACGCGACGGTGCATCTGCATCTGGGGCAGCGGCTTGCGCAGCGCCTGCTGGCGCGGTTCCGTTCCCAGGGGTTCGTGCATCACGACCTGTCAAGGGCCTGCCTAGCACAGGCGGCGGACTCGGTGCCGCGGGTGCTGCTGCTCGGGCGACTGCTGCTTTTCGGAAGGCGGGCTGAGAGACTCCACGAGGAAATCGTAGCCGTCGCCGCGCGCTGGATCCGGCCCGCCCTCCGGCAGGGGCCACTGGTACCGTACGGCAAGACCGGCGAATCCAGAACACTCGAACTGCTGGAGCAGTTGCTGCAGAGACCAAGACATCCGATGCCCGGCGAGGCAATCCGCTCTCAGTTGCTGGCCAGCGCCCGGCGCGATGTCGAAGAACTGCAGGGAGAGCTCGAGAAGAAAGCGGCAGCGGCCGCAGAAACCGCCGAGGCCCGGCTCGCGGCACGAGGGAAGGTCGAGAGACTCAAGCTGGCTGCGATCCTCCGGGAGCAGCGCGAGCGGGTGCGGGCAGAACTGGACCGGCACACGAAAACGGGCGAGCAAATGACCTTTCGATTCAGCACCGACGAGAAGAGGCAGCTCAGGGCAAACATCCGAGCGTGGGAACGGCGGATCAAGGCCTTCGACCGGGACCTGGACACGGAGCCGGACCGGATTCGAGCGTCCTACGGCGTCGTAACGAAACGCATCGAGCCGCTGGGCTTGGTCTATCTGTGGCCGGACACGAACTGATGCCGCGCCTCGATCCGGAAGCCAGGGCGCACCTCGACTGGCTGGGGTTCGTCCAGCCGCAGGGGCTGGTTGTTTCCGTTCCGGCCCTCATCCGGAACGGGGCGGTCCTGAACCGCCGCGACACTGAGGGGCAGAAGCTGCTGAGCGACTGCATCGAGAAGAACGTGTTCCGAAGCGGCGGGGACCCCGAGCCGTATCTGCCGGACTTCGAACAGTTCGCCCGGGGTGTGCTGGGCTGGAAGTTCTCGCCCAAGGCCTTCGCGAGGGCGACGGACGCCGACGGTGCCATCCACTCGGCCGAGGTAGCGTTGCCGGAGCACGAAGACGTGCTGCGGCCCGACTTTGCGGTCCGGCACTGGCCGGTGCCGAAGGACGGAAGCCCCGAGTGGCAGCTGCTGGTGAGAGTGGTGCAGCCCCGGCAGGCCTTCGATTCCGAGGAACGGGGACGCGGAACCTTGGAGGCAACCGCCCACGGCCGCATGGAGCGCATGCTGCGGGCAACAGGCGTGGAGGCCGGTCTGCTTTTCAACGGAAGGGCCATTCGGCTGATCTCGGCTCCCCGCGGCGAGAGTTCGGGCTGGATCGACTTTATTGTGGCGGACATGCTGCTGACGGCGGGGCGGCCGATCGTGGCGGCGATGCGCCTGCTGCTGCGCCAGGCACGGCTGCTCACGGTGCCGCATGGGCAGAGGATCACGGCCCTTCTCAAGGAGAGCCGGAAGTATCAGAGCGTCGTCAGCGAGCGGCTCGCGGAGCAAGTGCTGCACGGGCTCTACGAGATGGTGCGGGGTTTCCAGGCGGCTGATGACGCTTCCGGTGGAACCCTCCTCCGCGACGCACTCGAAAAGTCGCCGGACACCGTGTACCGGGCCTTGCTGACCGTGATGCTCCGGCTGGTGTTCCTACTCTACGCCGAGCAGCGTGACCTGCTGCCCGACGACCAAACCTTCGTGCGCTTCTACTCTCTGGCCGGCTTGCACGAACGTCTGCGGGCGGATGCCGCGCAGTACCCGGACACGATGGACCAGCGCTATGGGGCCTGGCCGCAACTCGCAGTGCTCTTCCGCATGATCCACGACGGGGCAAGGTCGGGATCGATGACGCTGCCCGCGCGCCAGGGGGCGTTGTTTGATCCGGATCGCTTTCCGTTCCTCGCGGCCGTGCCGTGCATCGATTCCGGACCGGAAGGCGAGCAGCCGACCGTGCCGCTGGTTTCGGACGGCACCGTCTTCCGCGTGCTGGAGAAACTTGTCGTCCTGGACGGCGAGAGAATTTCGTACCGTGCGCTGGACGTGGAACAGATCGGCTCAGTCTACGAAACGATGATGGGTTTCCGCCTTGAGATCGCCACCGGGCCCTCTATCTCAATCAAGGCGGTGAAGAAGAAAAACGGGGCTCCCTCGACGATTGACATCGATGCTCTCTTGGCCGCGAGACCGACGGGACGGCGGAAGTGGATCCAGGACAGGACGGACCGCAAAATCACCCAGAGGGTTAATCGGATGGTTGGGGCAGCGATCTCTCTCGAGGACATGCTTGCCGCTCTGGATTCGGTGGTCGACAAGAACGCCACGCCGGACCTGGTGGCGGATGGCGCGATGATCCTGCAGCCTAGCGAGGAGCGCAGGCGCTCCGGATCGCACTACACTCCGAGGGAGCTGACGGAGCCAATCGTCCGGAAGGCACTCGAACCAGTGCTGAACGATCTCCAAGGCACCCCCGATGGAGGGCCGACGCCCGCGCAAATCCTCGAAGTTAAGGTGTGCGATCCGGCAATGGGCTCGGGAGCTTTCCTGGTGGAGGCTTGCAGACAGCTCGGCGACGCGTTGGTCGAAGCCTGGGTCGCGACCGGCACCGGGCCGCAACGGTCGTCCGGCGAGGACAGGGTCATGGAGGCGCGGCGCGTCGTGGCGCAGAAGTGCCTCTACGGAGTCGACCGCAATGTGATGGCGGTCGACCTCGCAAAGATGTCGCTGTGGCTGATCACGCTGGCCAAGGATCATCCTCTCACGTTCGTGGACCACGCCCTGCGGCACGGCGACTCCCTGCTCGGGCTGACACGCGAGCAGGTCGAGGTATTCCACTGGAGGGGAGGAAAGAAGCGCTTTGCGGCCGGTTTTGAAGCCTTGGAGGGCCAGACGCGAATCGAGCGGGTCGCAGAGGCGAGGCGAGAGATTCAGGCGGCGGGGCGGGACGCCCCGCGGTCAGAACTCAGCGCACTGTTGGCTCGGTCAGAGACTGAGCTTGCCAACGTCCGGCTACTGGGAGATCTTGTGGTCTCCGCATTCTTTGAAGGCCGTAAAGTCAAGGAAAGGAAGCGCGTCCTGGACAAGTACGCCCAAGCGGTCATGGACGGGGACTTGGCGGGATTCGAGAATCCTCTGGTCCAGGCGCGCCACGCCGCGAAGCCGCTGGCTGCGTTTCATTGGGAGATCGAGTTTCCGGAAGTGTTCGATCGGGAGCGGCCCGGATTCGACTGCATCGTCGGGAACCCGCCATTCGCCGGAAAGAACTCCGTGATTGCGGCGAACGCCGGGGGGTACGGCGACTGGCTCAAGGAGATGCATGCCGGGAGCCACGGCAATGCGGACCTCGCCGCCCATTTCTTCCGCAGGGCCTTCTCTTTGCTCCGCGACGGAGGAAACCTTGGACTGATCGCGACCAACACCATTGCTCAGGGAGACACACGGTCCACGGGCCTGCGATGGATCTGCACCAACGGCGGAGAGATCTATGACGCGACCAAGCGGAAGCCATGGCCGGGGATGGCGGCCGTGATCGTGAGCGTCGTGCATATTCGCAGGGGGAAACCGGACGGCAGCCGATCGCTGGACGGGATAGCAGTGCCTGCTATCTCTGCGTATCTGACTGTGGGATCGACCCACCAGGATCCTGCCCGACTCAAGGTGAACCGAGACAAGAGCTTCGTGGGGAGCTATATCCTTGGCATGGGATTCACGTTCGACGATAGGGACAAGAAAGGCGTGGCGTCGTCGCTCGCTGAGATGAAAAGCCTCATCGAGACGAATCCGAAGAACCAAGAAGCGATCTTTCCCTACATTGGCGGCAAGGAGCTGAATAAGAGACCGACCCACGCTCATCACCGATACGTGATCAATTTCTGGGACTATCCTCTCCGGCGGAAGGCAGACGAGAGCCAGTCTTGGTTCGGGATGTCGACCAAGACCCAGTCGGGGTGGCGAAGGAGCGGCGTTGTTCCGCACGACTATCCGATGCCGGTGGCTGCGGACTGGCCAGGTTTGTTGGAGATCATTGAGCGCAAAGTCAGGCCAGACCGGAGGGGCCAGAATCGTAAAGCACTGAGAGACCGTTGGTGGCACTATGCCGAGAAGAGACCGGGACTTTATAGAACGATCAAGGGCTTGGATCGCGTGTTGTCGATCTCGAGAGTGGGCCAGCATGCGTCGTTCGCGTTCCTTCCGGCAGGCATAGTCTACGCAGAATCACTGATAATCTTTCCCTTCAGAACCTACTCCGCATTCTGTGTTCTGCAGTCTCGGCTGCATGAATTCTGGGCACGCTGGTTCGGATCTTCAATGAAAGATGATCTCCGGTATACGCCGTCTGACTGCTTCGAGACCTTCCCCTTCCCGAGATCTTGGATGGAGAATCGACGGCTCGAAGACGTCGGCAAGTCCTACTACGAGTATCGGGCAGCTCTGATGGAGAGTCGAGGGGAGGGTCTGACCAAGATCTACAACCGTTTCCATGATCGCTACAACAAAGATCCTGAAATCGTCCGCCTGCGCACCCTGCACGACGAAATGGACAGGTCTGTCCTGGCCCAATACGGATGGGATGACATTCAGCTGGAGTGCGGGTTCTTTTTCGACCATCCGACCGAGGAAGCATCTTCTAAGACCAGGCACCGGCGCTACCGGTGGCCGGATGAGGTCCGGGATGAAGTGATGGGACGGCTCATCGACCTGAATGCGCAACGCGCCAGGGAGCAGCGCGGGACCAAGAGACTTCGCAAACTCCCGGTGCCGCACCAGTCTAAGCGGCCAGTCCGGTCGAGTGACCCGGTAGATGAGCATCAGGAAGTGGAGTCCTTCTTAGTGCCCCCTCCGCTGTTCGCAGAACGCAATGCCTGAACTCACCAGTGTGCTCTTCAATCCTGTCCGCAGGGTTCACTCGGGCCGAACCGACCTGAACACTTCCTTGATTAGCCCGCACACCTTGGTCAGTGCCTCAATGATCGTGGGCGATGCTGTCATCGGCGGATCGGACGGCAAGGTCGAACTCATGTGCGAATTTGTATGGCACGACTCTTAGCGCGATCAGTATCGTCCTCGGCCTCCTGGCCGAAGCCAACCGGCCCGGCGATCTGGCATTTCCTAGATTTCGTCTCCATACTCTCAAGGGTCGAGGCGCGTGGTTGTCCATCCGCGTCTCATCCAACTAACGCATTTTGTTCCGCTCCGAGGACGGACACACTTGGGATGTCGACTTTGTGGATTACCACTAGGGTGTTCCTTCAATGAAGCCCTTAGGCCCTATGCTTAACCCCCCACACCCAGGAGCCATCCTCAGTGACGGCTGCCTCGTCGACGGCCTAACCGAGGGCGAGGCCGCTCTCAAGCTAGGTGTATCCGCCCGAGAGTTCACTGAAGTTCTTGACGGCAGGACATCCATTTCTCCCCATCTCGCAATCAAGCTCGAAGAGGCTGACTGGTCGAACGCTTCCCTATGAATGCGCCTCCAAGCCGCCTACGACCTAGCCCAAGAGCGCTTTCGGCAGGTCGCAGTTGCTTGAGCTTCTTGAATGAGAGTGTCCGTCCCAGCCGCGAGGTGCCTAAGCAACGGAACTGAAGGGAAACGCCAAGCCGATGACGAAGGACATGAAGTCGGCCCTTGACTGCGGCATTCCGCAGGGTGCGTCGTGACGACCCACACAGTGCCGAGCAAGAAATCCCCAGCAGTGTACGAGATCGAAATATTTGAGCGGTTTCCAATCAAGATTCCGACCTCGTCGGACACCATCGAGGGCGGCGCAACCCGGCAAGTAAAGGATTTCTGGGACGCTGTGGTTGAGGAGGATGCCAACGCCGTGCTAGGGCCACGGAGCGGTCCCGACATCTCTCGAATCGGTGATCCTCGAATGTTCCTTCAGGGCATTACCAAGCTTAGTGCCAAAGACGGATACTTACGTGAATCCGGCAACAGGGACACAACATGTGGGGGATGCTCGTGGGATGCTTCGAAGCAGTCCGCCGTGGAACGGATCGCTTCGTACACTAGAAGGCGAGAGGCTGCGGTCTCGTGACGTGACATCTCTAACGCCGGAAGTCTCGAAGGAGTAGTTGGCTAAGGTACAGAGGCACATGCCAAGAACGCTATGTAGCTACAGGGCCAAGAATCGGAAGGGACAGTGAAGCAACGATCCGAAAGCGGTCTCTGCTCACGATGCACACACCGCGCCCGCGCTCTTCCCACATTGGAAGGGCGTGGCGCGGTCGCAGTCGTAGCGGAGCCGCCGCCAACCCCCGCACATTCGGTGGGCCGCGGTCGGCCTCCAGCAGGTGGCTCAGCCGATAGTGGCAGATTGAGCTCGGTGTTCAGATGGGGCAAGGCCTTGTGGGCCAAGGCCTCGCAATACCAACTCTCGCGGTTGCGCAAGTCCTCCTGCCTCCACGACCCTAGCCCCAAGGTCGTCTGCGAGAGTTTGCCGTTCGCAGCGCCTGTCGTGACGAAACCACCGTCTCGGGACAAATAATGCGGATAATGCGGAGTGCCACGCGCACTACCTTGGTTCTGCACGAACGGCTGCTCCTGCGTTTACTGTGTCGAGTCGCTCGGTCCGCAGCATATTTGGACTCTAAATGGTAAGATCTGGGATTCGAACGAAATGAACGAGCGCTCAACACATGAACGACCGCCCGCAGACGAACGTGTCGCCATAGCGCCCGACAACTCGAGCCGTGCTGCACAATTTCCTCGTAGGCAGTTATTGGGTGGAGATCCCGACATCAAACTATATTCCTCGGTTAAGCGTACCGACCTTGTTGTAGTGCGGGATCTGCTCCGAGTACGACCGAACCCACACGGCACTATCGCCGTGGGGAACAAGACTGCGAATCTCTCACGCTCGTCGTGTATACGGCCGTCGACGAGCGAAACTTTGAGATCACTCGAAAGGAATCGACAATGAACAGACTCGAAGAGCGGCTACAACGAACATTTATTCCACATATGAAGACACAATTTAGACGTGGATTACCAATTCTATTCACAGGGGCAGGTTTTTCTCTAGAGGCCAGAAACTTCCGAGGAAGCACATTGCCAACGGTCGGAGATGTCCAAACGAGACTTTGGGATCTCTGCTTTCCTAACGAGCCATTCGATGGATCATCACTTCAAGATATCTATCACCATGCGCAGACTCGTCATCCGGTCGAGATGGAAAATCTCTTGATATCTATCTTGAGTGTGGATCCCAATTCTCTTCCCGATTGGTACCGTGAAATTCATTCTCTCTCATGGCACAAGTGTTACACGCTCAACATAGACGACTTAGCTGATGCATGTAACTCGGCTTTTTCGCTGCCACGTAGCTTGAGACCAACATCCTTTGTTGATCAGAGGACTCAAATAGAGGTTCCAAACTCGCAGCTCGAAGTCGTCCACCTAAACGGAAGACTCGAAGACTTACCGAACGATGTTACATTCTCATCAACACAATATGCTGAGCGTCTTGCACGTTTGGATCCCTATTATCTCGATTTTGCTTCCGATCTAGTTAGTCGATCCGTGATCATCATCGGAACCCGCTTAGATGAGCCACCATTGTGGCAGCACATCGAATACAGGAAAGCTCGCGGTGGTAGAGGTCTTCGTGAACTGAGGCCACGATCTTACCTAGTAACACCTAGTCTTCCGCTTGCCCGTAAAGCTCTCTTGACTGAGTTGAATATTGCGTGGATACCGATGACTGGTGAGCAATTCACGTCTCAAGTCCTAGGACAAGTCCGAGAGGATAGTATCGAGGGATTAAAGATATTCATTGATTTCAAACCAAAACGAACAAGAAGTATCCCTGTGGTAGGAGATCTCGCGATCCGACCAAATGATCCAAGTGAATTCTTGCTTGGCCAAGAACCAATTTGGTCTGATCTACAATCCGGTCGTGCTGTTCGAAGAACTGTGGATCAAGCTCTATGGACTCTAATAGAATCGAAGTTGAACGCAAAATCTGGTGGTTTCGTTCTCTTGACAGGCACAGCAGGATCTGGAAAGAGTACTTCCTTAATGCGAAGTTGCTTACGATTGCAAGGCCAAGGGACACCGGTGGCGTGGGTTGATCGTGACAGTTTTCCCGCAGTGCGTGAAATTCGACTTGCTATGAGGGGTCACGACAGCCCTCCCGTATTGGCAATCGACGACGCAGATATGTACGGGTCATCATTGTCATCTCTGATACAAAGTATCATTGGGATTGACTCAAAGAAGGTTATTCTGATCGCGATTCGGTCCAGCAAAATCGACAGCACCCTCAGTCCCGCAATCTTATCGGACAGCTCGATGAACGAACTTGTGATGCCGAACCTTAGTGATCCAGATATTGACGGATTAATCCAAGTTCTTGACGAAAACAACCGTCTAGGATTTCTTAAAGGAAAGACTCTTAAGAAGCAACGAGAACAGTTTAAGAGGTTCGCCGATAGACAGCTTCTGGTTGCAATGATACAAGCTACTTCTAACAGAAGATTTGAAGAAAAAGTTGTAGATGAGTTATCCGATTTCGGTCCAGATAAAGCACGAGTATATGCGCTCATTTCTGTGGCACACTCATTTCGATTTGGATTGCGAAAAGATGAAGTATTGATCGCGTATGGCGAGATGAATAATAATGTATTAAATCTCGTGGAAGAGTTAGTAAATCGTAAGATTATCATTAGACATCAAAACGGCTTGCTTTGGTCTAGGCACAGAGTGATAGCCGATACGATTCACAACAGCCTACAGGAATCTGGACAGATTAAGAGTGTGCTCGAAGGTCTAGTACATGTGGCTGCTAGCAAAATTCGACCGACGATGTCAGCGTCAGATCGACCAAGGAGAATGTTACGGTTACTCTTGAATCACGATTACCTATTGCGAGTAGTTGGCCTTGATTCGACTCGCAATCTGTATGTATGTCACGAGAGAGTTCTTCACTGGGACTATCACTACTGGCTCCAAAGGGGTAGTGCGGAAGTAGAAGAGGGTCAATTGCCACTTGCGGAACATTTCCTAAATCAGGCGCGGTCAATTTCTCCCGGTGATCCCTTGGTACGGAATGAGTGGGCGTATTATCTGTTGAGAAAGGCGATCGACAATCCAATGGCAAGAAATGCTCGTCAGACTGTTAACGAAGCAACAGGAATTCTTGAAAGTCTAATGGCGATGAGTCATCGAGTAAGTTCGTATCCTTATCATGTTCTCGGCAGTCAGGGTCTAGCTTGGTCTCGAAGGGGGCTTGGTACTCAAGAGAAGGGACCGTACCTACATTCATTGCTGCAGATGTTGGAGGACGGAGTTAGGAAATATCCGACAGCAAGAGATCTGCTTCAGTTGCGTGATGACTTAAAGCGAGAGTATTTGCAAATTGCAATTCCAAAACGAATTGGATAGTGAGTGTCGACCTATCGCGGTAGTCCTGACTGTTGTTCGCGGTCTGTATGCAGGCAACCCGGCCATTGAAGTCTATTCCAAGTGTGTCTGGATCTAGGGCCAGTTGATGCTCGGAGTTAATGTAACAGCAATTGTTCACGTATCTATTATCTAGTGTACTGGCAGGGAGATACTTTGTAATATTGTGCTATATGGAACGAGCAACCGTTCTTTCGACGGTCGTCCCAAGAACACTTTGCCTGTAGCAAACAGATTCGCTACACACTGAGCTTGTCCTTGGCTCGTCTTCGACAGTTTTGGTCGGGTCGGTCCTTTGTTTTCTGTAACTTCGGGGCCAATCCTCGGGATGCTGTCTCATTTGTAGTGGCAGATCGATTTTCCAAGGGTGGCATATAACTGTATTTGGAGTCTGTGGATTACGATTGTTTCTGTGTTATATTTGTAGTGACAGCATACGGCTTCGTGTTCTTCCGCATCAAATCCGTCGGCAAGCACTCCTACGTGCAACTTGTCGAAAACCGTCGCCTCAACAACGGCAGGGTCCGCCAGTGCCTCCTCGCCTCTCTCGGCCGGCTCGACCGCCTCCAGGACTCCGGTCTCCTCGACCGCCTCGCTGCCTCCGCCGCCCGCCACTCCCGGCGTTCCGCCGTCCTCTCCCCCCACAACCGGGGCCCCGGCGCCGAGTGCCGCGTCCTCGGCCTGCGCTCGTCTTCGAACGCCTCTGGCAAGACTCCGGCTGCCGCGACACCCTGGCCGCCGCCCTCGCTCCCCGTCGCTTCCGCTTCGATGTCGAGCGCGCCGTCTTCGCCACCGTCCTGCACCGCCTGTTCTCCCCCGGTTCCGACCGCAGCGCCTCCAAGTGGCTCGCCGACCAGGCTGTCGATGGCGCCGCCGACCTCCGCCTCCAGCACCTCTACCGCGCCATGGCCTGGCTGGGCGAGGAACTTCCCCGGCCCGAGTCCGAGGACGACTCCGGTTCCGGAGCCGCCGCCGCCAAGCACGGCAAGGGCTCCCCGCCCACCACCCGCTGCGTGAAGGACCGCCTCGAGGAGCATCTCTTCTGGCGCCGGCGCAACCTGTTCTCCGGACTGGACCTGGTCTTCTTCGACACGACCTCCCATGACTTGCATGGCGCGGGCGGCTCTCAACTCGGACGGCGCGGCAAGTCCAAGGATTTCCGTCCGCAGCGCCCGCAACTGGTGGTGGGCCTGGCCCTCTCCGGCGACGGGCGGCCGCTATGCACCGAGATCTGGCCGGGCAACACCGCCGATGTGACCACCCTGCTGCCGGTGGGGAAGCGCCTGCGGGAGCGGTTCGAGCTCGCCTCCACCTGCCTGGTGGCGGATCGGGGCATGATCAGCCGGGCCACCATGGACGCACTGGAGCGGCGGGGCTGGGGCTACATTCTCGGCTGCCGGATCCGCAACACGAAGGAATGCCGCGAGACGGTGTTGCAGGACCAAGGTGAGGAGACGCTGCTGGAACTGGAGCGCAAGGGACGGCGGGAGCCGCTGCGGCTGCACATCAGGGAAGTCACGGTGCGGGACGGGGAGGGGGGATCGGAGAGGCGCTATGTGGTGTGCCGCAACGGGGAGCAGGCGCGGCGCGACAAGGCGGTGCGGGAGGTGATCGTGACCAAGCTGCGGGAGCAGCTGCGGACCGGCGGCGGGAGGAAGCTGGTGGGCAATCGCGGCTACAGGCGTTATCTGCAGGCCCCCGCGGGGAGCTTGCAGATCGACGAGGCGAAGATCGCGGATGAGGAGCGCTATGACGGCGTGTGGATGCTGCGCGTGCAGGGCCCGTTCACGGCCGAGGAGGCGGCGCGGAAGTACAAGCAGTTGTGGCGCGTGGAGCGCTGTTTCCGCGACTCGAAGTCCCTGCTGCGGACCCGCCCCGTGTTCCATCGCACGGATGCGGGCATGCGGGGCCATGTGTTCTGCTCGTTTCTGGCGCTGCTCCTGAAGACGGAACTGGAGAAACGGCTGCAGGCGGCGGGCATCCATGCGGAATGGCAGGACGTGGTCGGGGACTTGCTGCGACTCCGCGAATCGGTGGTGGAGGCGCAGGGCAAGCGCTTCGTGGTGCGCACGCGGGCTGTGGGGCATGTGGCGGACATCGTGCGCTGTGTGGGAGCTCGCCTGCCGCCGACGGTTCGGCTGGAACAGGATCCGGGGGCCAGGCAAGGGGATTGAGAAGATTGAAGACTACGGAGCGACGCTCACTGGCGGGTAGGGCTGTAGTGCCAATCTGCCCTATCCTCGATCCGCAAACCCTTTTTTATCAGATACTTCCGATTTGAAACTGTCGAAGACGAGCTTGGGTTTCGCCGAAATGCTGGAATGTTGGGACATTATTTCGTTATGGGCCGATTCGCGCGAGGCCGATTATCGAGTGGATCGCCGGAGGGGCGAGTTCGAGAGGTTCCACGCACTTTGGATCGCAGGTGCTTTATGGGTTACGTTCTGCTTCGAGTACGGCAGCGCCTAGGATGTGGGACTGGTCGACTAGTACCGCGGCTAGAAGTGCAATCTATCTGTATGCTGTCGACGATTTGGTTTCGGTCGGGCGGTTTGCGCGGTTCGTCGGACGGCACCGAAGTGGCCGACGTGTTCGAGGGCCGGGTTTCCGTTACGTCCGAATTAACGTAGCGAGTGTGAGTTGCAGGTTGGTCCATTGCTTAGTTCCCCATGCAATTCCAGTCAAAGTGCGACTTGGCACAAGCTCGGCGAGTTCGAGAGGCGACTTAACTCCCAGCAGACCGAGCGGTCGCGCACCGACCAGGCCAGCGCGACCCAGCCTCAAGGCCGGATCGCGCAGAAGCTTTCTGCAAGACGAGTGCCGCAGCGCGATTGCCCAAGAACTGACCTCGACGTGGTGGTCTGCCGGCACCGTTGCTGGCTCATTGGCTCGAATCCTCCTCGTCGCCTGCTTGGTTCCGCCGTCGACGCCGGCAAACCTTACTCGGCGCACTGCCGCCGAGCCACAACCGAGCTGGGCGAGTTCCGGGTTTGAGTGCCATATAGTAACGGTTTGCGCCCAATGTCCAAACGGTTGCCCGAATCCGGTTCCAGCCAGCCCGGGTCGTCCGTCGAAATTCGAGATCAATTGGCGGATGCGCTGCACTTGGATCTCGTCGGACCGTGGGCTGGCCACGCGCTCGAGCTTGAGCGGATCCCAAACTACAGCGGTCGTGTCAGGCCATCGACCTGGTACCTCACTGGTTTCCTCATCCCGCCTGACTCTGTGGTTCCGGCAGTTGAGATGGACGCCGTTAGCGAAGACCTCGACGAGACTCTTGAGAACAGCGGCACCGCCGAGGAGTCTGGAGACGATGGCAAGCCGACTCGCAGAGGCTACTTCCCGTCGTCCATGGGCCTGAGCTTTCTGGTTGATGCTCGGGCTCGCCAGCTGTCGGTGACCGTCCGGTGGGGAGACTACGCTCAGGAGGAGGCCGAAGACAAGCGCGTATGGAGCCGCATTCCACGCGAGGAGCCCCTCGTGGTGCGCATTCTCGATACCGACACTCTCGTGGAGCAAGAGATCCCGCGCTCTCGGGGTCTTTTCTTGCGCATCTCAGCCAAGCCGATCCTCGCAGAACCTCACCGGGCTCCGAACACTCCCTTGCGTTCGGTCTCCGTCTTCCTGATGAACCGCCGCAGAGGGTCTGTCGGCCATGTGCTGGAGGCCGACAAGTTCTATGTCTTCCAGCCCGAGATCGAAGTCCGCTGTGATCGGCCGTTTCCCTCTAGGGCAACCGCTCAGGCCGATGTCTCCAGCGACTGGGACGACTTTGTCGCTGACCTCCACTACGCCGACACGCCCGAGTACGCAACAGGCCACGGTGTCTCGGCTGACTGGGAGACGGTCGACGGCGAATGCCGCGTGGTCCGCACGGCGTGGATCGGCAAGGCATCGGTGGAAGTGACCTTAACTTCCGCCATGAGCGATATGGAGCTGTCGATGGCGGCCTTGGGCTCTCTGCGCAGCGGCTCCGATGCCCACGCTGCCCTCGCCCCGCTCGTAGATCATTACCGGCGCTGGATCCGGGCACAGGCCGATAGTCTGGGCAGCTTGGAGGGTCGGCAGCGCGAGACGGCGGAGGAACTGCTGCGGCTCGCGGGTATTGCCGCCGACCGCATCGAGACCGGAATCGACGCTGTCGCGACAGACCCGGATGTCTTGGACGCCTTCCGCGTCGCGAATCGGGCCGTCGGGCGCGCCCTGACGCAGCGCCTCGAGTTGCCCAACCCGTCATGGCGCCCGTTCCAACTGGCGTTCATCCTCCTCAACCTCCCGGAAATCGCCAATCCGGAAGATGGTCATCGCGAAACGGTCGACCTGCTCTTCTTTCCGACGGGCGGCGGCAAGACTGAGGCCTACTTGGGCCTCGCGGCCATGACGATGGTCCTGCGCCGCTTGCGGAGTCCAGGATCGCAAGGACACGCGGCGGGCGGAGTCAGTGTCCTGATGCGCTATACCCTGCGCCTCCTCACCCTGGACCAGCTCGCACGCGCGAGCGGCTTGGTGTGCGCCTTGGAACTCGAGCGCGAGGAGGACACGAGCCGCTATGGGAACTGGCCGTTCGAGATCGGCCTGTGGGTAGGCACCGCCGCAACGCCGAACTGGATGGGTGCGAAGGGAGACCACATGCACGGCACCGCCCGGAGCAAGGTCAACCGGTTCAAGAGCGAGCCAAGCAGCAACCCGTCGCCGATCCCTCTCGAGGAATGCCCGTGGTGTGGAGCGAAGTTCGAGCCGGAATCGTTCAATCTGGTGCCTGACTCTGACAAGCCGGTCGATCTCAGGGTTACATGCTTGAACTTCGACTGCAGTTTCAATGGCGAGCGCTACCTGCCAATCGTTGCGGTGGATGAGCCGCTGTACCGGCGACTTCCCGCCTTCCTCGTCGCGACAGTGGACAAGTTCGCGTCCTTGCCCTGGACAGGTCCGTCCGGCACGCTCCTGGGCGGGGCGGACCGGTACGACGAGAACGGATTCTACGGCGCCTGCGATCCGCGCATTGGCACGCTGCTTGAGAAGCCGCTACTGCCGCCCGACCTCATCATCCAGGACGAGCTGCACCTCATTTCCGGCCCCCTCGGAACGATGGCGGGCCTGTACGAGACAGCGATCGAATCCCTGTGCGTCCGTGATTCCGGTCCACGGCCGATCCGGCCCAAGATCGTCGCCTCCACAGCCACGGTGCGACGGGCGAAGAATCAGATCCAAGCGCTCTTCGGGCGGTCTCTGACGCAGATCTTCCCGCCTCCCGGACCAGACCGTCGGGACTCGTTCTTTGCCCAGACTGTACCGGCGTCCGAAAAGCCGGCCAGGCTCTATCTTGGGATCTCGGCCCAGGGGCGCAGCGCCAAGGTCGTGACCCGCCGCGTGATTGTGGCGCTGATGGGAGCCGCAATGCGCGCCTACTTGAATGCCGGCGGCGATCGCGACGAGAGCAATCCCGCGGATCCGTACATGACTGTCATCGGCTACTTCAACTCCCTCAGGGAACTGGGCGGCGGCCGCCGGATCCTCGAAGAGGAAGTGCAGAACACGATCAAGCAGATCGGAAGGAAACGACGGCACGGAGAGTCCAAGGGCCTCTTCCGCGATCGCCTCCGCTTCTCCCGGGTCGTGGAGCTGACATCGAGGGTCTCGACGGACCAGGTTGCAGTGGCCCGGGGCTTGCTCGACAACCGCTTTCGCATGCGTGATTCCATGCAAAAGGGGACTGTCGACTGCGCCATTGCAACCAACATGATCTCGGTCGGACTTGACGTGCAGAGGCTCGGCCTCATGACCGTGATAGGTCAGCCCAAGACCGCGGCCGAGTACATTCAGGCAACCAGCCGGGTCGGACGCGATCCAGCGAGGCCGGGCTTGGTTGTCACGCTTCTGAACATCCACAAGCCCAGAGACCGCTCCCACTACGAGCGATTCAGGCATTTCCACGAGACCTTCTATCGGTCGGTGGAGGTGGCCAGTGTCACGCCGTTCGCCGCACGGGCGTTGGATCGAGGGTTTGCCGGTGCCTTGGTAGCGCTCGCGCGCCATGCCGCAGACGGGCTGGAGCCGGCGGATGGGGCTGGGGAGATCGAGTCTCTGCGCGCAGAGATCGAACCTCAACTGAAAGAAGTGTTCGCGAATCGCGTTCGAGGCCAGCCGATCTCGCGAGGAGGCGGGGCCGAGATGGACGAGATGCTGCGTAGCGTTCGGAATCGGATAGACGACCTGCTCGACGCGTGGCAGCGGATCAGTACGGACTCCTTGAACAGCAGCGGGAGATTCCGGTACCAGCAGTACGAGGAACGCGGGGCCGGCCGATTCCTTCTTCGGGAGATGTTGGACGAGGGTATTGAAGACGAGTTGCGGAAGAAGTTCCGGGCGAATCGGTCCCTCCGGGACGTCGAGCCCGATGTGCGAATGGACCTTGTGTCCAGCTTGGCAGGATCGGATAGGAACAAGTCGCGAATCGGGACTTTGCGGTCAAGCCAGGTCATCACGACCTACGGTCCGGGCGCGCTCGTCGATCTGCCAAAGCACTCTGTCATCGTGGCGGGGTTGGAAACTTGGAAGCCCAAGAGGCTGCGACAGATTGAAGAGCCGAGACTGGCCGCGAGGGTGAGAAGCGTGACGGGGATTCCGGCTCCGCGGCTCTATGCCTCCCCAAGGGACAGCAAGCCCACTTGGTTCCAGACGACCTCCAGACAAAGCCGCATCGGCGCGCGCCGCTTTCCGAAGTGGTTTGTTGTGCAGAGCGCGGACCGCCCCAATGTTGGCAACAGATCCGGTTCGGCCGTTACCTCTCGCCGCCTCGTCCACCTCGATGATCTCGAGAAGGATCGCTTCGAAAGGAAGCCTGTAGTAGCGACGCGTTTCGTGCGAGCCTGCCGGAAGGGCCACGTAGACGATGTGGACTGGCGGCACTTTGCGCATTTCGGCAACACACCTTGCCGGCGGCCCCTGTGGCTCGACGAGCGGGGCCAGAGCGGCGACTTGGCGGATCTGGTGGTGCGCTGCGAATGTGGCAGCCAGCGGTCCCTATCGGCTGCCGGCGACTGGAATGACAACCCTCTCGGAAAGTGCTCCGGCAAGCGACCCTGGCTCGGAAGGTATGCCGATGAGGACTGCAACGAGGTGCACCGGCTGCTGATCCGAACCGCTACCAATGCCTACTTCTCGCAGGTCGTCCGGGTGCTTTCGATCCCGGAGCAGGACACGGGTATCCAAGACCACATCGCGAGTCAGTGGGGCACTTTCAAGGAGATTGAGAGCGTTGAGGACCTCAACGCCGTCGCTCGTTTTATCGAGGCCGTCAGAGAGACTCGGCGGAGCTACAGCGATGTGGCAATTCTCGAAGCGATCCAAGCGAACAAGGAGGGCAAGTCGGACGATCGTCCTGCCAAGCATGTCGAGCTGGATGCGTTCCTGAAGGCCAAAGAAGGGTTCGGCGATGACGTGCCGATCGACCGCGATTTTCACGCTCGAACGCTGCCCCGGTCGGGCTGGCGGGACGATCCTGTCTGCGAGCGCATCGAGGCCATAGTTCAGGTGCATCGTCTCAGGGAGGTGTCCGCTCTCGTGGGCTTTACGCGCCTTGAAGCCGGCGTGCCGGACATCGACGGAAACTACGAGACGGACGTGCGGCGCGCGGAGCTCGCGGAGGACCCTACATGGGTTCCGGCCACGGAGAACAGGGGAGAGGGCGTCTTCCTTGCGCTGCGCCCGGACTTTGTAGCTGCCTGGATTGAGAATCCTGGCGTGGCGAGCAGGGTTGAGAGCCTGCGGAAAGGGCATGGCGAATGGATGCGCCAGCGTTCTGCGGAGGGCCCGGAGTTTCCGGGAGGGCCCTACGTGCTCCTCCATACGCTGTCGCATCTCCTCATGCAGGCCCTGACCCTGCGGTGTGGGTATCCCGCGGCTTCGATCCGGGAACGAATCTATCTCGATCTCGCAGCCCGGCGCTACGGGCTGCTCCTCTACACGGCAAGCCCGGATGCCGAAGGGACGCTCGGCGGCCTGGTCGAACAAGGGCGGCGAATCGGCGAGCACCTCCGGATGGCATTGGAGATGGGCGCGCTCTGCTCCAGCGATCCCATCTGCGCCCAGCACGCGCCGGGCGACAGCCCGGACGATCGCTGGCTGCACGGTGCGGCCTGCCACAATTGCTCGCTGATCGCCGAGACCTCGTGCGAGATGCGAAACGAGTACCTTGACCGCGCCTTGGTGGTACCCACAGTCGACGTGCCGGACGCTGCCTTCTTTGACCGACCGCTGTGATAGACGCGTTACTGGAACTGCCGCCATTCCTTCGGCAGCGGCTGGCAGGCGCTCTAGAGACAGGCTTGCTGGCCCCTCCCTTCACCCAAGCCCAGCTGCACTCGGTTGTCGGCCCCGGTGCGGAGGGCGCCGTCGCGGCCTCCTGCGAGTGGACACGACTGGGGGTGTCCGGCGCAGCCGCCGCGGCTTGGCTGAGGAGCTTGGACCGTGCGAATTCCTCGGTTGTGCCGGCGAGCTTCGTGTGGACTGGTCCCGGGGCGGCCAAGGGTCTGCATTCGCGTGATACGCGGCAGGTCTATAGGGAATTGATCGCGTCCGCCAAGAGGTCGCTTCTCATTAGCACCTACGCGTACTTCGACGGCCCGCAGCAGTTCAGAGATCTCGCAGCGAAAATGGATGCGGATCCGAGCTTGCGCGTGACCTTGCTGCTCAATATCGACCGCGGCCGCCGTTCCACCACCAAGGCGAAACAACTGGTCTCGCGATTCGCGGACCAATTCTGGAATCGCGACTGGCCGGGCCAGGCCAAGCCGAGTGTCTACTACGATCCGCGTTCGCTAGCTCCGGATGGTCCGGGGGCGGTCCTGCACGCCAAGGCGGTGATTGCCGACGAGCAGTCGCTGTTCGTGACATCGGCCAATCTGACCGAGGCCGCGCAGGATCGCAACATCGAAGTAGGCGTGCTCCTCAGTGACAGGACGCTCGCGCTCACTGCCCTCCGACACTTCCGCGCATTGATCGATCAGAAGCTCCTGCACCAGATTCCAAATCCAGGACATAGTAACGAGATGGGCTGAGAATTCCCGAAGCTTGGAAGGCCAAGGCCGCTGCGGAACCCGCCCGTCCCGGTCGAGATCCAACCATGACAACGGTTCGCCGCTCTCGCTCAGGTGTTCGCGTCGCGCCCAAAATCTCTCAAGACCCAGACGCTGTGCTGGGCGTTTCCGGGGTTGCCCGTCAAGGGCCTCAATCCCTCATCGGGAAGCATTTCATTGGAAATCCGCTTGGAAACTTACCGGAGAACGATCCGCCAGTTTGCACTGACCCGAAGCGACCAGTATCCGGCCCAAGGGCCCACGCTACGAAAATTGGCGTACATTGCGCTGAGCAGACGGGCGGGCTGGCCGGCGGCGGCGAGAAGCTGCAGGGCTCTGCGGATCCGGCCAAGATGCTGCTGGGGCAGCTTGCTGCAGTCTTGTCGCTCGAACAGGCGCTTCAGTCCGGCATCCCGGATTGAGCGGATCACGCCCGCTCTTGGATATGAAGGGGTGCTGGCCAAGACATGCGGTCGATCCGGTGGCAGTAACGCGTCGAAGGCGACTCCGTCCATGCAGATGGTAAGATAGACGACATGAACGAAAAGCAAGCACTGATCGCCTTCTGCCGCGAGGTGTTCAGGACACGCAATTTGATCGGAACCGACATAGAGGACGTCAAATTGGAGGCGGTTGAGCGGGCATTTGTGCAAGACAATAATGGCGTGCGCGTCCAGTTCACGGTGAGTAGACACTTTCTCGGCAAGGCGATGAACCAGGACTTGATCGACGCCATGAGTGTGCTGTTGCCAGAGGACTGACGGCGGTGAGAAAGCAGCTCCTGTCCAGCCGCCCTACTTAGCGTCCCGATAATCGGTGTTAGCTTGCCGACCAGCCGTATTTGGTGCGTCGGCGACAGCCATGGCATACTGTGGGGTCGCAATTCCGACTGAACAGATCCCATCGCTGGGAACCCGCCGTTCCGACTCGATGCGCACGCATCCAGAGCCGGTCGACTCGGAAGTGACCAGCCCGAGCCAGCTCGATGGGCACTTTGGGCCTGCACATGCGCCCGGGGCTGACCGCGGAGGGCGTGCCCCATAAGCGTTTAGTGGTTTTCATGGTTCGTGAAGTGATAGCATCAAGGCCGATGTCAAGAACTAAGTGCTTATGCCGCTATGCCCCCGGCTGCACAAGCGGGCGAGTCGGTCCTGCTGCTATCCTCTGTGGAGGTGGAGTTCGCATACGGAGCGTTCGCGGCAATGTTTGCGTGCTTTATGATCTGGATGACGGTGGGCGAACGAGATGCGAAAGTCTCGGCGCCGGGCCGCATCTCCGCCGGAACCGTAGTGACGCTAGTGCTGTGCCTGTTCTTCTGGGCTTTGATGCGCGTGGCCGGGATCAACGTCCTGCGCGGCATGGTGATCGCCTTGCTTCTCGGGGTGTACGCTGTGTCTGCCGTTACTGCAGCCAGAACGGACCGGTGATGCATCCGGTGCTAGGCTGCGGACATGACAGCGTAGCGCGTCCGGTGCAGGCTGTGCGGGTGACAGGCGACAATGCAGCGCGTGCCATCCGCGAGTAGACGGGAACCCGATGAACAGCCCGAAGTATCAAGTAGCACTGTCCTTTGCTGGGGAACAGCGAGATTATGTGGAAGAAGTAGCGCGGAACCTCCAGTGTCGCTCCATTAACGTGTTCTACGACAGCTTCGAGGAGGTGTCCCTTTGGGGCCGTAGCGGCACGGAGGCATTCGATGAAGTATTCGGACGACAGAGCACCTACGTCGTAATGTTCATTTCCGCCGCCTATGTGTCAAAGGCTTGGCCGCGTCATGAAAGGCGCTCGGCCCTTGGTCGCATGGTTCGGGAACAAGGCGAATACATCCTCCCCGTGCGTTTCGATAACACACCAGTACCAGGTCTGCCTAGGGACATCCTCTACCGATGCGCCCGGGAGTACACACCGGCCCAGCTTGCGCAAATGATAGCCTGCAAACTCGGGATGAGATCCTTCGCCAGCAAAGCGTCCCAGAGGCCGCCCCCAAGAACGACATCGCCGACTGGCGAGGTCGTGTTTGACTACAGCAGCTTCAACGGGAGCTACGTCATCGGCTCTGGAATGCTTGAATTCGAAACGAAGTGGACTAAGGCGAGTGACACCAGAATTCACGTGTACAACGACCCACCGTCCATCAACGGCATCGCGCTGGCCCGCGGATGCAAGTCGATTTCGCAAGTGAAGAACGCGGCATCCCTAGACTACACTTCGCGCATTCGGACTCCATGCCTCGGCCAAATCCTCGTACTACGCAATACCCAAGGCTTCTACGCTGCACTTCAGGTGCTCGGAATCAAGGATGATAGCCGTCGCGACAACCGAGATGAAATCCGATTCCGGTATGCAATCCAGTCCCATGGATCGGCTGACTTTACGGAATTCGTCGACGAGCGACGAGCGGCGAAAGTGATACGGCTGACGGCGCCTCCCAAAGCCCGTCGTCCGGTCGGGAGTGCTGCTATCCTTGACATCGAAATGTCCCGAGACCAATCCGAGCAGGCTGGCCTCCCGCCCCCTTTCTTCGAGTGGGTTACGACAAGGCAGGCGGCCGACAACCCGCGCGGCGATTTCATCCGGGACACCCGCATGCTCCTGAAACTGGAAAGTTCCGAGGCGGATCTCAGAACGAAGCTGATAATGCAGGGCTGCGAGGAAGCGAAGAAAGAGTGCAGGAAACTGGAAGCGGAGTATCGGCGGCAGTTTAGAGTTGATCCTTCAGACCTGAACTACAAGCATCGTCGCGAGCAGGCGGTAGGACTATCTTGGTACGAAATCCGGTGGCGCGTGCTGCCGTATGTCGTCTACATCTGCCGGAACGGACACATCGTTCTCGGGAACAGGCGCTATCTGCCCCTATGGGTCTGGGAACGCGAGCCTCAAAGCTCTGTCGGCAAGCCTGACTGGAAGCCCGTCAACGAGCGTGCCTTCATCCAAGGCATTGTCATGTCGCTGCACACCTACAGTGACCGTCACGCTGGCCTGCGCCAGGTCAGGATGATCTCTCACGTGAACGCCAAGCTCGAGACCTTCCGGCTGGGAGGCCTTCCGCCTGACTGGAAGCGGCACCGGCAGGCTACGGACCGCAAGGCCTGGAAGGCGCTCCACTCGCCGCCGGAGGACCGTTGCGAGGGCATTATCCTCGATTACGATTAGGTCCGCCTCGCGAGATCCGCAGAACACGGCTGTCGCGAGCCTCTTCGGCGGCTTCTAGGTTTGGCTGATGTCAGGGTGGGACTATACAGACGATCCGCTGCGATGGATAAGGACAGGGTGCGGCAGGCCGGGGCTCCCCGCGATGCGTGACCGTACTACCATGCGGTGCACCTGCTGTGCACACGGCTGCAGGGGCACGGGATCAGCCTGAGCTAACAGTCGATCCGGAACTGGATGGAGAACTGGACGCGGATCACGACCAACGTGCGGGAAGTGAGGGCGCTGCTGAGCATCCGGCAGGACGTGCGGCCAGAGGCAGAGGCCCACCAGATCGCACGGGCGGCGGACGTGACGCCGCGCATCAACTGGCGCCAGATGCGGGTGCCACGCTGAGATGGGAGCGCCGATGATTGCGGCGGCAGGAAGCTGGCTATGCGGGGCGGTTGGCCACTGGAGCAGAGCGAGGAGGGCGAGCCGGTGCGTCGCCCCATAAGCATTTAGTTCTTGACATCGGCCTTGATGCTATGGCTTCACGCTGTCGCTCAGAGTCTCATGCGGGTCTCTACGCCGCGATGAGCAGTCGCTGCCGTCCGAGTGGCTCCGGCTAGTCGAAGTAGGCCGCCAGTCGGGGCGTTCGTCGCCGAGTCGGGTCCGCAAGGTCCGCGGAGATCTGATGCCTCTTGCGGAGAGAGTGCGACGGCGGCACGGTCGGTGCAATGGCGTGTGCGACCTGATGCAGCCTGAGCTGAAAGTCACACCGGGCGCTGCGCGGCTGCGGCCGCTTCCAAGGGGTATCCCCAGGGGGAAATAGCGCTCGCGTGGCGAATCAGCTTCTCGACCAGCAGCGCCACCAGGAGCTTGCCGTGGAGCCAGGCCCTGGCACTGTCGTCGTCCCGCTGGGGCAGGTGTCCAAGTTGCGCCAAGGACTTGAAGCGCTGGAAGACCAATTCGATTTGCCAGCGCGTACGGTACCACTCCAGCACACTCGCGGCCGGGAAGGTCGTGAACAGAATCACATACTTGGCTAACTCCAGGGTCTGTGGCCTAGCGCTCGATCGGACTTGACACATTGGGGGTTGGCTGTGTAGAACGACAG
>JAPPMB010000152.1 GCA_028819255.1 Bryobacterales bacterium | reverse complement strand
AACGTAGAACTTACTGATTATAAAGGACTTGCAAATATAGGTGACAAACTTGGGCTAGGGAGTTCGGACTCCCAGGAATCGACGAAAGCCAGATCAGGGATCCTGCGCAGCCGCCGCGAGCGGGTCGAACGCCATTCCGAACGCACCGTGCGCGAGGTCCCCAATCTCGCTCCATGAGAAGCCGACGCGGCGCAGGCCGGCCAGCTCCTCTGCAAGGCTGACCCCGAAGAACGACGGATCATCCGTGCTGATCGACAGCGGCACTCCCGCCTCAAAGAGCATTCGAACCGGGTGCGCCTCGATCGATGCGTAGATGGCGGTGCGGACGTTGCTTGTCGGGCAGACTTCGAGCGGGATCCGGTGCTCGGCCAGAAAGCGGACGAGCGAGGGATCCTCGACGGCGCGGACGCCGTGCCCGATGCGTTCGACCTCCAGGATGCGAACGGCGTCCCAAACGCTTTCCGGGCCGCGGCCTTCGCCTGCATGGACCGTTGTCCGGAGGCCGCCCTCGCGGGCGATCTCGTAAACGCGCCGGAACGGAGCGGGCGGGTGCACGTGCTCCCTGCCGCCCAGCGTGAGCCCCACGAGGGAAGGCGGGCGCAGAGCCAGAACTCTCTCCAGCAACTCCTCGCACGCGTCCGGTCCGAAGTCCCGGACCAGGTCGACGATCCACCGCACGGTGGGCGACCCGTCCGGCTCCTCCGCCAGCACTGCCATGATCTCGTCCAGCGGGATGCCGTGCATGATGTACTCCGGCACCGAGACCGTGATCTCGGCATAGGTCACGTGCTGCTCCCGCAGCGTCTGACGCACCGTCGAGACCAGCTCCCGAAGATCCTCCGCCTCGCGGACGAAGTAGCCGGTGAACAGATAGGAGGCCAAAAACCCGTCGAAAGAGGAGTAGGCGAAGAGGCGGTGCGCCTCGCGGGAGGGGTTCGCCGAGCTGAGGATCCGACGGATGCCGGCCTGGGAGAGCATGCGGTCCCGAAGCCGCGGACGGGCCGATTCGATCGCGCGGCCGGGCGGGTACTTCCGGAATTTCGTCCGCAGATACGACAACGGCATGGCCCCCCGGAGATGAAGGTGCAGCTCGGCCTTGGGGAGCGCCTCAAGGTCGGCCCGCGAAGCAACGTCGGGGGTGTCGGGCGAGCGGGACACCGACTGTGCGAGCGTGCTTCCGGGACGGATGCCGCCGTCCATGGTCAGCCCCCGTCCGGCCTCAGGCACCCTCGGCGACCTGCTCTCTCGGCCCCAGCGGCTCGCCGCGCCCCGTCAGCCGAATGCCGTGAGGACCGACTGCCCACCTGCGAGTCATTCCCGCCGGTCGGGTCCCTAGCCGCATCCGCCGTTCCCCTCTCCCGCGGCCGCCCAGGGAGGCCGCGCCTTCTGGAAGAAGGCCCTCACGCCAGCCCGTCCTTCGGCGGACGACCGCTGCGACGCGAGCTCGACCGCGGTGCGGTCCCGGATCGCGTGATCAAGAGGGGCGTCAGCGATTTCCCGCACCAGGTCCTTGCAGATGGCCTGCGCTCCGGGGCCTCCCCGCAGGAGCCGCAGAACCATCGCGTCTGACGCCTGCAGGAGTTCGGAGCGTCGGTGCACCTCGTGCACCAGCCCCCATTTCTCCGCCTGGCGGGCGTCGAACCGCTCGGCCGTCAGCATCAGCCGCCGCGCGACACGGGGGCCGAGCGCCTCGACCAGGTACGGTCCCACCATCGCTGGAACGAGGCCGAGCCGCACTTCGCTGAGCCGAAAGTAGGCGTCGTCGGAAGCAAGCGCGATGTCGCAGCAGGCGACCAGGCCGACACCCCCGCCCACCGAGGCGCCGTGGACTCTGGCGAGGGTCGGCTTGGAGAGGGCGCTCAGCACCCGCAGCATCTCGACGAAGCCGCGCGTGTCGGCCAGGTTGTCTTCCAATTGAACCCTTCCCATGGCGCGCATGGCACGCAGGTCGGCGCCGGCGCTGAAGCACGAACCCTCCCCGGCCAGCACGACGACGCGGACACGCGGGTCCGCGTCAAGGTCCCGAAGTCTGCGGGTGAGTTCAGCCACGGTCGCGGAATCCAGCGCATTGCGGACCTCGGGTCGGTTGAGAACCAGAGTGGCGACGCAGGCGGCCCGCTCCAGCCGCACACGCTCAGGCTGCATTGCCGAGAATCATACCGAATCGCGTCAGGGCCGGCTGCGCAGGGGCACCGTCACCGGAATCGTCCTTGGAGGCAGGCACACCTCATCGTTGCAGGCCTGGAACCGGAACGAGCCGCTGAGCTTGCCGACTCCGGACGGCACGCCGGAGACCTCGAAGGTTGTGACGATCTCAACGCGCCCCGAGTACACCGAGAGCGGCTTGTCCGAGAACTCGTAGCGGACTTTCTCGGGTGGCGGGTAGGTGATCGACCCGACGCGGAGCGGAGCGTCATCCCAGGTCAGGACCGTGGGAATCAGGTACGGATCGTTGGGCTGACTGGAGTTGATGTGGTAGCCGCGCCGGATGCGAATCGAGATGGGGACACTGAGCGGGCCCGGGCCCGACACCGTCACCCCGGCGCTCGGCTCGACCGAGGCCGCCGAGAATCCCGCGAACTGCGGATGGGTCGGCGCCGACAGCAGCAACGCGACGGCGGCCGGGCCAAGCAGTCCGAAGGCCTTACAGCATCGCCTCGATCTCTTGCTCATAGGTGCTTCGGGATACGAGACCCGTGTGGGTGGCTACGATCTCACCCGCCCTGTTCACCATCAGCGTGGTCGGGAGCGCGTGAATTCCGCCAAAGTCGTCGGCAACGGCGTCATCCCCCAGAACGATCGGAAAGTTCAGCTCCAGCCTCGCCGCGAACTCGCGGACCGGATCCCACCCCTCTTCGTCGAGAGAGATCGCCAGAACCGTGAAGCCCTGGTCCTTGTACTTGCGCTGGAACTCCACGAACCACGGCATCTCGATCTTGCACGGTCCGCACCATGTGGCCCAGAAGTTGACGAGAGCCACTCTTCCGTCCAGGTTTTCGTTGGTGAAGAGATTTCCTTCCAGATCCTGAATGCTGAACTCAGGCAAGGGTCTGGCCGGTTCGCTCCCGGCAAATGGGGCCTCGACGGAGGAAGAGCACGCAATCGCGGTCAGAACCACCGCCAGAAGGGACAAGAATCGGGAGATGGTCGGCATCGCAACGTCGGCGCCCAAGCTGCGCCTAGCCCGATTATAGGGCCTTGTCCCCGGACGGAGGGCGATTTCTGCCGTCCGTCGAAGCGTTCTCGACGCGCACGCCCAGCGAGCCCCTGTGGAGGAGGACCGAAAGAGAGTCGCCGGGAGCGACCTGCCCATGCTCCCGAACCGCCACCCCGGCTTCCGTCCGCACGATCGAGTAGCCGCGCTCGAGAATCGCCAGAGGGCTGAGCGCCTCCAGTCTTCCGGAGGCCGCGTTCAACCTGAGGGCGCAGCGCTCCAGGCCGGCCCGCATCGACGGCAGGAGGAGCCGCGAGGCGGTGCCGAGCCGCTCGGACTCCCGAGCCAGGCGTTCCCGCACAACGCCCAGCCCGGCCCGGGTGTCCGCCAGCCGGGACGCGCGCCGGTCCAGTGCGCTGCGGAAGGCAGGCTGCATGCGCGCCGACAGGGAGCCGAGCTGCTCGCGCTGCCTGGCGAGCCGGACCCGCAGGTCCAGGCGGGCCAGCCGTCGCTCGACAAGATCGAGGCGGGCCCTCAGACCGCGAAGGCGGACGGCCGTCCCCGCACGCAGCTCGTGGTCCGCGTCGTCAACCCTTTGCCCGTAATCGCCGATCCGGCGCCGAAGACGGATTGCGGCGCCATCGATTCCGGTGTCGTGCAGGGCGTTGCGGGCTTCGGCGAGCCGCAGTCTCACGGCTTTCGAGGCGCGTGCCAGGTGGTCGGTCGCGGCCTGCCGCACCGCAACGGCCTCCGGGACGGCGAGTTCGGCGGCCGCGGACGGCGTGGGAGCACGAAGGTCAGCGACGAAATCGGCAATCGTGAAGTCCGTTTCGTGGCCGACTGCCGAGATCACGGGCACGGACGAGGCCGCGATCGCGCGGGCAACCGACTCCTCGTTGAAGGACCAGAGGTCCTCGAGGGAGCCGCCGCCTCGCCCGACAATCACGACATCGGCCCACTCGGTATTGCTGAAGTGCCTGACGCCAAGGGCGATTTCCCCGGCGGACGCGCTGCCTTGCACGCGGACTGGAAACAGCCGGACGTGGAGCCCCCGGAACCGTCGCTCGAGAATCCGGAGCATGTCGGCGATGACGGCCCCCGTTGGCGAGGTGACGATGCCGATCCGGCGCGGCATTCGCGGAATCTTGCGCTTTCGGTCCGCATCGAACAGGCCTTCGGACTTCAGTCTGCCCTTGAGCCTCTCGAACTCCAGCTGCAATGCGCCGGCCCCCTGCGGCTCAAGCGACTCGACGTAGAGCTGGTACTTGCCCTGCCGCGCGTAGACGCTGACCTGGCCGCCGGCAATGACGGCGAGCCCGTCGGCCGGCTTGGCGGCGAGGTACCTTGCGCGCCCTTGGAAGCAGACGCAGGAGATCTGCGCCTTCTTGTCCTTGAGTGTGAAGTACCAGTGCCCGCTGCGGTACTTCCTGGCATTCGAGATCTCGCCGCTCACCCTCACACTCGGAAACTTGCCCTCGATCAACCGCTTCAGCTCCGAAGTCAGGTCGGCGACGGAGTACACCCTGCGGCCGCGCGGCAGGAACTCGAACTGTGTCGTCACAGTCGGAGGGCCTCGCGGCGGCGGCGCGCCCGGTCCAGGGCCAGCGCGACAGGCGTCCCGACCGCGACGCCGAGGATCGCAAGCAGGTCGAGGTAGGCCTTGAATCCGGGACCGACCTCGATCATCCAGCCCTCCATGATGAGCCCGAAGCGGAAGTGCGTCACCGTCACGAACAACGCCAAGACGCTGGTGACGAGAACCGAGAGGCGCAGGACGAAGCCGCGGGGAAGGTCGCCGAAACGGCGCGCGCAGGCTGCGGCGGCGACGAGGGCCAGCGCCGCCGCGCTAATGTTGCGCGCGAAGAACCAGTACATGAATTCCTCTCTGACGATGCTGCTGAGCGAATAGCCCAACTGGAAGAGATAGAAGAGCACGTAGTAGCCCACGAAGAACGCGGCCAGCCCCGCCGCCATCGTGACGGGCCGCTGGCCGTAGACGGCGATGACGGCCATGCCGAGGAACCATGCGCCTGCAGCCGCCACCACCGGCACGCGGCCGCTCCGCTCCGCGGCAAGCGACTCGTCGCGGTCCGGCATGTGCCCCGCGAGAGCCTCGCGCTGAACTTCCGCGAGTTCGCGGAGACCGGCCTCGGCGCCCTCCGGCAGTTCCAGCGCCTCCCAGAGAACCCTGCCCTGGCTGTTTGCCGGTATGGGCAGTCCCAGGAGCACGCTGGCCGTGGGCGCGATGTCTACGATCCGCGCCTCGATGGGGCCCGACACGCGGATGCCCGGCCCGGCCATGGCGAACGGCGCGAAGATGACCTCCGGCTCCTGCCCCCCGTGGCCTCCGTTGCCCCAGCGGTGAATGTGCCCGTGGTCGGACACGGCCACGACGGTGGTTTCCGGACCCACTGCGTCCACCAAGCGCCCTAGGCAGGCGTCCACCGCCGCGGTGACCTCGCGGTAGGCTCCGGACTCGCCGCCGTGAGTGTGACCGGCGTCGTCGCCGGCCAGCAGGCCGACGACCCGCAGAGCGGCGTCGGAGCTGCCGAGGAACTCTTCCGCTTCCCCGCAGGATTGTGACTGCCACGCGACCAGGTCATCGGAGCCGTAGGATGCCGGCCTGCCTCCCGGCGGGCGGTACGAGTCGATGAGATCCCCGAAGGCGCGGGACCAGAATCGCGTCCCGTAAACGGCTGTCGCCATTCCAGCCTCCCGGGCGAGACCGTACAGGGACTGCACGGGCGGAGGACCGTACGACGAGTTGTTCGTCACCCCGCTGACTTCCGGCATGGCGCCCGTAACGAGGGAGGCCCGGGCGGGACTGGACAGCGAAGGCAGGCCGACCTCAACCACCCCGGAGGCTCCGCGCTCCGCCAGCGAAGAGAACATCGGCAGCGCTGCGGAGCGATCTGTACGCAACCCATCGATCACGGCCACGAGAAGGCGGTTCGTGATCGCCGGACCGGCCTTGAATTTCCGGTCCAGAGCGTAGCCGCTCCGGTACGAGGTCACGGTCGTCCAAGCAAGGTCGGCAAGCAAAGCGCTGGCGACTCCCAGGACTACGAGGTAGGCCAGCGGGACGGCGACTCGAAACCCACGCATTCAGGCCCATTATCGCGGTTCCGGCGGCTCCATTCCCAGAGCGGACCACAGGACGGGTCAGAACGCGCGTGCGGCAGGGTCCGCCCGACCTCTCTGCCGGCGCGACCCCAGGACCGCCAAATCCTGACCGCGTCGCCCCCGGGACGTGGGAGATTTCACCTCCCTCAGGAAATCACGATCGGAACGGCCAAGGCGCATCATCGTACAGGACTGGCCGCGCCAGCGCACGATGGCCCTCTCTGCCGGCGCACGGCCGGAGTCGATGCGGAGAGGGTTGCTGGTGGGGCGCGGCGGCACCGCATGTCGGTCGCTGCCGGCTGCAGGGACCGGTGTCAGTCCGTACGCCGGGAGAATTCCGGCGGCGCCGATGCGGGAATCGGCCCCCTCGCGCTGTGCGGTCGGGTTGCTGAGCGTCAGTCCGGATTCAGCGCAAGCCGTCGCCGTGTCCATCGCCTAGAATGGGGTCAGGCATGGCGGCTGTCTCGAATTTCAAGGATCTGATCGGCAGGGCTCCGGATCGACTCGATCTCGCGACACGCGAGGCTGTCGTCGGCAAGGTTGTCGCCATGCAGATCTACACGCCCAAGAATCTTGCCCTGCAGCGCATCGAAGCGATCGGCGATTCCGTCCCGGAGTGTGTTGCCCAGCTCAAGGAGCGCGGACTGGATCCGTTCGAGCACGAGTTCTCACGCCTGAACCCGCCATTCCTGGCGCGCTGACGAAACACGGGAGGCTGAGGTGTTCGGGTTGCTGCTGCTGATTGCCTCCAGCCTTGGAGCAGTGCTGCTCTGGAAGGGGGGCTTCAGGTCCTCATGCGCGGACTGCGCGTCGAAGAGCGCGCGGCGAGAACTGCAACTGGCGTCTCGAGGTCCGCTCCGTGGCGTACCGGGCGCCCCGGAACCCGGCAGGCATCTTTGAACCTCGCGGCCCCGCCCGGGGGCGGCCGAACCGCACCGCTCCTTCGGGCTCCGTCCGCGACAAGCCCTAATCGCCTTCGCGGCTCCCGGCGGCACCGAACCGTGTCGGCAGCGGGGCCTGCCTGCGGCCGCCGGGCCGCACTGGAGGAGGACGACGGGAGTGCACTGCTCCGCGGACTGCATAGCGGCGTCCGCGAACCCGGTCGCAGCCTCCGCAGCAGGCGCCTTCAAGATGCCATGTCGCCGTGGCAACCGGACTTGAGGACCCTTCACATCGCCGGAGCCTCGCTACGCGCTGGTATCCTTGCACCAAGCAGGCTGCAGCGTGGAACCAGTTTACGGAACTCTGCTCTCGGCCGGCATGTTGATCGCAACAGCCAAGGTCGCAGAGGGAGTCACCAAGCAGCTGAGGCTGAACGCCCTTGTGGCCTACACCGCAACCGGTGTCCTGCTTGGCCCCGTCACCGGTCTGGTTGAATTGACCACCGAACTGGAGGTGTTGCTCGGCATCGGCGTCTTCCTGCTCTTCTTTCTCGTCGGGCTGGACGAGATCGACGGTTCGGCCGTGTTCGCTTCACTGCACGGAAAGCTCGTTGTTGTCGCGCTGCTGGCGTTCCTGACGCCGATGTTCTTTGCCTACTGCGTCACTTCGCGGTGGATTGTGGATTTCGGCTTCGGCCTGAGCGACAGGCAGGCATTGGCCGTTGCAACGATTCTCTCGCTGTCAAGTCTGGGAATTGTCGCCAAGGTGCTGGCCGAGGAAGGCCGTCTGCGAGATCCCTTTGGGATCCAGATCTTCACTACGATCCTGATCATCAAGTTGATGGGCCTCCCCCTGATGGGATTCCTGGTGAACGAGGATGGCGCGGAACTTCATTTCCTGACCATTCTCACGCTCGTGGCCGAGACCGGCTGCTTTGGCGTCCTTGCGTACCTCTTCTCCAGACGCGTGCTTCCGCCTCTCTTTGTCAAGCTGAAACGCGGCCTGCGAGTTCCCCAGCTCTCCTTCGGGCTCGTGCTCGGCGGCCTCTTTCTCATGGTCGCCGGGGCGGGAGCGGTCAGGCTGCACGGATCCCTGGGCGCCCTGCTCTTCGGAGCCGCGCTGTCGGGTCTACCGTATCAGCTGCGCCGCGAGGTCGTGCCGGGCATGAGGACCATTGCCGATGGCGTCTTCGTTCCGCTCTTCTTTGCCTCCGGCGGTCTGCAGCTGAGTCTCGCGTTGGCGAAATTTCCTCTGGGTGCCATGGCCGCCCTGCTCGTCGTGCCCGTTCTGACAAAGTTCGCCGGAGTGTTCTTCGGCGCCGTCGTCCTTCGAATTCGAAATCCGGCCGCATTCTCGACCGGGTTTCTGGCCAAGGGCATTACCGAGATCGCCCTGCTGCTGGTGCTGCTGGAAAGCAACATGATCGGGGAGGAGCTCTTCTCGCTGCTCATGATGGTGCTGTTCGTCTACCTCCTGGCGCTGCCCCCGCTGGTCGGCGTCGTCGCGAGACGCAGCAAGCCCTCCGGTGCCCACGGTCTCGAAGCCGCGGGCTCATCCGGACCTCTCCCGCCCTCGCTCACTCGGTTCGCCCTGGCCGACGTAAGGGTGGATGACTTTCTCGACCGGTCCTGCGCCTTTCCAGGGCCGGACCTGACGGTCCGGGAGTTCGCCGAGCAATGGGTCGGCCCCCACCAACATGAATACGTCGTCGCAGAAAAGGGGCAGCTGGCGGGACTCGTGTCGGTCAGCATGCTTAGATACCTGCCGCAGTCGGAGTGGTCCAAAGTGCCGCTCGGCGACGTGATCCGACGCGTCTCGGTGAATGTGTGGCAGGACGAATACGCGGAGGAAGTGCTGGAGAAGATGCAGGAGCACTCGCTGACGGCTCTCCCGGTGCTCGACAGGAAATCCGGCAGGCTCATCGGCGCGGTGACGAGCGAGGAGATCCATGAGCTGATCACCAGGGACACTGGCGCCGGGCACTGAGGGCCGGCACGGCGGAGGCCCGGGCATCGGGCGGCACGCGCTCGGCCATCCGCGATGTGGATTCCGGGCCCGGTCGGGTGTCGGGTTCCGTTCCCCGAAACGCCGTCGGCGCTGCCCGGATCATGCTGGGACCGGTTCCCGCGTCCAACGGTCCCGATGTGCTCGCGGGAGGCGGCGACGCCTCAATCGCCCCCCCGCGAACCGGATTCCGACCGGCGGCGCCCCAAACGGCTACGATCAAGGAAATGGCGTCCTACTTGGAAGGCTTGGTCGCCCGCGCGAAGGCAAGGCCTTGCCGCATCGTCTTTCCCGAAGGTGACGATCCGCGAGTCCGCGAGGCCTGCGCAAGGCTGGCTCGCGACGGGGTCGTGCAGCCCGTTCTCGTCAGCACGAACGACGAATGCGCCCCGGGCGTCGATTGCTCGCACCCGGAGACCTCCGGCAAGGCCGGGCGGTACGCGCGGATCTACCACGAGCGCCGTCGCTCCCGCGGCGTCACGCTTGCGGAGGCGCAGCGGATCGCGAGGGGGCCGCTGTACTACGCGGCCCTGATGCTGGCCGACGGCGACGCCCACGGCCTCGTCGGAGGCGCCAAGAACACGACGGGCCAGACCGTGCGGGCGCTGATCGAGTGTGTCGGCGTCAAGCCCGGATACAAGCTCGTTTCCAGCTTCATGGTCCAACTGCACCCGGATCCCCAGTACGGCGCCGAAGGCGTGATGATCTTCGCGGATCCGGCGGTGGTGCCGGCACCGAATCCCAGCCAGCTTGCGGACATCGCGATCGCCGCAGCAGGGAACAGCCGCAACCTGCTCAATGCCGAACCGTACATCGCGCTGCTGTCCTTCTCGACCAAGGGCAGCGCGAGGCACCCCATGGTGGAAAGGGTCATCGAAGCGCTGCGCATCATCCGGGAGCGCGCGCCGGAAATCAAGGTCGATGGCGAGCTGCAGGTGGACGCGGCGCTGCTGGAGCGGGTCGGAGCATCCAAGGCGCCGGGCTCCCCGGTCGCCGGCAAGGCGAACGTGCTGGTCTTCCCGGACCTGAACGCCGCGAACATCGGCTACAAGCTCGCCGAGCGCCTCGGGAACGCTCAGTCTCTCGGACCGTTCCTGCAGGGGCTCAACAAGCCCGCCAACGACCTGTCCAGGGGCTGCTCGGTGGACGACATCTACTATGTGGCGGCCGTCACCGCCCTCCAGGCGGCTGGCGAGGCCTAGGCGGCCGGGCGGTCGCGGACCGCATCCGGGCGGCCCACCGGAGATATTTGGCGAGCGGGCGCCGTTCGCGCCAGAGGAATCGCCAGAACTCGGCGGCTCCGATGGAATCTGCGGCCTGCCCGGAGTAGGTCTCGATCCTCCAGCGCAGGTAGGGGCTTCGCCAGGGACGCAAGCGCGAGCCCCGCGAAGCCTGCCAAAGGAGTCGCAGCGCCTCCCCCCACGCAAGGAGTCTCATCGGCAGGGCAGCGTCAATCGGCGTAGTAGCCGGGCCGATGGCGCACCTTGTTGCTCCTGGCCTTGCCCTTCAGGTCGATGCGGACCCGCCTGTAGCCCGGCCCCTTCCCCTCCGGCCAGTTGTACTCGATGATGTACTGGTTGCGGATGTCGGCGGCGATGCGCTTGACGAGCGGCTCGACCTCGTCGAACGTTGCGGGAAAGTAGGCGGGGCCGCCGGTCGGCCGCGTGAGGCTCCGCAGGTGGCGCTCCGCGCGCCTTGCCGCCCTTCGCTCTTCGTCGGTCAGGATGCCGATGCCGTAGATCGTCACGTCCGAGGACTGGAGCTTGCGCACGAGGATCTCGAGGTCCATCCGGCTGGAGGTGTCCTCGCCGTCGGTGATGACGAGCAGCGCCCGCTTGTTGTAGCTCTTGTTGCCGTGTTCAGCCAGATGGTCTAGCGAGATGCTCGTGGCGTCGTACAGAGCCGTCCCGCCCTGTGTGTCAATTCTCTGCAGCGCGTCCTGCAAGCGGTCGAGATTGCTCGTGAAGTCCTGGTCGAGATAGGCCTCGTCGTTGAAGTTGACAATGAAGACCTCGTCCTGCGGATTCGAGGCCTTGACGAACTCGAGGGCGGCGGCGTTTACCTGCCGCCGCTTCTCCCGCATGCTGCCGGAGTTGTCGATCACCAGCCCGATCGAGACGGGCACGTCCTCCTGGGCGAAGTACGTGAGGTTCTGCTCCTGATCGTCCTCCAGGACGGCGAAAGACTCCCGGCCCAGATTCGTCACAAAGCGGTCCTGCCGGTCCACGACCGTCACGTGCAGCACAACGCGCTCGGTCCCTACGCAGAAGGTCACGCCCGGCCCGCACTCCCCCGACTGCCCCGCACCCTCCTGTGCGCGAAATGACGGGGAGGCCAGGGCCGCGAGCAGCAGGCCGAGGGCCGCGCCCGGCCGGGAGAGCCTCGGAAGCGCCCCGCTAGCGGGTCGGCGCATAGTAGCCATTGCGGTAATAGGCACGCAGTTCGGGCATTCCGCGGATCTTCCTGATCTCGACCTTCACGCGGCGCCACTTCCCATCCTTCTGCGTGTTCTCCGGGATGTAGCCGAGAACGTACTGGTTCCGCAGCTCGATGCCGATCTTCTCGGCGATGTCGGGCAGTTCGTTGACGTTCTGCACGGCAAACTGCCTTCCTCCGGTCGCCTCGGCGATCTCGGTGAGCAGTCCGGGGCCGGCCGCCTCCTCCGGGGTCCGGCCTCGGGTCGAGTACGGCTCGTAGATGCCGATGGCATAGATCTGCACATCCGACTCGCGGACAGTACGCTTGATCTCCCTGGGCGTGTAGCGGCTGGAATTGTCGCCGCCATCCGATATGACGAGCAGAGCCTTCTGGTTGTTCCGGGCCTGCTTCATCTGATTGAGGGCCAGGTAGATGGCGTCCAGCAGAGCCGTCCTGCCCTTCGACCGCACAAACGTCAGCCGGCTCTGGATCTCCTCGAGGCTGCGGGTGAACCCGGTCACCATCTCGGGCCGGTTGTTGAACTGCACCAGGAAGAACTCGTCCTCGGGGTTGACGGTCTTGAAGAACTGGGCGACCGCCTCGCGGGCCTTGCCCATCTTGTAGCCCATGCTTCCGGACGCGTCGAAGACGACCGCAAGCGAGAGCGGCGCCTCCTCCGCGCCGAACTGCTCGATGACCTGCCGCTTCTTGTCCTCCGAGAGGAGAAAATGCTCCTTGCCAAGGCCGGTGACCATGCGACCCGTGGGATCCGTGACGGTCACGTTGATCAAGGCCATCTCGACATCGACCTTGATGACGTCCCGCCGCCCGAACTCGAGGTCCAGGTCGCTGTTGTCGGAGTCCTCCCGAAGGAGGGGATCCGCCTCGGCCGCGATCAGGAACCCGCCGAACGCGAGCGCCAGGAAGCAGCCCGCAGCCAGCCTGGACCGCCAGTCGAATCGCCCTTTCCGCCGCATGCCGTTCATCGGCGACACCTCGATCAGGGCCGCCCTGCATGCAGCCCGCTCCAAGGCGATATCAGCATAACACCGCGAACGGCGGATGCTGGGCACTCCGCTGCGGACCACGGAGTCTCGACCCCAGGGCGGGCGCCCCGGACGTGCTAACCTGAGTCGTGCCAAGGGAGAGGGCCGAGCCTCGTCGCGAGCTTGGAACCGACAGCTGCGGGAACGCAGCCGGTGTTGACCCAGAGGCCTCAGGAGGCTTGGGCGGGGCGGCGCGAGAGGCGGTCCAGCGGTGAGCCGGCCGAAGTACGTCTTCGTCACAGGCGGGGTCGTTTCTTCGCTCGGCAAAGGCATAGCGTCCTCCTCGATCGCCAACCTGCTCGAGTGCCGGGGGCTGCGGGTCACGCTGCAGAAGCTGGATCCCTACCTCAACGTCGATCCCGGCACGATGAGTCCGTTCCAGCACGGGGAGGTGTTCGTCACCGACGACGGGGCGGAAACGGACCTGGACCTGGGCCACTACGAGCGGTTCACCCACGCCGTCCTGACGCGGGCGCACAACGCGACCAGCGGGAGCATCTACGAGCGCATCCTGGCCAGGGAGAGGCGCGGCGACTACCTCGGCAAGACCGTCCAGGTCATACCGCACGTCACCGACGCGATCCGCGAGCAGATCGCCAAGGTTTCCACGGAAGACATCGACGTCGTCCTGACGGAAATCGGCGGAACGGTCGGCGACATCGAGTCGCTGCCCTTCATGGAGGCCCTCCGCCAGGTCCGCCAGCAGGTGGGGCGTGACGGATGCGTCTTTGTCCACGTGACGCTGGTCCCCTACATCGCCGCCGCGGGCGAGCTCAAGACGAAGCCGACCCAGCACAGCGTGAAGGAGCTCAGGGCGCTGGGGATCCAGCCCGACATCCTGGTCTGCCGCACGGAGACCGGCTTCTCGCGGGAAATCAGGGAGAAGATCGCCTCGTTCTGCGACGTCGACAGAGAGGCCGTCATCGCAGCCCGCGACGTCGACACCGTCTATCAGGTCCCCGTCGAGTTCGCCGAGCAGGGCGTGGACGACATCGTGCTGGACCGGCTCCGCCTGACTGCCGGCCCGAGAAGCCTCGGTCCATGGCAGGACATGCTCGACCGGCTCCGCAATCCGCGCGACAAGGTGCGGATCGGGGTCGTCGGCAAGTACGTCGACTACGAGGACTCCTACAAGAGCCTGAAGGAAGCCCTGCTGCACGGCGGCCTCGCGCAGAGCCTGGATGTTGAGATCGGCTGGCAGGAGGCCGAGAGCATCACCCGGGAGACGTGTGCCGGCCAGCTGGAGCGCTACGACGGCATTCTGGTGCCGGGAGGATTCGGCATACGGGGGATCGACGGCATGATCGAGGCGGTCCGCTACGCCCGCGTGAACGACGTACCGTACTTCGGCATCTGCCTCGGGATGCAGATGATGGTGATCGAATTCCTGCGCAACGTCTGCGGCATCCGGGAAGCCCACTCGGCGGAGTTCGATCCGAAGTCTCCTCACCGCGCATTCCTGAAACTGCGCGAGCTGAAGGGCGTCGAGGACCTGGGCGGAACCATGCGGGTCGGGGCGTGGCCCTGCAGGCTGACACCGGGCAGCTTCGCCCGCAGCGCCTACGGCAGGGAGGAGATCAGCGAAAGGCATCGCCACAGGTACGAGTTCAACAGGCCCGAATACGAACAGGTGCTCACCGGCCACGGCATGCGGATCACCGGCGAGACGCCCGAAGTCGACTACGTGGAGATCTGCGAGCTGCCGAGCCATCCATGGTTCCTGGGGTGCCAGTTCCACCCCGAGTTCAAGTCCAAGCCGCTGGACCCGCAGCCCCTCTTCAGGGAGTTTGTGCGCGCCAGCCACCAGAGGCGGCTGCGGCAGGGGAAGGCTCTGGCCGACATCGAGGCCGACCAGTTCCTGCGGCTGTTCGGGGCGCGGCTGCAGGGGGCTCCGGGCTAGGGCGAAGCTGCCAGCCGGAACACCGGCAGGAAAGGAGGGCGGGATTGCAATGCTGACCTTCGGACAATTCGGTGCTGGCCGCATCGGCCGCATGCACGCCAAGAACCTCGCCGCCAACCCCCGCGCGAAGCTCTCGGCCATCTACGACCTGGACGCGGCCGCGAGCAACGCCGCTGCCGAGGAAACCGGCGCGGCGCCCGCCCCCACGATCGACGCCGTGCTCGGCGACACCTCGATCGACGCGGTGCTCATCGCATCCTCCACGGACACGCACTGCGATCTGATTGAGAGGGCGGTGCGGGCCGGCAAGGCGGTGATCTGCGAGAAGCCCATTCATCTCGACATCCGGCGGGTCGATGCCTGCCGAAGGGTGGTCGCGGAATCGGGCGTGCCTGTGCAGATCGGATTCAACCGCCGCTTCGATCCGAGCCACGCGGCGCTGCGCGAGGCAGCGCTGCAAGGCGACCTCGGGCGGCTGGAGCAGGCCGTGATCACGAGTCGCGACCCCGCCCCGCCGCCTCTCGACTACCTGCGAGTCTCGGGCGGCATCTTCCGCGACATGGCGATCCACGATTTCGACATCGCGCGGTTCCTGTTCGGCGAGGAAGCTGTCGAGGTCGCCGCCATGGGGGCGGTTCTGGTGGACCCGCGGATCGGCGAGGCCGGAGACATGGACGCCGTGATGGCCGTCCTGCGCATGGAGTCGGGGGCGCTTTGCCACATCAACTGCTCTAGGCGCTGCGCCTACGGCTACGACCAGCGGATCGAGCTGTTCGGCGAGAAGGGCATGCTGATCAGCGAGAACCCGACTCCCGCGAACGTCTCGCGACACACTGCCGCAGGGACATCGGCCCGCGGCCTGCTGCATCACTTCTTCATCGAGCGCTATGCGGAGTCCTACGTGCACGAAATCAATGCCTTCGTGGACGCTGTCGAGTCGGGCAGCGAGCCGTCACCTTCATTCGAGGACGGACGACGGGCACTTCTGCTTGCGGATGCAGCTGTCGAGTCGGCAGCGACCGGAAGGAGTGTTCGGGTCGGACGCTAGCGCCGGGGCGCGGGGACGGGACCGGATTGCGATGCCGGACTCCCGATGACCCGATGTGGGAGTTCCTGTGAAGGCCATTCGCGTTGAGTGCGACGAGGCCCTGCTGGAAAGGCTGGACAGCGACCCTGCCGTTCAGGAGCGGGGACGCTCGGCCGTGCTCCGGGAAGCAGCGCGGGATTTCCTGCGGCGTCGAGAGACTAGAGAGGTTGACCGCCGCTATGCCGCGGGCTACGGTGGTTCGGACTCAGTCCGGACGGAATTGGGGGGATGGGACCAGGAAGGAGCATGGCCGGAATCCTGGCACGAGGTCCCGCGCGAAGGAGAATCCGGCAATTCCGGCTCCGCAAGCCCGACAACCTAAGACCCGTTGTGATTCTGACCCGGCAACAAGTTCTTCCGCTTCTGACCACGGCGATGGTCGCACCGATCACTTCAGCGGCAGAGGCCTGCCGGGCGCTCGCGCTGGCAACAGGCTGCGCATAGCCTGAGTCGTGCAGGCCGGAGGCGGTCACACCTTCCGAGAAACCGCCTCTTGCGGCAGTCGCCCGATGGGGGGAGGCAGACGCTCGACCCATCGGCGGATCGCAGGTGTTCAGTGGAGGGCGGCAATTTTCTCCGGGCTGAACCGCAGGGAGCCGGCAAAGACGATCTTCGAGCCCCTTCCTCGGGCATGCCCGTCGGCGGCAGGTCGGCCGTGGCAGTCATGGGCTTGCAAGTGGTCCGGCCCCCCGGGCGCGGCGGTATACTCCGGGAGCGATGGAGCGGGCCGGGGCCATTCTGCTTCTCTTGCCGATGCTCGCCCTGGCCCAGCCGGCCGACTGGAGCGTCGGCCTCGCGGCCGTCGACATCACACCCTCCGAGCCGATCCCGATGGGTGGCTACGCCTCCCGGAGGGCGCCCTTCGAGGCTGTTGCCCAGAGGTTGCATGCCAAGGCGCTGGCCCTTGAGGACCGCGACGGCGGCCGGGCGCTGCTGATCACCGCCGACATCCTGGGCTTCACCGAGGAGCGGTCTGCGTCGATCTGCCGCAGGCTGAGCGAGAGTGAGGGCCTTTCGAGGAAGCAAATCCTGCTCAATGCCTCGCACACTCACGCAGGGCCCCTGGTCGCTGGCTCGATGCTGGCGTCCGCCCCGGAATCAAGCCGTGCGGCCATCAGGCGCTACATCGCGGCGATGGAGGACGGAATCGTCGCCGCGGCGCAAAGGGCGCTTGGCGGCCTGCGCCCGGCGCACCTCTCCTGGGACCGTGGCGTCGCGGGGTTTGTCATGAACCGACGTGAGTTCACGGAACGCGGGGTCATTCTTGGAAGCAGTCCGAGCGGTCCGGCGGACCGCACGGTTCCCGTGCTGCGGATCTCGGGGACTGACGGCAGGCTGCGCGCCGTGGTCTTCGGTGCGGCGACCCATTGCACGACGCTCACCGGACGCAACATGCTGGTTTCCGGGGACTACGCCGGGTATGCCCAGCAGTTCCTGGAGGCCCGCAATCCGGGAGTCCAGGCCATGTTCGTGACGGGCTGCGCGGGCGACGCCAACCCGTATCCGCGCGGCACCCTCGACCTCGCCAGGCGCCACGGCAGCGAGCTCGCGTCCACCGTGCAAGAGGTGCTCAAGGGCGAACTCGCACCGGTAGGGGGCCCTTTGCGGACCGAATTCCGGAGAGTCGAGCTACCCCTTGTCGAGCACTCGCGGGACCAGATCGAAGCGATGCGGGCGGGCGCGCCCTCCTATCGACGCTTCTTCGTGGACGGTGCAATGGCCAAGCTGGACCGGGGCGAGCCGCTCCTGCGGTCATACAGCGCGCCGTTCGCCCTGTGGCAGTTCGGATCGGACCTGACGCTGGTCGCCTTCAGCGGCGAAACGGTCGTGGACTATGTGCGACTCACACGAGAAGCGCTGGGTCCGCTGAAGCTGTGGGTCAGCGGATACGGCAATGACGTGTTCGGATACCTTCCCACAACGCGCATTCTCCAGGAAGGCGGATACGAAACACGCGGGCTCTATGTGGAGTACGGGCTCTTCAAGCCCGGCGTGGAGGAAGTCGTGATGGAGGCTGTGACGGACATGGCCCGGAGCGCGGGGCGCCCGGTTGAGTGATCGCGGCTGCTTTCGGCCGGCGCGGTCCCCTCACTCCGCCTGCGACCTGCGGACCCTGGCCAGCATCGCCAGGGCCTCGCGATCCTCCGGATGCCACGCGAGAACGGCGCTCAGCGCCGGCCTGGCAGAAACGAGATCGCCCCGCTGGAAGGCGAGCCGCGCCCATGCGCGCTGCGCCTCGACCATGCTGGGAGCGAGCCCTACGGTGGCCCGGAATGCAGCGGAGGCTTCATCCGGCCGTCCGGCTGCCTCGAGCGCCAAACCTCTGCGGTAATGCGCTTCCGCCCGTTGCGGGTTGATGCGGAGGGCTACGCCCAATGACCTCAGCGCCAGGTCCGGATCGCCGCCGGCAGCCAGGACTGCGACGCCGTGGTAGAGGTGCGCGTCCTCCGATTCGGAGCTGATTTCGATGGCCTCGAGAAAGGACGCGGCCGCCGCGGACGCATCCCCTGTCTCGAGCTGGTGCCTTCCCCTTTGCACGAGCAGCGTCGACCGTCCTTCGCCGGACCGGCGCGCCGCGGCCGCTTCGGATCTCTCGCTCGCGGCCCGGGCGTCCTCGGGCCGCCCGGCGCGCTGATACGCCTGGGCGAGGTTTCGATGCGCCTTTACGAGCAGCGGCGTCCTCCGAATCGCCTCCTCAAGGTGGCGAATCGCACCGTCAAAGTCCCTGAGCCTGAGCAGCGCCGCGCCGAGGGTGTTGCGCGCATCGGAGTCTCCGGGAAACTCTTCCACCGCCCGGGCGAGTTCCGCCGCGGCCGCTTCCAGATTGCCGCTCTGCTGCAGGGCGGCTCCGAGAGCCCTTCGGGCGCCGGGGTAGGACGGCGCCAGATCCAGGACGGACCGGAAACAGTCAACCGCGTCCCCGATCGACTGGAGCTCGACGAGAGCGAGACCGAGGTTGTAGAGCGCATCGGGGTTCCGGGGCTGCAGCCTGACAGCCTTGCGGAGGGCGGAGACCGCCCCGTCGTTGTCTTCCAGCTCTGCGAGCGCGATTCCCATTGCCACGAGCGTCCGAGGGTTCTCCGGTTCGATGCGGCTGGCCTGCCGAAGGCTGGCCAGCGCCTCCTCCGCCTTACCCTCCCTGGAAAGCAGGGCGGCGAGGTTGAAGTGAGCCTCTGCGAATTGCGGCGCCTGATTTGTGATTGCCTCCAGCAGACGCTGGGCACCCCGGGTGTCGCCCCGCTTTCGCAGGGCGGCGCTCAGCATGTAGCGGGCGGGCAACAGGCTGGGATCGGAACGAACGGCCTCGTGATATGCGTCAATTGCCTCATCGTGCATACCGTTCCTTTCAAGCGCCATGGCCCGGTGAAAGTGGGCTTCCCCGTAGTCGGGATCGATCCTCACCGCCTTCTTGAGATGCGCAAGCGCGTCGGCGAGCCTCCCGCTCTCGGCGTGAATGACGCCGATCGCCCGATGCGATTGCTTGTCCTGCGGATCCGCTTCAATCGCCGCAAAGAAGTGGCCCAGCGCGGCCTGGGGGCTGCCTTCCTCGAGATACCGCAGACCCTGGTTGCGGTATGCGGCCGCCCCGCCGCCCGCAACAGCCTGCTGCACCTGCAGGCCGCAGAGTGTGTCGGCGAGCATGACGATCGCCGCCAGCAGCGCGGCGGCCTCAAGCGTTCTGTGCGCAGGCCCGGTCACGGCGAGCCTTCGCGCACGATCCGCAGCAGTCCGCCCCTGGTGAATTCCTCGCGGTCGTCCCGCTTCTGCTGACCGACGACGGCGAGCAGCTCCCGGGCTTTCTCCGAGTTCCCCCGGCTGCGATGGACCAGCGCCAACTGATAGGTGGCAGACACGTCACTTGAGTCGATTGCCCGCGCCCGCTCCAGATGCTCGACGGCCTCGTCCAGCAGCCCCCGGCGAGCGAGCATCTTCCCGAGAAGCAGGTGGGACTGAAAGAGCTCGGGATTCAGAGCGACCGATCGGCGCAAGGCGCCCACGGCCTCTTCCTCGGCCTCGGAGCCGGGTTCCACCCCGGATCGCTGAAGCGCCTCGGCGAGGAACCAGAGCACGAGATAGTCGTCAGGCGTCTGCTCCCGACGCGCCCGCAACACGCGGACGGCGTCGGGAAGCCTGTCCTGCTGCATCAGGATCAGGCCCAAGGCGGAACCGGGAAGGCTCCGGCCGGGAGCCAGCTCGGCGGAACGCCGGAACGCGGCCTCGGCGTCGTCAAACCGTCCCTTCATCGCCAGCGCGACGCCGCGCTGCAAGTGGAGGCGGTCCGAGCCGGGCAGGCGGTCGACACCGATGTCCGCGATCTCCACGCCCAGGTCGAAGTTCTCATGCTCGAGACACAGCGCCACGAGGTCGACGTAGTTCGACTCGTCGCCAGGATCGAGCTCGGTCGCAGTCCGCAGGGCGTCGTAGGCGCGCTGTGTGTCCCCCGATGCCTCGTATGCACGGGAAAGAAGATTGGACAGTTCGGCGGTGGGCTGTTCCGACGCGAGCAGGGCCTCGCCGGCCCGGATCGCGTCCTCGTGTCGATCGCTTCTCACGTATGCCAGCACGAGATTGAAGCCCAGTTCGTAGGTCCCGGCATCCGCGCCCTTTGCCAGCTCGAACTCGCGGGCTGCCAGGCGGAAACGCTCCAGTCCCGCCAGCAGCAGCCCTGCCTGAAAATGCAACTGCGGGTCGGCCGCAGCCGGCACCTTCTCAAGCGCCATCGCGGCCTGCCGCGGCCGCTGCGTCTCCACGAGGGCGGTCGCGAAGTTGACCAGGAGCCGCGGGTCGCGGGTGAGGAGGCCGTGGCTTCGCTCGAAATGCCTCACGGCCCCTGCAAAGTCGCGCCTTGCAAAGGCGACCTCGGCGAGGCCAACGTGAGCGAAGGGATCCCCGCCCGACACCTCCAGCAGGCGCTCGAAGTACGGCGCGGCGGCATCGAGGCGCTTGCGGGCCATCTCGTGCAGCGCCATGTTCTTGAGAGCGGATGCGTATCGGGGGTCCAGCTCGAGGGCCCGCCGGAACTGCTCGGCGGCGGCATCGGCATCCCCGCTTGAGGAAAGCGCGATTCCGAGACTGTTATGGAGTCGTGCGTTGCCGGGCACGGCCGAGACGACCTCGCGCAGGATCGCGACGGCGGACTCCCATTCGCCCCGCTGCATGTGCGAGACAGCGTTCTGGTAAAGGTCCCTCGGAGACTGGGCCTGGGCGGTCGCCGGCGCCAGTGGCCAGGCGATGGCGGCAACCGCGGCGGGCGCCAGCCGCCTGGCGGGCCGCAGGATCGGCATGACGGCGCTCTTCAGGACGACGAGGGCAGTTCGCGCCATGGGCCTACCGCGTCCGATGCTGCGGGAACGCGCCGAGGGGCGCCCTCATCCAGGTGCCGGGCCTCACGGCTGAGGGGCCGCCTCCGCCGGGCCCAGCAGGCCAAGCCTGCGCATCCAGTCCTCCATTCGGTCGGGCCAGCTGGTCACCGGGAGGTCGGTGGGGCGCAATCCGTAACCGTGGCCACCGCTCTCGTAGATGTGGAGTTCCGTGGACACGCCCGCCTTCTTGAGAGCGATGTACAGTTCCGCCACATCCAGGGACCGCTCGCGGTCGTCGTGCGTGATGACCATGAAGAAGGGCGGGCAGGTTCCGTCGATCGTCGCTCCCTCGGGAATTCCTCCCGAGTAGATCGGAGCCGCAAAATCCGGACGGAACGGCACTCTGTCGTATTCGTCGACCGGGTCGTAGAGACGAGCCTTGACCAGCGCCGAGTAACGCGTCGGCGATCCGCCGGCGGAGAAGCCCATGATGCCGATCCTGTCAGGGGCGACCCCAAGCTGCTTCGCCCGACCCCGGATGAGGCTGATCGCCCGCTGGCCGTCCTGCACGGACGCGAGCCAGCGCTTGTTCGGGTCCCGGCCCGGAACCCGGTACTTCAGCACGACGCCCGTCACGCCGATCGACTTCAGCCATGCGGCGACCTCGGTTCCTTCCAGATCGTACGCAAGGATGGTGTGTCCCCCTCCAGGTGCGATGACGACCGCAGTCCCGGTGTCGATGGATGCCTCCGGCTTGTAGATTGCGACGTTCGGGACCGAGACGTCGGTCAGGCGGATGACCCGCCGACCCGCCACCAGGCGGCCCTCAGGTCCGGTTCTGTCGCGCTCCGGTCCGAGCGCCACGTCGTCCCCGGGAGGCTGTCCCGGCCACAGGTCCCACACGAGCGGCTCGGCGGCGTGAGCGGGGCCAGCGGACAAGGCCACCAGGAGAGACGCCAAGACAATCCGACTCGTCATCAGCTATTCCCTCTCTCTGGCCTCACGGCGCATGCCGGGACCCGCAGAGCCACGGCGGAAACCGTGCGCACGCACAGGGCGATTGGAACGCCGCCACCAGTCGGGCCGTTGACGGCAACGCCAAAGACCCGTGGGCCGGGTCAGGCACAGTCGCGACGATTCTCCAGCCAGCGTCTCTGCTGGCTGGGATTCCTCAAGATTCTTGCGGATCAGCCGCTGCACTGGAGCCGAAGACTGACGGACGCCGGGCTCACTGCACGTCCGATGCACCGATCGACCCAAATGAGCCCGCATGTGCATATCAGTATCGCCTGCCTCTGCGGAATCCTCATCCGAGGTGCTGCATGGCAGAGATCGTCCGTTCATTGAGGTTGGACGCTCCGGCAAGTATATCCCTTGTCTGGGGCAGCGGCATCGGGTACCTGCCGTGTCAGTATGCGTGCGTCAAGCGAGGGAGCCGATGGGGGCGCATGGACACTGACTGGGCAGGCGCCCTGCAGCGAAGGAAACCGCAGCCGATGGATGCACGGCTTCCAGCCGGGTGTGCGGGCCCCGGTCTGCCTGGCTGGGTCAGATGGACAACAGCATTTCGGCCGGGTAGGAGAGGCCGTTTCCCAGCCTTTCCCTCCACACCATGTCCGGGGCCGCGATCGGGGCGGAGACCTGCGTTGCGATGACTTGACCGAGACACTGCGTCGCAGGAGGAAGCCGAAGAATGCGCAAGCCGTCAGCCGTGAGAAGTTCGTTGCCGGCGGGGGCGGCATGGTCCCCGACCGAAGCGAGAGCCCGGCCTGCCCGACTCGGACTGGGAATGCCGACTGGTACTCTCGGTCCGTGATCGGAACGCGAGTCGGATTGCGTTTCCAGCACCCTCGGCGCCGGAATCCCCCGCCTGGCGTCAGAGTCAGAATTGGGTATGAGGTAGGGCGATTCCAGGGCCCTGCGGCGTCCGGACCGCAGGTGAGGGCCCAGAAGCGACCGAGCCACACATGGGCACCGCCGTGATTGCAAGGAGCGCGCACCAGGAATCCGAGCCCGACCGCCGGGCGGGAACAACCGCCCGGCAGGTCCCGCGTGCCGGCGCCGCCCTGTGGCTGGTGCTGGCTGTGCCACACGCCGGAGCGACGCAGGCCGCGCCGGAAGTGACCTTCGTGGACGGGACAAGGGAGGCCGGGATCTCCTTTGTGCACGAAAACGCGGCGACTCCGGAGAAGTATCTGATCGAGACGATGGGGGGAGGAGCGGCCTGGCTCGACTACGACGGAGACGGCCACCTGGACCTCTACCTGACGAACAGCGCGGCAACCGATGCATTCGAGCCGCCCGCACCCTTGCGAGGGGCTCTCTACCGCAATCTTGGGAACGGGAATTTCGAAGACCTCACCGCCAGGGCCCGGCTCGAAGCCGAGGGACTCTTCGCCATGGGCGTTGCGGTCGGCGACTACGACAACGACGGCGATCCCGACCTCGCGGTGACCGGCTACGGCCGTTCCGCGCTGTACCGCAACGAGGGCGACGGCACGTTTCGGGATGTGACCGACGACGCAGGCACAGCGAACAGTGGGATGTGGGGAACCAGCGCCGCCTGGCTCGACTACGATCGGGACGGCCTTCTGGACCTGGTGATCGTGAACTATCTCGACTGGTCCTCCGAGAACAACGCGCATTGTGGCGAGCGGCGCCCGGGCTACCGCTCGTACTGCCATCCGAACAGATACCGCGGCCAGCCGCCGGCCCTGTACCGCAATCTCGGCAACGGCGCGTTTGAAGACGTCAGCGGGAGCTCCGGCATCGGAGACCATGCCGGGAACGGCCTGGGCGTGGTCTGCTTTGACGCTGACCGTGACGGATGGCTCGACATCTTCGTGGCGAACGATTCCATGCCGAACTTCCTTTTTCGGAACAACGGGGACGGAACCTTCGAGGAGTCGGCCTTCGTCGCTGGCGTGGCGGTCGGCGAGAACGGGGAGGTCGAGGCCGGGATGGGCGTTGACGCGGCGGACTACGACGGCGACGGTTGGCCGGACCTCTACATGACCCACCTGGACTTCGAGTTCGACCGGCTCTTCCTGAATCTCCGGGACGGGGCGTTCCGGGACGCGACGTTCCAGGACGGAATCGGGTACGGGACCTTCGACCTGAGCGGGTTCGGCACCCGTTTCGTCGACTACGACAACGATGGCTGGCTCGACATCTTCGTCGCCAACGGGCATGTGCTCGACAACATCGAGCTGTTTCACGAGGGAACGCGCTATGCGGAGCCGAAGCTCGCGTTTCGGAACCTCGGAGGCAGGTTCGAAGAGGTGGCCGCGCAACTCGGGCCGGCGCTGGCGGAGCCGCGAGTCAGCCGGGCCGCCGCCTTCGCCGACTACGACAACGACGGCGACATGGACGTCGCAGTCGCCAACAACGGCCAGAGGCCCCAGCTGCTGCGAAACGACGGAGGCAACCGCAACAACTGGCTGCAGGTGCTGGTGACGGGAGTGGAGTGCAACCGCGACGGCGTCGGAGCCCGGGTCAGGGTCTCTTCGGAAGGATTCGTGCAGGTCGCCGAGCGCACAGGCGGGGGAAGCTACCAGGCGGCCCACGATCCCAGGCTGCACTTCGGCCTGGGGTCCAGAGCCGGGGTGGACGCCATCGAGGTCACCTGGCCTAGCGGAAAAGTGGAGAGCTTCGGAGGGGGCGAGCCGAACCAGGTCGTCGTCGTCCGGCAGGGCGCAGGCTCTGCAGGAACCGTCGAATGAGTAGGCCAGACAGCGGACCGCAAGGTTGCCGGAGGTTCTCAACGGTCTGTCGTGAAGACCTCCTTGGAAGAGGGCTCGGAGCCTCCCCCGCAGCACTGGTCAAGAATGTTGTGCAAGGAGTCGGCCGATGATGGCCGAAACGGTCCAGAAGTGGAATCTCTTCGGAAGATGGACTTTGCTCCCGAGCTCCCGGCGGGCGACGGCACCGAGGCTGGTCCGGGGCAGCGGGCAGCTGCGATTGACGCGCCATGGGCTTGCGACCGAGGAAGCCGATGCGGGCGACGGCGCCCAGGCGGTCCCTCCGGTGTGGATGTGGCACGTCGGGACCGGATGCGCGGGGATTCCGGGAAGCCGTCGGCCTCCCCACGGGGCGCGCCGGGGAGCCGATCCGCCCGGGTGCTGGACCACAGGGCGCTGAGACTAGGTCGGCTGCAAGGCTTCGCCGAGGCTCGGTTGATCCGTTTCGCCTCCCGCACCTAGTCCTGCGAACTGCAGCTGCCAAGAGAGAGTCGCGCCCTCCCTCAGGCGCCCCTTCGGCGGGTCGCGCCGGGCCGCCTCACAGATCCCGCAGGAATTGCGCCTCGTACAGGGGCCAGTTCTGCAGTGCGCCCCGCTTCTCCCCGCCCGGGCTGCCCGCAAGCTTGACAGCCCGACTGGGACCGTACCTTTCCAGGAACGAGCGGAGGCTGCGCGCACGTGTTCGCGCGCCACTCTTCACCTCGACCGGAATCACCTCGCCATTGCTGCAACGGTGGATGAACTCGATCTCGGCCCGTCCCTGGTGCCACCCGTAGGTAGGGTATGAAACGCGAACGCCCAGTTCGTTCTGGACGAAGTTTTCCGCGATGAATCCCTTGTAGGCGGCACTTTGGGCACGTTGGTCCTCGTAGGTCATCCCCAGCATGTGCCCCAGCAAACCCACATCGAACATATATAGCCTGAAGATGTTCGGCCGCGACTGCGCCAGTAGGGGCACAGTCGGCTTGCCGTTGATCGGAAAGCACTTCCGCACAAGCTTCGCGGCGTGAAGCCACTCGATCGGGCCGGCCAGATCCTGATAGCCGCGCTTCCGCGCAATGACGCCCTTGAAGCGGAACCGGCGCACGGAGCCGTCCAGGCTGGCGGCCAGCTGTCGCGGAACGTTCGAGAATACCGCCCCGATGTGTTGTGCGCGGAGCCTTCCGGCGTACTTGCCGAAGTCCCGCTCGTATTGTGTGACCAGATCCCTCTGGATCGCGGTGATCTCGCGGGTTCGCCGAAGGAGCTCTTCGCCGTCGGCGAACCAGCGAGCCACGGCTTCCGGCATTCCGCCGACGAAATAGTAGTCAAGCAGCTGGGACCAAAGGTGTTGGTGGACCACGCGTCCGCCTACCCTGTTTCGGAACGCATCCAGGAGCCTTCCTCGGCCCGCAGCCATGAGGAACTCCTCGAAGCAAAGGGGAAACAGCTCCAGCGTCCGGACCGCCCCGACCGGGAACGAGTCGAGCAGCCCGATGTTGGATCCGGTGGCGCAAACAAACGCATGGGGCAACGTCGAGGCGAAATACTTGAGCGAGTCCAGTGCGCGCTGGCAGTCTCCCACCTCGTCAAAGACGATCAGGTCATGCTCGAGATCGATGGGAGTCTCTGTGTGCAGTTCGATCCTGAAGACGAGTGAGCGGGGTTCCAGGCTCTCAGCGAACAGGCGATCCAAGCTCGGTTCCTTGCGAAAGTCAAGGAGATGCACCTTGCGAAAATGGCGCTTGCCGAATATCTGCTCGATCAAGTACGTCTTGCCGACCTGGCGGGCTCCGTCAACAAGCACAGGCTTCCGGTTGGCCTGCTTCTTCCAGCCCAGCAGCTCGTCGAGCAACAGTCGTTGCAGCATCGAATTCCCGATCGCAAGTGGACCGACAATTGCAATCTAGCGCATTGAAGAACCGGGTTTGGTAGTTTTATGGATATAAAACTGCTGGAATCCGTAGTTTTATGGACATAAATATTGGCCGCGGCGAAACTCGCCCCAAGCGTGTGGACGGCTGGGTGCTTGACGCGCATGTTCCGACGGAAGGCGTGTCGCCTCGGTCGGTCCCAGCGAGAGGGCAGGCGTCTGTCTTCTCGAATTGGGTGGACACCTCTCCCGCTTGGCATGCCGGGAAGTCAACCCCGCTCGACGCCCTGTCAACACCACGGCACTGCCGCCCTTGAGGGCCGCCGTGCGCCTTGGTGGCGCCGGAGCCGCGGTCCGCCCGCCCCGGGCATGCCCGCCACCACAACGTGGCGCCGACACCCTCCGCCGCACTCCGGTTGGCGCCTCGAAAACCGTCGCCCGCGCTGATCAGAACCACCACCCGCAGTTTGAGAACTGCTGGACCATCCCGCGCGCCGTTAGCCATCTCGGCATCACCGCATTCATGTTCCGAGAGCTCCCCACCTGCTGCAGGCGCGACCAGGAAGCGGGACGACTGCCTCGCCCCCGACAACCGACCTGCCATCGCCCATCCGGGTATCGAGCATCGGATGTGTCTGCGAGCAGGGTCTCAGACTCCACTCCGCTGGAGAACTCCCTCGCTGACCAGTCGGGCTGCCAAGGTCAGCTTCCCATCGGCGTCCAGACAGTCGGGCAGATCCTGAACCGCGAACTCGTCAGACGTAGTGACGAATCGCACCGCCGGCCATGCGTGGACTGGAAACCGAAGTTCCCGGCCACAGAATCTGAGGAAGCACATCTCGCCCCCGGACCCGGCTTCAGCGAGCACCCCCGCGCGGCGCCTGACCCGCGAGCCAAGCGCAAGACGGTCCGTGCAAAGCCTTTGACTGAAGAGATCGGTAAACAGCGGCACATCGGCGGCCAGGATCTCGTCCGAAAGGCGACGCCACACAACTTCCGGATTGAAGCCCGACTGCACCAGGTCCAGCTTCTCGCCGAACAAACGCCTGCGCTCGGGGGCGGGAAATCCCTCACGGGCGAATCCGCGAGGAAGATTCCGGCGCAGCGACTCCTCCTCGAGTGCTGCTGCCGAGACGCATTCGACAAGAAACTCAGCCCATGTGAACGCCGTGATCCCGAGCGTGATGTGCAGCGACGGCTGACCCATCGACCGGGCCGAGTGCATCAGGCCGCGCGGGATGTAGAGGGCGCTGCCCGGGCCGAGCTCGATCTCGTCACGAACCTCTCCCGGAGGCGTTCCCGGTTCGAAGCGCTGGCCCCGGAGCGGCAGCCTCACCTTCGTGTCGTAGATCGACCACCGCTTGGCGCCGCTGACCTGCAGCACGAAGACATCATGCGTGTCCCAGTGCGGTGCGAATCCCTGCGCGTCCGGCGGCGTCAGGTAGACGTTCGTCTGTACTCGTGACGAGAAGTGCCGCCCGAGTTCGACGCACGTTCGGGCCAGCGTCGGCACGCGCTTGTGGAGCTGGCGAAAGATGACGGTCGCTCCTTCGTCGAAGTGCCTCGCGACCTCGAGCGGCTGGATCCTCCCCGCGTCGTCCGCATATTCGCCGGCAGGGACATCGCCGTCGCCCAAGACCAGGCTGATGTCGGGATGGCGGACCGCGTGGGAACCCAGAACGATGTCGAGGTCGGTCACCGAGAGAAGCTGAGCGTAGTACGGGGACGCCTCGCGCCGGATGTGAACCAGCCGTTGCTCGTAATAATCTCTTTCGAACTCCGCGACCCGCAGCGGATCGATGAGCCATGCGTACCAATCGTGGCCCACCGGGGGTTCCGGCCTAGAGTGCTCCATCATGAGCTGCTAGCTGCGCACGCCCGGACCGACCGCCCTTTCCTCATGAGCGGTGGTCCCGGACAGCCTCACCCTTGAGGAGTCCTGACCAATCCCGAATTGAGCCTGTAGGGAACCAGGAGAGAAGGGTGTGAACAATCATCATAGCCGCCGCGGGGCGAGCATGGGTGATTGGCGGATTCCTCAGGGCCGCGAAGGGAGGGGCAGGAGCCGGCACGGCGCGGCGGAAGGCGAGCAGCCGGCCGGAATGCCCCGGGTATGTGCCGGAAGCCGAAATGTCTGCGGATGGACCGTCCCTTTCTTCGACTCTGCGAGGGCGCAGTCGCTGGACCGTGTCGGTCGCGACCTGGCGAACGCCTCCACCCGCAGCTTCCTCGGACGGTCCGCGAAGTGGCAGTTCGCGCACTAGGACCTGTCGTCGGAATGGAAGCCTCGCACACGGAACGGGAACTCCTCCAGCAGGCTCTCCAGCACCGGCGGCAGGAAATGCTCGCTGCCGCGCTCCATGCTGTCGGCGAACTGGCACTGTGTCGTCTCGTCACCGACATCGATGGGATGGACGCCCTTGGCCTCGTCCCGGTCCCGCCGGATGCACCGAGTCGGCCCGCACTCAGCCCAGCTGGCACTCAGCGCGGGGCTGCGGCGCTCCCCGATCTCCCTCGTGTGCTTCAACGGGAACGGGCGGGCCGTCCGCCCCAGCCGGTCGCGCAGCTCCCCGTCCCTAACACAGCACCGGATCAGCCGTGCGAGCTGGGCCGCGACAGGCCCGAGGTGCGTACCAGGCAGCGGCACTGCTGGCTCGGGCGCGACTCCAGTTCGATGCAAGAATCCACCCTCCCATGCTCCGGCCCCCTCTCCTGACTCCCTTCAGGCCCATCTCTCTTTGCAACTGACTTGCGGCGATGAACTCTGGTATGGTAGTTGACGATGCCTTACCGGCTCAGGACAAGATCCATGCACCGACCGAAAGACCAGAATCCCATCGAGAGCCGCAACGAATCGTCGGCTTCCCTAAGTGACGCGGACATTTCCATCGTCCGGATCGACCGCCGCTCGTTTCTCTCTCGTGCGGCCGTCGTCAGCTCGGTTGCGGCAGGTGCCGCAATGAGCACGGGCTGTCCAGGCGGAACCGACGGGACCGATTCGGACAGCGAGTCCCAGTAGAGAGCACTCCGGACCTCGTCAGCCGACCGCGGGCCAAGTGAGGCTCTCGAGGGCGTCGGGGATTTGCATCCCAGAGCGCGACCAGGCATGTCCTTGCGAAGGACGGTCTTCTGGATCCATCTGGCTGTGGGTGTGAGTGCCGCCGCGGTCGTCCTAGTGATGGCCGTGACCGGCGTGCTCCTCACGTACGAGGCGCAGTTCAATCGGTGGGCGCTTCGAGAGTACTCGGCGGAGCCGCACCTCCAGGGCGGCGCACAGCTCACGGTTGACGAACTGATCTCGAGGGTCTCTGACGTGCGCGGCGCCGGCAAGGTCTCCTCCGTGGTCCTGAAGAAGGATTCGCGGGAACCTGCGGTCGTCCGGCTTGAAGACGGCGCGACCGTCTATGTGGACCGCCACACCGGAGAGTTCCTGGGCGACGGCAACACTCGCATGCGACGTTTCCTGCGAAGCGTCATGTACGTTCACCGCTGGTTCGGCCTTCAGGGGGAGTACCGGATCATCGGGCGAACATTGACGGCAACCGCAAATCTCGGTTTCCTGTTCCTGGTACTGAGCGGCGTGTACCTCTGGTGGCCGTCAACCCATAGCCGCGCCGCTTGGAGGCAGGTGCTGTGGTTTCGCCGGGGCCTGAGCGGGCGGGCGCGCAACTTCAACTGGCACAGCGTGATCGGCTTCTGGTCGGCCGTTCCGCTTGCCGTCATCATCGCCAGCGGGACAACGATCTCTTATCGGTGGGCCGGAAACCTCGTCTACCGGCTGGCGGGCGAGGCGCCACCGGCCCAGACGTCCGGGCAGCAGCCGGAGCCCGTCGCGCGGGACGATCCGGCTGTCCCGACAGACCCCGCACACCCGACGGCCGAACTGCAGGCCATTGCCGCGAGGGCCATCGTCGAGACGCCGGATTGGAAGACCGTCACTGTTAGGCTTCCCGTGGCTGCCGGCGATCCAGTCTCGGTCGGCATCGACCGCGGGACGGGGCGCCAGCCCTCGAAGACCGAGGACCTTCTGTTCAACCGTGCAACAGGCGAACTGGTCGGCCGCGCAGGCTATCCGGCATTCAGTCGCGGTCAGAAGATCCGTCGCTGGCTGCGGTTCGCGCACACCGGAGAGGTCTACGGCGTCTTCGGGCAATCGATCGCAGGCGTCGTCTCGCTGGGTGTCGCCGTCATGGTCTGGACCGGTCTCGCGATGAGCTGGCGCCGTTTCTTTGGCTCCAGGAAGCCTTGATCGACGCCCGTTCGTCCCTGCGGGCGCCTGCGCCGCCCCGTGTCGCGCACGGAGAACGCGTACGGCCTCGGGGAGGCGGTCCTGCCGCACCGGGATCAGCCTCAAGGCCGAACCGGGGAGACTCTCGTCTGGTGTAAGCGATGAGAGTCGGATAGCCGTCCGACCGCAAAGTCCGGGGTCTCCACACCGAGACCGAAGTCTCCGTGATCAGAACACAGGGTTGCGAGGTCGACCTGGTTCGACTGCTCGCCAGGGTCAAATTGAGTCGCGGTTCGCAGCGCATCGCAAACGCTCTGCGTGTCGCCGGACGCCTCGTGGGCTCTGGAGGGAAGTTTATGCAAACTGTTGTCCCTTGGCCGGCCACCAGGAGCCTTGCTCCAGCCCGAACGGCCTTGTCATGCTGACCGCTCTTGACGTGCGCGAACACGAGGTTGAATCCGAGTCAGTTGGGATCAATGTCCGCTGAACTGACGGGTTCGAGGTCGCGTGCTGCCGAAGAGCACTTCTTGAGACCGGCGAGCATCAGCCCCGCCTTGAAGTGGTGTTGCGGCAGAGCGGCGGCCGGGAGTCGCTCCAGAGGCATCACAGGCTGACGTGGCAGGTCGGTCTCGGGCAGCGTCGCGGCGAAGTTGACCGGGAGACGTGTGTTCTGGGCCAGCAGGCCATGGCTCTCCTCCAAATGCGGGACAGCTACGGCGTATTCGCTCTAGGCAAACGCGATCTCGGCCAGCCCGAGGTACGCGAAGGCCCTTTCGCAGGGCACCGCCAGCAGCCGCTCAAAGTACGGATTCGCCGCATCGAGGCGGTTGCGGGACATCTCGTGCAGGGCCGGGTTCTTGAGGACGGAAGGATAGCCCGAGTTCCAGCGCCCGTCCGAACCGCTCGGCAGCGGCATCGCCGTCGCCGCTCGAAGAGAGCGCGGCGCCGAAGGTGTAGCGCAGCCTTGCATTCCCGGGGCGGACGCAACGGCATTGCGGAGAACTTCGATCGCGGGCTCCCATGCCCCCTGCTGCATGCGCGAGACAGCCTTCTGGTGCAGGTCTTGAGGTGTCTGGCCCGAGGCGGCCGAGACGATTGCTCCGAGCGTGACGGTGGTCGCGAAACCAAGTCCGAGGCTGCGCCGGGAGAATGACGCGTGGGTACAGATCGCGCCAAGAAGAGCCGTTCGCCACTAGAGCGTTGCTTGCTCTCGCGACCTCGCTCGAGTGATCCCTGGCGATTCGGATTGCCAGGTGCCTTGTCTAGCTGCCACACAAGAACTTGGCTCCGGAGCAGACTGGAAGTCAAACAACAACCCCGCGAGGGCGGCTTCGCGACACAGGCAATCCAGCGTGCTTCAGGAGTACCGAGACATCTCCAGATTTGTCAAGAACGATAGGCATTCTGCGCGGCTCCCCGGTCTTGCAACATGGCTTGCCGTTCCATCAGCCGCCCGAGTCCTCGTAATAGACGAGTGCCCGCATGGTTCGGTGTTGAGCCACGATCCGAAGAATTACCGGGGCATCGTCGGCCGGACTGGTCGGTGCGTAGAAGATGAAGTGCTTCCCATACATGACGGACCCCATCCCAGGCACGAACCGGCTCCGGTCTCGTCCGGAGCCAGGATTCACAATGACTCCTTCGAACGCGCGTACAAGTCCTCTGTAGTACTTCAACCATTGAGTGCGGCCCCATGTGTCGAGCGTATAACGTCGGATGTGGTCCAGATCCCTGCGGGCCGGGCGGGACAGCCTGATTGGCATTCAGTTCCGGGTTACGACTCAAAGGCATCCGGCTCATAAGCCAGGGGATCGAAGTCCGAAAACGCCCCGCTCTCGGCTTCACGCACCGCTTGCTCGAGATCCGCCTTCAAGGCGTAGAACTGGCGCGACTCATCACGCTCCATCAGTAGCCGGATTCCCGCCCTCACCACCTCGCTTGGGTTTGCGTAGGCGCCGGATCTGATCTGGCCCCGAACGTACGCTTCCATTGGTTCGGTCAGCTGAACGTTCGGCATGCTCGTGAGCCTCTATGTGTCCAAAATTATCAGATACTGCCACGAACGGATGCTTCAAGCCGTCTCGCGCATTTTCCTGCATGGCGGACCCAGCTCCTTTCGACGTCGTTCGAGGGACGAGGCCAGAGAATCAGGGAACGGCCTTTTTCGGCTCCAGCAGTTTCAGTCGGCGCCTCCACGCCCGCATGCGATCAGACACCGCGCTCCATGACGGTCCCAAGCCCGGGCTTCAGCCTTGGAGGCGGGAGTCTGGAGCTGAAAGGAATCAGAACGGACCGTCGCCGAGGCGGAACCAAGACCGAAGCGAAGGAACGCAAGCGCTCTCGAGTCCTGATCACGCTCGCACCGGCCCTGCCGGGTGTCGGGCCCGGGCAGCGGATCCCCCAACCACAACAATCAATCGCGGGCCGACCGAGAACGGTGTTGCAAGCGCTCGACACGAAGTCTGAAGGCCAGTCTTCATATGCGGAGGCGGAAGGTGCGACGGCGGGCCCGAAGACCCTCGACACCCACGGCAATGTCCGCCCGAGCGAGACGGAGACGGGTGTCCGAGACCCCACACCCCTTCGCCGACAACCGATCGTTCAGGTCATGCAGGTCCACTGCGGACACGGAGTCCTCCGACCCGCGCATGGGATGTGACGAAGTATGGCTGCCCGCGCCCGAGCGAATCGGGCTGGAATGTTGGGTCCGAGACCACGCAGTCCCGAAGAGAGCTTCCGTGTCGGCTGTCAAGCAGATTTCCTAGTAGAGAAGCTCGGGGAGGACGATCTTGACGCAGTTCCAGCCGGAACGGCGAGTTGGGTTCGAGGGTGGCGGGTCGGCAGGCTCATGCGGCAACCTGGAGGGCCGTGCAGGGCGGTTCGGCCTGCCAGAGGCGGTCTTCGCGGAGCAGCGTGTTGAGCAGGCAGGCGAGCCTGCGCATGACGGCCACCATGGCCACCTTGTGGGGCTTGCCGCGGGCGGTCAGGCGCTGGTAGCGGCCTTGGGAGCCGGGCTCCCAGCGGATCGCTGAGAGGGCCGCCATGTAGAGGACTCGCCGGGGGTGGGTGCGCCCGCCGCGGATGCGGCGGCCGCCGAGGCGCCGTCCGGAGTCGCGGTCGTAGGGGGCCAGGCCCAGCAGCGAGGCCGCGTGGCGGCGGCCGAGCGCGCCGAGCGCGGGGATTTCGGCGCACCGGCAGGCCGCCGGGAGAG
>JAPPMB010000058.1 GCA_028819255.1 Bryobacterales bacterium | reverse complement strand
CTGGGACGACTCGGAGTAGCCCCGCTGATAGCTGGGGGGCAGCACCTGGGGGCGGCCACGCTGCCGACGTTGACGTTGCGCTGGAAGAAGCCGTTGGCGAGCTCGGAGTCATGGTCGCGCAGATGGGCCCGCCGCTCTCCGAGACTGACGCTGGAGAGGACCATGCCGAGCAGCTGGCCCAAGGTCAGGGACGCCAGATCGGAAGCGAGCAGATCCTTGAGGTTCTGCTCCAGTTGCGCGTCCTGCCCGCTGGCAGGAGGATCGGATTCTGGAGGTTGCAATGCTGGTTTCCTTTCGCTGCGGAGGATGGATGGGCAGGATCCGGAAGCGTTGGACACGGCCCATCGGCCCTCCCGCCGCCTCGAGGTTCCTACACAGCATCTATGTAACTCCCAGTCCTTTTTTTTCGTGAACGGTGAAGCGCACGTCGGGATGGCCTGCCGCCTCAAGAGCCCTCACGGTCTGCAGGACGCGTTCCGGCCGAACCACTGTGTCACGACCCCCCTGAAACACCCACACCGGCATCTTGGCGTCCGCGATCCGATCGACCTGGCCGGGATCTCCTGGGCCGCAAATGCGTGCGATCGCGGCCCACCGGTCCGGGTATGTCATCGCCAGGTGCCACGTTCCGGTGCCGCCGAAGCTCAAGCCGGTCAGATAGACTCGATCCTGGTCGGCGTGGAACTCGCGCAGGGTGGAATCCACCATCGCTAGGACCTCGCCTTCCATCCTGGTCCAGCTGTCTCTCGACGCCGAGGCTGTGTAGGACGGAATGCTCAGATCGGTCACCCGCGCCATCGGTTGCTTGGGGCGAGGACCGTGGCGGCGGCCTGGCAGCGAGCGGGAGTGTCGCTGGAGACGGTGCGACGGGCGATCCTGCTGGGCAGCGTGCGCAAGTCGATGAGTCTGCTGGACCGTCCGGGCGGCGAGCCGGTCCGCAGCCTGCGCTACTTCACCAGCCTGGTGGAGGAGGTGCGGACGGAGTCGTTCCCGGACTTCTACTGGCAGCACCTGGAGTTCCACCTCCGCCACTGCGAGCGGGCCCAGGAGGGCCGACAGGCCCAATCGTCCGCAAGTGCCTGTCCGAATTTGGCACAGGCAGGCTCCGCCGGTGCAGCTCAGTGCCCCTCATCCGGAACTGAGGAGGCCAGGAAGGAGACGGGATGATGATGACTTGACATTCTCGACAGTAAGGCAGAATTCCAATGGTCGGTAGTTCAGTGGAGTTGCGGAGTACACCTTAAATTCACCGATCAGCTATCTAAACACATCGGACCACCGCATAGGCCTCAGCTGGCGAATCGTTCCCGGCTGGCCGAAGTTCACGGCCGAGAAGGTCCGATAGGCACTTTCCTCTCAAGGACTTCCTTGGCGACCTCCGTTGCGGCCGTTATACGCCGCCAGCAACGCTGTCGTCGTCGGATAACCCTCCGAGATCCGTCCACTTAAGTTATGGACGGCCCATTCCACTATGAAGCGCAACGCCGGGCAAGGGTTGAATGGCAGGCATAGTATAGGGAGTTGCAATAGGGTATCCAAGGAGGGTCAGGCGACCTGGAGGGGGAAGTTCGGGGCGCGGGCGGGGTCCGGCGTGTCTAATAAGAAGATTGGGTTGCGGCGCGGGGCGCACGGAGGCTCCAGGCGCAGGGATCGAGCGCCGGGCAAGCGGCTGGAGACCGCTAGTTAACCACGGGTTGCGGGAGGCAGTCCCGGTCACGGCGGCAGCCCGCGGTGGCGGCTGGGCCGCCGGCCGCGGCGAACACCTCGGCTAAGGTGCGGAAGCCGAGCGCCTTGCGCGGGCGGCCGTTGAGCAAGTCGGCCACCTTGCAGACCTGCTGCGGATCGAGGTTCGCGAGGCTCTCGGATTTGCCGAAGTACTGGCGAATGAGTCCGTTGGTGTGCTCGTTGAGGCCGCGCTCCCAGGAATGGTACGGGCGGGCGAAGTAGAGGTCGGCGCCGACCTCGCGATGGCCGCCGAACTTCTTGCCGTTGTCGGCGGTGACGGCGAGCACGAGGTCGCTGACGGGCCACAGCATGCTGACAAGCGCTCCGCCTACCAAGTCCTTGGTCTTGCGCACGACGGCCGGCAATACCGTCTACTTCGACATCCTGTCGACCCCGCTGACGAGGACTCCCTCGTGGCCGGCACCGCTGATGGTGTCGATTTCCCAGTCGACCACGCGGCTCTTGTCATCGACCACCGCGGGCCACTCGGAGATACCGATGGGGCCCGAAATCTGCCCGCGACCGGCCGCGCCCCCGCAGGTGCAGGTACAGACTGCCGCCGCCCGCGCGGTTGGCCCGGATGCGCCGGTAGATCCACTGGAAGCTGATGGTCACGATGCCCATGAGCTTGAGCCAGCCGGCGATCTGCTCGGGCCTCCACTGCAGCCGCAGCTTGCTGACGATCAGCTCCCAGATCCGGTCTGTCAGCTTGCGCGGCACGGCGGAAACGGCCTGCCGCCGCGCCCCCGCCTCGGCCGGGTCGGCGAAATAGCCCCGACACCCGCTATTGCGAGCCAGCTCCAAGCTGATAGTGGACTTGCTGCGCGCGAGGCGCCTCGCGATCTCCGACAGCGGCAGGCCTTTCTTCTTCTGCACGTCAATCTGGCAGCGTTCCTTGCGCGGCACATGCCGATAGTTGCCTTCGATCGGCCACCTCCCCTTCCTAAATTGCTCCCATTATCGCTTGGTCGGCACCCTTCGTGCAACTGACATACAACATCATGATGACTCTCGGACCCTGCCCACAAGATACTCGCCGTTCCGCTTCGGACTTGAAACGGCAGCCTATGTCGTACACCCGCAATAGAATTGCGAAACTGCTTGACAGAATCAAGCAAGTATGCTTCTCTGGGCGCGGTTAAGATTCCGTTAAGATCGCACAAGTTGTTCGATCGCAGGGAACACGACGAAGGAGTCATGTCATGAACAGAACATCGGGAACACTAAGAGCCCGTCTGACGCTCGGCTTCCTAGCCGTGGTGATACTTAGCAGCGGATCCGCTTGGGCCCAGGTGGCTCCAACTGCATCACTGGCCGGCACAGTCACCGACAGCTCGGGTGCCGTCGTGCCAGCTGCCTCGGTAACTGTCACGAATAGCGGCACGCAGTTCACGAGGACCTCTACGACGGGCGAGAACGGGAGGTTCCTCCTGACCCTCCTGCCCATCGGGAGTTACAGTCTAGAGGCCAGCGCGCCCGGCTTTGCAACCTTTCAGCAGACGGGTATCACTCTAAACGTCGATACCACACACAGCCTCACCGTGGAGCTTT
>JAPPMB010000060.1:106380-149379 GCA_028819255.1 Bryobacterales bacterium | reverse complement strand
CCGTAAAGTCAAGCACTTAGGCCTACATTTGGGCACTTAAGTATATAATTCCCATTCATTTCAAGGGCTGCGGATTCGTGGCGACCGATCTTCTCGTCTACTACCGGGAGGGCGACAAGCGGGCGCGTGTGGCGCCGGACGTAATGGTGGTGCTGGGAGTGGACGGTTCGCACCGCCGCAACTACCGGATCTGGGCAGAAGGCGGACGTGCGCCGGATTTCGTGCTGGAGGTGGTCTCGGACTCAAAGCAGGAGAGGGAGGCGATGGAGAAGCGGACGCTCTATGCGGAGCTGGGGGTGCGGGAATACTTTCGATACGCGCCCTTGAGCAGTCGGATGGCCGGGATGAGCAGGCACCGGCTGGTGGGCGAGGTCTTGCGGGAGGGCTGTTGGGAAGCGCTGCCGCGGCTTGGGGACGAGCGAATTAGGAGTGAGGTGCTGAGTCTGGATCTGCGGGTGAAAAAGCGGGGATCGGGGGGCGATTTTCGCGAATTGCGGTTCTTCGACCCGATTGCCGGGGAGGATCTGCGGTCCTACGAGGAGTCGATGCGCGCCCGCAAGGAGGCGGAACTTGCCCGCAGGGAGGAGGAACGCGCCCTCGAGAAGGAGCGGCAGGGCCGGATTCGGACGGAACGCGAACTAGCCAAGGTGAGGGCGAGACTGGCGAAACGGCTGGGGGCTGGAGCCTGTAGTGCGCCCAGCGACGGTACGTGAGCCGGCGCACAAACGGAAGGACAGTGTGCGCGTACCGATTCGCGCCGTCGACTGCCGTGCCACACGGCATCTGCGTTGACAAGCTGCTCTGCGGACAGGAAAGCGATGCTCACTGGCTTGCCCCGCGAACATCGACCGCGGATCGCTCGAACGGATACGCGTAGTCAGCAACAACTATCCATTGGGCAGACGGTGCAGGAACTCCTGGTCGACCAGTCCGCGAAAGTGTGCCACAGCGGTACGCGCCAAGGTCCTGTCCCGGAACAAAACGCCGATTTCGATGTTGCGATCCATTGCCGCCTCGGTCAGGTTGGCGGAGGTGACGAAGAGCCGTTCCTCGTCAGCCACGACCGCCTTGGCATGGAGCACGCTCGCGGGGCCGTCACGGTCCAGGGACCTTGGGTCGTAGTACACAACCGGTCGGGTGCCACCTGGCCAGTCTTCTTTCCAGAACCGGTCGGCAAACCGACTGACCACATCCTCGAGAGAACTTGAGTCGCCGCTGCTGCGCCGGATGTTGAGCATGAGAGTGACCCTCATGCCCGGAAGCTCATCCATCCGCTTTGCGAGCAGACGGAATGCCTCGGGGCCATGGAAGTACGTATAGCTGCTGATCCATAGCGTCCGGCGCGCACCCCGCACCAACTCTTCGTAGACCTGGCGAGTGTTGCGCGAGAGGAGCCCTTTCGCGGAGGGCCCCGTCCAGACGAGTCTCGCCCGCTCCACGCTTGACGCCGCCTCGCCCAGGCTCCGGATCCAGAGAGAAGCTACACGGCCCGTTACCCCTTCACGCTCCCAATCCCGAAGAACTCTGACAAGGTCGGGCGGCACCTCGGCGCCGCCGATTGCGGCACGCACGGAAAACTCCGTGAACGGCGGGGCGAGGCCACCGGTTGCCAGCGCGTCGGCGAGCCTGCTCCGAATGTACGGAGGCAGACTCAGGAGGGTCCGTGTCATTCCGGAGCCTCGAAGAACGCCGCGTTGCGGATGGAGAGTGTCGGAACGACAAGTGCCCGGTCAAGGTACTCGTTCCGCATCTCGCAGGAGGTCTCCGCGATCAGCGAGCAGTTGTGGCACGCGGCGCCCTGGAGCCATCGCTCTTCGAGCTCGTCTTCGGGACTGTGTTGCGCACAGATTGGATCACTCAAACAGAGTGCCCCTGCACGCAGCGCGCGCTCCAGATGACGCCCAATGCCGGACGCCTGCTGGACCAGACCGCCGAGGGTGCCCTCGGCATCGGGAGACGCGGTGTACAAGAGGATGCCGTAGGCCTCGTCTGGGAGATAGATTCGTTCCCGGATGGCCGTCGCGGGGTAGCCGCAGCGGATCGCCACCGACTGCATGAGCAAGTGTGAGAGCGTGTGGAGAAGGATGTAGGCGCCGCCAGGAAACGAAGGATGCTTGTCCTTCCTCTTTTCCAGCCAGAGTCTGTAGCCCCGCTTCAGCGCAGCAACCCGCTCCCTTACCGCAGGTCTGTCCAGCCAATTCCTGACAGCGTTCGGCTTGAGCGACAGAAAAATGCCCTCGCCACGGTTCTCGACGGCCGGAAGCCAAGAGGGATCCGGCGCCAGTTCAGCGCGGACGCCCCAGCGGTTGTGCCTGGGCAGCTCCGGAATCCCTGAGTCCGTGCCATTGCCGGGCGCCCGGAGGCTGCCGGGCTCGCCGCTCAGGCCAGCTCCGTCTCGAACCTCGCCACGTTCCGGTCCTTCTCGCTGAACTCCACCCCCACCAGATGCACCGGCCCCCCCAGGTGACGGTACTTGTCCGCGTAGCCCCGCTCCTTCAGCTGCGCTAGCGCCGCCCCGGGACCCGCGCGCTCCGCCACCTTGAACTCGAACAGATACACCCGGCCTTCCGTCTTCACCGCCATGTCCAGCCGCCCTCCGCTACTGCTCTCCTCCACGCTCACGTCCATGCCAGCGCCCGCAAAGTACGAGTAGAACACGCTCGCGTAGTAGCCCTCGAAGCGCGCGATCTCGTTGCGCGTGTGCCACTGGTGCGGGATGCCCGCGAAGACCGACCGCAACAGTGCTCCCAGGCCCGGGATGTCGCCGTCGCGGAGCAGGGGGCCGAGCCGCACCCGATCCGCCGTCAGCCGCGAAAGGTCCTGCCCGAGATGCTGCAGCAGGCTGCGGTTCAGGCTCTGGCGCACCTCCCGGTTCGGATAGCCCAGCCGATAGATTGGCTCGCCGTCCCAGTCCTCCCTGCCCACAATGGTGAGATAGCCGGTCTGGAACAGCAGCGCCTCGGTCGCGATGTCGCCGACGTCGAAGGTCGACAGCAGGTCGTTGCTGGCCAGCATCCCCTCCAGGCTCGGCGTCGGGATGCCGCGCTCGACCAGCGTCTCCACCAGGAACCGCGGCGTGCCGGTCTCGAACCACCACGGGCTGAACTCGCGCTTGCGGAACAGCAGCAGCGCGTCGAAGGGATTGTAGACCGTCTCCTCGCCGCCCCAGCGGTAGCCGTTGTACCACTCCCGGACGCGCTCCCGGTCGAGTCCCTCGAGCTCCGGTGCGAACACCGCGTCGAGGTCGGCCTCCGTGTAGCCGCACACGGAAGAGTACTGCGGTTCCATGGTGATGTCGACCAGATTGTTCAGGCCGGAGAAGAGGCTGACCTTGGAGAACTTGCTCACCCCCGTCAGGAAGCAGAACCGGATGTGGGCGTCGCCGGACTTGACCATCGAGTACAGGCCGCGCAGGTAGTCGCGGTTGGCGCGCGCGACTTCCTCCTCCTCCAGTGCGTCCAGGATCGGCTTGTCGTACTCGTCGACCAGCACCGCCACCGGCTGCCCGGTCTGGCGATGCAAGGTCCGAATCAGGTGGCCGAAGCGCTCCGGCCCGGTGCGGTAGCGACCTTGGACCCCAGCCTCGTCCTCGATGGCGTCGAGCTGCGCCATCAGGTTCACCTCCAGGTAGCCCGGAACCTTGAAGTTGCCGCCGCTGAAGTCGAGCCTTACGACCGGATGACGCACCGACCAGTCCCAGCGGTCGCAGGCCTCCAGCCCCTCGAACAGCTCCCGGCTGCCCTCGAACAGCTCCTTGAGCGTGTCGAGGAACAGGCTCTTGCCGAAGCGCCGCGGCCGCGACAGGAAGTAGTGCGTGCCCTGCTCGACCATGCGCAGCGCGTAGCCGGTCTTGTCCACGTAGTAGCAGCCGCGCTCGCGGAGGTTGCGGAAGCTCTGGATGCCGATCGGCAGGAGGCGCCTGGACATGGCTCGGGTACTACTGTACCGGTCCACGGGGATCCTCCAAGCCGGGGCCGTTCGCGGTAGGAAACCGATCGCTCGGCTCCTCCGCTCAGATCCGCTAGCGCCCGCGAGTAGCTGAGAATCACACAAGCGACGACCTGAGGGGTCCGGGCGGTCCGCCGCCCGCGGGACCGCCCAGATTCGAGGGAGTTCGGAGGGCGGCTGCGCAACGGCATGCTTGCTTGTCGGGACGGACGAGGCTGAATGGGAAGGCAGTCTTGAATCCAGCGGACCACGGGTGCGCCTGAGGCCGTCGACCGGATAGCGGCCATCCCGGGCGCCGAGCGGTTTCCGAGCCGCAGGGCCCTAGGGAGTCACATCTGCGAGGAACACGCACCCACGATGGGGAGGAAGGTGCCAAACCGAGAGCTGACCGAGACTTCGTTGTCTAGCTGATTCATGGCCGCTCGGGAGAATCAGCCGGAGCAGGGCTCCGCTTTCCGGTGGTCTGCAAGGGTTGATGCAACGCTCCCGAATCGATTCGCCTGTCCGGCAGATTCCTCTAACCTCCCGCGATATGATCCTATGCTGTGGTCGAACGGATCCTCTTAATGCTCGCCGTTCTGGCGAGCGCCGCCTACTTCATCAGGACCGTGTTGAGACGGCTCCGGCCCATGCGGGCGGCCAGGGACCGCAACCTCGGGTTTGACAGGGTCGCCCGACGCCTCTGGTCCGTCTTCGCGGAAGTGGTCCTTCAGACGCGGGTGATCCGCGAACGGCCCGTCGCCGGCCTGCTGCATGCCCTCGTCATGTGGGGCTTCTTCGCATTCGCGTGGGTCAGCCTGGAGCATTTCGCCACCGGGTTCTTTGGCCTCGACACCGCCGAGGCTGGCCATTCGTGGTATGCGGACTTCGCCGGCGTCTGGGCGGTTGCAGTGCTGGCGGGAATCCTGGGCCTGAGCTACAGGCGGTTCGTTGTCCGTCCCAGGGCCCTCGGGGACCACCTGTCTCGGACATCCGCCTTGGTGACGATCCTCATCGTCACCCTGATGGCAACCTATCTTGCCGACTGGCTGGTCCTCGATCCGCCTTCGGAATCCTGGAGGTTGAACTGGTGGGTGCATTCGGCGGCACTGCTCGGCATGCTCTGGCTCATTCCGAACTCCAAGCACCTGCACCTCGTCCTGGCTCCTGTCGCGATCTTCTTCCGCGGGAGCGTCACCAGCTCCATGCGCGCGCTGCGCGAGGAGGACGACGACGACTTCGGCATGATCTCGTTCGCCGACCTGTCCCAGAAGGACGTCCTGGACGTCAACTCCTGCGTCGAGTGCGGCCGCTGCACCGACAACTGTCCGGCGAACCTGATCGGCGGCACGCTCGATCCCAAGAGGATCGTGCTGCAGATGCAGAAGGGGCTTCTTGCAGGCGGCGACACCATCGTCGGCGACGAGGCCCGCATCTCCCGCGGCGAGGCATGGATCCACGAGCGGGAGCTGTTCGAGTGCCTCTCGTGCGGCGCCTGCGAAGTGGCGTGTCCCGTCGGCATCGAGCACGTTGGCTTCAAGATTCTCGACCTGCGCCGCGGTCTGGTGAGCGAGGGGCGTACAAGCAGCGACAGGCTGTCTCAGATGTTCACCACCATGGAGCGCTCGCCGCACAACGCGTGGGGCGTCTCCCAGGAGGTCCGCCGGAAGCTTCTGCGGACGGAGGCGCTCCCGATCTACGGGAAGGGGTTCGAATGGCTACTCTGGCTGGGCTGCGGCTGCAGCTATGACGCGCACGGCCACGAGGTCGTCCGGTCAATGCAGAGGATTCTGGACGCGGCGCAGGTCTCCTGGGGGGTGCTCGCGTCCGAGACCTGCTGCGGCGAGCCCGCCCGCCGCACGGGGAACGAGTACCTGTATCTCGAGCTGTCCGAGCAGACCATCGGCGCGCTGCGCTCCAACGGCGTGCGGAAGATCGTGACCTGCGATCCACATTGCGCCCGCATGTTCGACGTCGACTACCGCCAGCAGCCCGAATTCCGGGAGCTCGGCATCGAGGTGGTGCACCACTCGGAGCTGCTTGCCGGACTCGTGGACTCCCTGCCGCTGGGAGGTTCCGCTGGGACGGTCACTTTCCACGACCCCTGCTACCTCTCACGGGGCCGCGGGGTGGTCGACCAGCCTCGCGAGATCCTGCGCGGACTGGGTGCGGACCTGCGCGAGATGGAGCACCACGGAGAGCGCACCTTCTGCTGCGGCGCCGGCGGTGGGCAGCTCTACATCGCCGACGACAGCGTGGAGCTTCCCGGAGGCCGCGTCAACCACAGGCGGTTCGAGGAAGCCGAGACCACGGGGGCGGACACCGTTGCGGTGGCCTGCCCTTACTGCCCGATCATGCTGCGGGACGCCGCCGGCCAGGCCGGCCGCGACGAGATCCGCGTCGTCGATGTCGCCGAGCTCGTCGCCGAGCGCCTGCCCTCTCCGGGCGCCGCTACCGGTTGAACAGGAACGCGTTGGAGTTGACCAGGGCCCAGAGCATGTCCTGCGCCTTGGCCGCCCGCCCCGGCGAGCTTCCCAGGTAGGTCATCGCCCGGTCGAGCTCCTCGGCGGTCGGGTAGCGGCTCAGCGCCGCCAGGTACAGCTCCTCGACCAGCTCCCGGTCGCTGCGGCCCGCGAGAATCGCCTTGGCGATCCGTCCTTCGGGATTCGCGATCGCGTCGGCGAGAGTGGGGCCGTTGACCAGGCTCATGGCCAGCGGCAGGCTGAGGTCGTTCCGGCGCTCGCACTCGCACGGCGACTCGCGCTCGGGACGGCCGAACATGTTCAGGAAGCCGCTCGTGTCGACGTGCGGATCCGGCAGCTGCTGGGCGCTGAAGTCCTCAGGCACCTCGGGAAAGTCCGGTCGGGAGCCGGTCGCGATGGTCATCGCGTCCAGCAGCGACTCTGCGGGCAGACGGCGCGGCTGGAAGTGCGAGAAGTTGATGTCGTCGCTCTCGTTCCACTCGTTCGTCTCCATCGCCGCTTGGTACGTCCTGGAGCCTACGATCGTCCGGATCAGGTGCTGGAGGTCGAAGCCGCTCTCGACGAAGTCCTTCTCGAGGGCGTCCAGCAGCGCCGGATTGATGGGCGGGTTGGACCCGCGGATGTCGTCGACCGGCTCGATGATGCCGCGGCCGAAGAAGTAGCTCCACACGCGGTTCGTGATGGCCTTCGCGAAGTACGGGTTTTTCTCCGAGGTCAGCCATTCGGCCAAGGCCTCGCGGCTGTCTCCGAACGCGCCGACCGGAGGGGAGCCGGCGGAGGCGAGGAGGTACTCGGGCATCACGGGCTTGTTCGTCGTCGGATGCCGGAATTCGGTGTCGTCGCGCTTGACGTAGACGATCTGCTCGTCGCTGTCGAAGCCGGGCTTCATGCCTACCGCCGCAAAGAACGCGGCCAGCTGGAAGTACTGGTTCTGCGTCCAGCGCTCGAACGGATGGTCGTGGCACTGCGCGCAGACCATGCGCACGCCCAGGAAGAGCTGGGTCGTGGTCTCCATCGCAAGCTTCGGGTCGTCGTTCACCCGGAAGTAGTTGGCTGCCGGAGACTGGAACGTGCTGCCGACCGACGTGAGCAGTTCCCGGACGAAGTCGTCGTAGGGCTGGTTGGAGGCGATCGCGTCGCGGATCCACTGCCGGAACGCCCACATTCCCTTCTCGCCCAGGTGCTTGCGGTTGGACTGGAGCAGGTCGCCCCACTTGAGCGACCAGTGGTCCACGTAGGCGCGGCTGCCGACCAGATCGTCGATCACCCTGGCGCGCTTGGCCCTGGACGAGTCCGGATCGCCGAGGAACTCGGCGGCCTGCTCCGGCGTCGGCGGGATGCCGGTCAGGTCGAGATGGACGCGCCGCAGGAACACCGCGTCGCTGGCTAGCTCGGAGGGCTGGATCTTCAGCCGCTTGAGCTTGGCGTCGATTTGCTTGTCGATGTAGTTGTTCTGTGGCACCTTCTTCCAGGCGAAGCCCGGCGCCGGGTTGAGCACGGTCAGCGGAACGGTGGTGAACTTGCCCTCGTAGCGGACCATGATCGCGGCCTCGCCGATGCGCTCGCCGAGAACCTTCGCACCTTCGATCTTGGCGGTGCTCGTGGAGTTGCTCTCGAGCACGGCCAGGTTCGACACGTCCCTCGTGGAGCCGTCCCCGTAGTGCGCCGTCACCGCCAGGGCCGCCTCCTTGCCGGGCTCCTCGAGCAGGATCTCCTCGGGCCGGACCACCAGCTTGGTCACGGTGTCGGCCTCGGTGTCTCCGAACGGGGCGCCCTGCGACATCCATTTCTCGATGGTCCGGAACGCGTCCGAGTCCTCGCCGAACCGCACGCCGCCCTCGTGCGGCACGCGCATGGTCGGCTTGGCCAGCATCAGGCTCGCCGCGGGAACGGCCCTGTTGAACCGGCGGCCGGCGACCTCGAAGAGCAGTGCGCGGTAGTCGAACTGCGCATCGTATCCGCGCAGGGAGAGCTTGAAGCCGTTCTTGCCCTTCGCCGAGCCGTGGCAGGCCCCCGCGGTGCAGCCGGTGTTGTTGAGGATCGGCATCACGTCCTTCAGGAACGTGACGCGGGCCTCGTCGGCGGTGGCCGCGAAAACAGGAAGGGCTGGAATTGTCAGGCCCAGGATCAGGGCCGGAACAAGGATTCTCTTCATCGTGAACGACTCCCGGTGCCTACTGCACCGTTGCTATTGTAGCGCCGCCTGCGATCACCAGGACGGCCTCGACCGGCGGAATGTTGTATGGAACCGCCTCCTTGTCCCGGCCCGCCAGTACGGATCGGGGGGCGATTTCCACGAGGTACTCGCCGACCGCCGTCGCGTCCCCGGCCCGGCACTGCAGCGAGTAGCCGGCCGGACTCGAGTCGATGCTCTGGCTGTCGCAGGAAACGCCGACCGGCAGGTTGACCGCTTCCACCACGACCTCGGAATCGAATTCGGGCTCGCGGGAGAAGGTTCCGGCGATCCGGAACTCGCCGCCCGGGGCGGCCGGGACCGGCGCGGACGGAGCGCCGACGCTGTAGCCCTGCACGACGTCCACGACGATTGCGGGAGAGTAGATCGTGTAGCTGACGCCTTCGTGGCGGACCCTTCCCTGAAGCACCATGTCGAACCGCATGGCGGGCGTGCCCATGGTGGTGTTCATCTCCAGCACGCCTTCCTCGTCTCCCGGCTTTAGCTTGGCGTCGCCCAGAATCCGAAGGTTGGCGACCGCCGGAGCGTTGATCAGCCGAACGGGCGAGAGCGCCTCGACTCCCGGCATGTGGGTCCGGTAGGCCCACCTGATGTCGTGCTGAAGGCCTTGGATCAGGCGCAGGCGGCTCGGCATCAGGAGCTCGATGCTCGCCGGCGCCGGCTCCGTGACGACCGCCGTGACCGACGCGCTGTCGCTCGGGATCCGGACGGGTCTCTGCTGCATCCCTGCGACCGGCGTCACGATCTTGGAGATCAGCGCCGGCCTGCGGATGAGGGTGCCGCCCGCGGTTCTGCCTTCGCCGTAGAGGGCCAGCGGGCCCGCGGCGCTCTCGGCCTCCGCGTCGGCGGTCAGTGTGAGGCGCCCTTGCAGGGATGTCCTCTGCGTGGTCATGCCCCCAAACTCCGCCGGAATGTGTCCCCCCTCGGCCACCACGCCTCCAGGCAGGCCCTCGGCGACGATCCGGACGGCCCCGTCGAACCCCCGGCGGTCCATCGTCAGCGAGACGCTTGCGCTCCCTCCGCGCGGAATGTTGACGTGCGTGTCGTCCAGCCGGAGAATGAAGTCGGCCGGCTGGCGGCGGGCGACCAGTCGGTAGCCGTATCCGGGACCGCCCCGGCCCAGCAGGTCCTCCACGCTGATCTGCAATTCCGACACCCCTTTCGGAATCCGGATGCCGAGGGCGGGGTCGCCGAACGTCTCCGCCCGCACTGAGATGTTGGACAGCAGTTCCTCGGGCGGCTGGTCGCCGGCCGAGGCGAGCTTCTTGCCGTCCTGGTCGCGCATGACCAGCAGCGTGTAGAGACTTGAGGTGCCCAGCACCGCCGCCTGGGTCTCGATCATCCAGTCCTCGCCCGCGCTCACGGCAAGCAGGAATCGATCGATCTCGCCCTCTGCGGCAATCCTCCCGTTGACCACTGTTCCGTCCTTCAGCGGCATGGCTTCCGTGCCGTCGGTCTCCAGCGTCTCGGGGTCCGAACTCCGGAGCAGCGGCATCGGCAAGCCGGCATTTCCGCCGGGAACGGCCACCTGGCTGCCTTCGACGGTGACGCTCCGGGGAGACTCCAGAGTTCCGCCCGAAAGCTCGACCTCGACTGGCTCGCCCCGCGTCCAGCCCAAGGGGAACATGGCTTCCGCGTACTCGATGGATCCCGCGACCAGACGGTAGTCGTTGCGCCGCTGGTCGCTGAAGCGGGCGTCATGCACCTCGACGAGATAGCCGCCGTCCACCAGCGCCTCAAGGTCGACCCGCGCGTCCCCGCCCATGCCGGGCGAGTCGTCGCTGCGGGCCAGATACCGGCCGTCCGGAGAGCGGACGGCGAGCACGGGGTCAATCGCAGAGCCCAGTCTTCTCGCCTCGACCTCCAGGACGATCCGTTCCCCGGCCTCCAGTGCGATGCGGTAGAGGTCCCGGTCCGCGGCACCGAGGGTGCCGTTGACGACGACCGGCGTCTGGATCGGCTGCGCGCCGCTCTCGGTGTCGTTTCGCGGCGCCCGGGGTCGCTCCGATTCCGTCTCGACCGTCTCGGGAAACGCAGAAACGCTGAACAGCCACACGTTGGTGAGCCCGTCCGGCGTCTCCACCGCCAGCGGGTAGGTGCCGGGCTCGGCGTCTGCAGCGATCTCCAGCAGATACTCCCTGGCCGGGCCCTCGGCGCTGAGCTCCGCCATGGACCCGGGGATGCTCGAATGGATCTGGATCTTGCCGTCCAGCCCGTTGCCCTTCAGCTGCAGGCGGACGGCCGCGCCCCGCTGGCCGCCCGGCGGCGAAACGCTCAGCAGCGTCGGGCTGGCGTGGATCGACAGGGCCGCCCCCAGCGCCAGGGCGGCGAGCGCCGTCAGGCGTGCAGCCCAACTGCCAACGGCTTGGATTCGAAGAATACGCATTGGATCACCCCGCGTCGGCGACTTCTTCGCCGGCGTCCGCGCTCTCTATCGGCACCGAGACAAACGAGTTGACCTCCTCGCCGCTCGCCGCGTCGTAGACCCGCACAACGCCGTCAAACCCGCCGGTCGTGACCCGCGTTCCGTTGGGATGGAAGGCAACAACGAAGATGCCCCCGTCGTGGCCCTTGCAGGTTGCGACCCGCTCTCCGCTCTCCGTGTCGTAGACGGGAACTTCGTCCGCGACTCCGCCGACGGCGAAGCGCGATCCGTCGGGGCTGAAAGCGAGCGTGAAGATCGTGCCTTCCTGTTCCTCGTACTTCCGGATCAGCGTCGAGTCGTCGGCGATCTTCAGGGCGCGCGGGCGGTCCATCGTGTAGAGATACGGCACGCGGTCCTCGCCACCTATCAGGACGTAGTCGCGCCGCGGATGCCGCGCGACGGCATAAAGCTTGTCCCGCAGGAAGTTCACGTTCTCGATGAAGGCCCCGGTGGCCCCGTCCGCCAGCTTGGCCGCCCTGTCCCTGCCCACGGACACGATTCGCTTGCCGTCGATCCCGAACACGGTCTGGAGCACCCAGTCCTCGTGGTGGCCGGCCCTGAAGATCCGCTCTCCGCTCTCGACGTCCACCATCCAGACGGACTTGTCGACGCCGCCGAACACCGCCCGTGTGCCGTCCGGCGAAAGATCCCCTGCGAAAAGCGTGTCTGTCGTTGCCATTACCGACTGCAGCAGCGACTTCTGTTCCAGATCCCAGACCTGCACCTCCCCGAACCTTGCGGGAGTGCCGCCCACAGCGACCAGCCGCTCGCCGTTCCTTGAGAAGTTGATCGAATGGATCTTGTCGGAGCGACCCAGCAGGCGGGCCTCAATGGCGGATCCGTCGGCCCTGTGCAGCAGGATCTCCTGGAATCCCCCGACGGCCAGCAGGCCGCCGTCCGGCGAGTATGCGAGGCCCGTGATCGTCGGGGCCTGTGCGTACGTCGGCGGCTCCGAGGGCACCTGGGGGGCACGGGCTTCGGCGGGAGTGTCGTCCTCGGCCCCTTCACGCACCCAGCGCTCGAGCAGTGCCACCGCATCGGCCGCAAGGGCCTCTCCGCCCATGGGCATGCGAGGCTCCATCCTGCCGGTGACCAGGTTCACCAGCGGGCTGTTCTCAGGAGCGCCCTTGGCCACCGAGCTTCCGTACTTCGCACCGCCCCTCGCGATGCCCACGTACGCGGTGATGTCGAGGCCGCTCATCTTGTTCGCGGGCATGTGGCACCCCGAGCAATGCACTTGCAGAAGGGGGCGCACCTCGTTGTAGTAGCTCACCTTCTCGTCCCCCTCGAGGGTTGCGAGAGGGGCGACAAGCATGGCAGCGACAATCAGATGCGGAAACAGCGATTTCATTGGGAACCAACAACATTGTAGGCAGGTTGGACCGGGCCCACACAAGGGCCGATGCCGCTGGGCCCGGTGAGCAGACCTTCCATGTTCCGAGCGGGACGGCGGTCACGTCCTCTTGGGGAGGGTCGCCTCCGCCTTCGAATCGGCCTCCGAAGGCGGTCGGGGGCGCTCGCAACGCCCGCCGAAACTCGAAGACGGGGTGCGGATTCCGAGCCGTTCCCGGGCTCCACGCCGAGGACTGGCCTCCTGCTCTCGCGGCCTTGTCGAGCTCCTCGCGCACCGGGCCGGGAGAGGTCCGGAGCCACCCTGACCATGTGGTACGATCGGCAAGTCGTAACGGCGGCGGTTTGCATGGCGGACAACCGGGTACCCAGCTTCCTGATCGGGCTTGGCGTTGGAGTGGCAATCGGCCTTCTCGCGGCTCCCAAGAGGGGTGTCGAGACGATGGATGATTTGCGGAAGACGGCCGAGGAAGGGAAGGACTTCGTTCTGCGGAGTTCGCGGGAGCTGCGAGACGTCGCCGAGCAAGCGTTGGAAAAGGGTCAGGACGTTGTGGATGCGCAGCGCGCAAGCCTCGAATCGGCCTACCGGGCCGGTATGGATGCGTATCGCCAGGCGTCCGGTGAGCATTTGTAACGGACCCGGATATCGCGAGATGATTCCGGCCCGCTGGTGCATTCAATGAGCGAGACGCAGCTACTCGGCGTGATCGCGACCTCCGCCGTGGTGATCGCCGTTGCCATGGTCCTGATCACCGTGGTCGGGTACGTCGCACTCAAGAGGTTGATGAGACTGGAGGAGCGGTCCGAGGAGTTCTTCCGCACGTGGGAGCCGGTCGCTGAGGAAACTCGAGCGGCCGCCAAGGACTTCTCCGAGCAATCCGGCGAGCTGCTCTCCAGACTGAACACCCTGACCGCGCTGGTCCACAAGCAGGCCTTGCAGGCGGACTCGCTGCTCGGCGATCTCGCCCAGACCGCCCGCCGCAACGTCAGCGAGGTCGATGCGACCGTCCGCGGCATCCTCGACCGCATCAACTCCATGGTCGAAGCCCTCGAGCGGGTTGTCACCGTTCCGGCGACAAAGATCCGCGCCGTGGGTGTGGGCCTCGGCACCGCGTTCAGACACCTGGCCCGGTCGCGCTCGAAGCCCCCCGACCGGATCTCGACGGACGAGGAAATGTTCATCTAGCTGTCTCGGCACAGCGGCAGGAAATCGGAGGGAACTGCGTTGAAACCTAAGGAGCAGGCCGGCAAGCAGCAGCGGACGTATCGCGTGGCTCTGCTGGGCACGAAGTTCATGGGCAAGGCCCACAGCCAGGCCTACCGGAACGTGAACATGTACTTTCCCGACGCGCCCACGGTCGAGAGAGTGGTGATCTGCGGCCGGAATCCGGAAGAGACCGAGCAGGCAAGGTCAGCGTTCGGGTGGCAGGAGGCCTCCGCGGACTGGCGGTCCGTGGTCGCGCGGGACGACATCGACATCATCGACGTCTCGACGCCCGGCAACATGCACTGCGAAATGGTGGTGGCTGCGGCCGAGGCCGGCAAGCAGATCGTGTGCGAGAAGCCGCTCGCGAACACGCTCGAGGAGGCCGAGCGGATGGTGGCTGCGGTCGAGGCGGCGGGCGTTTCGCACCTGCTGATGCACAACTACCGGCGCGTCCCTGCAGTGGCGCTTGCAAAGCGCATGGTGGACGACGGCCGGGTCGGAGACATCTATCACTTCCGTGCACGCTACCTCCAGGACTGGGCGCTCTCGCCCGAGCTGGAGCTTGTGTGGCGCTTCGACGCCAGGCTGGCCGGCAGCGGAGCGCTGGGAGACCTGGGGGCGCACGTCATCGATCTGGGCCGGTATCTCTGCGGCGAGATCTCGGAATTGGCGGCGACCTCCCAGACCTTCATCAAGCGGCGCCCCGTCGCGGCCGGATCCTCGGAAATGGCAGACGTCACGGTCGACGATGCCGCTGCCCTCTGCGTGCGCTTCGAGAACGGGGCCATCGGGACCATTGAGGCTTCGCGCTTTGCGCCCGGACGCAAGAACCACAACACCTTCGAGATCAACGGGAGCAAGGGCTCCATCACCTTCGATCTCGAGAACCTCAACATCCTTCGCTACTACTCGGTCGACGACCAGCCCGACGCCCAGGGATTCCACGAGATCATCGCCTGTTCGCTGGGCAAGCACCCCTATGCCGACGCGTGGTGGTTCGACGGCCACCTTCTCGGCTACGAACACAGCTTCACACACATGATCCACGACTGGCTCCAGGCGCTGGCATCGGGGACCTCGACGCATCCGAGCTTCCACGACGGCCTTATGAACCAGAAGGTGCTGGACGCCTCGTCGAGGGCGGCCGAGAGCCGCCGCTGGGAGAGGGTGGGGTAGCGGGCGACGCCGCGGTCGCGCTCGCCCTGCCGCAGCCAGCGCCTTACCGAAGCCCGCGGAATTCCGAATCCTCGGGCTGACTCCCGAGTACCGCGGCCAGCCAGCTGCGCCAGCTTCACGGCCTGGTCCCGAGAATCCTTCGGGCAGGCCTTCACATGGGAATGTTCGCCCATCGCTTGGGGCATCCTCGGGTAGGCTGCTACTGTCTCTCACGCCGTCTCAGGTGCCCCGAAGCCGCGGCCACTCCAGTCGTCACCGGCGCCGAGGTCTCGGAGGCTCGGCAGCCACGATCTGCCGCGCTTTCGGTTCGTGCCGGATTGGCCGCGTCATACGGTTACCGATATGAAGACGATTCTTGACATTGACGATTCTGTAATGCGGCGTCTTCGTGAAGAGGCGCCGCGACGAGGCACAACAATGTCCGCATTGGTGGAAGCCGGGCTCCGACGCATACTCGCAGAGCCTGCAACAACCGGCGGACAGGCCGAGGACCTGCCGCCCTTGCCATCGTGGAACAGCGGTGGACACCTAGTGGATATTGCGAACCGCGACGAACTGTACCGCGTGATGGAAGAAGAGTAGTTGCCGGTCTTCGACACCAATGTGCTTGTACACGCGGCGGACCAGCGTTCTGATCTCCAGAGACCATGCCGTCGCCTTCTGGAGCGAGTACGGAGCGCCCCCACACCGACCTTTCTCACTTGGAGCATTTGCTACGAATTCTTGCGAGTCAGCACCCATCCCCGAGTATTTCGGTCGCCTGGACGCCTGAAACGGCACTAGGGTTTCTTGCGAGCCTGCTGACGTCTCCTGGATTCGAGATGCTGGTGGCTACACCGCGTCACTCAGCCGTCCTTACGCAAACACTCTCGGAACTGCCCGACCTTCGCGGCAACGTGATGCACGACCTGCATGCGGCAGTTCTGATGCGGGAGCACGGAGTCAGCCGCATCTGTACCCTCGACCGCGACTTTCGTCGATTCGAATTCCTGACGGTGGTCGATCCGCTGGGCAAGCCGCGAATTCGCAGTTGGGTGCGCCTTCCAGCCATCGTGGCCCGATTCGCGGGCCGGACCCCGGCGTTCCTCGATGCGGGATTGCGGTGAAGGTCGCGACGCGCTAACAACTTCGACGCCCTTGCCCCGAATCTTCGTTTCCGGCACCAAGTCGGCCGCACGGGCACTCGACCGTGGACTTGGTATCACCTCTCCTGTGCTCGACCTCGATCAGAATTATGGTCCATGACAGACTAGATTTGTGCGGCCGGAGTGAAGCATGGCTGTCCCACACCCTTGTCCCCGCCGCGTCTTGACGATCGCCCAGGCCAAGGCTCGTCTCTCGGAGGTCCTGCGCCTCGCGAAAAAGGACGGTTCTCAGCACATTGGCAAGAGACGGCACTTCGTTGTTGTGCCAGCGGACGATCGGCATGCCAAGGTCTCGCCGCGGCGGGCCATGGGGCAATGGCTAGTCGAGAACCTGCCACGCGGAGCGAGTCTTGATGTCCCCAGGGACAGGACGTCCTGACGAGAGATTCCGTTCATCTCCGACGATGCCAAATGAACGGCTTTCTCCTGGACACCAACGTGGTATCAGAGCTGACCAAGAAAGAACCCGACACACGGATCCTCGCATTCCTGAGGGGCCACGACGGACTATGGCTGTCCGCCATCGTTCTGCACGATCTCAACTTCGGCCTTAGCCTCCTCCCTCCAGGGAGGTACCGCGACAGCATTGAGGCGACATTGTCGGCGTTCGCGACGGAGGATGACGGCCGGGTTCTGCCGGTGGGACGTCTGGAAGCCGCGCAAGCTGCCGCTTTGCGGGCGCGGGCGCACCGTTCGGGCCGTGTTCTGGACCTTGGGAACGCACTCATCGCCGGGACTGCCGGAACCAACGATCTTGCCGTCGCGACAAGGAATGTTCGGGACTTTGATGGTCTCGACCTCGTCGTCGTCAACCCGTGGCAGTCGCCGTAACGCACTGCACCGGGCAAAGCCACGCTCTCCACGCTGGACGGCCCTGGCAAGCTTCATCGGACACTCCCCCGACAACTCGCCGTCGACCGGCTCTAAACCCCGCATTCTGCAAACTTCCGCAAACCGGTCACGACCGCGACTGATTCTCCAACTTCGCCACTAGCTCGGCGATTCTCCGCTCGGCTTCCAGCCGGCCTTGGCGTTCGATTTCGCGGTCGCGTTCTGCCGCATCGCGGTCGCGTTCTGCCGCTTTGCGTGCCCGACGTGCGACCTCGCGGTGGTGTTCTGCCGCTTTGCGTGCCTGCCATTCGATTTCGCGGTCGCGTTCTGCCGTTAGGCGGCCTTGTCTGTCCTCCTTGCGGGTTGGCAAGTCCTGGTCAGTGTCCGGGTCATGGAACCGCAGTTCGCGAAAGGTTCCTTCCGCATACTGGTCCCTCACCCGCAATTCCAGTCCCAGCACTTCACTCAGAATGCGCTCCTCCCCAATCCTAGGCAATGGATCCCAGTGCCCCTCCTCCAGAGTCTCCCCCACCAGCCGGTGACCGTTCATCGAGGCCATATTGCTGCTCCTCGGTGCGAAGCGAAAGTACTCCCTCACGCCCATCTCCGCGTATGTCTTCCGCTTGTCCCCCGCATCTCTCCCCTGCGTCGAGTTCGCCACCACTTCCAGCACGAAGTCCGGAACCCCGCTGCCCTCTTCCCAGACCTTGTACGTGTCTCGGAGGGAGCCGTCCGCACCCAGCACCACCAGTACGTCCGGCACCACGGACTTGCCTGCGTCGTTCTCGTCGTAGTAGACGATCACATCAATCGCGACATAGCCCCGGCCTTCGAAATGCAGCGACAGAACGGAACTCGCATGCCGCATCGTGACCGCCTGGAAGTTGTTTTCCACCATGGGCTTTCCGTCTTCGGAAGGAAACTTGACCTCGCGCCCGGGGAAACCCGGAGGGAGCGGCATCGGGGGCGGTTCCGCCACATCCGTGATGACCGCCTCTGCCACGCTCTGGAAGACCACTCCGTGCGCCATTTCCTGCCCCTGAGCAGCCTCCGCCGCCACAAGCAGAGTCTAACACCCGCGCCGGCCCCCTTTGGCGCCCCCTCGAGGGGCCGCATCCGCCCGCTCTCGAACGGCTGTGACGCGGATGGCTGGCGTGCCGTACCGCCTGTTCGCGGTCCGCGTCGGACACGTTTAGACACGCTGTCCTGCAAGTATGCAAGCGTTCGGGCACTCCCTGGAAGAATGGCTGTTCAGGGAAGGGGAGAGGCAGGAAACCCATTCCTGGAACGCCTTGCATGTCCGGCGGATTCAGGGCGGACCGTCGAATGTGGATTTCGGGTGTCAGACGGCAAGCCTCCGGTCCCGAGACTCACCCCATGACTTGAGCCTCGAGGAGTCCCGCGCATCCGGCTGGCCCCGACGGACTTCCTCCGGTTCCCGCTGGGCGTTGCAGAGAAGCCGGGCGCGCCACGGACCGCCGGCCGTCGGAGCCCTGTCCTGATCGCCTTGGGGTTTGCGGCTGGTCCCGCGGGGCCGGGTCAGTCGGCTGGTGACGTCATGACCGAACGGACCATGACCGGACGTCCGCGGCGTCTCGGTCGGCCCGGGACGTCCGTTCCGGTTCAGCGCACCCTCCGCGGCGTAGCGGCGACGGACGTGCTGTAATAGAAAATTGCGCGTCGCTACGTGGAACGTGAACGGTCTCCGTGCGCGGCTGCAGTACGTTCTGCGCTGGATTCGGGCGAGGAAGCCCGACATAGTCGGTCTTCAAGAGCTCAAGATGCGCGACGAGCTGTTCCCAACCTCGGTGTTCGAAGAGGAGGGGTACCACGCCATCTCGCACGGACAGAAGGCCTGGAACGGCGTCGCGGTCCTGTCAAGGGAGCCGGCGGCCGTCCGGCAGGTCGGCCTGCCCGGCCAGGAGGACTTCGGAGCCAGGCTTCTGACGGCGGATGTCCAGGGGCTGTCGTTCACCACCGTTTATGTGCCGAACGGGAAGTCCTTGGAGCACGCGGACTTCGGGCGCAAGCTGGTCTGGCTCGATGAACTTGCCCGCCACTTCCGCGAGCATCATGACCCGTCCGCGGCCACCGTCCTGTGCGGAGACTTCAATGTCGTGCCCGAGGCGATCGACACCTGGAACGAGCAGGAGCTTGCGGGAACGATCTTCCATACCGAATCCGAACGGAAGCGTTTTGCGTATTTCCTGCAGTGGGGCTTCTCCGATCTCTTCCGCCGCAGGAATCCTGATGAGAGAATGTTCTCTTGGTGGGACTATCGCGGCGGATCCTTCTACAGGAACCGGGGATTGCGGATCGACTTTCTGCTGGGCACGGAACCCGTCGCCCGGAAGCTTGAGTCAGTCCGCGTCGACCGCGACTATCGCAAGAAGAAAGATGGCCTTACGGCCTCCGATCACGCTCCCGTGATCGCGGATCTCGGCTGAGAGCCCCGACTGTGCGAATCTGACGGAAAGAGGTCGCAACAACCAATCATGCGCAGCACCCGATGTTTTCGTGCCCTGCTGGGACTGGCGGTCCTGACCGCGCTCCCTGTCGCCCTGCACGGCCAGGACGACGACGCCCCGCGGCGGCGGAGTCCCAGAGTCGAATTTGAGCGGTTTGCAGCTGGATTCCGGCTCGGATACCACATTACAGCCCAGATCACCGAGGGGACCGACGACCAGACGAGCACGTCCACGAATCCGCCCACCCTGTTCAAGGCGACCTCGGAACCCGAGCACGATGCCTGGGGCATAGGCGGAGGCGTCCAGTTCAACATCCTTCCTCGCTGGGGGATCGTGGCCGAACTGATCTCGCACAGCGTCCGGTTCAAGACCGGACTCCGGGTCGAGCGGCGCGAGACGCCGACAAGGGGGCGGCAGCTGCTCTCGAACAACTTCGTCGTCACGGAAGCGAACCACTGGGACATTCCGGTCACAGTCCGGTACTACCTGAACGGTCCGCGGCAAAGGGCGCGCCCGTTCATCTCCGGGGGGGTCGGGATGCGCTTGGTGCGCAACCCCAAGGCCAGGCGCGAGATCGGCTCCGTTGACGGCGGCGAGACCGAGATCGTCGAGACGACTCCCCAGGTCGCAACCGACAGCACGTTGGGCGCGGTCGGAGGCCTGGGTTTCGAGTTGATCGACGACATCGGGCTCAAGCTCAGCGTGGAGGGACGCTACATGCGCTGGCAGAACAAGACGTTCGAAATGGGGCTCGCCAACGCCTTGCGCAATCACGTCGAGATCCTGATCGGTCTGTCCTTCTAGGGCGGGCCGGCACAGGTCGGCGGTTCTGCGCAGGGCGCGGGACTCCTGTCACTGGTACCATCGCCGAAGATGTCCAACAGGCTCGCGGCGGAGACCAGTCCCTACCTGATCCAGCACGCCGGGAATCCGGTCGACTGGTTTCCCTGGGGCGAGGAGGCCCTCGCGCGCTCCCGGCGCGAGGACAAGCTGATCTTCCTGAGCATCGGATACGCCGCGTGCCACTGGTGCCACGTGATGGAGCACGAGTCCTTCGAGGACGGCGCGGTCGCCGAGATTCTCAACCGGCACTTCGTTTCGATCAAGGTCGACCGCGAGGAGCGGCCGGATTTGGACGAGATCTACATGGCGGCAACGATGCTCTTCTCCGGCGGCCACGGCGGCTGGCCCATGAGCGTGTTCCTGGCGCCGAACCTGAGGCCGGTCTACGCCGGCACCTACTTCCCGAAGGAAGACGCGTATGGGCGGCCGGGATTCAAGACGGTGCTGAGCTTTCTCCGTCAGAAATGGGCCGCGGAGCGGCCGGCGCTGCTCGCCAGTGCCGACCAGGTGACGGACGCGATCCGAAACATGGCGCAGCGGCGGCCCGGGCCTTCCGTGCCGGGCCCCGAGCATGTCGAGCAGGGGGCGCAATCCGTCTACCAGGTCTTCGACCATTCGCTGGGCGGAATATCCAGTGGCGGCAACAAGTTCCCCCAGTCCATGTCGCTCGACCTCCTGCTCAGGGCTTCCCGGGTCACGGGCGAGGCCAGGTATCGCAGGGCGGTCGAGCTGACGTTGGAACGGATGTGCCGGGGCGGTATCTACGACCATCTGGGAGGCGGGCTGCACCGCTACGCCACGGACACCCGCTGGCTCGTCCCGCACTTCGAGAAGATGCTCTACGACCAGGCGCTGGTGGTGCCTGCCCTGCTGGACGCCTCGCAGGCCGCGGAAGATCCGGAGAAGCGGCGTCTGTTCGTCGACTCGGCGCGGGGGATCTGCGACTACGTACTGCGGGACCTAGGCAGTCCCGAGGGAGCCTTCCATTCCAGCGAGGACGCCGACAGCGAGGGCAAGGAGGGCAGGTTCTACGTATGGACCCGTGACGAGGTGACCGAGGCGCTTGGCGAAAAGGACGCCAGGCTCTTCGCTTCCCACTACGACGTCTCCGAGCATGGCAACTGGATGCATCCGGGCGACGCGCATGTGCCTGCGGGGCCAAAGAACGTTCTTCAGGTCGTGAGGCCCGCCGATGTGCTCGCCCGTCTCGACGGCGTCGCCCCGGCAGAGGTCGAAGCATCGCTGGCCAGGTCCCGGTCGGTCCTGTTCGCACGGAGAAGCCGAAGGGTCCGGCCCGCCCTCGACGACAAGGTCCTGACCGGGTGGAACGGTCTCATGATCTCGGCGCTGGCCAAGGCCGCGGCAGTGCTCGGGGAGCGGGCCTACGGCGACGCTGCGGTGTGCGCGGCGGACTTTCTGCTGAAGAACCTCCGAAGAGATGACAGACTGCTCGCCACCTACGGCAAGGGACAGGCCCGTCTGACGGCCTACAGTACGGATTACGCCTTCCTGATCGACGGCCTTCTCGCGGTTTACGAGTGGAATGGCGCGGTGTCCTACCTGCTGGCCGCCCAGTCGCTGGCCGACTCCCTGATCAAGTACTACTGGGACCAAGACGGGAACGGATTCTTCTTCACTGCCTCGGATCACGAGGAGCTGATCATGCGGAGCAAGTCCGCACAGGACGGGGCGACGCCGTCGGCCAACTCGACGATGGCACTCAGCCTCCAGAAGCTGGCGGTCCTTCTCGACCGGACGGACCTCAGGGACAAGGCCGGTCGGATTCTGCAGGCCTTCGTCGATCCGTCCGCGCGGAACGTGCTCCAGAGGGAGCGCATGCTGTGCGCATTGGACGCCTGGCATCGCGGTCTGGACGAGATCGCGATCGTCGGACCGCCCAGCGACGAGCGCACGCGCGCGCTGATCGCGAAGGTGCATGCAGCCTACCGTCCGAACAAGGTGGTCGCCCAGGCTGCGGTCGAGGATTCCCACGCCACGTCGCTGCCGTTGCTCGCCGGGCGCGGCCTCGTTGACGGCAAGCCTGCCGCATACGTTTGCCGGAACTACGCCTGCGAGCGTCCCGTGACCGAGCCGGAAGAGCTGTTCGCCGCCGCGTGACACCAGGCAGGCGACGGATGGGGGAATTGCAATCACCCGGCGACGGACCCGCGGAAAGGCCGAATGATCCCGGGGGGGAGAAGGCCGCGGAGATCGCCGTCCGTCCTGCGCATCCCGGCGAAATGCCGCAGATCCGGGAGCTGATCGCGTATTTTCCGAAGGAGCTCATTCAGGACGACATACCCCGCATCCAGTCGTTCTTCGTGGCCGAGCGTCGGGGCGCGATCGTGGGCTGCTGTGCGTTGCAGGTGTATTCGCGGCGCCTCGCCGAGGTTCGTAGCCTGGCAGTACACCCCGACTACCGCGGAAGAGGCATCGCCGCCCGCCTGGTCGAAGCTTGCCGGATCAGGGGGAGGGAGCGCCGGGTGCGCCAGATGCTCGCCGTGACGAGTGAGCCGGGGTTCTTCGAAGCCCACGGGTTCACCGTGCATCCGGGTTGGAAGACGGCGCTGTTTGCAGATCTCGGGCGGGAGTCCTGATCGCGGAATGCCTGCGAACGCCATGCACGGCGATGCCGGCCCGGTGGTTCGTCACGACGCTTACTCCGGAGCCGACTGTCGACCTGAACCAGGGGCGTGACCGCGGCCATGGTCACGATGGAAGGGCCGCGACGCGGAGGTGCCCGAAGGGGGCATGCTGTGCAACCATACGGATTGGGAGAGCGAGAAGGGAGGCACGGTCACCGGTGAACTGGAATCGCATCACTCTCGGCGGGGGACTGATCGGCGCGGTGGTCGTCGCGGGCGCGATCATCGTCTACAACTGGGGTGCCACGCCTCGACTGGAGGGGCGAATCACCGAAGTGCGCACGCTGGGCATGGACGACCGAAGCTCCGTGGCGATCATAAACTTCGAGGCCTCGAACGCGTCGAACTACGAGATCTCGGTGACTCGGCGCGAGATGGCGGTTGTGGACGAGAACGGGACGCTCCTCGAGGGGCGGATTCTCAGCGTCTTCGACATTCAGCAGCTCTTCAATTACTTTCCCGCACTCGGCGGCATGAAGGACGAGCCACTGCTTGACGAGCAGTTCCTTGCTCCCGGGGAAAGGGTCCGCGGACTCTCCGCCGCCAGGTTCGAGATCCCGAAGCACGAGCTCGATGTCCGGCAGGAAATCATCTTCAGGACCCTCGATGTCAAGAACCGCCGGACCGAGATCCGAATGGTCTCCCGCTGAGATCGTCTTCCGTGTACAGCGAACTTCTCCTCAGGCACTTCCGAAACTCCCGGCGCGTGGGGTCCCTTGCCCCTCCCGCGGTCACGGTCCGCGTCGAGAATCCGATCTGTGGAGACATCCTGACGATATCGGTGGTCGTTGACCACGGCGCGGTGAGCGACGCGCGATTCCAGGTGCGGGGCTGCACCGCCTCGATTGCAGCCGGTTCGGCGCTGGCCGACATGCTCGTGGGCCGCTCGTGTCGCGACGTTCACTCAATCGGTGCGGATGCCGTCGAGAACGCCCTGGGCGGTCTCCCCAACGAGTCCAAGCATGTCGCCAGGCTTGCAGCCGACGCCGTGAAGGCTCTGGCGCGGCAGTTGTAGGCCCGCAGGCCCGGCGTGCGCGGCGCCGGCGCGGTCAGGCCGGTTCCTCGCGATCCCGGAAGATGCCGATGAACAGAATGAGGACCAATGCTGAGAGGGCGGCCGGCAGCGCCCAGATGGACTGCCAGTCGATGAGTCCTTGCGCCCGGCTCAGCTTGGCCTCCTGCTCGTCGCGGAGCGGCTGGATCTCCTGATCGGGGGCACCCTCTTCTTCCAGTCGTGCCGCTTCGCCCCCGAGTTCCTGGACCTCCGCCATGAGTGCGCGAGTCTCCTCGGGGGTGTTGCGCTCGTCCCAGGCGCCCGCGATCTGCGCGCCGATGAGCATTCCGAGACCGAGAGTGAACAGGACGAGCAGCCCCTGCGCCTGCGCCCGAATCTCCTTCCTGGCCGACATGTCGGTGTAGATCTGGCCCGTTACGAAGAGGAAGTCGTAGCAAATGCCGTGGAGCACGATGCCGCCGTACATCATCCAGACGACCGCGTCCGGGGTGCCGAGCGCAAACAGAACGTAGCGCAGCACCCAGGCCAGCATCCCCACGGCGAGCATCCACTTGACGCCCAGCCGCCGGAAGAACAGCGGCATCAGGATCATGAAGAAGATCTCCGAGATCTGGCCGTAGCTCATGGCCTGGGTCACGTCCTCGATCCCCACCAGCTGCACGGCCTTCGCCGCCAGCTGGAAGTAGAAGGCCAGCGGTATGCAGATCAGGAAGGTGCTCAGGATGAAGACCGTGAACGACGGCTTGCGGAAGAGCTCGAAGGCGTCGGCGCCCGCCAGCTCCCTCCACGACGTGTCCTTTCCCTTGGAAGGGGGCGGCGTGTGGGGAAGGGTCAGGCAGTACGCCCCCATCACGATCCCTGCGGCCCCGGTCAGCTGGAACATCTCGAGTCGGTCGCCCCATCCGACGAATGCGAGGGCGAATCCGGCAACGATCCAGCCGATCGTTCCAAACACGCGGATCAGCGGGAACTCCTTGCGCGAGTCGGTCACGTGGTGGAGCGCCAGCGAGTTCGTCAGAGCCAGCGTCGGAAAGTAGCAGAGCGTGTGCCCCAGGAAGACCATGTTGATGATCGTGGGCGAGGTCGGGGATGCGGGGTCCATCAGGGCCGCCGCCAGGAACATGAAGCCGCCGCCCAGCACATGCAGGGCGCAGAGCATCCTCTCGGTGGCGAAGAAGCGGTCGGCGACCATTCCCACGAAGAACGGGGACACGATGCAGGCAAGCGGCCCGACCGCGTACGTCCAGCCGAGGTCGCCGCCGGTGAAGCCGATCTTGACGAGGTACAGGGGCGCCCCGACGTACCAGGCGCCCCAGACGAAGAACTGCAAAAACATCATTGCGCCGAGGCGCGCAGAGGTACCGGCAAGCATCGACCTATCGTAAGGGACTTGCACTAACATGGTGCCCGTGGTGCGAATCTCCGTGGCTCGCCGCAAGCTCAAGGCCCCGGCGCTGTACGAATGGGCCCTCGGCGCGCTTGCCCGCCGGTCGCACACCTTGGCCGAGATGGATGCCAAGATCCGGCAACGCTGCGCGGACGAAGGCGACGTCGATGTCGTCATTGGGCGCCTTCGCGCCCATGGCTACCTCGATGACGCAAGAGTGGCAGAGTCCCATTCGGCGATCCGGCGCGACCAGGGGAGTCTCGGGCGAAGAAGGGTGCTTCGAGAGCTGAAGCGTCGGGGCATTGAGGAATCGATCGCAGAGAACGCGATCAGCCATGCCTACCGGGACTGCGACGAGTCCGCCATGGCGAGGGAATTCCTGCGCCGGAAGATGCGGGCCCGGCCCGGGAGAGCAAGGATTAGGGAACCCAGGCAGCTTGCGCGGCTGTTCCGGGCGCTCGCGCGCGCCGGGTTCGAGTCGGATGCCATTGCGGATGCCCTTCGCGAAGTGGCTGAAGACAGCGAGCTTCTGGAGTCGCTTCTGGAATCTGCCTCCTCCTCGGACACCGCCGACTGAGCGCGTGGCTGGCACGGAAGCTGCTCCGAATCACCGGCGCAGCGCAGGGGGAGTCCGGCTCCGGCGTCCTGGCGGGCTTTACCGTGCGATACGTTTGCGGGGCACGCAATTGAGGGAACAATGCTAGTTGCCGGCGTCATGAGCGGAACCTCGGTCGACGGCATCGACGTTGCGCTCGTCGAGATCCGCGGGAGCGGTCTGTCGGCAACGGTGAATGTCGCCGGATTCCACGAGATCCCGTTTCTGGAGGGCGTGAGGGGCGAGGTGCTGGCCGTGTCGGATGCGGTCGTTGCCACCTCGCGTGTGAGTCAACTGCACTTTCTTCTCGGAAGGCTGTTCGGAGAGGCGGTCATCGAGGCCTGCGAGCGGTCGGGCATCAGCCCGAGCGAGGTGGGTCTGGTCGGATGCCACGGCCAGACCATCTACCACCATGCCCTCCCCGCGCCGCTCCACGGCCGTCAGGTGTCCAGCACTCTCCAAATCGGGGAGCCTGCCTGCATCGCCCGGGCGGCGGGCGCGCCTGTGGTGTCCGACTTCCGAACGGCCGACATCGCCGCCGGCGGACAGGGCGCACCCTTGGTCCCGTTCGTTGACTGTCTGCTCTTGCGGAATCCGCAGGTCAGCCGCGTGGCACTCAATATCGGAGGAATCGCGAACCTGACCGTAGTTCCCGCCGGCGCGGGCATCGATGTGGTCTTTGCGTTCGACACAGGTCCCGGCAACATGGTCATCGACGAATTGGTGAGCGAAATCACGGGCGGCGAGGAGCGACTCGACCGCGACGGACGATTGGCGATGTCCGGCACGGCGGACGAGCGGGTTCTCGGAGATCTCCTGGAGGATCCGTACTACGTTCTGCCCCCGCCCAAGAGCACCGGTAGGGAGCGCTTCGGAAGATCCTTCAGTTCCGATCTGCTCCGGAGAGGCCTCCGCCCGGAAGATGCGGTCGCGACCGCCACTCAGCTCACGGTGCGAACGATCCTTGAAGCCATCGATCGGTTCGTGGCGCCGGTCATGCCTGTTGACGAACTCGTCGTTTCGGGCGGCGGCTGGAACAACCCTCAGATCATGGGTCCCATAGGGGAGGGCTTGCCGCGGACCCGTGTCCGACCCACGGACGACTTTGGAGTTGGCAACGCGGCCAAGGAAGCGGTCGCCTTTGCAGTCCTCGCCTACGAGACCTACCACGGAAGGCCTTCCAACGTCCCGACCGCGACTGGGGCGTCGCAGCCGGTCGTTCTCGGCAACCTCACGCCCGCTCCGCAGTGATCGGGGAGGCTCGGTTCGCTCCGATGACATCATCGGACATCGTCCGTGTGCGAGCGTCGGAAATTGCGGATGTGAGTGCCGGAATCACAGGTTTGGGCGTTTCGGGCCGCATATGCGCAACATGAAGGGGTTGGTGATTCCAGGATTCGTCGGAGCCCTTTCCCGTACTCTCAGTGCTCACAGGTGTAGGCGCTCTCTTTGTCTCCGACGAGCATGGCCGTGCGATGCTACATCGTCAGCTGGAAGCCGGTACATCCGGACGCACTTGCGGGCGGTTATGCAGGTGTCCGGCGCGGTCGGCGCTGGGCGTCCTCGGCTCACGCCCGATTCCGCCGGCGCAGCCAGTACCATCGCGGGCACTTCTCCTGGAATGACCGCCTGCGCATATGGCGCCCGCACGGACGGACGGTCAGCCGGACACGGCCTGAGCGACACGGAACTGCCGGCGGATCCCGGTCGGTCGATTGATGGATGACTTAGCGCTGGATCCTTGCATCGGGGCCGTCGCGGTCCAGCGCCGAGTCCGCAGCCTGCATTCGGAAGGGCCTGCTGTCAACGATTCCCTGCACGAGTGCGGAGAACCCGTGGTCCGATTCCTTCAGGCCTTGCACGAGCTGGTCAATCGCCGGATTGTCGTTCCGATCTACCCCCCTTCCAAGGGCGTAGGTTAGGAGCTTCCTGGAAAGCGTGCGGACGAACGAGTCGGCTTCCGAGTCGACCAGAATCCTCCGTAATTGCGCGGGGGACTCAAAGGCCCGGCCGCCCGGGAGGCTGCCCGAGGAGTCCACGGGCGCGGCTCCGTCCGCGACTCGCCACATGCCGACCGCATCATAGTTCTCAAGGCCGAACCCGATCGCGTCCATGACCAGGTGGCACGACATGCAGCCCTCGTCGGCGCGGTGCTGCTCCAGTTGCTCTCGCAGGGTGCCGAGCAGCTCAACCGAACCCTCCTCCAGTTCCGGCACGTCGGGCGGAGGCGGCGGAGGCGGCTGGCCCAGGATGTTGTTCAGGACCCAGAGGCCGCGCAGCACAGGGGACGTTCGCGTCGGATACGAGGAAACTGTGAGGATGCTTGCTTGGCCGAGCAGCCCGCCGCGTTGCTGATCAGGCAGGCTCACCCTCCGAAACTCGCCGCCTTCGACGCCCTCAATGCCGTAGTGGCGCGCCAAACGCCCGTTCAGGTACGTGTAGTCGCTGTCAAGGAACTCCAGAACGCTCCGATCCTCCCGCACAACGTTCCCGAAGAAGTGCCGGGTCTCCTGCCCCATTGCGTCGCGCAGCTCCGCGTCGAACTCCGGGAACCGCTCGCGGTCGGGCTGCACTGCGGCGAGGTTTCGAAGCTCGAGCCACTGGCCCGCGAATCCCTCCACGAGTGCCGCCGACTTCGGATCGGACAGCATTCTCCGCACCTGGCGTGCAATCTCCTCCTCCGAGTCCGCGAGTCCCTGAGCGGCTGCCTCGAGCAGCCTGTCGTCCGGCATGCTGCTCCAGAGGAAGTACGACAGGCGCGACGCCAGCTCGTAGCTGTCGATCCGGCGGCTTTGTCCGGGCTCCGGGTCGCGCTCGATGCGGAAGAGGTACTGCGGAGACACGAGCACGGCCTGGAGGACCGTCTGGACCATTCCCTCGAAGCTCTCTCCAGACTCCATGGACCCGGCGGCAAGGGTCATCAGACGCCCCATTTCGTCCTCAGTGGGAGGACGGCGGTACGCACGCAACGCCAGACGCCCGATGATTTTCCGCGCACACGGCTCCCAGGGCTCCTCGCCCTCCGGCCGGCACGTCACGATCCTTCGATGGCTCTTCGGCAGGGGCATGGGCTCTGCGTCGAAGGGGCCGTTGATCTCCAGGTAGTCTGCCCAGAGCTTGCGGCTGGCGAAGGCCTCGTTCGGATCCATGGGCCCGCCGTCGAAGTCCACGAATCCGAGCCAGATCCGCTTCCGCCCCGGCTGCATCGAAAGTCGAACCCTTTCGGTTCGGTCGAAGTACTGTGCCGCCTCGACGGCTTTCGTGGCCATCCGTCTCCCGTCGACGACCATCGTCATGAACCGCGGAGGAGGCGGCTGCACATCGGTGAGGTACCGTCCGTCAGCCTCGGACCGCAGGCGGCGGTCGACGGCGCCAAACGCGAACTCGTAGAAGCCTCGGGCAGGGAATTCGTAGTCCGCCCGGATCGACCCGTCTGCCACGTACGGCGAGACTCTGCCGATTGCCGCGGGGTTGTCCGGATCCCTCGCGGCCTGGATCCGAAATCGGGTCGCGTCCGCTACGCGAGGCCGGTCCCAGATTGCGGCCCGTGCCAGCTTGCCGGCGGCATCGATGTACTTCTCCATCAGCAGCGGCGAAACCGAGAGCACGTCGCCGATGTTGTCGAAACCGTATCCGGAGTCATCGACCGGAAACGACTCCGCAAGCCGAAGGTCGACGTGGAGCAGGTCGCGGACGGTGTTGTCGTATTCGGCGCGATTGAGCCGTCGGGCAGTCACCCTGCCCGGGCGGTCGACCCTGTGGACAGCCATGGCCGCAAGGTTGCGCTCGATCCAGTCCGTCAGCGATGCGAGTTCTTCCGCGGACGGCGTGCCCGATCCGGGCGGGGGCATCTTTCCGGCGCGGGTCATCCGCAGCACGTCGTCCCAGACGCCGGGATGGCGCAGCGCGTGCCGCTCGTCGGTGAACAGGTCGAGGCGAAGGCCTGCCATCCGGACCGTCTCCCCGTGGCATGCATGGCAGTGTCTTGCCAGAAACTGCCGGACCGCATCATCAAATGTGCCGGCGGCCGAGATCGAGGCCACCAGCAGGATGAGCAGGGGGAGGCGGACTGGCACTGCCTCGATTCTATTCCCACGTTGCAGCCTAGAGCCAGTGGATGCTCCGAGAGCCGGCGCATGCACGCCGCATTGCACTTGCTCGGGGGTGCGCGTCAGTGAACTGCGCCCACCGGGGAGGCAGAGCAGCGCGGTCCGCTTTGCCCGCAAGCGCGTCAATCCGCGGGGAATCTCCCATTTGTTGCGCCACCAGCCATTGCGCGCTGACCGACCATGCATGCTGAATCCGAGTTGAGTCTGCACCTCTGCCGCCATGCCGGCGAACGGAGTCGCACGGCCAATCTGGAGGACCATTCGGGTTGTCTGTGTGGCTGGCGGGATCGCGTTTGTTGGCTGAACGATTCATTCCAGGCGCGAGGCGTCGGCGCGGCAAGCCTTCAGAACACGGGACGTTTGAGGTCGGGCTGGGAGTCGGCTCGACGCCGCGCAGCTCCGACCTGCTGTCGATGCCGGACTGGTCTCGCTTTCCCTTTGCCAGTCCCGGGGCTCCGCCGAGGCTGACCCTTGGTTCTCCAAGGCCGCGCGCCGAGGGCGCCGCCGAAGCGCAGGCGGCCACGGCGGAAGGCGTGCTCCAGCCCGTCGAGGAAGAGGATGCGGACTGACAGGAAGGAGCCGGGCTGGCAGGCGATCCGGCGGTCGCCCTCAGAGGCGCGACCGCCGCCGGGGGGCGACGCAGTGCGGGTGCGGGTGGCGGACAGAGCCGCATTGTTTCGGCAGTGGGACTCTGTCTATTCTCGAAGTGCTCAGACGCCCAATCGGCTGGAAATCCAAACAATTGGAGAATTCGGTGTCCTTCGATCCGGGAATCGCGGTCCAGGACCCGCCCAGGGGAGTGTCTTCACGGAAACCTGACTTGCGCACCGAGCTCCCATGGCCTATTTGAGTAATGTGTGGCTCCCGATTACCTTCAGACCGAGCCGTTCTATACTGCGATCGCACCGAGAGCCTGCCGCGACGATCCGTCGATCAGCATGGCTCCAACGAGAGGAGGGTCATCATGAGACTTAGTTCACTCGCGACGAGGTTGTCCATCTGGATGGTGGGCGTCTTGCTCCTCCCCGCCGCGTTCTCGCAAACCGAGACGGCGGCGATAAACGGCTTCGTGACTGACTCCAGCGGCGGCGTGGTCCCCGCTGCGGACGTCGTTGCCACCAACGTCGCCACGAATGCCGCCTACCCCGTGCAGACCAGCGAAGCGGGCTACTACGTGATCACACCTCTGCCGATCGGCACCTACACCATCACGGTCGAGGTGCCGGGCTTCAAGACCGGCGTGGCCGAGAACATCACGCTGCAGGTGCAGCAGCGCGCCAAGATCGACTTCTCACTCGAAGTGGGCGAACTCACGGAAGTCGTGACCGTCGAGTCCGCCGCCCCGCTGCTGACCACCGAGGAGACATCCCTCGGCCAGGTGGTCAACAACCGCTCAATCGTCGAGCTTCCGCTGAACGGGCGCAACTACCTGCAGCTCGGCACGCTCGCCGTAGGCATGATGCCCACCAAGAAGGGCATGTTCAACGACCACGGCTCCGCATTCCTCGCCAATGGACTGCGCTACACCATGAACAACTACCTGCTCGACGGCTTGGACAACAACTCGCAGATCACGAACCTGCAGTCCGGCGGCGCGGAGATCATGAGGCCTTCCGTCGACGCGATTCAGGAATTCAAGATCCAGACCTCGAACTTCTCGGCGGAGTTCGGCCGGAGCGCGGGCGCCGTCGTCAATGTGGCGGTCAAGGGCGGCACGAACGAGTTCCACGGCACGGCCTTCGAATTCGTCCGCAACTCCGCGCTCGACGCCAAGAACTTCTTCGCGTCGGCGACGGACCCCATCCCGCCGTTCAAGCAGAATCAGTTCGGAGCGACGTTCGGAGGGCCCGTTGTCAAGGACAGGGTCTTCTTCTTCAGCAGCTACGAGGGCACGATCGTGCGCAAGGGCCTGACCAGCATCGCGACCGTACCCGTGCGCGAGATGCTGGCCGGCAGCTTCGGCTCACGGAACGTGTTCGACCCCAACAGCCAGAGAGAGAGCGACGACGGACCGGGCTTCGTCCGAGACCAGTTCGCCAACAACACGATTCCGTCAAGCCAGTTCGACGGCGTCTCGACTCGGGTCCTCGGCCTCTACCCGGCTCCCAACCTCCCGGGCCTGAACTCGAACTTCCTCTTCAATCCCAACCAGCAGGAGGACCGACACCAGCTCGACAGCCGGATCGACTACCGTCTGTCCGACAAGGACCAGATCTACGGTCGCTACAGCTACACCAACCGCAAGTTCATCGCCCCGGGCTCGCTGCCGTTCCCGGCGATCGGGTCAACCAGCGACCGTCTGAGCAACCAGCAGTTCCTGTCGCACCAGCTGGCCATTGTGGAGACGCACGCGTTCAGCCCGTCGATCATCAACGAGTTCCGCTACGGCTACAACCGCGTGCAGGCAAACCTGCGGCCGTTCGACACGACCCGGCGCAGCGACGAGTTCGGGATCCTGGGCGTCTCGACGAAGGAGCCGGTCACGGGTCTCTCGAACTTCCGGCCCGCCGGCTTCGCCGCTCTCGGAGACTCTTCGTTCCTTCCGAACTTCCAAGGTTCCCAGACGCACCAGGTGATCAATGCCCTGTCGGTCATCAAGGGCAAGCACACCATGAAGACCGGCTTCGACATTCGCTACCCGGACAGCTTCTTCAACACCTATCAGCGCGAGCGGGGCCAGTTCAACTTCAACGGCGTGTTCACCCAGAACCCCCAGAGCCGCGGGGGCACGGGCAGCAGCATGGCGGACTTCGTCCTGGGCTACTCCAACAACGGCATCCTCAGCAACGAGATCACGGGCACACTGGAGCACAGCGCGTATCAGTTCTACTTTCAGGATGACTGGAAGGCCACGACCAGGCTGACCGTCAATCTCGGCCTGCGATACGAATTGATCAGCCCCTTCATGGAGAAGGACAACCGCCAAGGGAACTTCATCCTCAATCCCGACGACGCGGCGTTCGGTACGCTGCTTGCCGGCGGCACTCGCGGCGGGGGCTGGGAAGGCCGTGGTCTCATCCGTCCCGACACGAACAACTTCGCTCCCCGGATCGGGATCGCCTACCAGCTCGACGACAGCACCGTCATTCGCACCGCGTACGGTGTCTTTTACACGCACAACGAGCTATGGGGCGTCGTCAATCGCATGGTGTCGGCGTTCCCGTTCCACATCAACGTCGGCTTCCCGACCGACCAGATCAATCCGAACCTGGTCGTCCGGGACGGGTTTCCCATCGGCGTCCTGAACCCGGAGGTGCAGCCGCCGAATCCGCGGACGGTCTCGTTCACTCAGAACTTCCCGGCCGGCTACACGCAGCAGTGGAACTTCAACATCCAACGCCAGTTGCCGCAGGACATGCTGTTCGAGATCGGATACGTCGGGAACACGTCCGTGAAGCTGGCGTCGAACCGCAATTCGAACCAGCCGATTCCCGGAGCGGGCTCGCCCCGAAGCCGGCGGCGCTTCCCGGACATCGGCTTCCTGCAGACGTACGAAGTCATGGGACGCGGCAACTACAACTCCCTGCAGGTCAAGTTCGAGAAGCGCTATTCGCGCGGGCTGCAGTTCCTCACGTCCTACACGTGGGGCCACGGCATAGAGCTCCTGCCCCAGCAGGCCTCCGGGCCGTTGCCGAGGATTCAGAACAACCTGGATCTTTCCGGAGAGCGCGCCCGCACCGCCAACGATGCGCGCCATCGCTTCGTGTACTCCTTCACCTGGGACCTGCCGTTCGGCAAGGATCGGTCTTGGGCCAACTCGGGAGCCGCCGCGCTCGTCTTCGGCGGCTGGCAACTTACTGGAGTGAACACACTGCAGACAGGCCTGCCGTTCAGCGTTGGGTTGGGCTTCGATTCGTCCAACGTCGGCAACGCCCCGCACAATGCCCGACCGGACCGCTTGAGCAGCGGCGCCCTGGGGCGGTCCGAGCGCAGCATCGACCGCTGGTTCGACACCTCAGCGTTCGCGGTGCCCACGCAGTTCACGCACGGGAACGCCGGGAGACTGATACTGGACGGTCCCGGCACGGTCAACTTCGACCTGGGCATCACCCGCACGTTCACCGTGACCGAGGGGCTGCGGCTGCAGTTCCGGACCGAGTTCTTCAACGCCATGAACACTCCGCAGTTCGACCAGCCCGGAGGGGGTTCGGTCGTCACTGCTGGGCGCCCGATGCTTACGCGGGGGCCGGGTCCCCAGATCCGGCGCACGATCGCGGACAACCGGCAGATGCAATTCGGGGCGAAGCTCATCTGGTGATCGTCGATTGCCGAGGCACTCTCCTCGGAGGTGTCCTTTGCGGCAGCACCCAGTCTGTGCCGCGCGGTGAGTGGGTGCCGCTGCGGTGGCTTGATCAAGCGGCCCGACGCGCAGCATCAGGGCCATTGCCGCCGATATCCCAGTCGCAGCAGGGTTGCCGCGGATCGGAGATTGCCGGTGTGAGCGCGGGGTTCGAGAACACGGACCCCCGGCGGGAGGGTTGCCGTGGACGAGCGGCGCATGGACGCCCCTCTGCGGTCCGCAATAGTCGCCTTCGGGAAGGACGGCCAGCGACCCGAGCCGCTCGAACGCGCCACCCTGCCGACCGCCACGCCCTGAATCAAGCCTCCGTCGTTCGTTGCGGCCCGAGTCATTCCGGGCGGGATCGATGAAGGAAGATCTACGCGGCGCCGTCCGCGGCTTCCGGCGCAACCGCGGCTTCGTGGCGGCAGCGGTCCTGCTTCTGGCATTCGGAATCGGCACGGCGACCGCCGTGTTCAGCGTCGCCGAGACACTGCTGCTCCGCTCCCTCCCGTATCCCGACAGCGAGCGCCTGGTGGCTCTGCGCAGCGTCCGGCCACTGGCCGACATTCCAGACGCACGCACGGCTGCGGGGACACTCGCCGAATGGCAGCACTACGCGACCTCCTTCGAGGCGACCGCCGGCTACCGTTGGCACACGCTGGACGTGATCGACGGGGGGCAGAGCTACCGCCTGAACGGCTTGCTCGTCACCCCCGAGTTCTTTGACGTGTTCGGCGTGTCGCTGAACGGGCGCCCGTTTCTCGCCCAGGATCGCGGGGCCGACACCGTGGTGCTCGGCCATGAAGTCTGGCTCCGTCTCTTCGATGCGAACGAAGCGCTCGTGGGGGACACGCTCGATCTGCATGTCCGGGATCTCTCCCGCGTCGGGCCGACTCGATTCACGGTCCTCGGCGTGGCGACCGCCCCCGTGCGGTTCCCCTCGCTCGAAACCGACTTCGAACTGGGCGTGGCCTCCGTCGTCGACACGATCGATTTCTGGTTGCCGCGGTACATCATGCCGACCGAGACGCGCGCGTACGAAGGGAGGCAATTCAACGTCGTCGCGAAGTTGCGACCAGGGATCAAGATCGCGCAGGCACAGGCCGAAATGCACGCGATCGCTGCCGGCCAGGCCGAAGAGCGTCCAAAGGCGCACCGAGGGTGGACGGTGCGTGTCATGCCGCTCCGGGAGCATGCGGCGGCGGGGTCGCGGGACGGTGTTGCGCTGCTGTCGGTGGGAGCAGGGCTGCTGCTGCTGATCTCCTGCGCGAACGTCGCGACGCTCGTCCTTGCCAGAGGCATCGCGCGACACCGGGAGGTCGCGATTCGCGCGGCGCTCGGTGCGGCCCGTTGGCGGATCGTGCGACAGTTTCTGGCCGAAGCGGCCGTTCTTGCGGCGGGGGCCGGCGCGGTGGGCGTCGTCTTCGCCGCCTTGGCCATCGAACAGGTGAGGCCCTGGCTGCCGAGGAGCCTGCCGGCCCTTCAGGAGATGACGGTCAATCCAACGGTGCTGGCGTTCGCATTGGTCAGTGCTCTCCTGACCGCCTGCATCACCGGCGTGGTACCCGCGCTGCGGGCCGCGAGGACCCGGGGCGGGCTGTTGATCGGGCTGGATGCACGCGGCATGACGCCGGACGGATCCCGGACGCGCCTGATCGCAGTCGCGGTCTCGGCCGAGGTGGCACTGACCGTTGTCTTGCTGGTGGCTGCGGGCCTGCTGGTTCGCAGCGCCTTGCGCGCCTCGCAGGTGGAGCCTGGATTCAACTCGTCCAATGTGCTGACGATGACGGTTTCGCTCCCGGAGAACAAGTTCGACTGGGATCACAACACGGTCTTCGCCGGCGACGTGATTAACGCCGTCCGTTCCCTGCCCGGGGTCACCCATGCGGCCGTCGTCCAAGGCGTTCCGATGAGTGCAGGCGGCTTCTTCGGGTCGGCCGCCATCGAGGGCTACGTCCCGCCAGCCGATGCCCAGGAGCCGAGCTACCGCATTCGTGTGGTCAGCCCCGGGTATCTCGAGACGATGCAGATTCCGATCGTTGCCGGTCGGGGCTTCGAGGCGCGCGACGAGGCTGGACAGCGCGGGTATCCCCGCAGCATCCTGGTGAGCGAGTCGTTCGCCGAGCGCTACTGGCCTGGAAAGGATCCGCTGGGCAAGCGCATCGGTTCGCCCGAGTGGCGGATGACCGTCGTCGGCGTCGCCGGTGATGTCCGCTACACCGGCCTTGAGGCGGCGCCGACCGTCGACGTGTACTATCCGCAACGCTTGTTCCCGCAACCGGCAATCACCTTGGTCGCGCGAACGGCGGGCAATCCGCTCAACGCGGCGCCCGCGGTTCGAGAGCGCATCCGCGGAGTCGACCAGCACGCCTTCGTCACCGAGATTCGCACGATGGATCAAGTGATTGCGAGCTCGCAGGCCGAGCGGCAGGCCGGGACGCTGCTCGTTTCGGTCTTCGGTGCGCTGGCGCTCGTGCTGGCGGCTGCAGGCGTGTACAGCGTCATCGCCCAGGCTGTGGCCCAGCGGGAGCCGGAGTTCGCTATCCGGACGGCGCTCGGCGCAACGCCGGGTCGGGTGGTTGCCTTGGCGATGGGCACCGCACTCCAGCCGGCTGTCGTGGGCGCGGCATCTGGGGCGCTTTGTGCCTTGGGGTTAGCTCGCTTCATGACATCGCTGCTCTTCGACGTCGGCGTCCTCGACTACGTGGCGTGTGCCGGCGTGGCGACGACGATCCTTGCCGTCTGTGTCGCTGCGGGATACGTTCCAGCGCGTCGCGCCGCACGGATCGATCTCATGACGGTGCTCAGGGCCGAGCAGTGAGTTCCTGCCGGCGAGGCGTCTGCGGCGAGCTGGCTCCGTCTGCCCATTCCGGCCGTCCTGTGCTCGACGCCGGACCGGCCTGCCGGTGATTCCCAAGTTCGGCTGCGGTCAGGAGGGTCCGGGCGAAGAGAAGGGCGGTGAGCTAGCCGGCCGCGGACGGACTCCTCGCCGCCTTCCAGAACTCTCGGTGGCGTCGCGGATGACCCAAGCTGCCTCCCGGTGAGTGCAGGGATCCCGGCCGGCAGGGGCCCGAGAAAGCAGGCTGCGGTCGCGCTCGTGGTGCGCCGGGAGCCAGCGCCTGCCTTCCGCCTCGGGCGCCGGGCGCGTTTCCCGCGCGATCCCTGGGTCGGAGTAGATGGCGCTCCCGGGGGGGGGGCCGGGATCCGGCGAACACCGACCTCCGTGAGACCGCGGTGCGGGAGACACACGAGGAAGTCGCAATGGACCTGGACCATTCGGGCGCGCTGGTGAGCGGGCTTCCCGACCCGGAGCCGACATCGTGAGCGATACCCCGGCTCGTGATCGCCCCCTTCGTGATCCTCCTGTCGGAAGGCTCTGACGCGTACGTGGTCGGCATCGAGATCGCGGCCGGATATTGGGGCCCGTCGCCGACCTCGGCACCCCCGGGGCCCGCTCGGCGGTGGCGGTGGAAACGCCTGCGGGAAAGCGCGAATTCCCCTGCCGCTCGGTTCCGGGGCAACCGGTGTGGGGGCTCACCTACCGCATCCTGCAGCGCTTTCTGAAGAGGCGGCCGGCAGCGGGCGGCAACGATGGAGGGATGGTAGGATGACTGCCGAAGGAGCGATCCCCCTCACCGCATCCAGACCGGAAAGTGAAGACGGAGGAGCAGACCCACTACCACGAGCGCACGCCCTGGGAGTCTTGGGTAGATCTCATCTATTGCGGGGCGATCGTGTCGTGCGCGTATTCCGTGTTCGTGACCTCGGGCGGCGGCATCCCCTTCCGGGTGGCCGTGGTCGCGGCCGTCCTCGCCGCGGGGTGGGGCCTGCGCGGCGCGCTGGGCGGGCTGACGGTGCTGGTGCAGGACACTCGCATCGTTATGCACTTGGGAACCGTGAAGCTGGTGCGCAAGATGGTGCCCTTCGACAGCATCGTCTCGCTGGAGAGCGTGCGTTACCGGCCGCTGGCGGAATTCGGAGGCTGGGGGGTGCGTGGTGCGGGCAAGAAGAAAGCCTGGACCGCCCGCGGCGACCGCGCGGTCGTGATCGGGCTCAATGAGGGCCGCCGGCTTTACGTGGGAAGCGACCATCCCAAGCGCCTCGAGGAAGCCATCCGCGGGACCGTCGCGGGACGGCGCAAGAGGGACGACTAGCCGTCAGCGGTCCGCCGCCCCCGCCGCCCTATCCGGCGTCACCCCCTGATCGATGCCGAAGACCGGCTCTCCCAGCAATGTCGTCGGCCGGTATGAGTTCGATGGCTTGGGGAAGGCTGGAGGGATGGGAGGGAGGAATCTAGCCTTCCATGGTTAGGTTATGAATTGTCCGGTGACTCCGAGTCAATTCAGGTTTTGCCTCAGCAGGAGTAGCGCAAGTGCTTGACAATCAGGAGGTTGTCTGACAACGTTGTCTATGGAATGATTTGCGATGTCCGGAATTCGGAGGCTCGCCCACCCGATCTTCGAGAGTGTGGATGCGAGTGTGTTGAGACTGGCCTTCTGCTGCCCCTACGGCCTTGTTAGAGTGGACCAATGCCCGAACTGACGATTCGTCCACTCGCCGCGGACGACCAGCTCGAGTGGCGGCGTCTTTGGTCGCTCTACCTGGAGTTCTACAATACGTCCGTCCCGGATTCCGTATATCAAATCACTTTTTCGCGCTTGCTTTCTGGGAAGCTGGACGAATTTCGCGGCCTAATCGCGACCCGTGGGGATCGTTCCGTGGGAATCACACACTATCTCTTTCACCGGCACTGCTGGCGCGTGGAGAACGTTTGCTACCTGCAGGACCTGTTCGTGGATGCGAGCGATCGAGGAACCGGAGTGGGGAGGGCCCTGATCGAAGGCGTGTATGCGGCGGCCGATGCGGCGGGCTGCCCGGCTGTGTACTGGACCACGCAGCGTTCCAACGTGGTAGGCCGTCGCTTGTATGACCGCATCGGAGAGTTGACACCATTCATAAAGTACATCCGGCCAGGTGCTTGACCAGCGGTTTCGCGTCTCAAGCCGTCGGCTGGCAGGAGCATTCAGCACATTCCCCGTCACCAATCCCGGAATGTGCGGGACGAGTCTTCAGCGCGTCGAAGCGAATCCCGGGCACGGTCTCGCGGAACCCTTCGCTGCGAGCCATTGGGATACCTCGGACCAAGGGTGCCACGCCTTTCGGCTCGCGGATCGAGGAATGCTTCCACTGCTTGCTTGGCCAGCCCCTGAGTTCCGAACATGGATCAATCTACGTGTGCCACCATTCTGCGCTGCTAGGACGGGCCGGCGGAGCCGGCGCCAGACCCTCCCTTGGCGCCGGGATCGTGCCAGGTTGGGCCGCAGCAGGAGTGGCGCAAGTGCCTGACAACGTCGTCGATGGCCTGATCGTACGATGTCCGGAAGTCAACGCCCCGTCAGCGGTACCATCTCGGGCCACTTCTCCCAGGTAACCAGTGGGCGGGGCAGGCCTTGGGCCCCAAGCGGCGGCCGCGTTTGAGCGCGGTGACCAGCGGGATAGCGCCGGAAGTAGGGGCTGCAGCCGCGCTTGGGAGCATGCGGTCGATGTGATCGGCTACCTGGAGCCGGCGGGCGAGGGCGAGCAAGGCGGCGGGGGCACCGAACTGGCGCACGTTGGCCTCGATGGGCCGGGCGGTGAACTCGGCGGCCCGGACCGCGGCGAGGATCGTGCCGGCACTGCCGAGGGGGGCGGGTAGACGATCTTGGGCTCGCCGTCCACGCGCCGGCAGACGCGGGCGCAGAATCAGGGGCGGCCGCAGCTGGTCTGGGCCCAGGCACCGGCAAAGCACCTTAGGTGCCCGAACACGCTGGACTCGGGATAAGATCGGGATAGGATGCAGAAGCTCTTGGTCGCGAATCGCAGCGAAATTGCGATTCGTATCATGCGTGCCGCCACGGAACTTGGCCTGCGGACGGCGACGATCTATTCCAACGAGGACCGCCTCAGCCTGCACCGGTTCAAGGCCGACGAGGCTTACGAAATCGGCGGCGACAAGGGCCCGGTCGCCGCGTACCTCGACATCGAGGGCATCGTCGCCCTGGCAAAGGACTGCGGCGTGGACGCGATTCATCCGGGATACGGGTTTCTTTCCGAGAACAGCAAGTTCGCCAGTGCCTGCGCCGATGCCGGCATCACGTTCGTGGGTCCTACCCCGGAACTGCTCGACACGCTCGGAGACAAGACTCGGGCCCGGGCGATCGCCCGCGCGGCGGGCGTGCCGATCGTGCCCGGGACGGACTTGGCGGGTTCCGGGCCCAGCGAGGTGCTCGAGGCTGCCCGCTCCATCGGCTATCCGGCGATTGTCAAGGCCTCGTTCGGCGGGGGCGGACGCGGCATGCGCGTTGTCCACGACGAGGGAAAGCTGCTGGGCCGGGTCGAGGAGGCCAGGACCGAAGCCCATCGCACATTCGGGGACGGTTCTGTTTTTCTGGAGCGATACATCGCCCGGGCGCGGCACATTGAGGTCCAGATCCTCGCCGACGCCCACGGATCGGTCGTCCACCTGTGGGAGCGCGACTGCTCCGTCCAGAGGCGGCACCAGAAGGTCGTCGAGCTTGCACCGGCCGAGAATCTTCCCGCCGGCATCCGCAACGCCATCTGCGACGCGGCAATCCGCGTGGCAAGGGAGAGCGGGTACGTCAACGCCGGCACCGTCGAATTTCTCGTGGACGCCGACTCGGGCGACTGGTACTTCATCGAGGTCAATCCGCGGATCCAGGTCGAGCACACCGTCACGGAGCTCGTAACAGGCATCGATCTCGTCCGCTCCCAGATTCTGGTTGCCCAGGGCCACCGCCTCCATGAAGCGCCGCTCGACGTGCCTCCGCAGTCCCAGGTGCAGCGCCGCGGCTTCGCCATCCAGTGCCGGATCACGACGGAGGATCCGACGGACGACTTCTCTCCCGACTACGGTCGCCTGCAGGCCTACCGGTCTCCCGCCGGTTTCGGCATCCGCCTGGACGGCGCCGCGTATTCGGGGGCTGTTCTAAGTCCGTTCTACGACTCCCTCCTCGTCAAGGTCACAGCCTGGGATTCCACGCTGAAGGGGGCGTGCTCCCGTGCGGACCGCGCACTGAGGGAGTTCCGCATCCGTGGCGTCAAGACCAACATCCAGTTCCTGCAGAACGTGGTCAACCACGAGACCTTCCAGGCCGGAGACGTGACGACGCACTTCCTGGAGGAGACGCCGGAGCTGTTCACGTTCCGGCGCGCTCGCGACCGTGCCAACCGGCTGCTCAGCTTCATCGGAGACACGATCGTCAACGGCAATTCAACAGTTGCGGGAAAGCCCCGGCTGAAGCAGTTCGAGCCTCCGCCGGAAGTGCCGTTCGAGCGGGGCACGCGGCCGCCGGCCGGGACACGCCAGCTGCTGCTTGAGCTGGGAGCGGAGAAGTTCTGCCAGTGGGTGTGGGACCAGCGCCGACTGCTCGTGACGGACACGACGTTTCGTGACGCCCACCAGTCCTTGTTGGCGACGCGGGTCCGGACCCACGACCTGATGGTCACCGCTCCGGCGGTCGCCAGGCGGCTTTCCAACCTCTTCAGTCTCGAGATGTGGGGCGGGGCCACATTCGACTCCGCCCTGCGCTTCCTCTACGAGGATCCCTGGTCCCGCCTGCAGCAGATGCGCAAGGCAGTGCCGAACCTCTGCTTCCAGATGCTGCTGAGGGCCTCGAACGCAGTCGGCTACACAAGTTATCCGGACAACGTCGTAAGGGAATTCACCATCGAGTCGGCCCGCCAAGGGATCGATGTGTTTCGGATCTTCGATTCGCTCAATGACATTTCGAACATGCAGGTGGCCATGGACGCGGTCCGGGACACGCACGCCATCTGCGAGCCGGCGATTTGCTACACGGGCGACATTCGCGACCCGCGACGTCCCAAGTACAGCCTCAACTACTACCTCGATCTCGGCAGGGAGCTCAAGCGCATGGGCGCGCACATGCTGGGCCTCAAGGACATGGCCGGGCTGTGCCGTCCCTACGCGGCGGAAGAGCTGGTGAAGGTGCTTCGCGGGGAGCTGGGCCTGCCAGTGCACTTCCACACTCACGATGGGAGCGGACTCAACGCTGCGACGATCCTGAAGGCGTCCGAGGCCGGCGTCGATGTGGTTGACGCGTGCGTTGCCGCCCTGTCCGGATCGACGAGCCAGCCGAACCTCAATACGCTCGTGGGCACGCTGCAGGGCACCGAGCGCGACACGGGGCTGGACACGGACGCGCTGGGGGACTGCTCCCTCTATTGGGAAACAGTGCGCACCTATTACCTGCCGTTCGACAACGCGCCGAAGGCGGGGAGCGCCCGCCTCTATACGCACGAGATTCCGGGCGGGCAGTTCACCAACCTGCAGCAGCAGGCCGCTGCGATGGGCCTTGCGCAGCGCTGGCGCGAAGTAGAGCAGATGTACGCCGATGTCAACCAACTCCTGGGCGACATCGTGAAGGTCACGCCCTCCTCCAAGGTCGTCGGGGATCTGGCCCTGTTTCTGCTCTCCAAGGGGATGACCTGCGACGAGGTCCGCAAGCTCCCGCCAGACCACAATGTCGGGTTTCCGGAATCGGTGATCGACATGATGCGCGGCTCTCTGGGCTCGCCGCCCGGCGGATGGCCGCCGGAGGTCCGCGAGATCCTCCTTTGCCGGAACGAGCCCATCGAGGGGAGAGCGGGGGAGAGGCTGCCAGCAGCCGACCTCGACGACGCCAGGGAGCAGGCCGGGAAGCTGCTCCGTCGCAGGGCCACCCGGGCGGACGCCCTGAGCCACCTCCTCTATCCGGACGTGTTCGCGAAGTATGCGGAGACCCGGGGGGGGGCCCCCCCGCGCGGGGCGGGGGGAGGGGGGGGGGTGGTGGGTGTGGGGGGGGGCGGGGAGGGGTGCGGGGGTGTGAGAAGGCCCCCCCCGCGGCCAGGCGGGGGA
>JAPPMB010000060.1:0-106370 GCA_028819255.1 Bryobacterales bacterium | reverse complement strand
TTATATTATCTTCACCCCGCGCCCACTCCCCCGATTCCCGGGGGGTGTCGTCCAGGCTGTCGTCCCGGCAGGGCTCTCCCCGGTGGTGGGGGCGGCCCCCCCCCACGACGGTCTTCTTCTTCGGCCTGCAAAGGGATGAGGAGTGCCTGTTCGACATCGAGCCCGGCAAGCGCCTGATCGTCAAGTTCCTCGCGCTCGGCGAGCCGCAGCCGAACGGCACAAGGACAGTGTTCTTCGAGCTGAACGGACAGCCCCGCGAGGTCCGGGTCCGCGACCGCTCGCTTCAGGCTGACAGGCCCGCGCGAAAGGCGAGCAGCGGCAACCCGAACCACATCGGCGCTCCGACCCCGGGGCTGGTGACCGGGCTGTTCGTCGCGCCTGGGGACGAGGTGGAGACGAACGCGAAGCTCCTCACCCTCGAGGCGATGAAGATGCAGAGCACGATCTACGCGCCCGAGCCCGGGAGGATCCGGGAAGTCCTCGTCGAGGCCGGCAGCCAGGTGCAGTCCAAGGATCTGCTCGTGGTTCTGGGGTCCTAGCGGCTTGTCCGGCAGGAACTTGCGATTCACCCTGGCGGCCTGGCTGTTCGTGGCGTACCTGGTCGCCGTCATTCTGTTCGGTGCGTACGTCCGCATCAGCCACTCGGGGGACGGCTGCGGAAGCAACTGGCCGACTTGCCATGGCGACATCGTGCCCGCGTCTCCCTCGACCGCGACGCTGGTGGAGTTCACGCATCGCGTGACGAGCGGGCTGTGCGGGCTGCTGGGTCTAGGGCTCCTCGGCTGGGCCTGGAGGCTGCACGGTACCGGCACCGTCACGCGAGCCGTTGCGCTGACAGTGGTCTTCATCCTCATCGAGGGGGCGATCGGGGCGGGTCTGGTGCTTGGGGAGCTGGTGGGAGACGACGACTCGGTTGCCCGGGCAGTGGTCATCGCGCTGCACCTCGCGAACACGCTCGCCCTGACCGCGTTCGCCTCCCTGGCGGCCTGGCGTTCCTCGCGGCCGGGACCTATCAGCTTCCTGTCCAGACGGCGGGCCGTGTTCGCCTTCGGCATCGTGGCGGTCGTTGCGACATCGGCCACCGGCGCCGTCACGGCGCTGGGGGACACCCTGTTTCCCCGCGAGGTCTCGATCGGACCGGGCCTGCTCGCCGAGGTTGGCAGCGATCTGTCGGCGGGGAACCATTTCCTCGTGAGGCTGCGCGTGCTGCACCCCGCGCTGGCGCTGGCGGCCGCCGGCTACCTGCTCTGGCTGCTCGGTCCGGAGGCGGACCGCAACGTCTGGGCGAAAGCCGCGATGTATCTTGTCGCCGCCCAGGTCTCAGTGGGCTTTCTCAGCATTGCGCTCTCTGCGCCGGCGTGGGTCCAGATCGTCCACTTGCTCGCAGCGCATGCGGTCTGGATCGCGCTGATTCTTGCAGCCGCCTCGCTGGCGCCGCGAGGGGCAGTCCTGCGTGCGTGAGATGGCGTTCCCGAGAACTGCGGCCAGCGGAGGACTGATGGGGTTGCCGAACCAGCACGTCTAGCATGGTGGACATGCAGGCAATGAACGTTTTCGTCTACGGAACCCTGATGCGCGACGAGCCCAATCACAGCCTGATCGCAGGCCGCTTCTCGCAGGTGCGTCCTGCGACGGCTGCCGGCCGGCTCAGCATGGGGCCGGGATTTCCGTACATGGACATCCCGCAGGAGTACGTACTGCAGCACGGGACCGCCCAGCTGGAAGCCGACGCCGACCTATGCGGACAGTCGTACAGCATCGAGCCAGCCGGCGGCTGGAGCAGAGTCGAAGGCGAACTGTACACGTTCGACCGCTTCCGCAGGGATGTACTGGAACGGCTTGACCGGCTGGAGGGTTTCGACCCACGGCACAGAGACCGCTCGCTCTATCTGCGCGTACTGACGGAGGTCACGTGCGATGACGGCACGCAGGAGACCGCATGGGCATATGTCTCGGCCGATCCGGGCCGGCACCCCCTTCCGCACGGCAGCTGGAAAAAGGTGACACACTCATGAATCCGGTAGAGGCCGGCACGCTACCTTTTCCGGCGGCCTCGCTCGCCGCGCCTGCTGGGCGTGTGCCCGATCCCGAAGCATCGCATGCGAGCACGGACGGCGTGCGCCGGCAGGCCAGCCCGGAGTAGCGATTCCTGGGGTCCGGACCTGCGAGTGCAGGGGACCGCGACCGCACAGCAGCTCAATCACGCTGCACAGCGGCATCCATCAGAACCGTGTGTGCGTCCACCTGCTTGACGCTTGACAGCTTGACTGATGGAGATTGACAGGGCAGTCCAGAGGAATCTAGAATCGGTCTCTTGGGTACTGTTTAGCGCTTCTGGTGGGTAGGAGCGTAGGCCGTGGGGTTCCGTCCAGCCGCTCAGGTTGGAGCACCGGTCCGGTTCGATTCGCTTCATTTGCCATTAGCCGATGGGAAAGGACTAGGTAGCATGTCAAATTGCTCAGAACCTCGCGCTGTGCGCTTCCTGCTCTGGATCTTCGCTCTGTTCGTGCCCACGCTGGCTTGGGGCCAGATCGCGGTCGGCACGATCAATGGGACGGTAACCGACGCGACCGGCGCGGTGATACCCGGGGCGCAGATCTCAATCGTCAATGCCGAAACCGGGGTTGAACTGAACGCCGAGACCGGAATCAGCGGCACCTATCTCGTGCCCAACGTGCCTCCCGGCCAATACAACATCGCGGCCGAAGCGGATGGATTCAAGCGAGTTGAAGTGAATGGTCTGCGACTCAACGTGGCATCCGAGATTTCTCAGTCGTTCGCGCTCGAAGTCGGTGCGGTCACGGAAGTCGTGGAGGTCTCGGCCGCGCAGCTGCAAGTCCAGACCACCTCCGGATCAGTTGGCTCGACGGTTCAAGTGGAACAGATCCAGGAACTGCCGCTCCCCGACCGGGACATCTTCAACCTCGTCAATCTGGTGCCGGGCGCGTTACGCTCCGAGCGGAACGGGTACATTTCGATTGGCGGCGGCCGGACGCGCTCATCTGGCTCGTTCATCGACGGCGTCAACAACACCAGGGGCGGCCTGGGTGTGCAGAACATCGAGATGGCGCCCCCTGTGGACTCGATGCAGGAGTTCAAGGTCGAGGTGAACTCGATGGGCGCCGAATACGGCAGGAGTTCGGCTGGTGTGGTTCAGGCTCTCACCAAGAGCGGAACCAATGAGTGGCGCGGAAGCATCTACCACTACGTCCGCAACGACGCTCTCGATGCCGCGGGTTGGAACCAGGACTCCAAGCCCAAGCTCCGGAGGAACAATGGCGGCGCCTCGATCGGCGGGCCCATCGTCAGGAACAAGACATTCTTCTTCTACAACCCGGACATCTATCGCCAGAGCGTTGGAGCGATTCGCACGCGCAGCGTCGGACTGCCCGAGTTCCGCACCGGGGACTTCTCACGCGGAACGCAGAATCGCGGCGGAAACGCGGTGCTGGTCCCGGTCCATGATCCGCTGACGAGGCAAGGGGGATCATTCAGAAGACCCCGCGGCTCAACGCCGTTCCCGAACAACGTGATCCCGATGGACCGCCTGGACCCGGTTGCAGTCAAGGCTGCGGGCTACCTGCCAAACCCGAACAGGACCCCGAACAACCTGAACAACCTGTCGGGCAACTGGCGCGAGTCCGTCAATGTGTTCCGGAACCGCGACTACCACACTTTCAAGGTCGACCACAGCTTCACGACCAAGTGGCGCTCCTTCGTCCGAATGATCCTGACCGAGCCTGACGACACGCTGACCGGCTACACGCAAGGTTACGGCGTGGCGGATCCCAATGGCCTGGAGATCCTCAACCGCCGCCAGAACTGGGGCCTGAGCAACACCTACACTTTCAATCCCTCGTTTTTCATGACGACGATTGTCGGGTTCAACAGGGTCTTCATCGACAGGAAGTCGGGCGACTGCTGCGACACGAACTACGCCGACCACTTCGGGCTGCCCGGACTGGAAAAGGGCGGCGAGGTCTTCCCGAGGTTCAACTTCGCGGGCGGCCGCGGAGTGCCCATGACCGGAATCGGCGCGGCCGGCAATGCCAATCGCATCGCGGTTTTCACGAACTTCGACTACGAGGCGAACTTCACGAGAATCGCTGGAAACCACACGTTCAAGTTCGGGGGCAAGTACACGTCCTACCAGGGCAACGAGGTGAGCCGTCCGCAGCCGTCAGGCCACTGGCGGTCAACCGGGCACTTCACCGGTCTGTGGCCTCTCGCCGGGGGAGGTCGCAACAACAACACCGGCATCGCGTTCGCCGACTTCATGCTGGGCCACGTCTGGAACCTGGACACCCGGGTCGCGGCGGGGATCGGCAAGCGGATCAAGTACTACTCGGGGTACTTCCAGGACGACTGGAGGGTAACGGACCGGCTGACCCTCAACATCGGGATGCGCTACGAGACCGAGACGCCAGTTTACGAGGTCGGGGGCCGCATGAACGGCTTCTGTCAGTACTGCCCGCATCCTCTGGCCGGCCAGAACGGAATCCCCGAGGGCGCCATCGGCAAAGTTCTCTTTCCGAATCGCGACGGGACCGGCAAGTATCTCTGGCAGTGGGACTGGAACAATTTTGCACCGCGGTTCGGGTTCGCGTACCGGCTCAACAGCGAGGGTTCGCTTGTCTTGCGTGGCGGGTTCGGGATCTTTTTTGGGAATCCGTACGACCGCAATTCGATTCAGCCGGGGCGGGCCGGTTTCGACAACATCTTCCGGCGTCGCGGCGGCATGAACACATACTTGCGGGACGGCGTCCCCGCGGGAGCTCTTGATGCCATCCCGGAATCGGAGCTTCATGGCGGGTTCGGTGCTCAGGGGACGCGATTCGCCACGTCGACCATCCAGTTCTGGGATCAGGCTCGCGAGCTTCCCTATTCGCAGAACTTCAACCTCACGCTGCAGACGCGCTGGAAGGGCATCCTCTGGGACTTCGGGTTCATCGGGGCCCTGGCGCGGCACCAGTCGTGGAACAACATCAACATCAACCACATCCGTCCGGAGGACCTGGCGGCCGCCAACGCCCCGGGCGCAAACCTCGAGAGCTTCAGGCCGTGGGTTGCCCTCGCGGGGACCCAGGACCAGATCCAGCTCTTTTCGCCGAACTGGGGGATCTCGAACTACTACGCCGGAACATTCAAGTCGGAAAAGCGATTCCAGAACGGCCTGGGATGGACAGTCGCCTATACGCACACGCAGTGGATTGACAACATCCGGTTCATCGGCAACGGCGACGCGTTCGGAACGAACTACTATCCCCAGAACATCTACGACCTGAGGAACGAGCGGTCGAGCTCCGGGAACCGACTGCCGCACCGCATCGTGCTGGCGCCGATCTACGACCTGCCGTTCGGGAAGGGCCGCAGGTGGGGCGATAGCTGGCACCCGGTGCTGAACGCCGTCGCAGGAGGCTGGCAACTCTCAACCGTTGGGACCCTCCGAAGCGGGGGCTACGTTGGCTTGGCCGTCCAGGGCGGCGGGGACATCCGTGGTGACAACGCGCCCGGTCTGATCCTTCGGCCCAACCTTACGGGCGTGTCGGCCAAGTCGCCGAACCAAGGCCAGCCAGCCGAGGGAGTGATCGGACTCCAGTGGTTGAACGAGGCGGCATTTGAAGAGCCGGCGCAGTTTACTCTGGGCAACGCTTCCCGGAACCTGCCGGGCATCCGCGGCCCTTGGAGGCTGAACTTCGACCTCATGCTGGCGAAGAACTTCTACTGGGGCGAGCGCTGGCGGGCGCAGTTCCGCTGGGAGGCCTACGACTTCACCAACACGCCGACCTTCCTGCTCCCGAACGGCGCTTTGAACAGCGGCAACTTCGGCTTGGTGACCGGCGTTCTGCCCAACAGCCGCCGCATCATGCAGATGGGGCTCCGGATCACCTTCTGATCCGGACCTGAGGCGGCTCTATCCGCGACGGGCTCCGGCGCTCGCCGGAGCCCGTTTTCCTTTGCGCCCGGGCTGGGCGGCAAGCCGCCTGAGGGCAGTTTCCACCCCTTTCCGGCAATCCCGGGGCGACTCGCTAGAATCGACCACGTCCATGAGAATCACTGCCTGCATTCTGCCGGTCCTCGTTGCCGTCGGCTGTCAGTTCGCAGATCCCGTGCTCGACGGCCCGTACCGCGTCCCCCCGGGATTCGTCGTGGAAGCCGTCGCAGACGCCGACCAAGTCGGTTCCCTGATCCAGATGACGTTCGACGCGCAGGGAAGGCCTGTTGTCTCGAAGGAGCGCAGCCATCCCGTTCGGCTGCTGGACCACGACGGAGACGGCTTCTTCGAATCCGAGCAGGTCGTGAGCGACCGGGTCGAGAACTGCCAGGGGATCTTCTTCGACGGCCCCACGCTCTATGCGAACTGCACCAATCCCGACGACGGGGGCGCCTACCTCTTCCGGCTCCCCGACCTGGACGGAGACGGCGAGGCCGACTCGCGGGAGACCCTCGTGCGGTACACGGGGCGGATTGGAGAGCACGGGCCGCACGACATTCGACGCGCTCCCGACGGCTCGATCACGGTGCTGCTGGGGAATCACACCTTCGTCCCCGCCGAACGTATCGCCACGGACTCGCCGCTCCGGGGATACCGGGAATCCCAGCTGCTGAAGCGGTACATGGATTCCCGCGGCCACGCCGTCGGACGGATGGCTCCGGGCGGAGCCCTGTTCCGCATCGAGGGGGACAGCTTCTCCCTGCAGTTCGGAGGGTTCCGCAATGCCTACAACCATGCCTACAACCGCGAAGGCGAGGTCTTCACGTTCGACTCCGACATGGAGTGGGACCTCGACCTGCCCTGGTACCGCGAAGTGCGTTCCGTCCACGGCGTTCCGGGCGCCGACTACGGCTGGCGGACGGGTTCGGGCAAGTTTCCCGCCTACTACCTGGACTCCCTGCCGCCGATCGAGGATCTGGGCCGAGGATCTCCGGTCGGCGTGGATTTCTACCAGAGCCACGCCTACCCGGAGGAGTACTATGACGCGTTCCTGCAGGGCGACTGGTCGCGCGGCCGGGTTGTCCTCTCGAGGTTCAGGCGGGCCGGCGCGACGTACGAGCTGGACGGGTCCTCCACCGACTTCATCTACGGCGAGCCGCTGAACGTCACGGATCTGGAGGTCGGGCCCGACGGACTCGTCTACTTCACGACGGGGGGCCGAATGACGCAAGGAGGGTTCTTCCGGGTCGATTACAAGGGATACCGGGCCAACCGCGGGCGCCGCCCTGAATCGGGAATCTTCTCCATCGTCCGCCAGCCGCAGCCGCTGTCTGCTTTCAGCGACCGCTTCTTCGCGTCAGCCAGGACGGAAATGGGAGACGCGTGGGCCGCCGGCCTCCAGGCACTCGTCAGGGATGCGTCCGCCGATGTGTCGGACCGGGTCCAGGCGCTCCACCTATTGCAGCGCCACGGTCCCAAGCCCGACGCGCTCCTGATCCGGTCTGCGTTCCAGAGTGACGAGCCGCCGCTGCGCGCGGCCGCGATCTACGTTGTCGGCCAGCACGGGAGTGACCGCGCCAAGAGCATCGCCGCCGACGCGCTGCGGGACGCCGACCCCTTTGTGCGGAGGCGGGCGGCAGAGGCGCTTCTTCGGATGGGCGACCCGGCGTTCGTCGAGATCGAGGAACTCTATGCGCTCCTGCAGGATCCGGACCGGTTCGTTCGCTGGGCTGGGCGTGTGGCTTTGGAGTCGACGCCGCGCGACGCCTGGAAGGATTTCGTGGTGGAGGAGGAGAATCCGAAGGCCGCCGCCACCGGCATGCTTGCGCTGGCAAGGACGACGGCCGATCCCATCGAGCTCGAAGCCATTTTCGAAAAGGGCCTCTCGATGCTGAAACGGGAGGGGCTCGACGAAGAGGCCGAGCTGAATCTGCTCCGGGCGTTCCATCTCGCCTGCCTGGAGCTGGAGGGCGGCTGCCGGGAGACCATGCGCGACCAGCTTTTCGACATCGTGGCACCCCGCTTCCCGGCCTCCGAGGACAGGCTCAACAGGGAGTACGCCCTGACCATGGCATATGCGAACCGGCCCGACGCGATTCCGAAGCTCCTGGACGAGCTTGTCGGCGGCGACGACAGACGGAAGCTCCAGATTCACTACGTCTACGCGTTGCGTGAGGTCAAGGACGGCTGGACCGCCGGACAGAAGAAGGAGCTCGTCGCATGGTTCCAAGAGGCCAGGAACTGGCGGGGAGGCGCCAGCTTCCCTGGATTCATCAACCGAATGTTCGAGTCCTCGCTGGAGTTCTTCGACGTGGACGAGCGGGAAGCCGCATATGCGGCGGTCCCGGAGTTCGCGCCGGTGGAGGATGAGAGACTGCTGCGCGCCCTGCGGCGACGGCCCAATCACGTGCAGCCGAACGTGTTCGCCCGCAAGCGGGGCACGGACATGTACAGCCAGCAGGAGATCTTCGAGTACATGATGTACGACCCGATGACGACTCTTGCCTCCAAGGAGTCGGGCCTCAGGATCTTCGAGTCGGCGTGCTCAAGGTGCCATCGTTTCGGCGACCTCGGAGAGGACTACGGTCCGGACCTGACGTCGATTGCCAACCGCTTCACGCGAAGCGACATGCTCGAAGCGACGCTCTGGCCGTCGCGGACCATTTCGGACCAGTACGCGGCCTACAGGATCGAGACACGGGATGACGTCTACTCGGCGATGATCCTGGAGGAGAACGAGCAGACCATTACGGTCCTGCTTCCCGATTTGGAGCGGCCGGTGGCAATTGCCCGGGAGAACATCGTCGACATCCGCGAGTCGGAGATCTCGATCATGCCGGAGGGCCTGCTGGACGAGTTTCCGATGCGCGAGACGGCGGGCCTGTTCCGCCTGCTTCGAGAAGGCGCATCCGCACCGGAAGGCGACTAGCGGTCCGGCACAGGACGATTGCCGGCTGGACGGACTCGAGCTATCGGCTGGGGCATTTGATCCTCGCCCGCCGCCGGCCTCTGCGTTTCGTCGTTTTTTCTGCGCCCGCATCCACGGGCCTTCGGGGACGGCCGGACTGCCCCGGGATCGGGGCTGAGGAGGCCGGATTCCGGTCGGTCAGGGCCGGTGCTGATCACGTTTCCGCCTGGGAATCTCAGGGCCGAGCGGTCCGGACTGTCGGCGCGAGCTGCCGTTGCGGCTGCGCTGCGAGAGCGTACAGGCGCTGATGATACGATCAATGCTTATCGTCCCGTGGAGCACGTCGGGGACGGCGGGGCTGTGCCATGCGCAAAGTACTTGTGTTTCTTGCGATTCTTGTGAATCTTGGTCTCGGCGTGTTTTGCGCGGGGCTGGCCGGTCTGGCGTGGATTCACGGCGGAGAGCTTTCGGTGCCGCTGCTCCCGGTTGCCCCCGAGCACGCGGCCACGTCCCTCGTGGCGGCCGGCGTGTTCGGAATCGCCGCGTCTTTGGTGGCCTTGCTTCCCCTTCGACTGGCTAGGCTGCCGATGCTCGTTTGGTCGGTCGGATTGCTGTTTGTGCTCACGGCGGCCGTCTTCCGAGGCAGCTACCGATTCGAGGGTGTCGAGGGATTGATCGAACATGCGCTTCTGGTGGCTGGCGCTCTGATCCTGGTTCTGCTGAGTGGTCTGGGCGTGCGCCGGGCGAGCAGAACCAATCCCCTCCCGCACCTCGCCCGCCCGGGGCGGAGTAATCCGCTGTAGCCGCCGACTCCGCACTTCAGGCGTACACGATCGTCTTGTCGGCAGGGTGATTGGCGGGTCAGCAGGTCTGTGGTGGGAGCCTTTGCTCCATAATGGCGAGAGGGGCGAGAACCATGGATGTCTTCGATCAGGTGCGACAGGCCCTCATTTCGGGGGATGTCGAGGCGGGCTTCGATCTGGCCGTGAGACGGTTTCGGGAGGAGGGGTCCTATCCGCTGATCTTTGAGGCTCGGCTGATGAGGAAGCGGTACGAACTGGGAATGCCCCTGATCCAGACCGCGCCCTGGAAGGATCTCGAGCCCGAAGTCCAGGCCGCCTATGAAGCAGCGACGGTCGAAGCCGCCCGGGAGGTCGGTACGCTCTTTCTGAATGACGGTCACGTTTCCAGAGCGTGGCCGTACTTCCGGGCACTGGGAGACAAGGTTCCTGTCCGGGCCGCAATCGAGGCGAGCGACGGCAGTGAGTCCGGCGAGGTTCTGGACGGCCTCATCGAGGTGGCGTACCACGAGCAAGTCAGCCCGAAGAAGGGCTTCGAACTCATTCTCAAGCATTACGGAACGTGTCGGGCAATCACCAATTTCTCACAGTATCCGGTGGAGGAGGGCAGGGAGGACTGCGCCCGCCTGCTCGCGGAGCACGTGCATGCCGAGCTCCTCGCCAACATCAAGTACGCGGTGCGCCAGAAAGACGGCGAGGAGCCCGCGGGCACTGACTTGGCTGAAATCGTGAACGGCCGGGAATGGCTGTTCGAAGGAAACGCGTACTATTTGGACACATCGCACGTGTCGTCTCTGGTCCAGATGGCCATGTCCTTGGAAAACACCGGAACCCTCGACCTTCTCTACGGCATGACCGAGTATGGGCGCAGGCTCGGCCAGATGTACCAGTTCCCCGGGAATCCTCCCTTCGAGAACGTCTTCGAGGACTACGGCGTGTACATCCGGACCGTCCTCGGCAGGGACGTGGAGAATGGACTGGCCCACTTCCGGCGGAAGATCGAGACTTGCGACCCGAACATCGCTGGAACGACTCCCGCCCAGGTGCTGGTGAACCTCCTCGTGCGGATCGAGAGGCCTGCCGAGGCGGCCGACGTCGCGGTCGAACACCTCTCCGATGCGGACCCTCAGTTCCTAACCTGCCCGAATGCGCTGCAACTCTGCCAGATGGCCGAGGACTACGTCCGCCTGGCGGACGTGTCGAGGGAGCGCCGGGACCTCCTGAGCTTCGCCGCTGCCACCATGCAGGCGGGCATCGCCCGGTCAGCCGCCGCGTAGTCCCTCCACTAAGATTGAAGAATGCTCTCCGACGCTGCAATTTCGGATCTGAGGCGAGTCGTCGGCAAGCGGGCCGTCCTTCACCGCGACCAGGATCTGCTGCTGTACGAGTACGACGGCAGCATCGACAAGGGCCGTCCCGAGTGCGTCGTGTTTCCGCGCACCACGGAGGATGTGGTCGGGATCTTGAAGATTGCGGCCGCGCACGCGCTCCCCATCGTGGGGCGCGGCGCCGGCACGGGCCTGAGCGGAGGTGTGATTCCCACGCGCGGAGGAATCATGATCGGCTTCTCCCGCATGAACCGGATCCTCGAGATCGACCTCGAGAACGAATGCGCAGTTGTCCAGCCCGGCGTCGTCAATCTCGACATCACCAGGGCCGTGGAGGGGCACGGCTACTACTATGCGCCGGATCCGTCGTCCCAGAAGGCCTGTACGATTGGCGGCAACGTCGCCGAAAACGCCGGCGGTCCCCACACGCTGATCTACGGCGTCACGACCAACCACGTGCTGGGCATCGAGGTCGTGCTGCCGGACGGCTCGGTGCTCAACGTCGGCGGCAAGGAGCAGGATCTGCCCGGATACGACCTCCGCGGACTGCTGACTGGCTCCGAGGGAACCATGGCCCTGGTCACGAAGGTGATCGTACGGCTGATGCGCGCGCCTGAAGCCGTGGAGACCTTGCTGGCCATCTACGAGAGGGCCGACGACGCCGCCTCGACGGTGGGCGAGCTGACGGCGAGGGCGATTACGCCGGCAGCTGTCGAAATGCTCGACGGCGTCATGCTGCGGATGGTTGAGGAGGCGACACACGCTGGGTTCCCGATGGATGCGGAGGCGGTCCTCCTGATTGAGCTCGAAGGCGTTCGGGAGTCGGTGGCCGAGCAGCTCGAGCTGGTCGAGTCCGTGTGCCTGGAGTGCCGGGCCCGCGAGGTGCGCGTGGCGAAGAGCGCCGAGGAGCGTGCCCTCCTGTGGAAGGGGCGCAAGAACGCCTTTGGCGCGGTCGGCAGGGTGAGCCCGACCTACTACGTGCAGGACGGCGTCGTGCCGCGGACCCGCATTGCGGACACCCTCCGCCACATCTACGCAGTGTCCCAAAAGTATGGGCTGACAATCAGCAACATCTTCCACGCCGGCGACGGCAACATGCATCCGATCATCCTGTTCGACCCCCGCAGCGAGGACGAGACGGCACGCACCCGCCAGGCCGGCGAGGAGATTCTCAAGTACTGCATCGAGGTCGGTGGCGCGATCACGGGCGAGCACGGAGTGGGAATGGAGAAGAACGAGCTCATGCCGCTGCTGTTTGCCGAGGACAGCCTCGAGCAAATGGAGCGCCTCATGAGGATCTTCAATCCCGACGGACGCCTGAATCCGGGCAAGATTCTGCCGACGGGAAAGGGCTGCCTGGAGATTCGTCCGCCCGCCGCCGTGCACAAGGCCGTCGTCTGGTAGCGACGCACAGCCGCCCGCCGTGCCTCCGAGCTTCGCGGCTCTGCTAGGATTCCCTCGTTATGCGCTGGCTAGCTGCCTCCGTCCTGGTTGCCTGTAGTTGCGTCCCGACGCCGGGCCCGGACGGGGCCAAGATCGACCCGCGGGCTCTGGCGGCTCACGTTCGTTTCCTGTCCCACGATCTCCTCGAGGGGCGCGGTGTCGGCGGACGCGGCGAAGCACTGACCGCCGAGTATCTGGCAGCCCAGCTCGCCTTGGCCGGCGCCGAGCCGGCGGCCTTGGACGGAACGTATTTTCAGAAGGTTCCACTCGTGGAGATCAAGGCCCAGCCGGGCTCGGTCCTGCGCCTTGCCGGAGAGGACATCGTCGTGCTTGACGGCTATGTGGGAAACAATGAACGCCAGACCGGCCGGGAGGTCCTGGACGCCGAGATCGTGTATGTCGGCCACGGCATCACCGCACCGGAATTCGACTGGGATGACTACAAGGACTCGGACGTCCGCGACAAGGTGCTTCTGCTGTTCACCAATGAGCCCCCATCGGACGCAGACGACTTCTTCGGGGGGCGGGCGCTCACCTACTACGGCCGCTGGACGTTCAAGTACGAGGAGGCGGCACGGAGGGGGGCGCTGGGCGTCCTGATCGTCCATACCGACGACACCGCCGGCTATCCGTGGGATGTGGTCCGCAACTCCTGGAGCGGCGGCCAGCCGTACGTCGAGGTCAAGGAGGGCGAGCCGAAGCTGGCCATGGCCGGCTGGATCACCTCGGCCGTGGCGGAACGGCTGTTCGCGGCGTCGCCTGCCACGCGCGGCAAGGGGCTTGACGAGTTGCTCGCGATGGCGAATCGCCCCGACTTCGTCCCGGTTCCGCTTGAGGTGCGCGCTCAGGCCGACCTGCGCAGTTCGATTGTGCCGATCGAGACCCGCAATGTCCTAGCCCGGTTCGAGGGCGGCGATCCGGCCATGAAGGATGAAGCGGTGCTCTACACGGCGCACTGGGATCACATGGGCATGAGCGAGGCCGCGGACAGTCCGGACAGGATCTACAACGGGGCAGTGGACAACGCCACGGGCTGCGCGGCGCTTCTGGAGATCGCCAGGGGCTTCGGCCGTCTCGATGAACGGCCCGCCCGCTCGGTCCTGTTTGCGTTCGTGGGGGCCGAGGAGAGCGGCCTGCTCGGGTCCGCCTACTACGCGGCGAATCCGGTGGTTCCGGTGGGCCGGACCGCAGCGAACCTGAACTACGACGGGCTCTATCCCTACGGACTCACGAGCGACCTCTCGGTTCCGGGGCACGAGCGCACGACGCTCAAGGGCACGGTCGAGGCGCTCGCCGCCGAGTATGGAATGACACTGACGCCGGACGCCCATCCGGAGCAGGGCTACTACTACCGCTCGGACCAGTTCAGCCTGGCCAAGCACGGAGTGCCGGCCTTCTCGATCAAGTCCGGATCCATCTTCGTTGACAGGCCGGCAGGCTGGGGTGAGCAGTGGGTCGCGGAGTATCGAAGCAAGCGCTACCACCAGCCCTCCGACGAGTTCCGGGAGGACTGGGACTTCGAAGGCATCGCAGTCTTGGTTAGATTCGGGTTTGACTTGGGCCGGACCGTGGCGAACCAGCCGGACCTGCCGACGTGGAACGCCGGCGACGAATTCCTGGCGGCCCGCGAGGCGTCCTGGCGCTAGCCCGCCGGCGGTGCGGCACACGCCGGTGCCGCGCGCGTGCTGAGCATCTCGGCGTGTGAACGGCGCCGGCCGGATTGGCGCTGCGACGGTCGGCGGCTTGTGTCCCAGACCACCTTCGAGGGCCGTTCTTCCTACTTTCGGATCCGCGAGCATTCCCCGGCGGGGATTGGGTTCCGGTTCCGTGCTGCTGCCGGACCGGACCCCGGCGCTTCGGTGCTGGCCGGCCCGTCGGGAACGCTCCCTGGACCGCGGGCTGCCGTGCTGCCGAACAGGGAAATTCGATGCGATATAATCCTGTCGGCAGGGTTCGCACGGTACGGGCCCGGGATCCGAACGCGTATGGGGAGAGAGTGGATGAGAACGGTTGCGATTGCGGCCGCCATGATGTTGGCGGCCGGTGTCTCCGTGGTTGCTGACAGCGATGGGGGACACACCTACAAGAAGGCGGCGGCGGTGAATGACCTCATGGAGTACATGGTCAAGCCGGCCATGGACAAGATCAAGGCGTACGGCGAAGCCGGGGGGCCCAGTGACAAGGCCGAATGGCAGAGCGCATTCGGTGCGGTCTCGATGGTCAATGAAGCCACCCAGCTCGTGCTCATGGATGGGCGCGTCAAGGACGAGGCCTGGCGCGATGGCGCGATGAAGGTGGTCGCAGCAACTCGCGACGCGATGATGGGTGCCTATCGGATGGATGCCGATGGCTACAACAAGGGTCTCAAGGCGATGCGGGGCGGGTGCAAGACCTGCCACGACGTCCACAAGAAGGACGAGTAGCGGCCAATAGACGCGGAGCCGTTCGGCTCACTTGACATCGGGCAGGCGCACGCTGCGCCCCTGCACTGTCGGAGTGTGGAATCTCCGTGTTGCGGGCGCGTCAGCGGTGTGGCGCCCTAGACCGGAATCCGGTCGCTCTCGGGCACACCAGCAGCTTCCGACACGCTCCCGGGGCCACGGCTCCCGGGCAGGAGAGCGTGAGAATGCCGACACCGGGCCGGATGGGCGGCGCACAACCGATCGGCGCTGCGGAATCCGGTTGGATCCGGAGCAGCTATTCGTAATATTCGGCGTTGATGTCGATGAACTCGTCCCACTCTTCCGGAAGGTCCTCTTCGGCGAAGATCGCCGACACCGGGCAGACCGGAACGCAGGCGCCGCAATCGATGCACTCCTCTGGATCGATGAAGAGCATCTCTTCCGTTTCGAAGTCCTCTTCGTCCGCCTTGGGGTGAATGCAGTCCACCGGGCAGGCATCGACGCAGGCGGTGTCCTTCGTACCGATGCATGGTTCTGCAATGATGTAAGCCATTCTTCCTACCCTCTCCTCAACAGGCCTGAACTCTTTGCCTCCAGGAACGCCCGCTGGCTCGTGAATCAGTCACTTGCCACTGAACGAAATTTGAGTCTAGCACAGTCGCCGTCGCCGAGGAATCCCCCCGGATCGGGCCTATCCTGAGCGTATCATTGTGCATAGAGATGGCGAAACCGTGGCTCCTCGCACTTGCTTCCCTCTTGCTGCTGTCACCCATGGCCGCCCAGACCGGTGGAGGCCGGAGCGGCGTCGGCGACGCACCTCTGGGCGTCGACCGGCTGAAGCGGATGCCGGACGGGCGGTCCCGAACTCTGATGATCCTCAAGAGCGACGTCGAGAAGTCGAGTGCCGACATGGCCAAGGTCATCGAGCTCGCCACTGCGCTGCAGAAGGACATTGAGCGAAATCAGTTCCACACAGTGGATCTGCGCAGCGTTCGCAAGGCCGAGGAGATTCTGAAGCTGGTCAAGCGGGTCAAGTCCCGCCTGAGCCGTGCACAGTAGGCCTGCGCGACGTCATCGCATCGGACAGGCTTAGTCGGAGTCCATGGGCTCCGACCGCGTGATTGCGATCGCGATGGGTGACGTCGACTGGCTTCCCAAGGCCGAGAACCTCCCGACGGCGCATGGTGCGTTGCTGGACGCCGACTCCCTAGGCTTCGGGGGGTGGATGTCGATCTCTCCTTCGCAGTTCACACAATGGACGCGCATGCGGGAGCACCGGCGATCCGTCCCGTCCGAAACGGTCTGCGAGGCTGCGATCGAGTCCGACCGTCCGGATCTGGGCTGGACGCTCTTCGGCGCAGGGGGCATTGACCGGGTCGGCCCGTAGCGCTCTCGGACGCAGCGCGGCAGGTTGCGCCGTGAATTGGCCTTTGATACGCTGGGCTTGCCCCGGGGGCGGCCAGACCCAGCCCTTGGATCAGATGCTGCGAGTTCTCACTCGGCCGGCGGGGCTGCTCGCGGCGAGCGGAGTTCTGTGCATGCTGCACGGGCAACTGCCAGCGTCGCCGCACGCGCCCCATCAATCACTCGTTGCGCAGTATTGCGCCTCGTGCCACAACGAGCAGGTGCGGACCGCCGGCCTTGCTCTCGACACCCTCGCCGCGTCGCCTGTCGAGCGGAATCCTGCGGCCTGGGAAAAGGTCGTCCGGAAGATTCGCGCTCGCCACATGCCCCCTGAAGGGGCTCCGCGCCCCGACGAGCCGCTCTACGAGGCAGTGGCGGCTTCGCTGGAGGCTGCACTGGACCGCGTCGCCGAGGCCCGGCCCGATCCCGGGCGCACCGACACGTTCCGAAGACTCACGAGAACGGAGTACGAGAATGCCGTCCGCGACGTGCTCGCCCTGGAAGTGGACCTGTCCGAGGTGCTGCCGCGGGACGAGTCGAGTTCCGGCTTTGACAACATAACGGTCGGGGACCTTTCTCCGGCGCTGCTGGAGAGCTACGTTTCCGCCGCAGACCTGATCTCCCGCCTGGCGGTCGGGCGTCCCGTGGAATCTCCGGACGCGCGCACCGTCAAGATGAAGCCCGACATTACCCAGGAGTGGCACGTCGACGGACTCCCGGTCGGCACTCGGGGCGGTACGTCATTCCTCCACAACTTTCCGCTTGATGCGGACTATGACTTCGTCATCCGGCTTGCCCGGGACCGCGACGAGCAGATCGAGGGCCTGAGGGAGACGCACCACGTGGTGCTCCTTCTGGACGGGGAGCAGGTCCGCTCATTCGAAGTCGTGCCTCCGCGGCATGTCGGCAATCACGCGGCCGTGGACAGGCACCTGACGGTCCGGCTGCCGGTCGAGGCCGGCCCCCGCACTGTGGGCGTGACGTTCCTCAAGCGCCCGTGGAGCGTCCTTGAGACGGACCGCGAGCCCTACGAGGCCCACTACAACGTCTATCGTCACCCTCGAGTCCAGCCGGCAGTCTACGAGGTCTCGATCCGGGGCCCGTTCGATGCAAGGGGGGCAGGAAACACCCCCAGCAGGGACCGGATATTCAGCTGTCGGCCCGAGAACGCGAAGACTGAAGAGACATGTGTCCGGCGGATTCTCGGCGCGCTCATGCGGAGAGCCTACCGGCGGGAGGCGACAGAGCGGGACTTCGAGAGCCCGATGGATTTCTTCGACCGCGGCCGGTCCCAAGGAGGCTTCGAGGCGGGGATCGAGATGGCCCTGGCCTCAATCCTGGTCAGCCCCGACTTTCTGTTCCGTGTGGAGAGGGATCCGGTCGGGATCCCGTCCGGCACGCCTTACCGGGTCAGTGACACCGAACTCGCAGCGAGGCTGGCGTTCTTCCTCTGGAGCAGCGTGCCGGACGACGAGCTGCTCGACGCCGCCATTGCCGGGGAGCTGGGCCGGACGGGCATGCTTGAGCGACAGGTTCGGCGCATGCTCGGGGACCGGCGCTCCGACGCGATGGTGACGAACTTCGCCTCGCAGTGGCTGCACCTGAGAAACCTGGAGTCCGTCAAGCCGGACATGCGCTCGTTCCCCAGCTTTGACGACAACCTCCGGCAATCGATGCGGAAAGAGACGGAATTGCTGCTGACGAACGTGATTCGGGAGGATCACAGCGTCCTGGAACTGCTTTCTGCGGACTACACTTATCTCAACGAGCGCCTGGCTAGGCACTATCGGATTCCCCACGTGTACGGCAGCTGGTTTCGGCGGGTGGATCTGGACCGGGAAAGCCGACGGGGCGGGCTGCTCCGGCATGCAAGCGTCTTGACCGTGACTTCGTACAACACGAGGACATCGCCGGTGATCCGGGGACACTGGGTCATGGAGAATCTCCTCGGTTCGCCCCCGCCTCCCGCGCCCGCCGACGTGCCCGCCCTTGAGGACAGGACCATCGACGGGGGGCTCTCGGTTCGGGAGCGCCTGATGGAGCACCGCGCCAACCCCGCCTGCTCGGGGTGCCACAACCTGATGGATCCGGTGGGATTCGCGCTCGAGAACTACGACGCGGTGGGTCGCTGGCGCGAGACCGAGGGCGAGCAGCCGATCGATTCCGCAGGGAGCCTGCCGGGCGGCGAACCCTTCCTTGGGGTCGACGGGCTTGAGCGGGCGCTTCTGGATCGGCCGGAGATGTTCGTGGGCACCCTGACCGAGAAGCTGCTGACCTACTCGCTCGGCAGGGTCGTTGACCACCGCGACGCGCCTTCCGTCCGCAAGATCGTCCGGGACGCCGCGTCCGAGAACTACCGGTTCTCGTCACTGATCCTGGGAATTGTGCAGAGCAGTCCGTTCCAGATGAGGAGATCCCTATGATCATCACCAAGAAATCGCTAGACCGTCGAACGGTGCTGAAAGGCATGGGCGCCGCAGTGGCTCTGCCGCTGCTGGACGCGATGGTGCCCGCGATGACCGCCAGCACGGCAACGCCGGCCAGGCCGGTCCGGCGGCTCGGGTACGTCTTCATCCCGATGGGATCCGACACCAAGCGTTGGACCCCGCCCGGCGACGACGACCTGCAGGAGCTCTCGCCCATCCTGCGCCCGCTGGCCCCCCATCGGGATGCCGTCACGGTCGTGACCAACATGGAGCTGCAGAACGCCTATCCGGGTACGCACGCAACATCGAACTCGGCGTTTCTCAGCTGCGCCAAGGCAAAGCTGACCGAGAGTTCGGACTACTACCTTGGGACAACCGTCGACCAGATCGCGGCCCGGGAGATCGGCCAGGAGACCCCGATACCGTCGCTCGAGCTGGGGATGGACATTCTTGAGGTCGTGGGCCAGTGCGATGACGGCTTCGCGTGCGTGTACCAGAACAATCTCTCGTGGTCCTCGCCCACCACGCCTCTTCCGTACGAGGCCCACCCGAGGAAGGTCTTCAACCGGCTGTTCGGTGAAGGCAGTCCCGAGGAGCGGGGCAGGGCGCTTCGGAAGAAAGCCAGCCTCCTGGACCGCGTCAGAAACGATGTGGCGCGCCTCAGGCATGAGCTCGGTGCGGGCGACCGCACCAAGGTGGACCAGTATCTTGACAGCGTGCGGGAAGTGGAGCGGCGCATCCAGATCGCCGAAGCGGGCGCGGCCGACAGGGCTCTTCCCGACATGGAGCGGCCCGCCGGGGTTCCTCCGGCCTATGCGGATCACGTGCGCCTCATGTTCGACCTGCAGGTGCTGGCCCTCCAGGCCGACCTCACGAGGGTCATCAGCTTTCAGCTGGCCCGGGAGGGGAGCACGCGCAGCTATCACGAGATCGGGGTCGCCGAGCCGCACCATCCGCTCACGCACCACGGAAACAACCCGGAAATGGTTGCGAAGGTGGCAAGGATCAACGAGTATCACGTATCGCTTTTCGCGTACCTTGTGGAGAGACTCAAGGCGACACCGGACGGGGAGGGCACGCTGCTTGACCATTGCGCGTACCTGTACGGCAGCGGCATGGGAGATCCAAACAAGCACGACCACATCAACCTGCCGATCCTGGTCGCCGGCGGATGTGACGGGCGGCTCAAGGGCGGTCGGCACATCCGGTACGAGGACCGGACGCCGCTGGCGAACCTCCACCTCACTCTCCTCGAAAAGGCCGGCGTCCGCATGGATTCCTTTGCTGACAGCAACGGCAAGGTCGAGGAGCTGCTGTCGATCTGACCGCGGTCACGGGGGCGAGCAATGCGTTTTGTGCCGCTGAGTTTGTGGGGGGCAGCGTTGCTGGCGCCCTTGCTTGCCTTTGCGGGCGAGAAAGGTGCGCCGCTGGTTGAGGCGGCTCGGGTCATGGACCGGGATGCGGTTCGCGGCCTGATCGGGGCTTCCGCGGATGTGGACGCGGCACTCTCCGACGGGATGACCGCTCTGCACTGGGCTGCCCGCAACAATGATCTGGAGACCGCAGCCCTGCTGCTGGAGGCCGGAGCCGATGCGGGCGCCGCCAATCGCTACGGGGTGACTCCGCTGACGCTCGCCTGCACCAACGGCAGCGCCCGGATGGTCGAGGCCCTGCTCGACGCAGGCGCGGATCCGAACACCGCCCTGCCGGGCGGCGAGACAGTCCTGATGACGGCCTCCAGGACGGGCAGGTTGGAGCCGGTTAAGATGCTGCTGGTGCGCGGGGCCGATCCGCACGCGAGGGTGCATGGGATGGGCCGACAGGAGGGGGCCGGCGCAAACGCCTTCCTGAATCGAATGCGCGATCCGACGAACTTCGACTACGTGACAAAGTCCGACCAGACGGCGCTGTTCTGGGCGGCCGCCGAGGGCCATGCCGAGGTCGTGGCGGAACTGATCGAGTTCGGCGCCGACTTCCGCAGGGCGCTCGAGTCGGGATTCACTCCGTTGCTGTTCGCCGCGCGGGCGGGCCATCTGGACGTGGTCAGGACGCTTATCGCTGCCGGAGCGGATGCCAGCGAGCGCATCGACCCGTCGCCCGACTGGCGGCTCGTTGGCTACGGGGCAAAGCTCCGGCCCGGGGCGACGGCGCTGCACGTGGCGGCGGAGAACGGCAATTTCGAACTGGCGGCATTCCTGCTCGACGCCGGAGTCGACCCCAACATCGAGGGTGCGATGGGCTACAGAGCCCTGCATGCAATTGCCAATGCCCGCCGCATTCCGCCCGGTGACGCGAATCCGCCTCCTCGAATCACCGGTCACGTGACGAGCTTGGAGTTCGTGCGAATGCTCGCGGAGCACGGCGCAGACCTCGATGCGCGGATGACCGGAGCAGGTCTGCTCAATCTCGGCAACAGGGTGCTGGGCCCCACTGCTTTCCTGGCTGCTGTCCAGACCGCGGACATGGGGTTCATGAAGACGCTGGTTGATCTGGGGGCCGATCCGTCGCTGACCGGAGGAGGCGGCAGGACTGCACTGATGCTGGCCGGTGCCAGAACCGGCACGGAGCGGGAAGTTGTGCAAGTGATGGAATTCCTGCTGGATCTCGGCATCGACATCGATGCCGTGAACGACAACGGGGAGACGGCCATGCATGCCGTTGCATACAGGGACAGGGTGGAGCCGGTGAAGTTTCTAGCGGCCAGAGGAGCAAGCGTCGAGCTCTGGAATCGTCCGAACCGCTATGGTTCGACGCCGCTGATGATTGCGTCCGGCTACCAGGGCTCGAGGACCATTCGGCCCAGCCCGAGGGCTGCGGCCGCGATTCGCGAGGCGATGATCGAGGCCGGGCTCTCACCCGGCGTGACTCCTGTCACAGAGGCAACTGCGGCCAAGAACGTCTACTGATGTGCTGAGTCGCAGACAGTCTGCCCTGTCGCTGCGCCGCCCGCTCGGGTGCCCCCATGCCAGGCGAGCCACCGCTAGAAGTTCCTGACTGACCGCGTGTCGGCGGTACGGGGGGGCTTTCCGTTGCGCTCGACGGGCGGGTCGTGCTTCCGTCCGAGAGTTCGTTGGATGTTGGCCTCCGATGCGCTCACGGCGAACTCGCGGATGGAGCCCTGCCGGCAGAGTTTCTCGACTTGCGTCCTGTTGCGCCAATCCCGGGCGAGAATCCCGGCTGAGCACGCGCCGATGACGAAGAGGGCATTGGCGTCCGAGGCGGTATGGCCCGTACACAGACCCAAGACCGAGGGAGGACGACATTCGGCATTGCATCGCCGGCGACTGCCCCGGACGCGTGCAACCAAGGTGTCCCGTCTCCGCCTCCGACCATGGCGAGGCGCGCGGTCGACCACTGCTGAACGCGGTTCGTGGTAAGCGAATGGAAGACGATCCGGCAGGTGAAGCAGCCCAACGAGGAAGCGCATGAGATTTCGGTACGCCCGGACTGAAACCGCCGCTGCCGCCCGGGAACTGAAGAAAGGGTCGAGCACTTCGGAGCCTGCCGAAGACCGACAAACCTGTATCTGAAACCAAGGCCCAATTCATGGCTTTTGGGCGGGAAAGGGTGTTGACAAGGAATCTCACTTGCGCTAAGGTCCGGCCGACGAACAGGGCTGGCAATTCGAACCGACGGAAGGCCACCCTGCGACTACGATCGGAATTCGAAGCGTAGGGTCGCACCAATTCGGGCCTCGCCGGCGAAGTGAGCTGGCACAGGAACGTCCCAGGAGGAAACGGGATGCGACCCATCACACAGCAGAAACTGACCTTCATTGCGCTTCTCGCGTGCAGCGCCACGCTGATCGCGCAGGTCGACACGGGCGTTCTGAACGGCACGGTTTCCGACGGCTCGGGAGCGGTCATTCCGGGCGCTAACGTGGAGGTTCTCAACACCGCCACAAACTACCGGCTGACCCGGGAGACAAACGCGTCCGGATTGTACGTTTCTCCCCCGCTGCCGCCAGGGCCCTACCGGATCACGGTTTCCACCGAGGGTTTTCGGACAGCAGCGAAAGAGGTTGCTCTGAACCTCTCCGAGAGGATCGCGGTCGACTTCGAACTTGAAGTCGGCGCCGTGGCCGAATCGATCGATGTCGAGGCCATCGGGACGGTCCTGCAGACCGAGACTGCCACGTTGAGCACATTGCGCTCCGAGGAGGAGGTCAAGGAACTCCCGAACATCTCGCGCAACTTCGTGGACCTGATGCGCTACACCGCGGGAGTCGTTCTGGCCCAACCCCACAACTCGGGCCTGCCCCTGTCGCAGATTCGAGGCAGCACGGTGTCAAGCGTGAACGGCGGGACCGTGGTGGACAACAACTTCGTGGTCGACGGCCTCCAGAACAACAGCAACCATCAAGGCCAGGGCGTGATGGTGTTTCCAGAAATCGAAGCGCTCGAGCAATACCGGGTGGAGACATCCGCGCCCGACGCTCGCTTTGGAAGAACGGGCGGGACGTTGAACATGGGCTACAAGTCCGGCACCAACGAGTTCCACGGGTCAGCGTTCTGGTTTCTCCGGAACGACGCTCTGGACGCGAGGAACTTCTTCAACACCGGTGACAAGACACCGCTTCGGCGGAACATGTTCGGGGGCACGCTGGGCGGACCGCTCGGCCGCAAGGAAGGCTCGACGTTCTTCTTCGTCTCGTACGAGGGAACGCGGACACGCCAGAGCACCACGAACATCGCAAGCGTGCCGACGAACCTGATGAGGACGGGCGACTTCTCCGAAGCGGTGGGCAGGAACCGAATCTTCGATCCGCTGACCACGACTCGGAACGAGGCGGGCAAGCTCGTCCGGGAGCCGTTTGCGAACAATTCGATACCGGACTCGCGGTTCAGCCCTCAAGGACTGGCTGTCCTGCGGTTTTTCCCGGCACCGACGGGTCCCGGGCTCGCGGCCAACTTCACCACAGACGCCGGCAACACCCAGGACGCCGACCAAGGCACTGTCAAGATCGATCGAGACTTCAGCGGAGGGTCGCGGGGATTCTTCCGGCTGACGAGGGGCCGGGCCGATTTCGTCAACGGATTCGCAAACATCCTGGGCCCGACAGCAACGCCGTTCGTTCAAGTCCAGGCACCCGCAACACAGATCGTGGTGAGCTACACCCAAATCATCAACGCCAGAACCATCAATCAAGTCCGCGTCGGGTTCACGCGGGAAAACCTGAGGGCCACTTCCCTGAACGGCGGCCGCAACACCGCCGAGGAGTTCGGCATTCCAAACGTAAACGTGGACGAGTACACGACCGGGCTATCCGCCATCAGCGCTGCAGGGTACCCCAACATAGGAGACAACTTCTGGAACCCGGCAATCCTCCCGATGAACAACATTCAGTTCAGCGACAACCTCGAGATGACTCGAGGAAACCACAGCTTCCGGTTCGGCTTCGATGCGGTGCGTCGCCACACGAACGGTTTCCAGACTTCCAGGCCTCGCGGACAGTTCGGATTCGTGCTCAGATTCACGAACAATCCTGCCAACGCCAGGAACACGGGATTCGGCCCCGCTGAGCTCCTGCTGGGGAAACCGGGGAATATCCAGCTCGTGTACATGCAAGGAACCCGCGGAATGCGGAGAACAGACTATGCGGGCTATTTTCAGGATGACTGGAAAGTGACCCAGAGACTCTCGCTGAACCTCGGGCTCCGATACGACCTGCTTGCTGACTATCCGCAGACTGAAGTTGGCGATCGACTGATTCAATTCGATGTCGAATCAGGGAATCCGGCTCCGGTGAACGATGGCCGCTACCCATGGCGAAGCGGCATCGCCGATGACCTGAACAACTGGGCGCCACGAGTCGGGCTGGCGTACCGGCTCGGGGACGGCACGGTCGTTCGCGCCGCTTACGGCATCTACTACAACGGCCAGCCGATTCATCTCAACGCCGGCCTCCTGTCGCAGGCGCCGTTCTTCGTCAACACGCGGGTCGACAACTCTCAAGGGAACTTCGAAGGCGCCCGTGGACTGGCCGACGGCCCGCTCCGAGTCAGGGCACTGGATTCTCCGGGACAGAGCCGCCGGGGATACGATCCGGACAGCTACGCCATACCGTACACCCAGCAGTGGAACTTCGCGATTCAGCAGCAGCTCCCTGCCCAGCAACAGCTGACGGTGGCCTACGTGGGATCCAAAGCGACTGCACGGCGCCAGCAGATCAACTTCAATCAGGCGATTCCGGGGTCCGGACCCGTCGCGCTGCGGCGACGCTGGCCAAACCACGCCGCAGTCAGGATCGTGCAGACCCGGGGCAATACCAACTATCACAGCCTGCAGGCCACGCTTCGCAAGCACTTTTCCCGAGGCTTGCGGTACCAACTCAACTACACGTGGGCCCACGCCATCGACGAAAGCACCGGTGGCTTGCCGATTACCGACCTTTCCGGGAATCGGGGCAACAGCAGCCTGGACATCCGCCATTCGGTCAATGCGACCGTTGGATACGACTTGCCGGTCGGCCAGGGCAAGGCCGTGCTCGGCAACGCGCCGGCCGCTGTCGACCAGATTCTCGGGGGATGGAAGATCAACGCGCTGCTGACGTTGACTGACGGCTATCCGTTCAGCCCCAGCGGACCGAACACGCTGAACATTGGCGAGGGAACCAGACCGGACCGAATTGCCGACGGCAACCTGCCCCCCAGCGAGCGGACGATCCGGCGATGGTTCGATACGGACGCATTCGTGGCTCCTGGTTTTCGGCAATTCGGCAACTCGGGTCGCAATGTGCTCTTCGGCCCGGGAACGAAGCTGGCGAACATTTCGCTCCACAAGAACTTCAGTGTCAGCGAGGGGAAACGACTCCAGTTCCGGGCGGAGTTCTTCAATGTGACGAACACGCCTCACTTCAACAACCCGAATTCCAACATCAGATCTCCAGCCAGGGGGCGGATCACCAGGGCCGGCAGCGAGAACCGGTTCCAGCGCACGCAGCGCCTCGTCCAGTTCGGGTTGCGCTTCGTGTTCTGAGGGATCCGGCGGAACCCGTTACCGGGACGGGGAGCGAACGGGGTCGAAACCGGCACCGAGCGGGAAGTCGTGCAAGTGAAGGCATGTCTGCTGGATTTCAGCGTTGACGTTGGTGCCGAGAGCAGGCCAGGGAGACAGCCATGCATGCTGTCGCACACATGGACCTTGTTGAGTCAGTGAAGTGCAAACGGCGAGGACAGCCGGCATCGAGCTCCGGAATCATCCAAACTGACATGTTCCGCTACTGATGATTGCGTCCGGTCTGGCTGCCTGAGACCGAGGACCATTCGACGCCGCCCCAAGGCCGCGGCCGCGATTCGCGAACGATGATTGAGGCCGGGCCGTCACCCGGCATGACCCCTGTCGCAAAAGCATCTGCGGCAAGGACGTCTTCTGATGTGCTGAGTCGCAAGTGGCCTCTCCTGTTGCTGCGCCGCCCCCTCCAATGCCTGCAAAGCAGGTGAGCGCTCGCCAGGATCTCCTGGTTGTCCGCGCCTTCGTGGTACGGCCGGGGCTTCTCGTTGCGCCCGACAAGACGAGTCGTGCTCCCGTCGGAGAGCTCATTGGATGTGGTTCTCGGTCAGACCCAGCGCAAATCGCTTGGCCGAGTTCAACCGCAGACTCAGGGTCGGTGTGCTTGGTGCGGTGCGGTTGATCAACTCGGCCTCCGATGCGCTCACTGCGAGCGGGCAGAGGGTGCCCTGCCGCCAGGATTTCTCGACTTGTGTTCGGCTGCGCCAATCCCGAGCGACAGACCCGGCTGAGTCCGCACCGCGGTCTGGAAGCAGGTCTGCTCGTCGCAGCAGAGCCGGACTGCCTTCGCGGTGGCACCCACGGAGGTTTCGGCTCGCGCTCCGAACGGCCGCTAGGACTCCCAGAGCACCCCGACCGGCATCAGGAACTGCGGGGGCGCAACTTTCTGAACACCGTCGCCGTCATGGAGGAGGATGCCACAGGAAAAGCAGTCGCCGCAGGCAGCCTTCAGGCGTGCGAGTCCCCGGAAATCCCTCGGACTCACCGTCGCGGAGGCCTTCACTTCGATGCCGCCGACCCGACCGTCCGGATGCTCGAGCACCAGGTCCACCTCAACCGTGTCCTTGTCCCGATAGTGGCTCATGATTATTCCCCTCTCGGCCAAGTCGGGAGCCTTGACGATCTCGGAAAAGACTAGGCATTCGAGCAACTGGCCGAGTTTGCCGCGGTTCCTGGCGATGGGGGGTGCTCCCACGCGACGGACTGCCGCCAGAAGGCCGGAGTCCAAGAATTGAAGCAGGGGGGCCTTTACCAGTCTCCTGACGTCGTTGCGATGCCATGCCGGAACGCGGCGCACGAGGAACAGGTGCTCAAGCAGCACGAGCCAGCGACCAATTGTCTTGGCATCAATCCCGAGCTCGGATGCGAGTCTGGAAAGGTTCAGCAGACGGTCAGCGAATGCGACCGCATGATCCACCAGCCGGGCCATCTGCTCCAGCGTGGACACCCTGAATTCCTGTGTGACATCCCTGCGAACCAGCGACCTGACGTAGGCCCGGAGCCATGCCGTGCGGCGTCTTGCGGTTGTCCGAGCCACCGCTTCGGGATAGCCTCCGGTCAGGATGCGTTCCACCAGATTCTCTGTCCGGTTCAGTGACAGGAAACGAGGAAAATCCGCACGGAAAGCACGGTCGAGAAAGCGAGGAATTCGCAGGTCGGCGATCTCGGCCTGGGAGAAGGGGAGCAGCACCACGGGCTCGACTCGCCCGGCCAGCGAGTCGGGTGACACGGAGGAGGCGACAAGGTCGACGGAGCCCGTCACGATGTAGCGTCCCCGGCGCGGGTCTTCAGCGACTGCACGCTTGATGGCGAGGATGAGTTCCGGGGCGCGCTGGAGCTCATCGATGGCTGCGGCGGGTAACGCGCGAACAAACCCGATGGGATCGACCAGGGCGAATCGTCTCGACAGCGCGTCGTCCAGCGTAACGTAGGGGAGGTTGGCATCCCGGGCGATGCGCAGCACGAGCGTTGTCTTGCCGGACTGCCTTGGTCCTACAACGGCGACAATCCGGGCGTCGCTCAAGGCCGTCCGCACTAGGGCGCTGGCATGTCTGGTGAGGAATCGTCCGAGAACTGTCTTCGGCGTGGTCACAGATCGTCGTCCAATCCGGAATTCCAGTCGCGCCGAATCCGAGAATCAGTTCGTCCGATCCAGATCGAATAGCCGTCCAATCCGGAATGAGATCGTGTCCGGTGCCGATCCCTCTTCCGTCTTGGGCATGTCCCGCACCACCTTGGAAGCGGAAACCGGCGGAATCAGGGGAAGTGTGACCCGGCGGGCCGCGAGTCAGGACCGGGAATCGATGCTGTGACTCACTGGTCGTTGACTTGTCCCACGCTCTTGCGCTGACCTGCCTTGCGGTCATTGCCGGAGCCCTGACGCTCGTGCCCCCGTTACACTTGAGAGCTCCATGGGTGGAGTTCTCGATCGTCAGGAAGGACAGGTTCCCCCTTGACAATGACAAGCATCGCAGGCACCCTACGGGTGGCGGCTGAATCTCTTACCCGTCACGGCACGCCCACCGTTCGGGGAGGTGACCATTCTCCCGGGGTGCGGGAGGAACAGATCGGGTAGCGTCCGGCAAGACTAGATGTGCTCCAATGGCCGCTCCGTAGGCGTCCAGTTGCCATCGGGCGGACGGTCAATCGGTTGCAGGATCAGACTCCCGGTTTCGACTGACTCGCATGCCACAATGCTCTTTGCTCGCTGGGTCTCCTGAAGACTTGGTCGAAATCTCGACTCATGATCGCAAGGGTCAACCGCTCCGGACGGTTTTCGACACAAGGACCGGGATCGTCCGGAACGAACCGATTCCGAGCGACGCCGAACTAGAGAAGTTTTATGCGCTGGACTACCGGGTCAGGTACAAGGGAAGTGCCGAGCCGCGCAAACGCCAGATATTGAGGAACTCACGCCTTGCAAGGGATTTCTTCGCAGCGAATGCCGAAACGTTGAGATCTGTGCAAACTGTGCTCGATGTGGGAGCGGGGTCGGGCGAATATGTTTTCGCTGCGAAGTACCTCGACAAGAAAGCCGCGGGTCTCGAGCCCAACATCCGGTACGCCCACTATTGTCGCGATGAACTTCAGCTTGACATAACGACAGGTTTCGTTGAGCGATCCCGCTATCCGTCGGGAATGTTTGATCTCATAATCCTCTCGCATGTTCTTGAACACTTGAATGATCCCGTAGGCTGCCTTTCTATTCTTCGGGATTGGCTGGCACCGGGCGGAGTGGTGTTTGTTGCGGTGCCGAACATTGACGAAATGTGCAGACACCATTCCAAGGGCAACATGTTCCATTACGGTCATATCTGGAATTTCAGCCCGAGCACGCTTCGGATCGCGTGCGGGCTTGCAGGTCTACAAGAACGCAACTCATCCAAACAGATCCAAGGTAGCTCGACCGAAGGGTTCTTCGAAGAGTGCGATCCAAGGCCCGCTCCCGCCTCAAACTTCTCTGCTGCGGAACGAACCTATGATTTGATTTCCCGGCACAACAGAGGAGAGTTCAGCAAGTCTAACTTCGCGAAACCGTTTAAGAAGCTGGCACACTACATCGAGGAAGAATTCACGTCTAGGAAGTTCAGCAGTCCGATTGAAATCCTAGGTGCCGTGATGGCCGGACAAGTAAAATAGCAATATGCAGGTGAAGTTTACGGTTGGGGAATCCCTCGCCTGCATCGCACCCCACAGTTCAAGCAGTATTTGGACAACCAGGGGCTTCAAGGCGTCGCCGTCATCGGTCTGTCACAGGCCTAGCTTGAAGAGACGATAATCTATGCGGGCGAGGCCCGCCCTCAGCAGGAGGACTATTTCCAGCATGTCGCCGTCCGAGGTCACAGAGTTCACATCTTCGAGCCGCTAGGTGCGGGCGCTTTCGTCTGGACGCTCTAATTTGGGCTAGATCCAGGACTTTGGAAACTGCCGCTGTTCCACGGTGCATGTTAACACATAACACTGGTCACGACATATTCTGAGTGCTGGCAATCAAGAGCATCAAGTACAAGGCTCTCAAGCGATCATTTGCCTATTCTGACGAAAGGTATCGCTGTTTGAGGTGGTCCCAGTTTTTCGGACCGCCTTACAGGTAGTGAGCTTCCTGCACCATCACAGAGACGTGCGTCTTGGAAAGACATCTCGAAGGTCAACGTCGTCCAAGGCTCTCTCGACAATGAAACCGTCGACCGCCAGCTCGTCAAGATCCGTTGGCCCGATGGCTCGGTGTGCCCATTGCCAGTCCGCAAACGTGTAGGCCGCCTCGGTGCGGCTACGTGCCCTGCCGCTACCGATCCTGTCGCAACCGCTTCTCGGGATGCACCGCCCCGTTCATGGCTAACGCCAAGCTCGGGATACGGCCGCCGAACATGCGGTCAGCACCATTAGCTGGTCTGCTGCACCACGACCAACCTCCTTGAGCCGACCAGAGATGGTTGGCGGTTCAGCGCGGTTCTTCGGTACCTTCCGAGACTCCGATTCCTCGAGCGCACACGAGTTTGAGATTGCAGTGCTCGCAATTGGGTTTCGCGCCGCAGTAGTCCTTTCCGAGAAAGTAGAGCCGACTATCGAGGGTCCATGTCGGGCCGCCAACGACCATTCGGGCGAGTCTGTGGGCTTCTCGGGCGGACACTTTGCTACCGGTAAAGACACGTCCGAGGACACGACGTACGTGGAGATCGGCCTTGAGATCACCCAAGTCCTCGATCTGACCTGTGTCGTTCAGTGCACCGACGATCATCCGAGAGATCTGGGGGCCCACACGCATCCTGATGAGCCGGTCGAGCACCACACTGGCCGGCTGGTCGTCCCAGATACGCCGGGCATCACCTCCATAGTGCTGAACAATGTAGCTGCCAATCCTCCAAACTCTCTCGTGCCCAGCAGGATAACGATGCAGGCCGTAGCGTGTGAACTGACCTTTCCATGTCAGACTGGGCATGGCGGTAATCTTTTTCCAGAGATCGATGGCGTCGCCAAACTCTGTCTCGGCCAGTCGCTTTGCGTTCTTTCATGCCTGATCTGCACGGACTTGGTAGTCAAGGATGGCGCCCAGCATGAACTTGTTCGCAGATTTCTTGTCGCTCCGTCGCCCGTTTAGTGTACTCAGCCAGGGCCAAAACGCCTCGTGCAACTCGTCAAGCAGCTTCATCCCTACGATCCGGGCATGTTGCTCATCATTCAGCATTGGCGTCTCGTCCAGCTGGGCTCTCGGTCTGTCAAGAGCTTGCCGTTCCAAGATCATACCTCAGCCATGAGGTGCAAGTCGCGATGAAGTGCAGGTGGATGCGCGGCCGCTTGGCGACCCAGGCGCGCACCTTCGCGTGGCGTAGTTGTCGCACATAGGGTGCAGGTCGAGGCCCTCCATTACAGGCGAGTGCTGATATGCGAGTCTTCAGCCGACCGACAACGCGGAGACTATGATGCGATCCGACCGATCGCTCACACTGCCGACCGCATCGGCTCCCGATCCCCAACGACCTGATGCGAATGGAAGCCGGTCCTATGCCAGAACCTGATGAACCACGTTGCCGGCGACGTCGGTGAGCCGGAAGTCGCGTCCTTGGAACCGGTAGGTCAGCTTGGTGTGGTCGAACCCGAGCAGGTGCAGGATCGTTGCGTGCAGGTCATGCACATGCACCTTGTCCTCGACGACGTTGAAGCCAAGCTCGTCGCTCTTGCCGATGGTGATGCCGGGCTGGATTCCGCCTCCCGCCATCCACATCGTGAAGGCATTGGGGTGATGGTCCCTGCCGTCGTCCGTGCCGCCCTGGACCATCGGCGTCCGCCCGAACTCGCCGCCCCAGAGCACCAGCGTGTCCTCGAGCAGGCCGCGCTGCTTGAGGTCCTTGACAAGGGCCGCAGACGCCTGATCCGTGTCGCGGCAGTTCTCTCTCAGGCCGTTGATCAGGTCGCCGTGCTGGTCCCACGACTCGTGGAACAGCTCAACGAACCGCACGCCGCGCTCGACAAGGCGCCGAGCGAGAATGCAGTTGTTCGCGAACGAAGGCTTGCCTGGCTCGGCACCGTACATCTCCAGCACGTGCGGCGGCTCCTGAGAGATGTCCATCAGCTCGGGCGTGCTTCGCTGCATCCGGTATGCCATTTCGAACGAGTTGATGCGGGTTGAGATTTCCGGGTCCCCCACCTCGTCGAGACGCATCCTGTTGAGGCGGCCGATCGCGTCCAGCGAGTCCCGCTGGAGCTGCCGGTCCACACCGCGCGGATTGGAGAGATAGAGGACGGGATCGCCGCTCGTCCGGAACTGCACCCCCTGGTACATGGACGGCAGGAACCCGCTGCCCCAGTTCGTGTTGCCTCCGCTCGGGCCCTTCTGGCCCGAACTGAAGACCACAAAGCCCGGGAGGTCCGTCGACTCGCTGCCGAGCCCGTACAGAGTCCAGGCGCCCATGGACGGCCTGCCGAACTGCTGGGTGCCCGTGCTCATCATGACTTGTGCGGGCGCGTGGTTGAAGGCGTCCGTGACGAGGGACTTCACAATGGCGATGTCGTCGGCAACGGTTGCTGTGTGAGGAAGCAGTTCGGACAGTTCGGCACCGCTCTCTCCGTGCCTGGAAAACTTGAACTTCGGGCCGAGCAGAGTGGAGTTCGGATCGATGAAGGCCGCCCGATAGCCCTCCAGCAGGCCCTCCGGAGGCAGAGTGCCTTCGTGCTTGCCGAGCTCGGGCTTGTTGTCGAAGAGCTCGAGATGACTCGGGCCTCCACCCATGAACAGAAAAATGACGTTCTTGGCGGTTGCCGCGTGATGGGGCCGCTTGGGGGCCAGCGGGTCCGAAGCCTGCAGCAGTTGCCGCAGCGCGACTGCCCCGAGGCCGACGCCGCACTGCTGCAGAAACCAGCGGCGCGCGAGGGGATTGGTGGCGGATCTCGGTCCTTGCATTGGCTACTCTCTCGTAATGGTCTCGTCCAGGTTTAGAAGCACCCTGGACACCGCGGTCCACGCTGCGAGCTCGGTTTCGGGAACGCCCCCGTCCGACGCGACCAGCGGCGCGTCGCCCTCCGTAAGGCCGACAACATCCACCTCTCCCGTCCCGATGCGCTCCCTCTGGCCGTCCAGGAACGCCAGCAGCTCATCGCGCTCCGCCGGCTGCGGCTCGCGGGTCAGCACCCGTCGGAAGGCGTAGTCGACCTTCTCGGGATCGCTGGAGCCGCCCTCTCCGAGCGTCCGTCGGCCCAGCGCCCTCGCAGCCTCCATGAACACGGTCTCATTCAGCGTGACCAGCGCCTGGAGCGGCGTGTTCGAGCGGTCCCGCTTGACGCAAGCGAAGTTGCCGTCCGGGGTGTCGAATGTGGACAGGACCGGAAACGGCACCGAGCGGTAGCGGAACGCATACAGGGACCGGCGGTAGCGCTGCGCTCCGTCGTCGACATACCAGCGCTTCGGCCCGTAGCTGATTGGCGGCAGAAACAGAAACTCGGGCGCGGGCGGATAGACCGGCTCTCCGCCGATCTCCGCGGTCAGCAGACCGCTGGACGACAGGGCGATGTCGCGCACCAGCTCTCCGTCGACGCGGAAACGCGAGCCCCGGGCCAGAAGGCGGTTCTTGGGGTCCTTCTCAAGCAATTCGGGAGAGACGTGTGACGCCTGGCGATAGGTCTCCGAGGAGACGATCAGGCGGTGAATGTGCTTGAGGCTCCAGCCGCTGTCCATCAGCTCGACGGCAAGCCAGTCGAGCAGTTCCGGATGCGACGGATCGGCCGTCTGGCGGCCCAGGTCCTCGGATGTCTCCACGATCCCGATGCCGAAGTGCCCCTGCCAGAGCCTGTTCACCATGGACCGTGCCGTGGTCGGGGAGTCGCGGTCCACGAGCCATTCCGCGAAAGCGAGCCGGCGGGGCGTCTCGCCCGGCGCATCCATCTCGTGCAGGATTCCGGGCACTTCCGGCCGCACTTCCTCGGTCGGGCGCAGGAAGTCGCCGCGCTGGAGCATGCTGGTGACCCGCGGCTCGTCCCTCTCGTTCATCACGAGCTGCGAGAATCCCTCGGGATGCTGTTCCCAGAGCTCCTCGATCCGGCGGTTGGCCTCCTCCCAGCCGGGAACCGTGGTGCGCCAGTGGCTGAAGATGGCCGCCTCCTGCTCCGCAGTGCGCCGGTCCGCCGGGACGCCTGAAAGGACCTCTCGCGATGCGGCCGGCACCGTGTCCGCCGTCGCGTTTTCGGCGGAGGTGGAGGAAAGGCGGTAGCGGCCCAGGTTCAGCGACTGGTTGTCGTCCGAGTTCCAGCCCCCGTGGTTCATCGAAAGGCTGAACTTCACCATCAGCGGCTCGTCCACCTCCAGCGGCACCTTGAGCCGGAACACGGCGTTCCGCGACTCGTTACGCCTCCCGGGACCCGCGTCGATGAGCCAGGCGCTCATTTCGAATCCGTCGATCGCGAAGCCCACGTCGCCCAGGACCCGTCGCTTGTTGTCCTTGTCAGGGAACAGGAACGGGTCCAGCCAGTCAATGGGCGGGTTGACATCGGCCGTGGCGCCGGCGATCGCCACTTCCTCCCAGGACTCCGGGTCGCTCTCGGGAGCGACTTCGACGGAGAACTCCGTCAGGGCGGCCGTTCCGAGAAACGACCGGCCGGGACCCCCGAGAGGCAGGCGCGGATCGGTAAGGAGCTCGAGGCGGAAGGCCCTGATCGTGCCCGGCTCGAGCCTGCCCTCGGGAGTGACGACGCTGCGCGTCGGGGCATATCCCTCGGCAAGAATCGACTTGTCGGGAAGCACGACATACTTCTCGCCGCTGCCGAGCTTGATGTGGGTGTCGATCACCGTCCATTCCGGCCGGGAGGCCGCTTCCTCGCGCTCCCACTGCGCCATCCGTTCCCGCCAGTTCGGCATCCGCCGCTTGAGGTCCTGCTCGATCTCGCGGATGCCGGCGAAGATGTCCGCGCGGAGACGCTCCTGCTCCGGGGTGTAGACAGGCTGCGTCGACTCGTGGGAGTTGTTGATGAACGCGAACAGGCTGTAGTAGTCGCGCTGGGAGATCGGGTCATATTTGTGGTCGTGGCACTGTGCACACTGCACGGTCAGGCCGAGCACCGACTTCCCGATGGCGTCCATCCGGTCGAACATGGCCTCCATGCGGAACTGTTCGGGGTTCGCGCCGCCCTCTGCATTGATCATCGAATTGCGCAGAAAACCCGTGGCGACCCGGTCCTCTTGCGACGGCTGCGCCAGCAGGTCCCCGGCAATCTGCCTGACCACAAAGCTGTCGTACGGCATGTCGGCGTTGAGCGCGTTCACGACCCAGTCCCGGTAGAACCAGACGCTCCGCGGCTTGTCCTTCTCGAATCCGTCCGAATCGGCGTACCGCGCCGCATCCAGCCAGACCCGGCCCCACCGTTCCCCGTAGTGGGGGGATGCGAGAAGCCGTTCCACTTCGCGGCTGTAGGCGTCCGCGCTAGTGTCGGCTAGGAACCGCTCGGTCTCCCCCACTGTCGGCGGCAGTCCGGTCAGATCCAGGCTCAGGCGGCGAAGCAAGGTCTGCTTCGAGGCCCGGTCGGAGGGCTGGAGACTCTCGGCCTCCAGCTTTGCCAGCACGAAGCTGTCGATCAGGTTCGCACCCCAGTTCCCGTCGCTGGACGGAGGGTCCGGCCGTGACGGCGGGACAAAGGCCCAGTGGGAGTCGAGCCCCGCCAGCGTGCCGCTGCCCTTCGGCCAGATGGCGCCGCTCTCGATCCACGCCCGGATGGTCTCGATCTCCGGTTCCGAGAGTTCGCCTCCCATGGGCATGCGGACCCCTTCACCCAGTCCGGCCACGCGCCGGTAGATGCTGCTCGCCTCGGGTTGGCGGGCAACGATGCGAGGTCCGCTCGGACCGTCTTCCATCACCACGCTTCGGGAATCGAGACGGAGTTGGCCGAGCTGCTGGGCGTCACCGTGGCAGGTGTAGCAGTTGGCCTTGAAGATCGGCTCGACATCCGTTGCAAAGTCCGCGCCCTGGGCGGCGGCCGCTGAGGCCATGACAGACAGAACTAGTGCAACGTTACGCATCGGCAAACTCTGCTGCACATTATATAAGCGATTCCGGATCCGACCGGCCGGATCCGGGGCATGCCGCTCCTTCCCACAACCGCGGCAGGAGCGGATTCGACGAGATCGTCCGCATCAGCTCGGCCCCTCAAGCGCGATCGATTTGCCCCGAAATCGCCGCAATGGCGGCTCGGAGTTGCAGGGAATTCGCCCCGGGGCGAATCGGAATCGGCAGGGTTCGAGTCGGCGTTCGACGATCTCACGAGCTGCCGCCGACCCACGGCCTCTCATCATCAGCCGTGCCTTGCCTAGGAACGGCCGGAAGGTTCGGAGCAGGGATCAGGGAATGAGCACCAGCTTGCCCATTGTCTTGCGTCCGGCCAGGCAAGTCTGCGCCTCGGCGGCATCCCTGAGCGGGAATTCACCGCCCACGTGGATGCGCAGCTCTCCGTCCCGGATCCACTCGAAAATGTCCGAGGATCGCCATTCCAAGTCTTCCCGGCTCGAGACATATGCGAACAGGGATGGTCGGGTGAGATACAGGGATCCTCGCTTGGTCAGCTCCAGCGGGGCCAAAGGCGGCACCGGCCCGCTGGCGTTTCCGAAGGTGACCATCATGCCGCGCGGCTTGAGGCTGTTGAGGCTTCCGACCCAGGTCGACTTTCCGACCGCATCGTAGACGACATCCACGCCCTGGTTCCCGGTCAGTCGTTTGCAGTCGCTCTCGAAGTCCCGTTCCGTGTAGAGGATCACCTCATCCGCCCCTGCCTCTCTCGCCCTGGCGGCCTTCTCGGGTGTGGAGCAGGTTCCGATCGCCCGCGCTCCGAACTTCTTGGCCATCTGGACCAGCAGGAGTCCGACTCCCCCCGCACATGCGTGGATGAGCACGGTGTGAGACTCGTTGACTTCGAACGTTGAGCGGATCAGGTAGTGGGCCGTCATGCCCTGGAGCATGGAGGCGGCCGCCAGCTTGGTGCTGACCTCGTCGGGCAGACTGACCAGGCGGTCGGCGGCGACCGCCGCGAATTGCGCGTACGCGCCGTGTGCGCCGGTATAGGCCACGCGGTCGCCCACGGACACCTCCGTGACGCCCTCGCCGACCGCAACCACCGTGCCGGCCCCCTCCTGGCCGTTGGTGATCGGCAGCTCGGCCGGATACAGGCCCGTTCGGAAGTAAATGTCGATGAAATTGACGCCCGCAGCCTCGATCTTCACTACTGCCTGGCCGGGGCCCGGCTCGGGCTCGGGCAGGTCTTCGTAGCTCAGGACCTCCGGGCCGCCGTGCTCATGGATGCGAATCGCTTTCATGGTGGAAGCGGTATTCTATCAGGCCGATGCGCATCAGCCGGGTTGACGCGTTCCAACTGCGGGCGGAGCTGGAGCGCCCCTTCGGATTCTCCCAGTTTCAGTATTTCCAGCGGGAGGCGATGCTCGTGCGCCTCTCGACCGATGACGGCCGCCAGGGCTGGGGAGAGGCCTACGGCCCCGCCGGAGTGACAGCTCCGATCATCCGGAGTTTCCTCGGGCCGCTCGTTCTTGGAATGGATCCCCGTGCGGTCGAATCGATCTGGGAACTCCTGTACGCACGCTCCTTGGACTACGGCCAGAAGGGCGTGATGCTCGCTGCCATCTCAGCTCTCGACATCGCCTGCTGGGACCTGAAGGCTCAGGACGCGGGGCTTCCGCTGTACCGCGCCCTCGGAGGCGCGGCGGTCGATTCGATTGAGTGCTATTGGACGGGATTCTACTTTGGTGGAGTCGAGCCTTTGGAGAGGCGGTGGGAGAGAGAGGCCCGAGCCTGCCTGGATGCGGGTTTTCGGGCGCTCAAGATGAAAGTCGGGCAGGGAATCGCCCGCGACGCCGAACTGGTCGGGGCATTGCGCGGGTACGTGGGGTCCGGAGTCAAGCTCTCGATCGATGCCAACCACGCCTACTCTCCGGTCGAGGCGGTCAGGCTCGCTAGAGCCGTCGAGCCGCACGGAATCCACTGGTTCGAGGAACCCGTCTCGCCCCTGGATCCAGAGGCGTACCTGGAGGTGAAATCGAGGACGAGCATCCCTCTCGCCGGCGGAGAGTGCGAGTACACACGATTCGGCTTCGACCGGTGGTTTCGGCTGCGGGCGCTGGACTTCGCCCAGCCGGACATCTGCGCCTGCGGAGGAATCACGGAGGGGATGAAGATCGCCGCGACCGGGTCTCTGACCGGGGTCCATGTCACGCCCCACGCCTGGGGTTCGGCGGTGGGGCAGGCGGCTGCGCTGCACTTCTACGCCGCCCGGCCGCGTCAGCCGTTCACCCTGACGACCGAGGAGAAGCTGATCGAATGCGACCGGACGGAGAATCCGTTTCGCACCGAGATCGTCGAGCGTCCCATCCGCCTTGACCAGGGAGCATGGGCGCTTCCCAAAGCGCCGGGTCTCGGACTGCGTCTCCGCACGGAGGCGTTCGAGCCGTTCCTGGTGACGGGCGGCGTCTGAGCGGCCGTTCGGGTCAGAGGGCGCGCCCGACCGCCGCCTTCCATCCTTCGTAGAGGTCCGACCTTCTTGCCTCGGGCATCGAGGGCTCGAATCTGCGGTCGACACTCCAGAATCCCTCGAGCTCGCCGGTCCCGGTCCAGAATCCGGTGGCCAGCCCGGCCAGGAACGCTGCCCCGAGAGCGGTGGTTTCCGAGTACGCTGGTCGCACGACCGGCACGCCGAGGATGTCGGCCTGAAACTGCATCAGGAAGTCGTTGGCTGTCGCACCGCCATCGACCCGCAGCTCCGCCAGCCCCGTTCCACAATCCGATTCCATAGCCTCGACTAGGTCCCGCGTCTGGTAGGCGATCGACTCAAGCGCCGCTCTGATGATGTGCTCGCGTCGTGCTCCACGCGTCAGGCCCGTCAGCAGGCCCCGCGCCTCCGCATCCCAGTAGGGAGCGCCCAGTCCGGTGAACGCCGGCACCAGGTAGACGCCCGCCGTGTCGGAAACGGACTCCGCGGCCTGCTGGGACGCCGCCGCGGTCTTGATAAGACCCAGCTCGTCGCGCAGCCACTGCACGACGGCTCCCGCTACGAAGATCGCTCCCTCGAGCGCAAACTCGGTCTTCCCTGCGGGCGATGCCGCAGTGGTGGAAAGGAGGCGGTGCCGCGACGGTGAGGATCTCTCGCCAGTGTGCATGAGAGCGAAGCACCCAGTTCCGTACGTGTTCTTCACCAGACCGGGCCGGAAGCAGGCCTGGCCGAACAAGGCAGCCTGCTGGTCTCCCGCTACGCCGGCGATCGGAACCTCGGCTCCGACCACATCGCCGTCTGTGGTCGTCAGCACCCCGCACGAGGGAACAATCCGGGGAAGCATCGGTGCCGGCACGCCCAGGAGCGACACCATCGCCTCGTCCCAGTCGCCCGTCCGGAGGTTCATCAACAGGGTCCTCGATGCGTTGGTGCGGTCGATCACATGCTCCCTGCCGCCGCTCAGCCGGTAGACCAGCCAGCTGTCGACGGTGCCGAACGCCAACTCCCCGGCCTCGGCCCGCTTCCTGGCTCCCGGCACGCTGTCGAGGATCCATCCGATCTTGGTCCCCGAAAAGTAGGGATCAGCCACTAGGCCCGTGACGGCCGTGATGGTGTCGGCGTGGCCTGCGGCAGCCAGCTCGGCGCATGCGGCTGCGGTGCGGCGGCATTGCCACACGATTGCCGGCGCGATCGGACTTCCCGTCACTCGATCCCAGACGATGGTCGTTTCGCGCTGGTTTGTGATGCCTATCGCTGCGATCCGATTCCAGCCGCCGCATTCGTCTGCAGCTTCGCATGCTGCCTGCAGCTGCGTCCTCCAGATCGTCCCGGCGTCCTGCTCGACCCAGCCGCTGCGGGGAAAGGCGGTCGGGACAGGAAGTTGGGCTGATGCGACTGCACGCGCTTCCCGGTCATACACGACCGCCCGTGCACTACTGGTTCCCTCGTCACAGGCAAGGACATGATCACGCATAAGCATCCTATATTGGTCGATTCCCTGCAGTCTGGGCAATCCGTCTGCATCATTCTTCTCGCATCCGCTCAATTTCAGGCCGTTGAATCCTGGAAGCGAAGTGCACGACCGCGATCTGCTTCGTGGATTGGCGACAAGGGAACTGCCAGTTCCCGCACAATCCATCCGAATGCGCTCACACGCGAGAGTGCCTAGTCAGGTCGCTCCCGCACACGGCTCCGGAGCGACGCACGGTCCAACGGCCCACGTTGACGCTCCGGCGGCGGGAACCCCGGCCGCAGGGATGTTGATCGCGGAGTTCACCTCCCCGTCCGCGACCGGTCCGCAGGATCCGCAGCGTCAGGTGTTTGACTCATCCGGATCGTTCCGGGCACCGCACCGGTAGGAATCGTGCGACGTGTATCGCGGGTTCACTTTCGCCATTTCTCGACCGCCCATGCTGCCTTGTGCTCGAGTTGTGACCGCAGAAGCGACCAGTTCTGTGCCGCAATCTCCCAGTTCGGTCCGGGATCGGCCTTGCCCTGCGAGCCGGGCTTCTCGGCGATTCTCCCGGCCGACCGCGTCAGTTTCCGGATCTTGAGCTTCTCGACCACGGTCAGTCCGTGCCCGCCCACGATCCACGTGGCCGCCGGGTGAGAGGCGTTCCCATCCCGGACATTGCGCTGCAAGCCGTCTCGAATCCGACGGTGGGCCGCGATGCGGAAGAGAGGCGGCCACTTGACGTGCAGGTGGGCATGCGGCTGTACTTCCGATTCTCGGCCGGTGGCATGCGTGTCGCATTCTGAACCTCCAAGCCCCGCCTGTAGACGACCCACTACGAAGAGGAAAGTTGGGGGACGTACGATTGAGAAAGACCATTCGGTTCGTCTGGCACGGTGAGGGTGAGGCTGAACAAGAAACAACTGATCTGGGGCGCGGCAGGAATAGCGTTCGCGCTCGGGAGCATCAAGATCCACCACAAGGTCAAGGTCGAGCTGACGCACGATGGGCTGGCTGTCACAAACCGGCTCGGTGACATCCAGGTTGGAAGCGAGGCGCCTGACTTTTCAGCAGCGGACCTACAGGGGCGACAAGTCGTGCTCTCCGAACTGCGAGACCGCAAGGCGGTCGTGGTGGATTTTTGGGCGACTTGGTGCGCACCATGCCTCAGGTCGATGCCGAAGCTTCAGGAACTCCACGAGGACTTCGGGGAACGCCAGGTGGAGGTCCTTGCAGTCAACCTCGGGGAGGATCTCGATACGATCGAGGAATTCCTGCGGCGGAGGAAGTACACGTTCCGCGTGGTGGCGGACCAGGACCAGGCGATCGGTGCCCGCTTCGGGGTGAACGCCATTCCCTCGCAGTTGGTCGTCAACGCAGACGGCCTCATCGCGTGGATCCAGACCGGCTACGACCCAGGCAGGGAGAACGAGTTGCGGCAGTTGCTCGAGCGGCTGACGCAATAGAGCAAGCCCGCCGACGAGTTCCAAGGCGAGAGAAGCGACATGGCCGTCATCCGCACCGAGACGTTGGGGAAGACCTACAGGGGCGGCACGGTTGCGCTCCGTGGCCTCGACCTCGAAGTGCACGCCGGCGAGGTGTTCGGCTTTCTCGGACCCAACGGGGCCGGAAAGTCGACGACCATCCGGCTCCTGCTGAACTTCATCCGCCCCAGCGGTGGAGCCGCCTACCTGTTCGGCCAGCCTGTCACATGCGCGCAGACCCGGAAAGAGCTCGGGTACCTGCCCGAGTCGGTGCAGTTGCACAGCTACTACAGCGGCCGGCGCCTTCTCGAGTTCTACGCCAGCCTGCTTGGACTAGAACGAGCGGACTGCTCGCGACGGGCTGGGGAATTGCTCGAGCGACTGGGCCTGCGGGAGGCTGCCGAGCGGAGGATCTCCCAGTATTCCAAGGGCATGCTGCAGCGTCTCGGCATGGCCCAGGCGCTGATCAACGACCCGGAACTGCTGATTCTGGACGAGCCCACGTCGAATCTCGACCCCGTCGCCCGCCGCGACTTCCGCGATATCCTGCTCGATCTCAAGGCGAGAGGCAAGACGGTATTCGTCTGCTCGCACATCCTCTCGGAAGTCGAATCGGTGTGCGACCGAGTGGCCATTCTGCAAAAGGGCGAGCTGAAGCGGGTCGGCACACTGGAGGAACTCTCCGGAGCAAGAGGGGCCAGGATCGTCGTCGGTCGCCTTCCGGCGGCAGTGATCGAAGCTCTGTCCGCGACCGATGCGCGGCTCACTCTGAAGGGAAGAGAGTCAACCATCGTCTGTGACAGCCAGTCGCTGCTTGAACACGTCCGGCAGGTGCTGGACGACCTCGGCGTGGATGTCAAGCGGGTCGAGCCCCAAATGCAGTCGCTGGAGGAGATCTTCTTCGGTGCGATCGACCGGGAGAGAACGGCATGAATCCGACACTGCTGGTCGCTGTCGACAGCATTCGCGCCTTGTTGCACCGGCGCCTGCTGGTGGCTCTGATGCTGGCTCTGCTGGGCCTGACCGCAGTGTTCTCGGTAACCGTGACCAAGGTCAAGAAATCCATCCTCGAGGCTTCCGAACTCGCCGCCGGCATCAGCGACGGCGAACTGACCGAGGCCGAACAGGAACAGGCGCGACAGGGAATCGACCAGGCGGGATCCTTCTTTTTGGCGGGCTTCTATTGGTTCTCGGCCTTTGGAGGCACTGTCGTAGCGTTGTTCATTTGCTGCACGGCGGTGGCGAGCGACCTTCGTCGCGGGACCATTCACATGATCCTTGCCAAGCCCGTGACGCGGTCACAGTTTCTCATTGGAAAGTACTGCGGCGCGATCGCGGTCCTGTTCGGATACTCGCTGCTTGCCGGGATCGCCCTCGTCATCTTCACCCAGGTCAATGACTTGGAGCTGAACCTGGCGGCCCAGTACGCGCCCTGGCTCATGTTCTGTCAGAGCCTCATGGTGGGCTCCGTGGCGATGCTCCTCTCCCTCCTGCTGCATCCGCTCCTCGCCGCCGTCGTAGCCTTCTTCGCCAGCGCGGGTTTCTTTTCGTCCCCCAATCCGCTCTTTTTCGTGCTGCCCAGCTATGACCAATTCAACGTATTCGGCCTCATCATGAACGGACGGCTGATCGCGTTGGAAGACATCCTCACGCTCACCATCTACGCCTTCGACGTTGCGGCGATCTTTCTACTGCTGGCACTGTGGCGCTTTCGTTCAAGAGACCTGATCTGAGACGGCGCTTGCCTGCGTAGCGTTCCGAGAGCACTCCCCGCCATCCGCTTCGATGGAACCGCCGTCCCTGAATCCGCCCATGCGGCGGAAGGACCACCGGACGCCGTCAATGGACCAGGCCGGGGCCTCGTGTGGATCGGCTTGACATTCTGGCAGGATGCATGCATTCTAAGCCCAGTGCGAGCAAAGTCGGCTACCGCCATGCTCCTAGCATGGTTTCTGGCGGGATCAGGGATGTGCCTGTGCCTTGCTTCGGTCCCCGGCCCAGTCGCTTCGCCTGCGCACGATTGCAGCACCGAGCCTCCGCCTCCGGCCAGTGACGGCGACTTAGCCTGCCAGTCCGGCTGCGATGCAGAGCACGCAGTGCGGACCCGCGTCGAGGATCGCACCCTTGGCGAGGCTGCGCCAGCGGTCTGCGGGACACTGGTCGAGGATTCCGCCCGGACCTTGAGGGCCTTGCCCGCCACGTGCCTCTCACGCCGCCCTCTAGTGTGGCCAGCTCCTCCCGCGACGCCGTACATTCTGCAGTCGGCGCTCCTCCTATAGCGCTTTTCCCGTTCTCGTGACAGGAAGGGCGACCTGCCCTTCCGGTCTTGGAACTGCGCACTGCCTTCGGGGCGTTCCCATGCCGGAGGCGGCAGTGCAGCCAAGGCGTGCCGTTGGCCCGCGAAGCGCACATGTTCTGCGCGTGACGCCGGCCGCTGATCGAGACAGGAGGAATCGGCAATGATTGTGCATCTGGTCGCCGGCATCGCGTTGGCTGCGACGACCGCATCCGGAACCTATTCAACGCATGGCGACAAGCGTCTACAGAAACTGATCGAGGAAGCCCTTCAGAGCAACCCCCGGGTGCTCAGGGCGTTCTCAGACTTTCAGGCCTCGCGTCACCGCGTCCCGCAGGCGACCTCGTTGCCCGATCCGTCCGTGAGCTTCACCCAGTTCGCCCGGAGCATCGAGACAAGAGTGGGCTCCCAGCAGAGGATGGTAGGGATTTCCCAGACCATTCCGGGGTTGGGCAAGCGGACAGCGGGCGGCCAGCTCGCATCCAAGGTCGCCGACATCAGTAATAGGCTGTACGACGGCGTGCGGTCCGACGTGGTCCTTCGCGTCAAGCAGGCGTACTACGATCTTGGATTCCTGGATCGGGCGCTTGCCGCAAACCGCCTCTACGAAGAGCTGCTCGACCACTTCGAAACTATCGCACGCCGACGCTATGCGGAGGGCGTGGGTCTGCAGCGCGACGGTTTGAGACTGCAGGCCGAGATCACACGAGCCCTGCAGCAGCGGCATCAGCTCCGCAGCCAGCGGGTCCGTCTGGAGGCGATTCTGAACGCCCTTCGGGACGCTCCTGCCGACACCCCGATCGCCGAAGTCTCTCTCGCCGACCTTCCGCAGCTGCAGCTGGAAGAGCAGTCGCTGCTTCAGATCGGCCGTCAGGAGCGCCCGGAGATCAGAGCTGCGTTCCTGAGCATCGAGGAGGCCGAGAAAATGCTGCATCTAGCGAGAATCCGCCACCGTCCCGACTTCAATGTGGGCCTGACGTGGGGGAACATTCGTGCATACGGAGTCCGAATGGCCGACCTGCCAGTTCCCGGCGACGGCAAGGATTCGTACGGCGTATCCGTTGGGCTCACCGTGCCGGTCTTTCGCGGCAAGTACGACGCCGGTGTGCGCGAGGCGGCCGAGAGGCTCAACGCGGCCCGGTTTGCGTATCGGGAATCTGCCACAGCAATGGAGTCGGACGTTCGCTCCATCGCATTCCGGATCGAGACCATCGGAAGCCAATTGCGTCTCCACGAGCGCACTCTGGTTCCCCAGGTGGAGCAAGCCTTCGAGTCGACGCTGGATGCCTACTCGAACGGGGCGGCGGAAGTGACCGGCCTGCTCGAGATTCAGCGCTTGCTGCTGGACGTGCAGCTGGGTGCGGCACGGCTCCGAGCGGACTACCTCAAGGCGGCCGCGGACTTGGAGAGGGTGATAGGTTCGGCGGTTCCGAAGAGGGTGCCATCGTGACCGCGAAGAGGCTGTTCACCGTCGTTCTCACCGTTGCGGCGCTTGCTGCTGCTGCGATTGCGATTCGGCACATCGGCGCCCGGACCGAGGGCGAATCCCCGGAGATTCACTCCAGTGTCGATTCCGGCGCCGCTGGGCTCTACACCTGCGGCATGCATCCGCAGGTCATGCTCGAGGGGCCGGGACAGTGTCCGATTTGCGGGATGAACCTCACCCCGATCGAGAGCCGCCCCGCTCCTCCGGCCGCGGCCGCGGGTCCAGGCGTGCATGTGAGCAGGAACTTCCTGCAGAACTTCGCCGTGCGAACCGCAATCGTCGAGCGGGCCGACCTGCCTGCACGAATCCGCACCATCGGCTATCTCGAGCACGACGAGGCACGGCTGGTCTCGGTCCACACCAAGTTCGAGGGCTGGATCGAGAGGCCGAGGGTCAATATCGTCGGAGAGACGGTCTCGAAGGGAGAGGTCCTGTTCGAGATCTACAGCCCCGACCTCGTCGCCGTCCAGGAGGAGTTCCTTGCGGAGATCGCCTTTGTGGACCGGCTAAGAGAGATGGAAGCGTATCCGGGTGCGGTGAGCCGGGCTGAGGCTCACTTGCAGGCAGCGGAGGACAGGCTGCGCCGCTGGGATCTGACCAGCCAGCAGATCGAACACCTGAGGGCTGCCGGAAAGGCAAGCCGAACAGTGGAGGTCTATTCTCCCGGCTCGGGTTACGTAGTCGACAAGCAGGCGGAGTCGCTGGAGGGCATCAAGGCGGTTCCGGGGACGACGATTCTCACGATTGCCGACCACTCGACGCTGTGGGCGAAAGTCGAGTTCTTCGAGCACCACCTTGAGGACCTCCGTGTCGGCCTGACGGCGGACATCTCACTGGACGCGTTCCCGCGCCGCCGTTGGCGCGGCAGGCTCCTGTTCTTCGAGCCTTCGATGAGTCCGGAGACGCAGACACTCACCGGGTACGTCGAGGTCGAGAACTCCGACGGCAGGCTGCGCCCGAAGATGTACGCCACGATCGAGATCCAGTTGCCGGGCGCGAAGGACGCCCTCATAGTTCCCGCTCAGGCCGTGCTGCGGTCCGGAAAGGGCCGCGACATCGTGATCATCGACGCAGGCAACGGCATCTTCGTTCCCCGTGAGATCGAGCTTGGGATCGAGAGCGAGGGACTGGTCCACGTGTCGGAAGGCCTTGCCGAAGGAGAGCGCGTCGTGACGTCTTCCCAGTTCCTGCTGGACTCCGAGAGCAATCTCCAGGCGGCAGTCGACAGGCTCGCCGACAGTACCGTCGGCGGCCACCTGCACGTGCATTGAGAGAGCGGAACACACCAATGCTCGCCAGAGTCGTCGATTGGTCGCTGGAGAACAGGCTGCTCGTGCTGGTGGTGTCGTCAGCACTGGCGGTTGCGGGGTTCAATTCGATCGGCTCCATGCCGCTTGACGCCCTGCCCGACCTTTCCGATGTCCAGGTCGTGGTCTACACGAAGCATCCCGGCCAGTCGCCGCGGATCGTCGAGGACCAGATCACCTACCCTCTGACAACGCAGATGCTTGCCGTGCCCTACGCCGAGACGGTGCGCGGGTATTCGTTCTTTGGATTCTCGCTTGTCTACGTGCTGTTCGAGGACGGCACCGACCTCTACTGGGCCCGCTCCAGGGTGCTGGAAACCTTGGGCCAGGTGGCCGCCATGCTCCCGGAAGGGGCGTCGCCGACCCTTGGGCCCGATGCGACGGGGGTGGGCTGGGCCTACATCTATGCCTTGAAGTCAGATCGCCATGACCTGAGCCAACTGCGCTCGCTCCAGGACTGGTTCCTCAGGTTTGAGCTGACCGGAATCCCGGGCGTCGCCGAAGTCGCGACGGTCGGCGGTTTCGTGCGCCAGTACCAGATCGCGATAGACCCGCTGAAGCTGCGGGCCTACGGCATCCCGATCTCCCGCATCAAGGAGGCCGTGCAGAGCAGCAACCGGGACGTGGGCGGACGGCTCATTGAGCTGGCAGAGAAGGAATTCATGATCCGCGGCAGGGGCTACATCGAGTCCATCGACGACATCCGCAAGGTCTCCCTCGGCACCGACCGGAACGGCACGCCGGTGCTGTTGCGCGACGTCGCGCGAATCGAGGTCGGCCCGGAGATCCGGCGAGGCCTGGCCGAGTGGGACGGGCAGGGCGAAACCGTAGGAGCGATCGTCATCATCCGGCACGGCGCGGACACCAGGGAGGTTGTGCGGCGCGTCACCAGTCGGCTCGAGGAACTGAAGCCTCAGCTCCCGGAAGGTGTCTCCATCGAGGTCGCATACGACAGAACGGCACTGATTGACCGGGTCGTCGACAGCCTGCGGTCCAGCCTGACACAGCAGTTCGCCATCGTCGGCGTGGTCTGCCTCCTGTTCCTGTTCCATGTCCTGAGCGGAATCGTCGCGGTCCTCACCATCGTTGTGGGCGTCCTGGTCGCGGGCATCGCGGCGGCCCTGCTTGGCGTGCATCTCGACATCATGTCGCTTGGCGGGGTTGCGGTTGCGGTTGGAACGATGGTCGACGCCGGGATCGTGATGGTGGAGAACGCCCACCAGCACATGGCCCGGGACGGTGGCCGCAAGCCTCGCCGGGAGATTCTCCGCGACTCGTGCCGACAGATCGCGCCGACGCTCTTCTTCTCCTTGCTGATCATTACGGTCTCGTTCTTGCCCGTCTTCGCCCTCCAGGAGGAGGAAGGGCGTCTGTTTCGCCCGCTCGCCTGGACCAAGACGCTGGTCATGGCCAGCGCAGCCCTGCTTTCGGTCACGCTCGTGCCGGTCCTCGTCAGTCTCGCTGTCCGCAAGTCCCGCCAAGCGAGCCGTCGCAATCCGGTACGCACGCTGCTGGTCTGGTTCTACCGGCCTGTGCTGGGTCTGGCGATGAGGCATCGGGTGGCCACGTTGGTGGTGGCGGTGGCGGTGCTCGGCGGTTCGATTTCCGCCTACCGAAGGCTGGGATCGGAATTCATGCCTCCTCTTTGGGAGGGAGACCTGCTGTACATGCCGACAACCCTGCCGGGCGTTTCCATCGCCAAGGCGAGGGAACTCGTGCAGCAGACGAACAAGATCATCATGACGTTTCCTGAAGTGGAACACGTCTTCGGCAAGGCCGGACGAGCGGACACGGCCACCGACCCGGCGCCGCTCTCGATGATCGAATCGACCATCAGGCTCAAGCCCCCCGACCAGTGGCGGCCGGGCATGACGCCGGAACGGCTGGTCTCCGAGTTGCAGGAGGCGGTGCAGGTGCCCGGGCTGACGAATGCCTGGACGATGCCGATCAGAACCCGGCTGGACATGCTGGCAACTGGCATCAAGACGCCCGTGGGCATCAAGATCGCGGGGCCCGACCTCGAGGTCCTTGAGCGCCTGGGCCGGGAGATCGAGCGCGTGATGCGGGGCACGCCAGGGACGCTCAGCGCCTTCTCGGAGCGCGTGATGGGCGGCAACTATCTGGACATCAACATTGACCGCGAGACGATCGCCCGTCACGGACTGGTCGTCGACGAGGTCCAGGAAGCGATCCGCACAGCGCTGGGAGGGGTTCAGGTCGGAACCACGGTGGAGGGCCTTCAGCGGTTTCCGGTAAACCTCAGGTACAGCAGGAACCTGAGGGCGGACATGCCCGCTCTGCGGGATGTCCTGGTGACTACGCCAACAGGCCACCACCTTCCCCTCTCGCAGCTGGCGGATCTCGAATACTCGTCGGGCCCCTCCGCAATCAAGAGCGAGAACGCCAGGCCGAACGCGTGGGTGTACGTCGACGTCGCCCCGGAGTTCAATCTGGGGGACTATCTGGCTTCAGCGCGTGAGGCTGTGGATCGCAGCGTAACGATGCCGCCAGGCTATTCGCTCGCCTGGAGCGGCCAGTTCGAGTCCATCCAGAGGGTCGAGGATCGATTGCGCCTCCTCGTCCCGCTTACGCTCGTGATTGTGTTCTCGGTGCTGCTGGTCAGCACGGGATCGGCCCTCACATCGGCCTTTGTGCTGGCGGGGATCCCGCTGGCCCTCAGCGGATCCTTCATGACGCTCGCCGTTCTGGACTACAACCTGAGCATCGCCGTCTGGGTCGGTCTCATCGCAGTGGCAGGACTGTACGCGGAGACCGCGATCGTGTTCTGGAAGTACCTGGACGTTGCCCGCCAGGATCACAGGCGCAGGGGCATTCTCGAAGGCCCGCTGGATCTCGTCGAGGCCATCCGGCAGGCGGCGGTTGCGCGCGTAAGACCGATCGCGATGACGGTCGCAACAGACATGCTCGGGCTCGTGCCCGTGATGTGGAGCACGGGCGCCGGCGCAGACGTCATGAAACGCATCGCGACGCCGCTCTTTGGGGGCGTCGCCACATCGGCGTTTGTTGTCCTGGTGATCTTTCCCGTTCTGTACTACTACCGAAACGTCCGTTCCCTGAACGGCCCGGATTCCCTCGGAGCGCCTGGAGCCCTGAAGGAGGTGACATCGTGAAGTTCGTCGCATTGCTGCTGATCGTCCTGCCGCTCGGGTCGGCTCAGGTCGCCTTCGACGCCAAGTGGAGAAGGGCCCTGAAGCCAGACGTCCACGGCACACTGAGTGTTCTGGAAGGGGGCATCGCCTTCCAGCCGCGCAAGGAAGGCAAGCGGGAAGTCTCATGGGACTTCGAGGACGTGCAGCACCTTGATCGAATAAGTCCCACCGAGATTGCGATACAAAGCTATTCCGACTCAGCCCTGCGCCTGGGCCGGGACCGCTGGTACCGGTTCGAGCTCGTCAGCGGCGAATTCCCGGACGAGCTTCACGCGAGGGTCGTCGAACGGATCGGCAAGCCCGCGACGGACCGGGTCGCACGGAAGCCGCCCGACGCGGAACTGGCCATCCCGGCCAAGCATGTCGGGCTGCTGCGCGGCTCACAGGGAATGGTCTACTTCAGTCCCGAGTGGATCGTCTATCTGACCGAGGTGCCGCGGGATTCGCGCTCTTGGCGGCTCGACCGTGACGTGGCGGCCGTCTGGTCCTCGGACCCGTACCGCCTGGAGGTGCATGTGCTGGGTGGGAGGGAGGCGTTCGCTCGCCGAACCGAGGTCCATCGGTTTTCCCTGAAGCGTCCACTGGACCCCGAGTACTATTTCGGCCTGAAGATGAAGCTTCACGCACTCAACAGCCGTCCTTGAGGGCCGGTTCTGTTGGGAAACGAGCCGAGAGCCGGGTGACGGGGGGCTGGAACGGCCACGGACTCCGACGCGCGCCCGCTGGACCGTGACTGCCAGCATCGGCGGCGCCCCCTTCGCATCCGATAATTGGCACTGAGGCGGAACGCACGGACTGGCGGTTTGAGACGCGCAGAGGCGGATGGCTTCCGAAGATGCCCCTCGGTCAGAGCGACTGGAGCTTGTCCAGATAGTGGCGCCTCGCCCGGTCGATCATTTCCCGAGCCGCGCTGCGATTCTCGGCGGAGCCGAAGTTGTCTCGCTCCACCAGGTACGCCCAAAGCCGGTCGATCCACCGAACTGCGATCTCCAGATCAGCTTGGACGAGCGTCGGGAGATCCCCCGCGTTAACGTAGACGGGACTCGAGTGCGCGAGAGCCTGCGTGGTGAGGCCCGGCGCCCCGGGCCCGTAAACCCTCGCTGCGAACCAGGAGGATTCTCTCACCTGGACCTCCTTCTCGAGCCGGAACCTTGTCGCAAGCCTCGCGGCAGCGCTCTCAAGGACCTGTCCGTTCATGATCAGCTCGACACGTTCAATCGGTGTGCGCGACATCACGTCAACCCGCATGGCGGCGCGATAGCTCGTACCCGGCGCGAACTTGATCTGTTCGCCGACTCCGCTTCCGTTGACGTCGAAGGTCATCAGCGGACCGGTTGTGGCGAACGACCGGCCCTCTCTGTAGCGCTCGATCCAGCGGTCCCAGCTCATCCTGCCGCCGACGTGGACGTATTGGCGGCTGCCTCCGGGTACGCGGTTGATACCGCGCCAGTTCGTGAAGGCATCGGTGCCGGCCCCGGCTGCGATTTCGAATCCGCAATTGAGCAGCGTGTACCAGAGACGATAGGCGACGTCGCCGTACGGCAGAAGGTCAATCGTGTCCATGGCGCCGAGCGCGGCCGTCACGACGCTTTCCTTGGCGCCGAGGTTGGTGTCGAACACGTCGCGTGCTCCACCGGAGATCGGGTGCATGTAGGTGACCAGTCCGCCTTGGCGGCGGGCATCGAGCGCCGCCATCGTGTTCAGCGGAAAGTCGTACGGCGAATCGCTCCCGGGAACGCTCGTGTACGAGGGGGGCACGAGACTCTTGATGTTCAGGAAGCCCATGTGGCCGAGCGGGTCGCTGTTGCGATACTCCTGGCCCCAGTACAGGATCCGCTCTTCGGTAGATAGCGGACTCACCTCGCCGGTGAAGAACTCCTCGTCATGGACGAACGCGCCCTCCGCGTTGGCCACGATCATGTTGGCTGCGTTCAGATCCATTGCCTTGAGCCATGCCAGAGACTGTGCAGGCCGCTGGTAGTAGCTTCCGCGGTAGTTCGCGTGAAAGTGGTTCTCTCCCGAATACCAACCCCGCTGGTTCCAGTTCGTCCACCGCTCGAGCCGGAGGGTGACTCGCGGGGTTTCCCCCGGCGTGACATCCACCGTCGAACGGCTGATCCTGTATTCGTAGCCCTTCACCGCGGTGAGGCGCAGGCGCCCGGCCGGAACGGCGAACTTCGTCTCGCCCACTGCGACGAAGAACCCGTCACGCTTGCCGTTTGGTGTCAGCGGAAAGTAGAAGATCGGCTCTCCCCGGGGCGCGTAGCCCTTGCCGTCAGAGGCCTCCACATAGAGCCTCGCCGCGGTCGGTGTCCCCATCTCATCGACAACCGTCACGCTGACGTGTCCTGACGGCTCTCGAAACGTCAATCCGTCAATCCGAACGTGCTTGGCCTCGCCGCCGTCCGACGGCATGGTGAACAGATCCAGATTGCCCAGAACATTGGAGCTGAACGCGATCCTCGCCCCGTCTCGGGACACCTCCGGAGAAAGCTCGTGTCGCGGGGTCTCCGTAAGCGGCTCCGGCGTCCCGCCTGCCTCAGGCACTCGGTAGAGCTCGAAGTTGCCCCTACCGTTGATGACGTCGGCCGAGAACACGGAGGATCCGTCGGGCGCCGCACTCACCCCGTCTAGGACCGCGATGTCCTCAGCTGTGAATCCGGTCAGCGGGTACTGGACGGTGAATCCCTCTCGCAATGCGGGAACGGACCACACCTGCGGGGGGCCGATCCGCTGCGCTGCAAACACTATGGCCCCGGCGCCTGCGCTGACCTCCGCCCATGGGCCGGCCGGACCGCGCTGCGGCCGCGTATGGAGTGCCTCGCTCCGGCCGGAATCCGAATCCACGCGATGCAGCAGTGCTCCGGAACCCGGTACGGAGAGGGCGCAGTAGATGCTCCGCCCGTCTGTGGCCCACGCCGGAGTTCCGGCAGTGGGATGCGGCAGCCGGTACAGACGCTCCTCGCCGGTCCTGACATTGACCGTTGCAAGCCTTCCGCGAAGCTTGGCGAAACGACCTCGGGGAATCTCGCCGATGACGAAGGCGACCGACCTTCCGTCAGGCGACCAGGCGGCGTGTTCATGAAAACCGCTTGAGGCCGTGAGCTGCGATGCCGTGCCTCCGTCGGCATCGACGGTCCAGATGCTGCCAAACAGGGAGAATGCGAGCCGCGTTCCGTCCGGCGACCAGCTTGGGTCGCTCGCCCCCCACGGTCGGGGGTCGGAGTCGGCGGCGCTGGTGCGAAGGGCCGGCGTAGGATTTACGGCCCACCACACGGCGAGAGCGATGAGCGTGACTGCGGCGAAGCGGACTCCTTGGTGCATGGTGGAATCATACATCCGCGAGTATGGGGTCGGCGACGGTCTCCGCATACCGGGGGCGAAGCGATCGAGAGGCTCCTCAGCGTCGTGGACTGGGTCGACTGGTTGTCGGTGGCCGTAGAAGGTTCCACACATCGGATGCATGACAGCGTGGTGGAGGACTGGCCTTAGCTTCCGCACTGGTTGTCTTCACAGGAATGTGGCAGACTGCCTGCTGCCCGGTTCACGGCAGTGCCTCGGAAGCCGAGCGTCTGGTGCGTGCTTTGTTCCTCGGCCCCGATTTTCAGCCGAGACCGCGCCGACGCCTGGCTGCGCGAGCAGGCCGCCTACGACCTGGCGTGGGGGCGGCCGCGGGCTGGGCAACGTATTCGACGCCTGAAGCGATTCGGGCGCGGGTGGTTTCCGCCCTGCTTTCGGCGCGCCATCGTCGTAAGGTCCCGGCCGCACACGCGAACGTGGACTGTCGGCGCGGCGCGGTGGCAGGTAGGCGGCAGGTCTGCTCGCAGGGTGCTATAGGATGAGCCCGGATGGTGGATCGCCTTGCGCTGCGGTGTCCGGTTCGGTAGTTTCGGGACGCGATTCCGCGTAGCCGGCACCGCGCTAGTTGCATTCTGTCTTGCGATTGGCTGCGGTCGCGGAGGCGATTCGAACTCCGTTCCGCCGCTCCCTCCCGCGTCAGGCGAATCCGGCACATTGCCGGACACATGGGAGTATGCGAAGTGCGCAAAGGCCATGCGTTCGGCTCGGGAGCAATACGTGCTCGATTGCGCACAGACGAAGCCGAAGAGCGAGTGCAGGGCGCTGGCCGCGGAACGGTACAAGGGCCGGAAGGCATTCTGCGAGTCGTTGCTGTTGCGCTGGCGTTCTGATTGAGGAACTTCGTTGGTCGGCTGCAGCCTCCGAATGACCAGCCGGAAACTCGCCTGAATTCCCACGCTCATTGGGAATGTGCAGGAATTGCCGGCCAGACGACTGAGCGCCACTCGGGTCGTACCGGTCCGATGCGGTCCGGCAGGCCATGCCCCGTCGTGCCGAGGACGTGGATCGGTCTCCATCCACAGCAATTCCTGGATCGAGGTGGTCCGATCCTGGCATTCAGCACACTCCCGGTCGTGATCCGTTGCTCGCCGGCACGCACTGAAGGATTCCTGGGGTCGTCGTGCCGAGGTGCGCCCCACTGGCAAGGATTCTCAGCGCGGTGCTTGCCTCCCAGGCCTTCCTCGAACGCGTCCACAGTCCACCGGAACTCGGTCCCCCGGAGATTGCATACTTATCTCCATACCGGAAAATCAATGCCACTTGGTGGTCAGAAGATCTGGAACCCGACTCACGAATCGAGCGCCACTACGTCTCTGAGCGCAGCGGCCGCCATAAAGGCGTGCTTCGCTTCCTCTCCCGTGACGTCTGTGCCCGAAACTTCGCCGACAGCTCCCTGCGCAAGTCCGAGCATTCCGACGACATCCTCTCCTTCATCAGGACCTGGAAGGACCGCACCGGTGCCTACCCTACGGAACTGGCCTTCGACCGCAAGCTCACTACCTATGCCAACCCGGCCAGGCCCGACCAGCTGGGCATCCGCTTCCTCACCGTGCGACGACGCTCCGCCCGGATGCCGCCCCCATTGTCCCCGGTCGCCGCCACTCTAGCAATCACAGCCTCACGGCGCGTAAGCGAGGGTGTGTGGAATGCAGTCACTTACCTTTAGTCGAAACGGGCTTTCAGTACTAGGAACACTCCGTCCGCAACTCCGCGAACCCCTGCTTTTCCCACGACCACAGTCTTCCCTTCGCGGGTCGTGAGATGGGTCGAGATTTCGGATTCATACATGCCCGCTTCCTTCTCGAGCACCCTGAAAGTGAGTCGGACGTCGTCCAGCTCAATCTCGCCAGGGTTCGCTTGGTCGCTCCGCACTTCGACTTGAAATCGATACTCGACCAATGGTTCCGAACTCAAGTAGCCTCTGACCGTAGCCTCATCCCCGCCAGAAGTCGCCCGGACAGTGAACGCTTCGAGCAGATTGTATGAGGCAAATGGGAACGTCTCGCGGATTCCGTGTACGGCACCTTGGGGAACGGCCGGCATCGCAGGGAACACGTGTGCATCGCGGTATCCGCCAATCAGGTAGGCATCAAGCACCACGTCCTTCCTCTCCGGTACCTCCCGAGGAACGTCGAGTTCGCCGAGCACCGCCTGCAATGCCTCGACCTGTTCGCGACGACCGCTCAAGACCACGAGTTGGAGGGCAGAGTCCGCCTTGACCAGTCCAAGCCCGGTTTGCCGGATCAGCATCTCCAATCTCTCTGCGTCGGCGTGTTCCACCTTGAACACGCGCGTGACGGGTCGAGCCTGCTCACGTTTCGTGTCGCGGTCTTCGGCGGCTCGCTGATCCGCTAGTTTGACAGCGCCGATGGCTTGGTGAACCTTGTCTCGATCACCTGTCAGGGTGATCGATCGCTCGCCCGTGGCGACTACCTTGCCGACCCAGCCGGCCGCGATCCGCTTGGCCTCTTCAGAGTCAATGACTGTGGTCTCGATCTCCTCGGAGCTAAGATCGTCGGCGGGAAGAGACGTTGCTCCTGCCAGCACCGCCAGCGCGAGCGTGACTCCGGGAAGCCAATGACAAAACATGGGAACTCCTTTACTCAATGATCCAGTGGATTTCCAAGGACGAGTCCTTGGCGGGGATGCGAAGCTGCACGATTCCAGCCTCGCCGGCCGATGTTTCCACGAGGCTCAACTGTGCCCACTCGAAGTTGCCGGGGCCAGCGAACCGAGTAGATGCCAAGGCGATCGATTCCGAACTGCTCGCGGGCCGGTCCGAGACGAAAAACGCACGGGGTGGCGGCTTGTGGGCCTCGAACGCCATCTTGAGCGGGAATGCGCTAGGACGTGGTGGCAGTAGGATCGGAACCAAGCTCGCCGAAACCAATAGAACCACTGCAACGCAGGCAATGCGAAGTATGGGCGGCAGCAGATGATGCCCCGCGCCGCGTAACGGTTCGCGGGAGATTTGGCTGAGGATTTCGGCCCTTACCTTCGTGCGGATACTCGGGGGCATTTGCGATCCGCTCGATGCCACAGCAGACCGGACCAATCCAAATTCCGCGACCCTGTCAGCACATCGCGGACACCTCTTGACGTGATGCTCGACCTTTGCGATGCGCCGACGGGGTGCTTCCCTACCCGCATAAAGAGCAAGATCGGATTCTTTGGGGCAGTTCACGGCTTTCTCCGGTCGTCCCCCAATATGCTGCGCCGGAGCTTCGCTCGTCCGGAACTGATCTGTGAGCGAACCGTTGCCTGGGTCGTTCCCAGAATTCGAGCAACGTCTCGCGTCGCGAGGCCTTCGAGATCGCGAAGTGTAATGGCCGCGCGTTCCTTGTACGGAAGTCTCGCCAACGCTAGGAGCGTGAGATGGCGTTGCTCGCGCCTAGCCACCCGCTCGAACGGCCCCGGCGACGCCGAGACGAGTCCTTGTTCTTCGATTGGCGCACCCTGATGACGTCGCTTGGATCTTGCCATGTCACGGCAGACGTTTGTCGTGATCTTGTACAGCCAAGGTGCGAGCTCGCGCGAGTCGTCGAATTTCGAAAAATAGCGGTAAGCCTTGAGGAAGACTTCCTGAACAGCGTCCCTTGCGTCGGATTCCGAACCTAGCAATGAAGTTGCTGCGCGAAACACACGCTGTTGGTAAAGGTCCACCAGGCTTCCGAATGCCGCCGTGTCGCCCTTCTTGGCTGCTGCAACGAGGTCGCGAGTCGCGGTTCGACGCGAAGCGGCGGCAGACCGATCGGACATCCATGCGATTGAGGCAGCCATGGAGGGGGCGTCTGCCATTGCGCTCATACTATTACTACCCTCCGCTCCGCCAAATCGTGCAAACGAATCTTGCAGAAGCAGCTGCGTGCGGGAATTCGTATGTGCGAACACAGTCCGGGTGCGGACACGGGCCGGGACTGATCGACGGCGAGGAGCATTCCCGCATCGGAACCGCAAGCTGGATGCCGGGCACACAGCGGCCGGCAATGCACCGACGGTCGACACGCGCGCCTGGAGCACGAGCGAGGCGGATTCAGTCGCGCCTGCGGGGTGCGTTAACCCAAGTTCGTCACATCTCGACCGGGCCGCGTCGCTTGCAGGGCGTCGCCCCCCAAATACCGTCACGCGATGCGGAGCTGAAGGCCCGGCGCACGCGTGATCCGCATGACGGTCGCGAGGGTCGGGTTGCCGTCCGCCGACAACGCCTTGTACAGGCCTTCTCGGCTCATGCCCGATTCGTGCGCGAGGCAGGCCATGTTTCCGGCACGCGCCACGTCGTTCAGGCCAGCGCGGACCAGGCTGCCGTCGCCCGGATCCTCGTCAAAGCATGCCTGAACGTAGAGCCGCGCGTCCTCGCGTGTCCGCAGGTGTTCAGCGGCGTCCCATTTGCTGAACCTTTCGGTCATGTCCGCCTCCATTCCCTGGCCAGCCACCCAGCGCGCTTGATGTCCCGCCGCCGGCTGCCCTTGTCGCCGCCGAATGGCACGACGACGGCGTCTCCGTCGTGCAGGCAGTGGAGCCGGTCGCCGGGCCCGTGATGCACACTTCCACCTCTCCTCGTTCGCCTCCAGCGCCCCAAATCTTCCCGTGTTCGATGGGGCGTCAGGGTGGACGAAGTCTTAGCCTAAGGCAAAGGCATCTCTTGACTGTCCTCGTTGCGGGCAGCGGCGAACGAAGGTAAAGGAGTCTCTGTTCTGACCTGCTCCAGCCAGTACACGCCATCGTAGGGAACGCTGTTCCCGCGGGTGCCCACGAAGTCGAGATCACCGTCCCCGTCCACATCCCTCGCAATGGCCATGTCGAACATTCCGCGCTTTCGTCGAGTGATGTCGTGGCGGACCCATTCGCCTGCTACGGAACCGGGATTCTCAAACCATGCGAGCCTGCCCAGAGCCATGCTGGCCGTCACCTCGGCGCCGTCGCGGTCGCGCGGTCCCTGGCTGTAGCTGCCGCAGTAGATGTCCGCGTCACCATCGCCGTCAATGTCGGCGAGGGTGAATCCGGTTGCCGAGTCCGGCTTCATGGTCCCGATGCGATGCATCCTCCAGCTCTCCGTCTTGCCCTCAGGCTGCTCGAGCCAGATCACGTGGTGTCTTCCCTCGGAGAGCAGGACGTCCAGGCGTCCATCGAGATTGAAGTCGAGAAAACCGAACATGAATCCGGTGACGCGGAATTGCCCGTAGCCCTCCGGTGCGGAGATCTCAATGCTGTGCTCCTCGAACCTGAGTTCCGGTCCGCCAAGATTCTCGAACCAGAAAAGGCGCGCCTCAGCCCGGGAAGCCGCAAGGATGTCGAGATCGCCGTCCTGGTCCAGATCCACGGGCCTCGAGTTGATCGGCACCGCCACTCGTGTCAGCTCATGCTCCTTCCAGGACTGGTCGTCCAGAGGGTCCCCGTCGATCTTGTACCAGCTGATCGCCCTCAGCGTGGTCTCCGTGCTTGGTCCGGACTGGCTTCCCTTGTTGGGTGCGACCACCTCCGGCCTTCCGTCACCGTCAAGGTCCGCGAAGAACACGCGGATGTAAGATCCGCGGCCGCTCGCGGCGGACGGGATGATCCGCTCCCAGCGAGCGGATCGGGCATCCTTGCCGGGATTCTGGAAGTAGATCAGGTGCTCGAACTCGCAGGCCGCAACGATGTCCGGATACCCGTCGCCATTGACGTCGGCGACGGAAGCGTCCTCCGCCGCTCCGGCCTCTTCGCCTTCCGCCAGCGTTGACAGAACCCACCTCTGTGGGTCTTCGGTTCCAAACGCCAGCCTGATGTGGCCGTCAGCCACCCCGTCGTACTCGGTGTCCGACTCGTGAACCGACACGATGTCCTCGATGCCGTCAAGATCGAAGTCCGCCATCTGCAGCCCGTCGCTGCCTGCAATCGCCACCCCGCCGGTCTCAAGATCGTCGATGATGTGCTCCCGCCACGAGATGTAGCTCCCGTCGGCGGAAACGGACTGTGTCAGCGTGCCGCCGACCGTCGTGGGCTGCTCGACCGTCTCTGTGGCGCATCCAGTCGAGACGAGGACGACGGTCGTGACGATGATCGTGAACTTGAGGCGATGGTTCATGGGACTTGCTCGGCCAATAGGATCATACGTGCTTCCGGGCTTCGTCCCCGAAGCGTACCGGGTTGTCTCGGAGCCGGTCATCGTGCGCGCCGACGCAGCGCAACCCCAACCATCCGCGACCCCCGACCCCGTAGAATCAGTCTTCAGCGTGTCCAATTCAACCAGTCCCATCAATGTCCGCCTTTCAATGGCTCTCCTATTTCTCGCGCTGATCGCTTGGGCCTCGACCGCTCAGCGTGGAGGCGTCGAGGCGTTTGAAGTCGCCCGAAGCGGCGTCGATCAGATGCCCAGCGGGAAGGAGGCCGACGGCCTGCCCGGGGACTTCGTCCTGCGGAACGGCAGGGTCCACGCGCTGGTGTCGGGCACGCAGCCCTTCCGGAGAGCCAACATGACGACGGAGTACGCTTCGGTGCTCCAGGGCTGCCTCTTTGACTTGGACGTGCGGGGCGCCGACAACGACCAGCTCACGGTCATGCGCCCCGGCGGCGAGCAGGGCTATCTCTCGCGAGTCTCGGTTGCCGAGCAGGGTTCGGGCGGTTCCGCAGTCGTCGAGGCAGTGCGGACCGCAGCGGCCGGCGACGGCCTCTTTTCGCGCCACGAATACAGGCTTGAAGCCGACTGGCATTTCCTGCTGGTTTCGTCCACCTATCGGAACGAGTCGCCGGAGCCGGTCACCATTGCCCCGCGACCGATTTGGAAGGGCCTGGAGAGCGAGCAGACGGTCGGCGGAGTTGTGGTCGGGGACAGCATTGATCCGTTCGACAAGCGGGGGTATGCGGTGGCTGCGGCTGACGGTACGGAACTGCCCGGCGAGACGACGCTGGCTCCGGGGGAGGAGAAGACGTTTCGAGTCCGGGTGGCGGTTGGCGATTCTCCGCTGGCGGCCTACGGCGTGCTGGCGTCTGAGCAGGGTCCGACAGGAGGCGTCGAGGGCAGCGTCCTTGACTCGTCAGGTGCGCCCGCGATCCACGGCTCCCTGCTCGTCTCCCTGGACGGCAATTGGGTGCCTCACTACCCCGACGAGGAGGGCGGCATCAAGTTTCGGTTGCCCGTGGGCCAGCACGAGGTCCGGTTCGACGATATCGGACGCGAGCCCTTCGAGCGAAGCATCTCGGTGGAGCGGGGGGAGACGACCCGGCTCGATCTGGAAGTGCCGCTGGCATCGACCGTCACGCTCGCGATTCGTGATGCAGCCGACAATCCCTCGCCTGCCAAGGTTCAGTTCATCGGAGTCGATGGCACCGAAACTCCCAACTTCGGAACCGACTACCGGGCTCATGGAGGAAACCACCAGTACCAGACCCACAACGGCGCCGTCAGGCAGCAGGTTCCCCCGGGAAACTATCTGGTGCGAGTGACGCATGGACCGGAATACGACCTCGTGGAACGGCGCATCGAGGTGGGTCCGCGCGAATCGGTGGAGCTTGAGGTCGCCCTTGAGAGGACGGTCGACACGCAGGGCTGGATCAGCACGGACTACCATGCGCACTCCACTCCGAGCGGAGACAATTACTGCAGCACCCGGGACAGAATCATCAACTTCGCGGCGGAGCACATCGAATTCGCGCCGACCACCGAGCACCAGCGACTGTTCGACTGGTCTTCCCAGATCGAGGCGCTGGGGCTGTCGGGCCGGATCAGGACGATTCCGGGCATCGAGCTGACAGGGAGCGGACAGCACTTCAATGCTTTCCCGATCCAGCCGGATCCCCTGGTGCAGGACGGAGGTGCTCCCTTGTGGCACTTTGATCCGAGAATCAACGCGATTACCCTCCGGAACTGGGGCACTCCGACTCTCAACGGCGGTTCCAGAACTGATCCGGCGCCGAATGCCCGAAACCGGATCGGCCTGTTCGGGGGCGGGCCGGATCGCTGGGTGCAGGCGAATCATCCCGACGTCGGGGGCGTGTTCTTCGACAGGGACCGCGATGGCGTCGAGGACGGTGGATTCGTTGGCTTCGAGGAACTGGTTGACGCCGCCGAGGTATGGAGCACGGAAATCCTGAATCTGAATCCACGCTACGGGACGCGCACAGGGGCAAACCGGACGTTCGGCTGGCTCCAGATGCTCAATCAGGGCCGCAGGGTCTGGTGCGTTGCTGTGAGCGACGCGCATCGGATCTTTGGAAACGGAGTGGGCGGGTGGCGCACGTACGTGCCTAGCTTGACCGACATCCCCGGCGAGATTGACCACGAAGAAGTCATCGCGAACTCCAAGGCGGGCCGGATGATGATCACGAACGGACCGTTCCTGGAGGTTCAGACGGTGGATGGCCAGCCGATCGGCTCGACCGTCATCGCAGAGGCAGCAGTCGACCTGAACGTCCGCGTGCAGACACCGAACTGGCTGGAAGTCGACCGCGTCCAGGTTCTGGTGAACGGCCGCCAGCCGGAACAGTACGACTTCCGCCGCGACCGGAATCCGGGAATGTTCCGGGACGGAGTTGTGAACTTCGAGCAAACGATCCGGGTGAACCTGCAACGGGACGCTCATCTGATCGTGGTGGCGATCGGGGAAGGATCGAGCCTCGAGCGGGGATGGGGGCTGGATCCCAATGGCGAGATGCGACCGGTCGCCTTCACGAACCCGATCTTTGTTGATGTGGACCGCGACGGATTCGAGGCGAACGGGGACACTCTCGGTCACCCGCTAATGACATCGCCGCGCGGCGGCTGAGTCCAACGGGAGGTTGCTCGCACTGGATCCAAACAGGACACGGTCAGCCGATTGCGCCATCAGCTTGGATCACGCGCCGATAGCAATAGGTGGATCCGCCCGGCGGCGCGCGATCCACATTCTCGATTGAGCACTCGGATGTATCGGGCCGTGTCGAGTCGGCGAACTGGCCGTACCGGCACACCTCAATTGACTGGATCGCCTGCGGCCCCCTGACTTGCGCCGTGATTGTGCGGGCCCCCGTCGTTTTCGGCGACCTCGCCCACGATGTGCCCGTCGAGCCGCAGGTCGATCAGTGTCCGTGCCTCGGTCGTGCCGAATCTCCAGCAGACGCAAGCAGCTTCCACGATGCCAGCACGACGGATCCTGCGGGCCCGGACTGCCGCCTATCCGATGCCGCCGCCGTGGCCCGGTCCGGCGGTCACGCCGATCTTCAGGCCCTGCGGCCGCGCCTCGCGAATGTAGCTGCCGGGTTCGCCGATCGCTGTCCAGGCATGGCAGGCAGTCGTTCACACTCGAATGAACCCCGGCACCTGGAAGATCTCAGCCACAGACTGGGCATGCGAAGGCGCATTGGCTGCGGCCAGACCGCCGAGGTCGGATGCAGGTCCCGGAGTCGCCCCATACTCGGACAGGGGAAGACTATTCAGAATCTAGGGTTGCTGTGGTACGAACTTCACGGAAGATGGCGATAATCTCAAGTAATTCTCACGTCGCACCTGTTTTTCGCCGGCGAGGCCTCAGTTTGCGATCCGGCATGGATGGTTCTTAGGCTTCACCAACCCCAGTTTCAGGATCGTTGGTGGGCTCGGTCTTGCCGTTCCGTGGTTCTTTGCGCGCACCGTATGACTGCCGGATTCGCAAGCTTGCGGACAGCATCCCGGAAGCGCACACTATTCACCACAACAAGAGAACTACAAGCAATTTCATGATCTTCCTTACCAGCTCCCAGTTTTCATGAGCGACGAACGAGTTTCATGGGTGGCGACTTCCCGAGCCCGGCACGCCGGCGGGGTACGCCGCCCTGATCGACAGATTCGGGCTGGCTGTTCCGCTTCCCGAGAAACTCAAGGCCATCGGCTCCCATCATCGGATCATTTGCCGGGACGGATGGAGGATCCTGACCCCGCGCCACCGGCCGGATGCCTCGCTGCAAGGGCATCTGACCTTTGCGCTCAAGCACGAGCGACTGGACCTGGCTCTCCTGAAGCGCCTCTTTCTCTTATTGGACAGCGGGACCGTCGAACGCGTCGTCAGGGCCAGTCCATCTGGCATCTACGCGAGGCGCACTTGGTTCCTCTACGAGTGGCTGACCGGCCGGACTCTCGACATTCCGGATTCCCCGGGACGCATGAAGTACGTGGCTGTCATGGACCCGACCAAGTACTTCGCCGCCAAGGGCACGCGCAGCGTGCGGCATCGAGTTGTCGACAATCTGCCCGGTACGCCGGAGTTCTGCCCCGTCGTGGCGCGGACCCCGTTGCTCGATCATCATGCGGGACTGGATCTCGCAGAAGCAGCTGCCCAAGTCGTGCGATCTCTGCCGTCCGATCTGTTGTCTCGATCCGCGGCATTCCTGCTGCTCAAGGACTCGAGGGCAAGCTTTTCCATCGAAGGCGAGAATCCGCCACGAAACCGCATCGAGCGATGGGGGCGTGCGATGGGCGAGGCAGGCGGGCACCCGCACGACCTGGCGGATCTGCTGCGGCTCCAGAAGATCCTCATTGGAGACACGCGCTTCATTAGGATGGGCTTGCGCCAGCACGGCGGCTTTGTCGGGGAGCACGACCGACAGGCAAGTGAGCCGTTGCCGGTCCACATCAGCGCGAGGCCAGAGGATCTCGATTCTCTCATCCGTGGCATGACCGCATTCGAGCGAGCCTCCGACCGACACCTCGATCCCGTCGTCGGTGCCGCGGCGTTGGCGTTCGGGTTCGTGTACGCCCGTCCATTCGTCGACGGCAACGGACGGATTCACAGATATCTGTTCCATCACGTTCTGGCACGCCAAGGCTTCGCGCCTCGAGGCGTGACGTTTCCGGTCTCGACGGCGATCCTGGATGACATAGAGGGATATCGCCGGACACTCGAGAGCTATTCGCGTCGACTGATGCCCGTCATCCGGTGGAAACCGACGGATGGCGGCAACGTTGACGTGCTCAACGACACCGCCGATTTCTACAGATTCTTCGACGCCACGCCGCATGCAGAGTTTCTGTACAAGTGCGTTCGTCGGACTGTGGAGCACGACTTGCCGCGAGAAGCGGCCTGCCTGGAGCGTCATGACGAGGCATTGCGGCGCATCATGAGCCGGGTCGAGATGCCGGACCAGCTCGCGTCTCGATTGCTGCTGTGCGTTCGCCAGAATGGCGGCACGCTGCCGGTCAGACGACGCAGGCGCGAATTCCGGCTGCTGGAGGATCTGGAGGTTAAGGATCTGGAGAAGATCGTCGTGGAGGCGTTCGACGGATTCGACGAACGGTGAGGGGGGCCCAGTCGGTTGCACGAATCCGATCCTCGCCATCGTGGTCGGCGGCGGATTCAAGGCGAACGGGGGCATTCTCGGCCATGCGCTGACGACAGCGCCACGCAGCGACCGAGTCCGGCAGGCGGTTCGCTAGTCCTCGAGCCAGACCGGACTCGACCAGGCGATTTCGCCGTCGGTCTGGATCACGCGCAGATAGTAATAGGCTGGTCCGTCCGGCGGCGCCTGGTCCACGTACTCGATCGAGGACTCGGATGTGTCGGGATTGGTCGAGTACACGAACCGGTTGTTCCGGCACACCTCGATCGACTGGATCGCTTGTGGCGCCCGAACTACCGCTGTGACCGTGACGGGTCCCTCACCCCGCTGGGCGACTTCACCCATGATGTGGCCGTTGACCCGCAAGTCGATCAGAATCCTTGCCGCCGTCGTGCCGAACGTACGGCGGGCGCGGATGGCTTCGAGAATGCCTGCACGGGTCTTCTCCCGGGCCCAAACTGCTGCCTTTCCGACGCCGCCGCCGTGGTCCGGGCTTGCGATCACTCCGATCTTCAGGCCTTGTGACCAAGCCTCGTGAATGTAGCTGCTTGGCTTGCCGATCGCCGTCCTGGCGTGGCGTGGCGCCCCTGCATACTCGTACGAACCCCGGGTCTGGAAGATCTCAGCCACAGGCTGGGCCTCCTCGTCCGCGTAGGTCCAGTCCACCGGAACATTTCCGGAGTCGGCGAGCTGGTGGGGAATCTGCACGAAATCGGCGTTCATCCGTCGCAGTTCCTCCCATAGATCGGCCGGGGAGTCGCCGTTGTATGCGTTCCACCACCTGGGGAAGTAGGGGTCGGCGAACACGAGGTTGCGATGTCCGTAGTAGCCCCAGGGTCGCTCGTCGTCGTAGTCCTCAAAGCTGGAGGTCCATTCCTCGCCGAGGAACGTTACGAGCCTGCCGGCGTCGTGGTTCGCCCGGACCATTTTTGCCGAGTAGTTCCAGAGGTAGGGGACGATGTTGTAGCCGTGATCGGTCATCGCCACGAAGTCGAGGCGATTGATGTCGCGTCGGCACTGATACTCCTCGTCTAGGGACTGGTCGCCGCATCGATTGCAGATCGAGATGTCCGAGTGCTCATGCAGTTCTCCGTAGTAGAGATGAAACTGCTCCCCGTTGTACTCGATGGATTCCGTCTCAGCGTCCTCGCCGTATGAAGCATGGAGCACAGCCGGATCGAAGGGTTCCACAGGCTCTTCCAGCGCTGCAAGATGCATTGAAGGGGCCGCCGCCGGCGACTGTCCGGTGTCCACCGATGCCAGCAGGATCTGGGATCGGGCGTTGTCCGTGAAGTCCGGGTCGGACTGCGACCAAGTGTCCGAGAAGGTGTCGGCCTGGAACGCAATCAGCAGGCGGTTCCCCTTGGGCGCCATCGAGGGGGGCCTGTCCATGGACCTGCGCTGCGAGAGTCCTCGGGGACCGATCCAATCCTCGCCCGTGTAACCCGCGATGCGCACAGCCCACCCGCCTCTCGGTTCCCGTGGCTGCTGGTAGGCGATCCACAGCCGGCCTTGCGGGTCAAAGGCAGCCGAGCCGGCTTCGGAGCGATTCGTTGCGAGCGGCGACGAATTCCAGTAGCCCGGGGGCGATTCCAGGCCGCGCGGCGTGATTCGTGCCGCCACCAGGTGGCGCTCGTCGGTTCGTCCGACGAAGTACTCCTCCATGCGCGCGTGCTCGTAGACGACCCAGAGGTCGCCTTCATGGGCGAGCAGCCGGGCGTGGCGGTCGATGCCGGGGGAGCTCGTCAGCCGCCTCACCTGGTCCCACTCGCCCGACGGGGACCGCTGGCGCAGGTACACGTCGTAGTTGTGGTCGCGGAAACTGTGCCAGGCGACCGAGACTCGACCCTCGGGGCTCGCCGCGACGCTCGGGCCGTAGTTGGATGCGCTGTCCCCGCTCAACGGCCCGGCAGCCGTGACGACGCCGTCGCGAAGGGATGCCGCGTGAATCCGGCGCTTCGAGTCCGCGTTGCTTTCCCAGGACACGAAGAGGGTGCCGTCGTGCCACGCCGGTGCAGGCTTGATCTGGGTCTCGGGGCCTGCGGCGATGCGGACCGGCTCGGACGGACCGCCATCGTCGACGCCGACCGCGAACACATCCCAGTCCCCATCGATCTCCCGGGCAAAGACGAAATGCGCCCCGGACTCCGTCGCAACCGCTTCAAGGTCCAGAAGATAGGTGCCTTTGCCGCCGAGTGCCAACCATTCATCCTCCTTGACGAATCGGTCGCCCCGATGCGAGTAGCGAGCGATCGCCAGAGCATCCGCGCCGTCCCGGTAGCTGATCCAGCCCACAAAGACCTGGCCGGACGGTGTCACCGCAAGCGCAGGTTCGTCGTTGAAGCCCTCGTGGGGCTCAATCGCGGTAATCCATGGGGACGGCACGGGACTCGGCGGCCGCGGCCCATCGGCTTGCGTGTCGGCCGTGACGTCTGGACCACCGGGACTGGAGCAAGCCAAGGTCAGGCCGGCGAATGCCAGCCAGAAGTACTCGAGGAATGCGTTCCGGATCATCGCTTCTCGTTGTATCAAGCTGAATGAGGCGGGAAGGCCTCGGCGAGCTTCCGAACCGTTAGTGAATACTGGCCCGAGAAACGTTCTGGGCGATCCGCAGCAACGCACACGATCGCAACGGCTGCCCCTCGGAACTAGATCCAGGGACGGAGAATGCCCCGGCTGGACCAATCGACGCACCACACGCCCGACTCGCGACAGGCATTCCCGTTTCAGCGTCTTCCCGACCAGCTCTGTCCTGATATGCTTGCGCACGCGATCAGCCGCAGTCCGCGATTGGCGGCAGGTCTGCGGGCTGGCCCACATGTTCCGAATCCTTCCACTCCCAATCCTTGCCACTTGTGCGCTCCTTCTGACCCTTGCCTGCGGCGGCGCGACGGCGCCGGTCGATTCAGAGACGAGGGAAGGGGTCGTCCAAGAACCGACCACAGATCTGAGACAGCGGTTCGCCGGCGCCTGGTCGCTCGCACGGATCGAACGACGCGGCGCGGACGGGGAGCTGCTGGCTGAGCCAATCGAAGACCGCCTCGGATACATCATGTACGACGACAGCGGACACATGGGAGTGACGATCATGCTGCCGGAACGCAAGCCGTACTCGGAGGGCGGACCAACAGCCGACGAGGCACTCTCCCTGATGGGCACCTACACCTCGTACTTCGGCCCGTTCAGCATTGACGAGGACGAGGGACATGTGGTGCATCACCTCAAAGGAAGCCTTGACCCGCGGGGAGCCGGCTCGGACTACCGGCGCTTCTTCACGTTCGGCGAGAACACGCTGACGCTCCAGCCTCCGGCCCGAGAGGACGGCTCGAAGACGTTTCTCACCTGGGAAAGGCTTCCAGACCTGCCCGAGTCGAAACTGACGGATACCCACCGGAAGCTCTTCGGCATCTATCGAATCGAGTCGGTCACGCGCCGGACAACCAGCGGTGAGTCGGTCCCGGTCGAGCAGTACGAGGAGGCCTATATCATCTACGCACCGTCCGGTCACATGTCCGTGCATCTCATGCGCCCGGGCCGGGCCTTGTATGCGGGAGACCGGCCAACCGCCGAGGAGGCGCTGATGGCGACCCGCACCTACGCCAGCTACTTCGGTCCGTTCTCGGTCAACGAGGACGAAGGGTATGTCGTCCATCATCGGGTTGGCAGCGAGAACCCGGCCGGCACCGGGGTTGATGCGCAGCGCTTCTACGAGCTGACCGACACCCACCTCACGCTGAAGCCGCCGGTCCAATCGGACAAGCAGGGGCGGCAGGTGCAGACCGCGCTTCGGTGGGCCCGGATCAGCGACTAGCCGTGCGGTCGGAGGAGGTCCGATTCCCTCGAAGCGGGGTTGGCAGGGGCAATGGAAACTGAACCGCCAGCAACCTCCTGGCCGCACGGACACCTCAAATCGACCATGGCGGCAGTGGCCGAATTGCCGCTCACGCCTCCGCCAACCTGGCTCCTCTCTTCGAAGACGCCGGCACTGGCACTGGCGGTCCTGCTGACTGCTCTCGGCTGCAGCCGGCAGGAGGGAGTCGCCTTGTCCGGGATCGTGCAGGATCCCAGCGGATCGCGACTTCCGCACGCGCATCTGCGCGTGACCGACTCGGGCAGGGGGATGACGGAGGCGACGACCGCAGGCGCGGACGGGTCCTTCCGGATCGATGGTCTTGCGCCCTCGCCGTCGTATCGGATCGAGGTGCATGGGCCAATCCAGTTCGAGTCGCATGTTCAAGATCTGGACCTGACGGCCGACCGGCAATTGGAAGTCTCGCTCGGAATCAAGCCCATCGCCGAGGCGATCGTGGTTTCGGGCGCACCGCCGGAACCGGAACCCAGCCAGCCGGGCAAACCGCGCACGAGAGTCCGAGTTGGCGGCAACGTTCGGAAGGCGAGGCTCGTTCACTACGTGCCTCCGATCTATCCGGCCGACGCTGAGCGCGAGGGCGTTGAAGGAACTGTCCTCATGGAGGCCGTCATAGCAACCGAGGGCCGCTTGGTCAGCCTGGCTACGCTCAACTCGATGGTCGACGAGCGGCTGGCAGCCGCGGCATCGGATGCCGTGCTGAAGTGGGAGTATCGGCCGACGCTCCTTAACGGCCGACCAGTCGAGGTCGCCGTGACCGTTAGCGTGGCGTTTGAACTGCCTTGAGATGCGCTCTCCGGACGGAAGTTGGAATTGCGGCAGTAGGTGAATCAGTCAGCCTTCAATTGATGAACTACCTCGTGCTGAAAGGGACGAATTCTTTGAAGTGTGCCGCTGTCACATTGCTGTTCTTGGCGCTGGCCTTTGCTCCCAGCGCCTTCGGCCAAGCGGTCAGCGGAACGATTACCGCGGTCGTCACCGATCCGTCGAACACAACGGTCGCGGCGGCGACTGTCACGATCACGGCTGTAGTGGATTGCAGAGTGAAACAGCAACCATATCCTGCAATTCCAATAAACCGGTCGTTCGATTCGCCCTATCGAATCGGACGTGTTACTTGTGCCTACCGGCTGGTCGCTGCCCAACGAGACGACACGTACAGTCTTCACTGTCTACTTGCCGAGGAACCAACCCGCCAACCGTCCGAATACCGAAAGGAGGCCTTCAGGGGACACTTGTGAAGGAAGATCCAAGTGATGCCCGGCCCCTTCAAGCCGCTCAAACACAGCACTCCGTCCCTTGGCTGCCAGTTCCGCTCTCATCATATCGAAACCAGCGACAGAATTCGACTTGTCCGCGGATCCATGAACCAAGTACAGTTTGGCACTTGACTTGAGGCATTCTTCGATCAACGATGTCTGGTAGGACCCCGACAAGTGGCGAAATGGATGATCAAAGCAGAACTTGGTCGTGCTCTGAGGGTCATTCTGAACCTGCTTCCAGCAGTCGTAAACGTGCTGTTCTGGGTCCAAGCCAAGTCGACGTATATACTCGGCGGCTACATACAAGTGGTTTGGTCCGCCCCCTGACAAGGATGCGACGTGCGTGACATTGTCGAAAAGATTCGAAACTCGGACTGCGACTACGCCACCCTCCGAGATTCCGACGACCAAGGTCGAAGCGTTGCTGACCGAAGGGAGGCTGTGCGCTGACCGGATCGCAGCCACGATCGCTTCAGCCCACCTTTCGAGAGTGTGCTCGAAAAAGAACTCCGGCCTGCAGGACTCCTGCATATTGAGTTCTCCTTGATCATCAAGGAATCTGACGCCCGGTTTCTCGACGATCAAGACCCTAGCTTGCCCCAGAAACACATCGTACATCAGGCTCTCCACGCCTTTAATGATATTCTCTCCGCGTTTGGTGAAGTGCGAAGAGCACCCTGTCCCCTGAACGTACACGACCAAAGGCAATTCCATAGCGGGCATCTGGGGCTCGGAAATATAAAAACTGATCGTCCGGCCGAGCCTGTCGGTCGTCGAATACATTCGAAACGGCCGACCCTCGACGATGTCGCCAACATCAGTCTGCACAGTTGGAGCCAGACACGCCGGAAGCGAGAGCACAAGAATTGCAAGGAAAACCACAGTCAGCGCTAAGCGGACTCTCGCCCCCGGCTCGATTCGAACCATGAACAGGAACTCGGCAATCATCAGATCTCCAAACATCGCATGAAGTGGCATGCTGCGTTCAAGATTCGTAACTCGCCGTTGCACAAGTCCTTGGCTCTTCTTATGGCACCCTTCCAGCAGTTTCGCCGCGATGGTCATCTTCCCATTTCGCATATCAGCCTTTCAGTCGTCCCAGATACCTTCAGCGCGTTCCCAAGTCTGCTGAGAGGCGGCACCATCGCGCTCGTTTTCGGATCTGGACCGTCAAGTTAGCGCACGGAGCGTATGCGAGAGGGCAGAAACTCCAGTCAACGGAAACTAGACGGTGTCCGGAAGTCCGATCATAGCAATCCCTGGGGTCTTGCCCGGTTGGTGCCGAAGATGTACCTTGATCCAGCGATCCTCAATCGTATTTGGAGGTGGAGCCTGACGACTAAGTCCCGATCCGGTCCCGGTGCCAGCCCCACCTTGAACCAGAGAGGATACGTTGCCGGCTTGCTTGTGGATGGGCGCTTCAATCGGATTCGATCCGTAGAATCGGATCGGAGCAGCTTGCGACGACTGTGGCCAAGAGAGCCCCCAGGTCTCCCCATTCCAACAGCGCTCCCCGAATAGCTCACTGCCAATTGGAACTGCTACCTAGCATGTTCGACTCGTCTCGCTGTCGGTCTTGGCCGTGGCGTTGGGAGTCCAGTTCGGTACGGTCGCTTCGAGCCAGCAGGCTGGCGTCCGTCCTCTTTGGAAATGTGCATGACTCTAGCGGAGCGCGGGTCCCGCACGCGATCGTACCGGTCACGAACGCCGGCCGGGTCCCGACCGAAGTTACCGCAGGCAGGCGCGGACGGATCCTTCCGAATCGACGGTCTTGCGCCCTCGCCGTCGGATCGGATCGAGGTGCACGGGCCAATCCAGTTCGAGTCGCATGTTCAAGATCTCGAACTGCCGACCGACCGGCAATTGGAGATCACGCTGGGAATAACGCCCATCGCCGAGGCGATCATGGTTCCGGCCGCACCGCCGCAATCGGAACCCGGCCAGCCGGGAAAACCGCGTACGAGAGTCCGAGTGGGCGGCAATGTTCAGAAGGCGAGGCTCGTTCAATTCGCGTCTCCGATCTATCCGGCCGACGCTCAGCGCGAGGGTCTTGAAGGGACCGTTCTTATGGAGGCCGTCATCGGGACCGAAGGCCGATTGGTCGGCCTGTCTCGTCTCAACTCGATGGTCGACGAGCGGCTGGCGGCCGCGACATCGGAGGCCGTGCTTCGGTGGAAGTATCAGCCGACGCTCCTTAACGGCCGACCGGTCGAAGTCGCCGTGACCGTTACCGTGGCGTTCGAACTGCCTTGAGATGCGCTGGCCGGACGGGATTTGAAACGGCGGCGGTTGGTGTATCAGCCAGCCTTCAATTGGCCGACTCCCTCGTGCCGAAAGGGCGGAGCACTGCCGCTGCGAACTCTTGTCATTCAAGTGTTCCTTCAATGACGCCGGTCCGACGTCGGACGACGCACTGACGCGGTCCGTCCGACTGGGAGGCCCCGCTCCCCGCATCGTCTCGGTGGCTCGGACTTGCGCAACGAGCTTGTAAGGAACGGCAAGGCTCCAGGGGGTGCTGTGCTATGATCCGCGTACCTGCACGGCGGGATAGACGGAGGTACAAGATGCATTCTTTGAGGTGTGCCGCTGCCGCGCTAATGTTGTTGGCGCTGGCTTTTGCTCCCAGCGCTTTCGGCCAAGCGGTCAGCGGAACGATCACGGGAGTCGTCACCGACCCCTCGAACGCTGCGGTCGCTGCGGCGACCGTCACAATCACCAACGTGGACACGTCGATCGACACGATCCGCGAAACCGACGAGACCGGGCGCTACGTCAACACCAACCTGCTGCCCGGAAACTACAGCGTTGCCGTCGAGGCCGTTGGGTTTCAGCGATTCGTCCAGGAGAACGTCATCCTTCGGGTCGACCAGACGGTCCGCGTCGATCCGGTCCTGCAGCTCGGGGCGGTCACCGAGCAGGTTGTGGTCAGCGCGGCTCCGCCGATGCTCAAGAGCGAGAAGACGGATGTCGGCTCGTACATTCCCGAGGACCAGCTGCAGGCCCTCCCGACATTCGGCAACAACCTCAGCAAGCTCTACAACACGGTCCCGGGCGTGATCCAGAACTTCTTCCAGATCGGAATCGGAGAGAACCCCTCGGAATTCAACGCGACCCTGGTCAACGGCCAGTTCTTCGGCAACAGCGAGTACGAGGTCGACGGAATTACGAACACCGCGTACGGATTCAGCGGATTCCAGATCATCGTGCCGAATCAGGACTCGGTCTCGGAACTGAAGATCACCACGGCGTCATTCGACCCCGAGTTCGGCTCGTCCGCCGGCATGGTGGCGCAGTACGTCACGAAGTCCGGGACGAACGAGGTCCACGGATCGGCGTTCTGGTACAACCGCAACAAGTTCAGCTTCGCCTCGGATCCGTTCACGGAAAAGGTTGCCGGAACCGGTCCCAACGGAACCGGGACGGGGCCGGCGCCGTTCAACTGGAACCAGTTCGGCGGCAGCGCCGGCGGCCCGATCGCCAAGAACAAGGTCTTCTGGTTCACGGACTACCAGGGGGTCGAGGCGACCCAGGGAGCACAGCTCACCTCGACCGTTCCGAATGACGCCTTCCGTAGCGGCGACTTCAGCGCGTGGCCCGATCAGCCTGTGTTCGACCCCAGCAGCGGCGAGGCGAACGGAGGGTTGGGCCGGAGCCAGTTCCCAAGCAACCAGATCCCAGCCTCCCGGATCAATCCCGTTGCCAGCAACCTGCTGGCGCTCATGCCGCGAGCCAATCTGAATCAGGACACGCAGCAGAACTTCAATGCCGGCGACAGCGTCACCACGTGGTCCAGGCAGTGGGACATGCGTGTCGACTCCTCGGTCGGAGATTCGGGCATGGCGTTCGCCCGCTACACGCTCGCCCAGGTGTACCTGGACAACCCGCCGCTGTTCGGCGCGGCCGCAGGCGGCCCCGCCGTCGGCGGACTCAGTCCGCAGACAGGCGACTTCCGGATGCAGCACCTGTCAACCAACTACACCCACACCTTCTCGCCGACGTTCCTGACGGAGGTTCGTGTCGGATTTTCCAGATTCCGTCTCGACGGCTACCAGTACGATGCCGGCCTGATGACGAACAGCGATGTCGGAATCCCGGGAATCAACACCGAGGAGAGACTGACGCAGGGTCTCGCCGGAATCCGGGTGGGCGGTCCCATCGGCGGATGGTCCATGGGCATCCTCCAGGGCGTCGGCATCCCTCGCCTGGACCGGACGACGACGCTGCAGTATGTGAGCAACTCGACGCTGATCAAGGGCAGCCACCAGTTCCGCTTCGGAGCCGACATCCGGCACACGGCCTTTGACTTCATCGCTGCAAACTTCAGTTCGCGCGGCCACTTCGACTTCAACACCCTCCTGACCGGAAGTCAGGATCTGGAACAGATGGGGGCCAGGTCGGGACTCGGAATGGCCTCGTTCCTGCTCGGCCAACCCAGCTACTTCAGCCGTGTTCTGTTCGAGGACTACACCAAGGAGCGCGGATGGCGCACCTCGATGTACTGGCAGGACACGTGGAGGATCAATGCGAGGCTGACCTTCAACTACGGCCTGCGGTACGACTTCATCGGCCCGGTGCATCCGGCCAGTCCCGGCGGCATCGCCAATTTCGATCTGGGCACCGGCGACATCCTACTGGCGGGACTTGGCGACGTGGGCATGACCGCGGCCGTCGACCCGGACTGGAACAACATCGCGCCGCGAGGCGGTCTGGCGTTCAAGCTGACCGACAGGACAGTGATCCGGTCGGGCTTCGGAAGGAGCTATTTCGCCTCCAACTACGGCGGACTCTTCTACGCGATGACGAACATGTATCCGATCACCGCGCAGCAAGAGGAAAGAGCGCCGAACAACTACGTTCCCGTGTTCCCGATCGAGCAGGGGCCGCCCCCCTCTCCGGCACTTCAGTTTCCCGATTCGGGCCGTCTGAAGGCCCCGGAAGGCGTGCTGATCCGGCACAGGCCCAAGGACAACGCCACCGAGTACATCGACTCGTGGAACTTCTTCCTCGAGCACCAGTTCGCGCAGGACTGGAAGGTCTCTCTCGGCTACGTGGGCAGCGCAGGACGGAAGCTGTGGTGGAACCACAACGCGAACGCCGCCCCTGCGAGCACGGATCCCGACATCGCCTCGCGGCGGCCGCTTGTGAAGACCATCGGCTACGGGTCGCGCGTGAGCAACGGCTGCAACTGCGCGAACTCCTCGTACAACGCGCTGCAGTTCGTGGTCGAGAAGCGCTACTCGAAGGGCTACACCATCACCTCCTCGTTCACATGGGCGAAAGCGCTGGACGGGCAGCTGGGCGGCTTCGGATGGGGCGACCAGGGCGCAAACCCGCACGACCGCAAGGGGGGATACGGCATCTCGCCGTACAACCGCGCGGTGGTCTGGGTGCTCTCGCACAGCTGGGAGCTGCCCTTCGGAAAGGGACGCCAGTTCGCCAGCAACGCCTCAGCGGCACTGGACGCGATCATCGGCGGCTGGCAGTTCAATGGAGTGACGACGGTCGAATCGGGATTCGCGTTCTCGCCGACCGGCACGAACACGACCCACAACGGCGAATTCGGGAACCGGCCGGACCGCATCGGCGACGGCAAGCTCTCCAATCCGACGCGTCAGCGGTGGTTCGATGTCGGTGCTTTCACGAGCGGCCCGTACGGCGTCTGGGGCAACGCGGGCCGGGGCATCCTGCGGGGACCGCCGCTGATCGGCACGGACTGGTCCTTCTGGAAGGAGTTCCGGATCAAGGAGGACTTCCGATTGCAGGTTCGTTGGGAGAACTTCAACCTCATCAACTACACCAATCTCGGGCCTCCCGTCAGCAACATCACCGCTCCGAACGCCGGTTCCATAAACGGCCTGGCTGGATCGACGAGCGTCAATCCCGTCACGGTGCCCATGCGCCGGATGCAGTTCGGACTCAGGCTGGTCTTCTGACGAGGTGACTTCGCAGGAACCGTGCGGAGGCTGTCTGCCGACATCAGTCCGGGCGGCGTTCGCCGCTCACCAGGCGGTTCCGGCCGGTCCTGCGAGCGAGCCGGGGATCCAAGGGCCTGCAGCCGGGCTAGGCCGGCTGCGAAACCCCTGACGCGTCCCCTTCGACTGGCTGCCGCCTTTCTGTGCCTTGCTGCCGGCGGCCCGGCCCAGTCGCTTTCGGAGCGTTTCGTTCTGCCGCCGGAATCGCGGGCGGCGGGAGGTGCCGCGCGAATGGCCTCCAAGGCCGACCCGTCGAATGATTCGTTTGTCGGAGAGGCCCTTGCGGAACGAATCCTCACCAGACTCCGGTCCGTCGGCGAGGCTCTCCAGGAGCAGCCGAGCGCGGAAGCGTTCCGGGATCTTCTCTCGCCGACGTTGCGGGCCACTCCGCTGACGGGCCGCGAGGTGATTCGGCGACAGGGATGGCTGGAAGTCTCGGAAGCGGCGCCGCCGACGGCTGCGACTCTGGACAGAGGGCAGTTCCTTCGAGAGCTTGAGCGATTTCTCTCGATGTTCCATCGCATCGAGAGCGCCGAGTTTCACATTACTGGAATCTCCGTTCAGGGATCGGGGGATGAGTCGGCCGTCCAGAGCGACGTCCACTACGAACTGCTCGGCTTTGCGGACGCGGATGAACAACGCAGGAAGCAGGTCGTCGGCGAGTGGAGCCTCGGCTGGACACTGTCCGAAGCGGACTCGAGGATCAGGGAATGGCGCGCAGGGAAACAGAGCAGGGCGGAATCGCAGCGGCCCCTCTTCACCGACGTTACCGAAAGCGCTATCGGACACAACGATTCGTACTGGGAGCAGATTCGTCCGGGGGCTGACTACTGGCGATCGTCCCTCGACGGCGCGGTCGGGGTTGACGTCTACGGCCACCACGGCGTGAGCCTGGGGGATGTCGACGGAGACGGCGATTCCGACCTGTACATGAGCCAGCCGTCCGGCCTTCCCAACCGCCTGTATCGGAACGAGGGGGGCCTTCGTTTCACCGACATCACCGATTCGTCCGGGGCGGGGGCGCTCGACAGCACATCGATGTCGATCGTCGCCGACTTCGACAACGACGGCGATCAGGACCTGCTCCTGATCGGTGCGCGCGGTCCGCTGCTGCTCCGAAACGACGGCACAGGCAGATTCCGGTTCCACACAGGCGCCTTCTCGTTCGCCGCGCCCCAACGGAGCCTGCTGACCTCCGCGGCAGCGGCCGACTATGACCGCGACGGCGACCTGGACCTCTATGTCTGCTCGTACCGCTACCACGCGGGGGCCGCTGCGGAGGGGGCGCCCTCTCCCTACCACGACGCGAACAACGGACCTCGCAATCGCCTATTCAGGAACCGCGGAAACGGGACGTTCGAGGACCTCACCCGCGCCAGCGGCCTCGATCGCAACAACGCTCGCTTCAGCTTCGCTGCGTCCTGGGGCGACTACGATGCCGACGGCTGGCCGGACCTCTACGTCGCGAACGACTTCGGGCGCAACAACCTCTACCGCAACAACGGGGATGGGACGTTCTCCGACGTTGCCCGGGAAGCCGGGGTGGAGGACATCGGCGCGGGAATGAGCGCTGCATGGCTCGATTACGACCTCGACGGCAAGCTCGATCTCTACGTGGGCAACATGTGGTCTTCAGCCGGCCTGCGCGTCACAAGGGAACCCGCGTTCCTGGAGGGCTCCGGGAAACGGTTTCTGACGGAATACCGTCGCCACGCCAAGGGCAACTCTCTGTTCCGAGGGATCGGCGGCGGGCGTTTCGAGGAGGCTTCCGTGGAGTCCGGAAGCGAGATGGGGCGCTGGGCCTGGAGCAGCGACGCGGTGGATCTCAACAATGACGGGCATCTGGAGATCTATGTCGCCAACGGGTACGTGACGAATTCGAGCACCCGAGACCTTTGAAGCTTCTTCTGGCGGCAAGTTGTGTCGCGCTCACCCGCCGAAGGGATTTCGACCGGCGAATACGAGAACGCTTGGGCGGCCATCACGGAACTCATCGAGGGGGACGGATCGTGGAGCGGGAGAGAGCGGAACATCTGCTACCTCAACAATCGGGACGGCACGTTCTCGGATGTGTCGGCCGCAGCGGGGCTTGACTTCGTCGACGACAGTCGCTCCTTCGCAGCGGGCGACCTGGACGGCGACGGTGACCTGGACCTCGTCATCAAGTCGAGAAACTCCCCGGGACTGCGGATCGCCCGCAACGATTGGAGCCGAGGCGGGGCGCTTCTGGTGCGCCTGCGCGGGACTCGGGCGAACCGCGACGCGATCGGTGCCGACGTCATGATCCGGTCCGGCGACCGCGAGTTCACGAGAACGGTTCGCGCCGGCTCGGGCTTCCTCTCGCAGCACGCGAAGGAACTCCATTTCGGGCTGGGTGCGAATCCTAGAGTCGACGAAGTGCGGGTGCGGTGGCCATCGGGGCACGAACAAGCAGTGGCAAATGTCGGGGGAAACCGTCTCGTCACAGTGGTTGAAGCGTCGGAGAAAGCGCAGTTCGAGCCGTTGCAGGAGCCGGCCCTCAGCCATCCGCCCGCCACAAGGCGACTTGGCAGTGCCGGCACCGCTGGCAAGGACGGCACTTGGCTGATCGAGCCGGTACCCGCGCCGCCTTGGACGCTGACTGGTCTCGACGGCGCCCAGTACACGCTGCAAGGGCAACGAGGAAGGCCACTTGTCATCAATGTCTGGGCGACCTGGTGCCCGCCTTGCCGGACGGAGCTGCGCGACTTTCAACGCAATCTGAGCGAGCTTCAGCAGAGCGGCATCGGCGTTCTGGCGATCGCGGTCGACAATCCCGAAAACGAGGCGGCGGTCAGGCGGTTCGTGCGTGAGGAAGGAATCGAGTTCGCCGTCCCGCTGGCGGACTACAGGTTCACATCCTCCTACAACGCCTTGGTCAGGCGTTTGCTGAACCACCGAGCGGACCTAGGGATTCCCACCACCCTTCTCATCAACAGCGACGGATTCGTGGAAAAGATCTATCGGGGGCGGGTCGATGCGGAGCGGCTGCTGTCCGATGCCGAGTTCCTGAACGAATCGGAAGACCGGCGCCTGGCACGGGCACTTCCCCTGCCGGGACGTTTCCTGGGGCCCAGACCCCGGCGGGACTACACGCCGATCGGCGCGGCCATGCTGGAGATCGGCCTTGCCGACGCTGCCGTGCCGTACCTTGAACAGGCCGTCGCACAGAATCCTGAAGGGGCCTCGGCGCACTACAACCTTGGCACGGCTCAAGCAGGCAGCGGATTGCTGGATGCCGCCAAGGGATCGTTCGAGCGGGCGCTTCAATACGACTCAGGCTATGCGGAGGCGCACAACAGCCTGGGCGTCGTGCTGGGCCGTCTGGGCCGACATCGGGAAGCTGTGGACCGGTTTCGGGCCGCAGTCGGAATACGCCCCGGCTACGCGAAGGCGATCGGCAATCTGGCTACCGCGTTCGAGCGGGCCGGGCAGGCGGGCCGGGCCGAGGCCGTGCTTGCGGGAGCCGTCGAATCGAATCCCGGGCTATCTGGCTTGCGGAACCGCCTGGGTCTGATGCACGCCCGAAGGGGCGATTTGCAAGGGGCGCAACTGCGGTTTCGCGAAGCGCTTCGAGTCGCGCCCGGCGACCCCGACGCACTGACGAACCTCGCTCTCCTCAAGGCGCAACGAGGCGACCTGAATGCTGCGGCCGAGCAACTCGAAGAACTTGTCTCGATGCGCCCTGATTTCATGCGTGCCTATGTCTCGCTTGCGCAGGTGCAGATCCAGGCGAACGAGCTTGACGATGCCCGCGAGACACTATCGCGGCTCCTGAGTCGTGATCCACGACACCGGCAGGCAAACCTGATGCTGGAGAGCATCGGCGAATAGGACTTCGGCTGCTTGGTCCGGATCCTCTGTCCGTCCCAGTTCGGGAGATTGTGGCTTTCCACGCCGTCTTGCTGCAATTCCCGCCGGCCAATCTCATCGATACCATCCCGCGATCGGACTTCCAGAGAAGTGATGGACTCGTTTCGCGGGCCAAGGGGCGGAATTGACGCCAAGCGGTGAGTTCAGCCGCGGTCCGGACCCATCCAGACGAGTCTGCTGCGTGTTCCTGGGTCCGCTTGCAGGCGCTGTCGGCGAATGAGCGTCCTGGGCGATAATTGCGAGGGCTGCGCGTGGGAACGACATTGCGGATGCGAAAGGCAGCTTGGACGGTCGCGGGAGCCCTCCTGGTGGTGAGCCTTCAGGGCCAGACACCCAGCTCTTCTTCCGGGGATTCAGTCCAGGAGCGGTTTCGACGCGGCCAGCAGGCTCTAACGGATCACCGCTACGACGTTGCGGCACGCGAATTCGAGGCAATTCTCAACGTTGATCCGCGGATTGCGGGCGCTCATGCGAATCTTGGCGTCGCCCGATACCTTCTGGCCGACTACGAAGTGGCGGTTGCTGCCTTCCGTCGGGCTCTGGAGCTCGACCCGTCGATGCAGAACGCCGAGCTCTATCTCGGTCTCAGCCTAGCCAGGGCAGGGAAAATGGAGGAAGCCTTGCCATCCCTCTCCAAGGGTTTCTGGAACGCCAGCGACGACCCTTGGCGCCTGCAGGCGGGCGTGCTCCTCTCGGAGCTGTACGCAACGCGCCAGGAGGACGACAAGCTCCTGAAGGTCGTGCGGGCACTCAAGCTTGCGTTTCCCAAAGACCCGAACGTTCTGTACCTGGCCTACCGCATCTATTCGGACATGGGTTCAAGGGCGATCGCCGACCTAGTGAGGGAGGCGCCGAACTCCGCACGCCTGCATCAGGTCACCGGCGAACTGCTCGTGAGCGAGGGCGACTTTCCTCGCGCCGTACTGCGGTTCCGAAAGGCTCTGGAGATTGAACCAGGGCTCTCCGGCGCCAACCGGGCATTGGCCGTAGCCATCTTGAACAGCAGTCCCGACGACGCCGGAATCCGTGAAGCCGAACGGGCGCTCGAGAGCGAGCTTGCACTGAATCCCCGTGATGCGGAGGCACAGTACCAGCTTGGCGAAATAGCATGGCGCCGGGGAGACGAGGCCGGTGCGCTGCAACGCTACTCGACGGCCGTCGAGCTCGAGCCGAGATTCGCGGAAGGGCTCGTCGCGCTCGGCAAGGCGCTGATCGCCAAGAGCGAATACGACCGTGCCACACAGCTCCTGTCGCAAGCGGTGCAGATCGATCCGAACAACGAGGTTGCGCACTACCGGCTTGCGCAGGCATACCGTCAGCTCGGACGTACGGACGAAGCCGCCGAGGAATTGGAGGAGTTTCGTCGAATTCGCGAGGCGTCGGAGGCCTTGGGCGCGATCTACCGTCAGGTCCAGCGCAATCCGGTCTCCGGAGGGGATCTCGGTGAGGGGGATGCTCGATGAGGATTGCACGCTTGGGCTTGACAATCGGGAGAGCAGCCGTCGTTCCGGTACTCGTCGCGGCGCTCCTCGGTTTCCCTGACGGACCGACACTCGCCCAAACGACGCCTGACGCGGTCCTGCAGAGCACCTATCAGCAAGCCGAGGAGGCATTTCGCGAACAGCGTCTGGACGATGCCGCCACGGGCTATCGAAAGCTCGCCGCACTGAGCCCCGACACGGCGGAAGTACACGCGAAACTCGGACTCATTCACTACCTGCAGGGACGGTTCCACGATGCGGTTCCCTCTCTCCGCAGGGCCCTCGATCTCAAGCCCAGCCTCCCGAACGTCGATGCACTGCTTGCAATCTCGCTTGCGGGAATCGGCGAGCACGGGGAGGCCGTACCCGGTCTGGAGAAGGGATTCGCGGATCCTGCCAACGAGCAGCTGCGACGACTGATCGGACTCGAGCTACAGAGGAGCCTCGTAGCTCTGGGCCGCCAAGAGAGAGCTGCGACGATCGTCGCCCAGCTCGAGAGACTCTACCCGGACGACCCAGAGGTGCTCTACCACACGGGCCGCTTTCATGCCGACATGGCCACTGCCGCGATGCAGCATCTCCTGGCGGTCGCCCCGGCTTCGGTTTGGGGGCATCAGGCGTCGGGGGACGCCCTAGAGAGCCTCGGGAACCACGAATTGGCAATCGTCGAATACCGCAAGGCTCTTGCCAAGCGGCCTGACCTGCCGGGTGTCCACTACAGCATCGCCCGCGCCATTCAGTCGAGCGAAGGCGCCGCCGGAACTGAGGACGACGCGATGAATGCCTACCGTCAGGAGCTCCGGATCGATTCAACGCATGCGCTGGCAGCCTATGAGCTCGGCGAAATCCTTCGCAAGCGGTCGGAGCTCGGCCAGGCACGGGGCTTTTTCCAGCAGGCCGTCACGAATCGACCGGATTTCGCCCTCGGCCGAGTTGGCCTGGGGCGCGTTCTTCGTGAACTTGACGAACCGGAACAAGCCAAGGCGCACCTGGAGGCCGCAGTCCGCATCTCGCCGGAGAACGAGATTGCGCGCTACCAGTTGGCCCTCGCATACAGGGCTCTTGGAGATCTCGCTTCCGCCGAGCGCGAAATGCAGGCCTTTCAACGGATTCAGCGGAACGAACCATGACCTTGCATGTGTGAGATTCCTGTTCGGAGCCCTGCACTCGACCGCTGAGAGAACGGCCTGAGGTGCCCCCGGCGCGCGCGCGGATCCGGCCGTACGGGTTCCGGAAGTCCGGTCACGCGATTCAGCGGGGCGAGCGCAGGCCGCGTCGGTCGAGACTTGACCGGGACAAACGTGACCGAATCACAGCGAATCGGCTACGGGAACTGCCGTCGGCAATCCGCACTCAAGGCGGCTTCGAGGAAGGACCGGCCGCCTTCCTTCAAGCCCTGCGCCCGGTCGAGCAAGAGCCGGACCGGTCTACCCTAGGCCTATGCTTGGCGTGCGGATGCCTGTTCTGATCGCGTGCCTCGGCTCTGGCGGAGCTTCGCTGGAACCGGCGTTGGCGAACGACGCCTGCCGCGACTGCCATCCCCAGGAGGTGACCAGCTATCTGACAACGGGAATGGGGAACTCGATCAGCCGCCCGGTGCATCAATTGTCGGGTTCCTTCGACCATGAGTTCTCTCAGTCCTCTTTCGCCGTCGCCAGCTCCGGCTCCGGTCTGGTCCAGTCGGTCGAGCGAGGCGGACTGTCCGCCGAGCACCCGATCGAGTACGTCGTCGGCTCCGGGAATGCGGCGTTCGGATTCTTGGTTCGGGTTGACGACTACGTGTATCAGTCGCCCATATCCTTCTATGCGAAGCGCCGCCTCTGGGACATGGCTCCGGGCTTTGAACGTCACCCCGCACCGGACTTCGATCGGCCTGTGCTGCACGAGTGCCTCTGGTGCCATGCCGGACGTCCGAGGCCGGTGCCCTTCACGCAGAACCGATATGCCGATCCGGTGCTGGACTTGGAGGCCATCTCGTGCGACCGCTGCCATGGACCGAGCGAGGCCCACCTCGAGGCCCCGTCTTCCGGGACAATCGTCAATCCCGCGAAACTGCCTCCCGCCAGACGCGACAGCGTCTGCGAGCAGTGCCATCTGGGAGGCGAGGAACGCGTGCTCAACCCGGGAAAGACGTTCGGCGACTTCGAGCCCGGAATGCAGCTTGAGCAGGTCTTCTCGGTCTATGTCGAGGACTTCGGCGCGGCCGAGGCGGGTCGGTTCAAGGTCGTGAGCCACGCCGAACAACTCGCCCTCAGCGACTGCTACCGGGCATCCGGTGAGCGGATGTGGTGCGGCACGTGCCACAACCCCCACCAAACGCCTGGAAATTCGCAGGCGTACTATCGGGCACGCTGCCTGGGCTGCCACGGAGAGGATCTGGTCAGCCGACATTCCGAACCCGTCGGCGAGTGCGTCAGCTGCCACATGATCCGCAGACCGTCCTTCGACAGCGGGCACAGCGCATTCACGGACCATCTGATCGCTCGGAATCCGGATTCTTCCTCCGAACCGGGAAGCAATGCCCGGCGGATCCGGGCGTGGAGAGATCCCGCCGATCCCGAACTTGCGCATCGCAACTTGGGCCTCGCGTACGTCAGGCTGGGAGAGCGGCGGAAACGGGAGGACTATCTGGACGAGGGCGCCGCCCTGCTTGCTCAGCTCGTGCAGACGGACGCGCTGGACTCGGAAGGCCTGGAAGCGCTTGGCAGTGTCCTGCTCTCCAAGAAAGCCCCTCCCGAAGCCGGCCTCAAGGAACTTGCGGTCGAGTTGCTGCAGCGGGCATTACGCGAGGCTCCCGGGATTCCAGGGCGCTATCGCACAGTGGCGGCGGCGGAGTGGCAGGCCGGAAACGACGGCCGCGCGATCGAGCTCCTGACCCGCGCGATCGAGATTGATCCCCAGAACCGGGCGGCGTACCAAGTTCTGTCTCGAATCCACGAGGAGTCCGGTCGACGCCGGGAAGCCATCGAGACGTGGAGGAGATATCTTGAACTGGTCCCGCAGAGCCTTGCGGCACGCACGGCCCTCCGTGAGCTTGACCAGGCGGGGCAGGGCAGCGAACCATAGCGCCGCCCTCCGCAGCTGCTCTATTCGGAGTTCCCCTGACCTTCAGTCAGGACCACTTCCCGGTTTGCCTCGTAGGGTCCGAACGTCTCACGCTTGCCGCTCGGCCACCATACGCCGATGCGTTCGACCTTATCCGTCTCGCCAAGGCCGAAGTGCAGGCGGGTGTCATTCTGGGAAAGATAGCTGCCACCGCTCCGCGCTTCGTCGATCTGAACCGCATCTCCGGCCTCAACGGTGACGCGCGATCCCAGTCCCCTGCGGTTCGAGTCAGTGCCGTGCAGCGAAACCAGGATCCAGTTGGCCCGACGGCCAGTGTTGCGAAGCAGGTTCGGACGGTCATCGAGGTTGTTGATCACGACCTCCAGTGTGCCGTCGTTGTCGAGGTCGCCGAACGCGGCTCCTCGCGCCGAGGACGGGGAGTTGACGCCGGGGCCCGCGCCGCCTGACACATCGATGAAAGCGCCGTTGCGGATGTTCCAATAGACGAGCTTCTTCTGTCGGAAGCGGCTCGCAGACTCCAGAGTGTCGATGGACGGGTAGACGTGGCTGTTGACCATGAAGAGGTCCTTCCATCCGTCGTGGTCGATGTCCACGAATCCGACTCCCCAGCCGAGGTAGTTCGTGTGAACGCCGAGACCGGCACGGTACGAGACGTCCGTAAAGAAGCCGCTGCCGTCGTTCCGATAGAGCGACGGAACGTCGTCGGAAAAGTTCGTCTTGACGATGTCGAGGCGGCCGTCGCGGTTGAAGTCGGCCGCAGACACACCCATGCCGGCCTGCTCCTGCCCGTTCTCGTTGAGGGATGTCCCCGACAGCAGGCCGACATCCGCGAACGTTCCATCGCCGCGGTTGCGGAACAGCATGCTCGGAGTCGAGTCCGCAGCAACGTAGAAGTCTGTCCAGCCGTCGCTGTCGGAGTCCAGCGTGAGGACACCCAGACCGTAGCGGTCCGTGGGCCCGGATATGCCACTGTCCGCCGAGACATCCCGGAAGCGGCCGTTCCCGAGATTTCGATACAGAACCGTCGATTCGCCCGGCAGCCCGCGAGGACCGCACAGGACCGCCAGGCCCTTGTACCGGCAGAAGTTGCTTTCGCCCGGCACCGGTGTCACCTCGGGATCCAGGTCCACGTAGTTTGCAACGACGATGTCCAGGTGGCCGTCTCGGTCATAGTCGGCAAACGCGCAGCCCGCGCCCCAGCGGCGGCCGCTGCTGGGCAGTCCCGCCTCGGCCGTGACATTGCGAAACCGGTTCCCATCCTCGTTCCGGTAGAGCAGATCGGCCCCGTAGTGGGTCACGAGGAGATCATCGAAGCCGTCGCCGTTGTAGTCTCCGACACAGACTCCCTGTCCCCACCCGGAATGCGTGAGCCCCGACTCGCGGGTGACGTCCACAAAGCGTAGGCCCCCGCGGTTTCGAAACAGACGGCTGGTTGGTGCCTGGCCCTCCTTGGGCACTGCCCATGGCTGGCTGTTCACGAGAAAGATGTCCAGGAGTCCGTCGGAGTCGAAGTCAAAGAGTGCGACGCCACTCCCCGTGGTCTCCAGGATGTACTGCTTTCCTTCGGCCCTGCCCGAGACGTGTCGAAAACTGAGTCCCGCCTCAGAAGCGATGTCATCGTAGTGAATCTCCGGACGCGGCAGGTCAGTCTGCGCAAGGGGCGATTCGCGCGGGGCGCGCCCGGTCACCGCGACACCTTGGCCGGAGGCAACCTCCAGAATCGATATGGCTCCCGCCATGAGGAGGATGCCGGCGCGGCCGTGCGGCGCGAGTTGGGCTCTTGTGGCCAAGTTGCCCAGTATGGTGTTCTTCATTGCCGGTCGGGAGACCTCTCGCCACGGGCTCTCGGCGATCCCAACGCACTGGCGACTGCAAGTCGAGGCCGAGCCACGCGGAGCCTATCGGACAGTCTAACGATCCCGCCCTCCAGCGGATCACTGCGGCCGGCCAGCCATAGGATCCTTCCGCTCGCCGACGATCCTGCTTCGTGCCGAAGATTCAACAGTTAGGGGCGAGAGTCGCTTCGAAGGCAGGGTCCGGGGGAGGGAATGATAAGAGAATGTTGGCATGGCAATGGGGAGGAGGAAGGCGAAGCCGATCCCGCTGTTCGTGGCCACGGAGGATCTTCCGGCCGTCCCGTCGGTGCCGTTCCTGGAGCGCCTGAACGCGATCCTCGAGGAGAACGGGTTCGATCGCTTCGTCGAGGATCTGTGCCAGCAATTCTACGCCGAGCGACTCGGAAGGCCGTCGCTCCCGCCGGGGGTCTACTTCCGCTTCCTGATGCTGGGCCTGCTGATGGGCCTGGATTCGGAGCGGCGGATCGCGCTTCTGGTCAACGACTCGCTGAGCCTGCGGGCATTTGTGGGCTACGGAGTCTACGAGGCCATACCGGACAGTTCGACACTGTCGCGGACACGCCGGCTGATCAAGCAGGACATCCACGAGCAGGTTCTCAAGTGGGTGCTGCGGCGCTTGCGCGAGGCGGATTGGGCCGAAAGGAGGCAGTCCGTGAAGGACACCACGACACTCCAGAGGGTGGGGCGCAAGCAAATGCGGGGCAATGCCCGAGAGTTTGCACGGCGTTTGGCGGCAGCGGCGGGCGAGACGGCCGAGAGCGCGGAGGAGACGGCTCAGCTGGACGGGACACGGAAGGGAGACGGCTCGAACGACGAGCAATCGAATGTCTGAACCGGGCCTGCGGAGGGTCCCGGCTCTCAGCGCCGTCCAATCCTCCCGCTCCAGTGGGTCATGCGTTGCCCGGCCCCGCGGCGCTTGAGCGTCCCGTGGGTTGCGCCTCTCACGGCCCAGGGCCTCGCTCGGGACGGTCTCCGCGTCCATCTCCGCTGGTCCGCTCTCGGGTTCGACGCTCGCTGCGGCTTGCGGGTCCTCCTCCACGGCCGGAGGCAGGCCCTTAAGCTTTCAGGTGCGCAGCGTGGCGCGGCAGAGATCGAGTTCGCGCGCAGTTCGGCGCAGGCTAGTGCCGTCGGCCAGCATGCGGGCGGCCCGCCGCAGGATCTCCGGATCCCCGATGCCGTGAGTGCCTTGTCGAGCGTTGCAATCGGCGCACTGTGCCGCTTGGCTAATTCCAACATGGACGGCATCGTAGAACGACAAGCCGTGTTGCTGGGCCGATACGAATGTGAGGCTCAGATCGAGCCCTGAACCGGTGTGGACGGGCAATTCGCGCAACGCGTCCAGCCGCTCCGTCGGCGCGTCAGGGGTAAGCCTTCCGCGACGTGACACGACGAGAAGACTGTTGCGGACCTCCAAGTGCGACAGCCGGGGAACCAGAGCTTCATCGGATTCCAGACGCAGCAACGCCGGCTCTACTGTCGAAGCATCTTTCTCACCCAGCAGCCAGGCAACGGCGACCAATGCGCCGAGGACGAAAACGCTCAGCAGCGATGGCCTTGATGGCGCGCAAGGAGAATGTCGTCAATCGACGTCGCAAAGGGTTGCCATTCCTCGCGCCGACGGCGAAAGCGGGCCACACGCTGCTTGCGGTCGGCTCGCTCACCCGCTCGCGCGGGGATCACATTCGCAATCGCTTCCCCATGCCGGGTGCCCACCACGCTCTGGCCACGCTCAACCTTCCGGAGGAGTCCTGCTGAGCGTGCCTTGGCTTCTGTGGCTTGCATCGCGTGCATCGCAGATTCCAACCGGTCAAGATGACCGGACTTAATCGTACCGCGCATCGCCGAAGCCGCAGGCTCTGAGCCCCAGGCAAACTTCGACCGAGTGGCACTGGCGGTGTGTTGTAAGGATCCCCGTCCGGGCTTGTCGAGCGCTACCGACGCCATGGACGATGCTTGGAGACGCAGGAGCTCTCCGAGTCTCAGAAGTCCGAACATCGATGAATTAGGAGTGTCACTATTTCGCCCTGCTGGGCTGGCAGAGTCCCCGGCACAGACCCCTTCCGAGGATCGCGGTCGCGCGGCCGAACGGCTGGACCACGCTGTCTCAGAACCAGGGTGGGATCCCCGGCGGTCGGGCCCGTTTGGTCATTGGCGCTGCATTTCTCGGAGCCCGGTTCCGCACCGTCGGCCTGATGTGTCTCACGTCGGGGGGTATGGCAGTACAACGTATTCGCTGGAACCTTCCCGCAGGGCTATGACCTGCCGTGCATCGATTTGGTGGAATTCCTGCGTTTGCCCGGTCGTGGGCCAGTGGATCTCCAGTGTCTCGACACGCGACGCACTTCCAAGGCCGATGTGCTGGCGGAGCGGGTTCGCGCCGAAGCTGCCCCCGCTGTTCACCCACCTGTAGATCGACCGGCTCACACCCTGTTCCTCGATGTCCACTCGGATCCTGGCCCCGATCGCCGAGCGGTTGGAATCAACTCCCTCGAGCCTGACCATGATCCAGCCGTTCCTGGTGCCGGGGTTCTCGAACAGCGCATTGCTGAAGACGTCGCCAGCGTAAGCTCCGCCGAGCTCGACGAAGAGGTCCTGATCGCCGTCTTGATCGAAGTCCAGAAAAGCGACGCCGTGTCCCTTCTGCAGGTGCCCGACTCCGGCGGCCGCGGAAATGTCGGCGAACCGGTTCCCGCCTTCGTTGCGGAACAGCAGGTTCGGCATCAGTCCTTCGTATGCCGGGTAGCCGGTGCCGAGATAGAAGTCCAGGAAGCCGTCGTTGTCAACATCCCCGAAATTGGCCCCCATCGGCTGAGTGATGCGGGTCAGGCCCATCGACTTGCCGACCTCCTCAAAGCTCCCCGCGCCGCTTCCGCGATAGATTCGATCGAGTTCGGTCGATATGGCGGGTAGCCCCATGTGGTCGGCGGCAACGTCCCTCACGTCCCATTCGTAGCCCGAGACGAACAGATCGAGATTCCCGTCGTTGTCGAAGTCCCAGAACCATGCCGGGAAGCTCCTAAGCGGGGCTTCCACGCCGAGGCTGAAGGCAACGTCCTCGAATGTTCCGTCGCCGTTGTTCCGGTAGAGCCTGTTGAGCCCGCCGAAGTTCGAGATGTAGAGATCCGGGAAGCCGTCATCATCGTAATCTCCCCAGACCGCCGCCTTGGCGAAGTCGTCGTTCGTTACGCCGGCTTCGACCGCGGTGTCGACGAACGAGCCGTCGCCATCGTTGCGGAACAGCTGACTGGGGAAGTGCTCGTTGCCTATGAAGAGGTCCAAGTCTCCATCGTTGTCGTAGTCCGCCCATGCAGCCGCCTGGGTCGGGTAGTGCGTCTCTGCGAGGCCGACCGCCTTCGTCACGTCCGTGAAGCGACCTTTCCCGTCGTTGCTCAGCAGCGAATTGGGGTAGCTTAGCCCGACTTCCTCCAGCCAGGCCCCGCGCAAGACGAGCACGTCCAGATCCCCGTCGTTGTCGTAGTCGGCCTGAATCATGTTCAGTCCGCCATACAGGCCTTCGAGGTTGGCGTCGGCGGTTGAGTCGACGAATGTGCCGCCCTGATTGCGAAAGAGCCGCAGCTGCCCGTGCGGGCTCCAATCGGAGGCTAGGATGTCCAGCCGTCCGTCCCCGTCGAAGTCGTCCGCGATGGCCCCGCCGCTGAGACTCACGGTCCCGAGTCCCACCTCGCCAGCAATGTTCCGAAAAGGTTCATGGCTTGCTTCGGATTCGAAGCTCTCGGGGGGAATGAGCAAGTGGCGGGGCACCTCTGCCGGATACCGGCCCAGCGTCATGAACGCAAGATTCAGGAGCCAGCGAGCTTCGATGTGGCTGGGCCGCCTCTCCAAGAGGGCTGCGAGAACCCGGATGGCCTCCTCGGAGTGGCTCGGATCACGATGGACGCCACCTTCGCGGATTGGCAGAATGCAGCTTCTTGGATCTGCATGGGCCAGGCAATTCTGCGCTTCCGCCATCCTCATGTGCGCGACTGCCAGGCGAAAGGCCGCTTCGCCATCGACCCTGTCGGAGAGTTGGTAGCTGGCCCTCAGGTGCTCTATCGCTCGCGCATTGTTCCCCAGCCGCAATTCGTCGTCTCCCACAGCCAGTCGCAGGCGCGCTTCCTGACCGCCGTCAGCGGTCGGCTCCAGGGACCGCAATTCTTCGCGCTCCGGCAACAGAACATCTCGACCTGTGTAGATGTTTGCGGCTTCGCTATGCAAGCGCACGGCATCGAGCGCCCGTAGCATCCACCCATGGCTGTCGCCTGCTTCGGGTGTGTGCGACTGAGGCTGTTGGGCTCGAATCGCGACCGGTGCGAGGCAGCAAGCCAGGACTGCCGTCACCGCGAGTCCGACATGCAGTCGATGGCTCCTCACCGGCGAATCGGGACTCGTCAACAACTCGGGACCGCGCTCACGCCATGCTACCAGAGGCGGCAGTCATCGGCAGCGGCTACAGGAGAGCGGAAAAGGCCGGTCACATCCCAGCCTGGCTTGCCTGCGATTCTCCTGTGGAGCGACGGACGTCGAGGGGCGCCGACAGGTTGACGGACGATGGGAGCCAACTGCGAGCGCGGGCAGGTTCAAGTCGATGCGGCGGAGCGGGGACCGGCATGCCGGCTGTGGCCAACGGACCATCCGCTAGACTGATCCGCATGTGGGGGCGTCGTCCGGCCATCGGGCTTGCCGCACTGATTGTTGTCGGGTGCAGTGACTCGCTTCTTGCGGCGCGGACGGACTGCACCCCGACACTGATTGAGGCCACCGCACCGGCTCGTCGTCTCGAAGCCCCGCAATGGCAAGCTCGAGCGGAGCGGTTTCTTGCACGGGGCGAGCTGGAGTGCGCGTTGGATGCGTTTCGGGAGGCGCTCGACCTGCAGCCGGACTCTCTTGAGATTCGACGCGGCCTGGCAACTGCGTATCTCTCGCAGCACCGCTATCGTGCCGCTATCGCCCAGCTCCAACGCACGCTTGAATTGAAGCCCGACGACATCGATTCGATGCTCATGCTGGGGCGGGCCTTCTCGGAGAACAAATCCGATGCATCTGCCATCGAAATCCTGCAAAGGCTTGTTGGCCACGCTCCAGACCACTTCGTCGGAAGGTTCAATCTGGCGACCGCATACGCTCAGGCTGAGCGGTACGCCGAAGCTGCCCGGGAGTTCGAGCGCGCCCTGGACCTTGCTCCCTCGAACCAAGCCGTCCGACTCGCGGCCGCCAAGTGCGAGGTCAACGTTGGCAACCATCGGCGGGCGCTCGAACTTGTCGATGACTGGGACGAATCGGCTCCGGATGGCGTCGACGAATTCGAGGTGGAATACCTTCGCGGCATCGCTCTCAGGGGAATCTCGAGCTTTGTCCATGCCGCGAACGTTCTCCGCAGGGCGGTTGAGCTCAAGCCCGAACATGCGGGCGCCAGACGGGAACTCGGAACGGTGCTTGCTCGACAGGGGCGGTTGGAAGAGGCCAGTCGTCAATTGCGGCGCGCGCGCGAGCTGGATCCGGAGTCGCAGGGGACGTGGCTTGAGTTGGCGGTTGTGCTGCGCGAAACCGGCGACGAACAGGCCTTGACAGCCGAGACTGCACTGTTTGAAAAGCGAAAGGAAGAGATGCGGCTGGAAGAACTGGCCGGACGCGCGGCGGCACGGGGAAGCAAGCATCTTGAGCGGGGGGATGCTTCGTCGGCCCTCCGGGAATACCGCCAGGCGCTGGCCTACCGCCCGCAAAGCGCAGAGCATCACTACGGTGCCGCCTTGGCCCATGCGCGGCTTGGACACGAGCAGGAAAGGATCAGCGCACTCGAGCAAGCGCTGGAGCTGGATCCCGGATCGTCAGCGGCGCTCAACGAACTCGGCGTGGCGTACACGGAAGCCTCCCGGTTCCCAGAAGCCGAAGCCGTCCTTTCCGCCGCTCTCGAGTCAGATCCGCAACTGGCGAGTGCAAGCAACAACCTTGGCGTCCTTCTGGCAAAGCAGGGTCGGCATGTCGAAGCGGAGGAGATGTTTCGGAGAGCCGTCGAGGACGACCCCCAGTACGTTCACGCTCGCGTCAACCTCGGGATCGCGCTCGCCAGCATGGGCCGCCTCGAAGATGCGCTGGCTGCCGTCCAGGCCGCCGCCGGCATCGACCCCTCAAGCCAGCTCGTTGACCAGGCGCAGGAAATGATCCGCGCGGCGCTCCGGGCCCGTTGACGTGATGCTTGATTGCCCCTGGCCGTTCGTCGAGTGTCACCGGCCTTCGCGGGCGACATCCGGCTGGCTGCCCGCATTGTCGAGAGAGGCCGGCTCGCGCTCGGCCTGAGGCAGTCCTGAGACGCCGTCCGCGAAGATGCTAATACCCTCCCCCCGCGATGTCCCGGCCGAGTTTTCACGCCCATTGGCCCATTGCCCATTGCCCATTGCCCATTGCCCATTGCCCATTGCCCATTGCTTGACAGTTCGAATTCGAGTGTGAAACCATTTAGACCGACTTGCCGGTTGCCATGGGGGGCAAGAGGGTGCCGCGAGTCCAGGAGAGAGAGGTCTTACTACGTGCGTTTCGCATCCAGTCGTAAAAGTGTATCCAGAGCAGTCTGTTGCTTGGCTGCGTTCGTGGCGGTTGCCCTGCTACCGGGCATAGTCGGCAGCGCCTTGTTCGCCCAGGGCGGCGGCACGGCCGCCGTTACGGGGCATGTGACCGATCCCACGGGCGCCGTGATTCCCGGCGCAGCGATTGCGGTCACCAATCTGGCCACCGGGGTGGCCCAGGAAACCGTCAGCAACAGTGTGGGCGCCTACTCGGTTCTCAACGTGCCGCCCGGCTTCTACCAGATCACCGTACAGCTGGAAGGGTTCCAGCAGACATCCATTCCCACAGTGCAACTCGAGGTGAACCAGTCTCTGGTGCAGGACTTCGCACTGGAGGTCGGCTCGGTTACGGAGACTGTCGAGGTCACTGCCAGCGCCCAGCTGATCCAGGGATCGTCCGCCGAGATGGGCGCCGTGGTTCAGGAACAGGCGGTCCTGGACCTGCCCCTCAACGGCCGGAACTTCACCCAGCTGCTCACGCTGACCCCGGGTGTCGCCCCGGTCAGCACGGCCCAGAACGCAGGCGGATTCGGCGCCCGGACCAATGCGGGTGCCTTCTCGTTCCCGGCCATCAACGGCCAGTCGAACCGCAGCAACTTCTTCATGCTCGACGGCCTGACCAACCAGGGCGCGTTCACCAGCACCTACGCGCTGCCGCCCATCATCGAAGCCATCCAGGAGTTCAAGGTCCAGTCCCACAACGACCTCGCCGAGTTCGGCCAGGTCCGGGGCGGCACCATCAACATCGTCAGCAAGTCCGGCACGAACGAGTTCCACGGGACCGGCTTCTGGTTCGTGCGCAACGACGCCCTGGACGCCCGCAATCCCTTCGTCCCGGAAGTGACTCCGCTCCGCCAGAACACATGGGGCGGCGCCGGGGGCGGTCCCATCGTCAAGAACAGGACGTTCTTCTTCACTTCCGGCCAGTGGTTCCGGCGCAGGACGCCGGCGGAGAGACGGGCCCTCGTGCCCACCTCGGCCGAACTGGCCGGTGACCTGAGCGGCGAGGCACAGCAGATTTTCGACCCCTTCTCGACGGTCGAGGATCCCAACAATCCCGGCATCTTTTCGAGGAACCCCTTCCCGAACAACATGATCCCCGGCTCGCGGCTGAATTCCGGGATGGTGAACTACGCCAAGGCGATCTGGCCCGCAGCCAAGGACATCGGCGTGGCCGGACAGAACGCCATCGACACAAGACCGGCCGAGACGGACGTCAACGAGTACTCCTTCAAGATCGACCACCGCGTCACCGACAACCAGTTCTTCTGGTTCCGCTACGGAAACGGAGCGCAGCCGACGATCAACAGCGGAGGGGTTGAGGGCAAAGTGGATACCGGGATTCTGGACTCATGGAACCTCGGCGTCAACTACACCTGGACCCCCAGCCCCACGTCGGTGTTCCAGGTTTCCTTCGGGCGGGTCAAGATGAGACAGGGGGGCGAGGGCACCTATGAGGGGTACGGCAACGCGGAGTTAGTTGGGATTGGCGAATTCGCTCAAGGGTTCGCATGCCAGTGGCCCACCGAGATTCTCCCGGACGGCTGCTATGTGCCCAGCGTTGGGATCCCCGGCTTTGCCGCCAGCGGGACCTGGCACAGCTTGCGTGACATGACGGATGTCTACCAGATCCGCAGCAACTTCTCCAAGATCATCGGCAATCACACCCTGAAGGCAGGCGGCAACTGGAATACCAACGGATATTTCGGCCCCGGCTTCGGTGGGGGCGTCACCTTCAGCGCCCTGCAGACCAGCGATCCCATGAATCCCGGCAACACCGGCAGCGGCCTTGCTTCCTACCTGCTGAGCGTTCCCGCCGTTGGAAGGCGGCGCGGCAACATCGAGCAGGTTGTTGGTCATCGGGTGTATGGGTTCTATCTCCAGGACCAGTGGAAGGTAACGCCTCGCCTGACCATCAATCTGGGGGTTCGGAATGACGCAACGATCTTCGGCCACTACGGCACCGACGAGTACAACAACAACAAGGTGGGCAACCTGAACCTGATCCACGGCCGCTACGAGCTGCAGGTTCCCGTAGGCTCGTGTGCGGACCTGGGCCAGGCGCCGTGCATTCCGGGGGGATCGCTCCCTGACGGCGTGGTGATGTCGCCGAACCAGAAGCCGAGCAACGACAGGCCGTGGAACTGGCAGGGCCGCTTCGGACTTGCCTACCGGCTCACCGACAAGATGGCGTTCCGCGGTGCGTACGGCATCGTCTATGACAACTGGGCGGGAAACATCCAAGCCAACATGGGCGTCGTCGGCACATGGCCGTCCGTCGGCCTTCTCCAGCAGCCGAACCTGAATCTTCCGAGTTCCGAGCTGCCTACACCCAAGGTCACGGCGCAGGATCCGCTGGACCTGGGCGACAACCCGGTATTTCCCGCTCCCACGCCGTTCAACGAAGTCACCTGGTACTACGATCCCGAGCTGAAGCTTCCCTACTCGCAGCAGTACAACCTGAGCTTCCAGTACCAGCTATCGGAGAGCACGATCGTGGACCTTGCCTACGTCGGATCAACCGGAATCAATCTCCGCGTCGGCGGCATGTACAACACCGCCCTGGAACCGGGGCCGGGGGACTCGTCCCAGAGACGGCCGTTTCCGCACATCACACCCAGCTTCTTCGACAGAAGTTGGGGCCGATCCAAATACAACTCCTTCCAATTCCAGCTCAAGCGTCGACACACGGCGGGCTTTTCGTACTTGGTGTCCTACACCTTGAGCAAGTCGGTCGACCACTGCTCGGGGTGGTTCAACGAGGACGGCTGCAATCCGCAGGATCCCAATCGGTGGAACGACAACTGGGGTTACTCGGCGTTCAATGTCCCCCACGTGTTCACGACCAGCTGGGTCTACGAAATACCTGTAGGATCCGGTGGCAAGTTCCGAACGGGCAGCAAGATCCTGGACCACATTCTGGGGCCTTGGCAGTTGAACGGCATCCTGCAGTTCGCTTCCGGACAGAACTATCACGTCGGGGTTTCCGGAGATCTAGCCAACACCGGCAACGCAGGGTCGAACAACATCAATGGGGGTTACTTGCGCGCCCACCATGTGGGCGAGGCCCGAGCGTCCAACGCAAGTCCCGACCGGTGGCTCAATCCGTCTGCGTTCGAGGTTCCGGCGCCGTTCACGTTCGGCAACATGGAGCGCCACGCGCTTCAGGGGGACGGCCTGGGGAACCTTGATCTCTCGATCTTCCGGAAGTTCCGAATCAAGGAGACCAAGGTCATCGAGCTGCGTGTCGAAATGTTCAACGCCACCAACTCGCCGACATGGAACCGCCCGACGGCTCAGCTCGACAGTCCGAATTTCGGGCGGATCTTCAGCACGCGCAGTATTGAGCGGCAGATCCAGCTGGGGCTGAAGATCCACTTCTAACCCGGCAGGACAGCACTCGAAGGGGTCGTAATGGCAGCTCCTCCCGGTGTTGATCTTCCACGCTTTGCCGCGGGCGCGCAGCGGCACAGGCCGTCGAGGCAGTGCCCAAGTCATCGGCGCGGCCGGTCGCACTCTTGCGTCCAGGCCCGAAGGGCTGACGGATGCGCGGGGCGACTGGCCGGCCAATGGGCCGAGATCAAGGGACGCAGCGGCGCAGATCTTCGGGGCCGCACGAGCGAAGCGGTGACGGAAGCGCCAGGTGCCTCTCTGTGGCCGCGAACTGGGAAGTGCTTTCGGACGCGTGCTCAGGGCAGGCAGGATGCAGGTGCGCGCGGTAGGCGACGGACCGCCGATCTTCGACGGACGGCTGTGCCGCCCAGGCCGTCGAACCGCGGGGGAGTCCGCCTCGCGGATCATCGCTGCGGTCGGCGTCGGCCTATTTGGTGATGCTCAGAATGAGAAGTATCCTCCCATCTGGAGGAGCACCATGGGAGGGCTCCGGGAGAAATTCCCGACGTGCAAAATGAAGCGCGCTCTGTATCGCCGCCCCAGCGTGAGACTTGCCCCGGAACTTGCCTCGGAGGTCTGAGAGATGCTCCCATCGTCATGCTCGACACCCCAGCGCAGCGCCGGGCGAACGAGCCACTTGGACCGTCCGAGGAGGACCGACATTCCGAACCGGTTGGCCGATCCCGCCAAATCGACGCATCGGTAGTTCTCGACCATCCCGTACAGCGACACCGGCCCGGCGACTTGACCGCTGATGCCGACGTATCGGCCAGGGCAAGCGACGCTGTTTCCGCCGACGATGCCACCTTCGAGCATCACACGACCCGGTGGCTCCTGCGCCTGCACCAGCGAAGACAGTGCTGCCGTACAAGCGAGCAATAGCTTCCGCATCAACACCTGCCCTTTTTTCGGCTGACGATGCGCTGGGCTGTCGCCACCCCTTCAGCTTCTTGATTCCCAGCGTAACGTCTTCGAGCCTCTCCCTCTCCAGCAACGTCAGTCCCTCCTCCTGTTCGGGCCAGCTGATCGACAGGCCCGGGACGGACTTCACGGCAGAAGTCCTTTGCACTCGTTCAGCTGATCATCAGTCGCCGCTGCAAGTACCGCCATGCGCGGAGCGCAATCTCGACGCGGTCTTCGACCCGGTCTGAGCGGCCGCTACGAGGACTACGGGGCCCATCGCTCCACCCCAGCCGAGCCCGCTGTCTCAAGAGTCTCAGAAAACCGACGTGGATCCACTGAGGCCCCGGGATTGCGCCAAGGTGTCAGTTTGTGACGGCATTCGAACCGGCAAGCAGAGATTCGACGGAGACACACGGAATCCGGAATTTCACGGAAAGCGGGCTCGACTGATCTCGGAGATTCGTCCTTGGCCCGCGCTCGGACTGATGGCGTTGGGATTCTCGCTGCCGCGACCGGCAGCGCCGTTACAAAGTGCCAATCGGCAGGACCAGGTCCGGCATCCGGTGCCAACTTGCCCCCACTGATCCGAGGGGCTGGGCCTGTGACGCCCTCGGGCTGCCTTGCGCGATGAAGAACTGCAACTTAGGGCGGCAGGACCCCGGCACAGGGGGCGCTAGAGTCGAGGGTCGACAGGTTCGCTTTCCAAGGCCAGCACGCCGTGGACACACTCGTGGACCTTCGCGAGGGGCTGGGATTCTACGAATCGGTACAGACCTTCGAAGCCGAGTTGGGTCTCTCGCGCCGCCTTGGATCGCTTGTGGCCCAAGGTGCGGTGGCGCAGTCGCTCGAGGTGCCGGGGCTCGCAGTAGTCCGGTCCATAGATGATGCGGAGATACTCGCGGCCGCGCACTTTCAACGCCGGTTGGACAAAGGTCCCGGGCCGGCGGAGCGTCCACTCGCTCGGCTTGACCACTATGCCCTCGCCCCCGCGACCGGTGTGCTCCAGCCACCATTCGACAACGGCCTTGCGGTCCGCTTCTTCGTCAACGTTGACGCGCCGCCAAACCGTGCTCTGAAGGATGGGCTGGGTGTCCGCGATTCGCGAGATCGTATCCATGTGCCACGTGTGGGGCTTGTCTATGAACACCTGCTCCTCGGCAGCCAGCAGGTGGAACGGTGCGATGCGGTAGTCGTCGATCGTCTCGGCGTCCCAGCAGTAGCCTTCAAGGGCGATTCCCATCTGCGTAGCGTTCGCAAGCTGCCTCTCGGCGGACTCCCGCAACGGATCGAGGTCAACGGCACCGACGGTTCTGCCGATGGCCTCGATGAGGGCCTCGGCCGAGGAGCGCGCCCCAGCGACCGTCGGGCGGTACTGGCTGCCGAGCAGCTGCCCTGCCTTCGCCGACCACGGCATCACCTCGGCGTCAAGGAGCACCCACCCGGTCGCGAGGTCGTCCCACAGACCGCTGGAGTCCATGGCCGCCCCGACCCGCGCAACGACCTCTGCCTCGTCCGAATCGCTCCGAAAGAAGCTCCGCCCGGTTCGCGTGTAGACGACGCCGGACTTCCCGTCTTCCGCTCCGAACCGAGACCGCGCGGTCGCCGCGTCCTTGGCCACGACTAGGAGCGCCCGCGACCCCATGTGCTTCTCTTCCGCTACCAGATCGCAGATGCCGAGCGTCTTGAAATACTTGAACGCTTGCTCGGGGTGCTCCAGGAACGGGCCTTCCGGCGCGCCGGCCGGAGGGGACATTGTGGGCGGCAAGTAGATTAGCCAGCGAGGGTCGATGCCGAACCGGCTCAAGGTCTCCAAGGCCGCGAGGCTGTTCTCCGCCGGAATCGTGATCGTCCGTCCAAAGCGAGTCCCAATGCGCCGTTTTCCCGTGTAGTCATCGAAGTAGAGGAGTTCGTCATGCTCTTGCTGAGCACTGCGGCCGCCCCTCGAGACCGGGGGCTTCGCCGGGACGGCGTACTGCCGTGCGGCGGGCACGGCGACGACTTCCCTCTCCGGCCAGCGGTATGCGGTCAGCTCGCCGCCAATGACGCAGCCGGTGTCGATGCAAAGTGTCCGGTTCAGCCATTCGGCCTTGGCCACCGGCGTGTGGCCGAAGATGACCTCGGCTCTGCCGCGATAGTCGCGCGCCCATTCCAGCCGGACGGGGAGGCCTTGCTCGTCCGTCTCGCCAGTGGTCTCTCCGAAAAGGGAGAATTCGCGCATGGCGCGGGACGCGCGGCCGTGCATCTCCTCCTTGAGACCGGCGTGGGCGATCACCAGCCTGCCGCCCGCCAGCCAGTAGTGGGAACGCATCGTACCCAGGAACGCCAGGATTCGTCTCCGAAACGCCTTGGACGTCCGCTCGAGTTCCGCCGCAGTGAGGTCGAGGCCGTTGGTCACCTGGACCTTGTTTCCACGCAGCCACCTGCTCAGCTTGAAGTCGTGGTTGCCCATGACGCACAGACCGTTGCCGTCCTCGCAGATCCCGGCAACAAGCCGCAGCGAGTCCACGTTCCGCGGTCCCCTGTCAGTGAGGTCTCCGACAAAGACGGCCTTCCGGCCCTCCGGATGCCGGGCGCGGATGAGCCGCTCCGAGCCGACCTCGAACGGGTCAATTCGGTAGCCGAGGCGCTCGAGCAGGGCTGCGAGCTCGTCGAAACAGCCATGCACGTCCCCGATAATGTCGAACGGCCCGTGATCCCGCCGCCGATCCGTCCAAAGCGGCTCCCTTGCCAGCTCGGCCGCTTCAGCATCCTCGGGGGATTTCATGACGTAGACACTTCCGAAGCCCTCTCTACGCAGGCCCCGCAAGCCCTTGCGCAGCTGCCAGGACTGATTGCGGGCGACGTGCGCGCCCAGCCTCCTCCCTCGTGCACGATTCCGCTCGTTGCATGTCGACGGGTCGATGTCGAACACCAGTGCGATGGGAAGCGCGTGGTGCACGCGTGCGAGTTTGACCACGTTCGAGCGATCCTCGCGCCGAACGGCAGTGCTGTCAATGACTGTGAGCTTCCGGCGCTTCAGCCGCAGCCCCGCTGTGTAATGCAGGAGTGCGAAAGCGTCGTCGGTCGCCGACTGATCGGTCACGTCGTCCGACACCAGCCCGCGGCAGCGGTCCGAGGAAACGATCTCAGTCTCCAGGAAGTGCTTCTCGCCGAAGGTGGACTTTCCGGCACCGGTGGGTCCGACGAGAACGACGAGCGAGAAATCCGGAATCGTGATCTTCATCCCGTTCTCCTTGACGCGGTTTCCAGCTTGAACACGGCCATTTGGGAGGGACTCCCCACATCGCCGCTTTCCGGGCCGATCCCTCTGAAGTCCACCGCGTAGCCCCACTTGGCGGAGACCGACTCCGCCCATTCCCTGAATTCCCTGCGAGTCCATTCGAATCGATGGTCGGCGTGGCGCAACGCTCCCGGTTCGAGGCCGGGAAACAGGGCATTGTATTCGCGGTTGGGAGTCGTCAGCACCACCAGTCCGACTCGCGCCCGGCCGAACAGCGATCGCTGGAGAGCGGGCAGCTGGGCCGGGTCGAGGTGCTCGATCACCTCGACCAGCGTCGCCGCGTCGAAGCCGCTCCACCGCCGGTCCGCGTAAGTGAGACTCCCGAGCCGCACGGAGACCCGCTCCGACAATGTGGCTCCTTCGCGGCTGAGGCGCAGCCTCTTGACGGCTCTCTTCACCATGGCGACCGATGCGTCCACTCCGAGTATCCGGCGGACCCAGGGCTCGGCGGTCAGGCGCCGGATCAGCTTGCCCTCGCCGCAGCCGAGATCCAGAATGCTCGCCGCACCGTGTTCGCGCAGCACCGAAACGACGGAGTCGAGCCGCAGGTCGTGGAGCCGGATCGGCTTCTCAAGCGCCCGCTCCGCCTCGTGCTGCGGACCAGGGTCGGATTCGTCCGCCTCGACGCCGCCTGCTTCGGCCAGGCGCAGAAGCGCCGCGCTCGTCAAGGTCCGCTGGTGTCGCAGGGCTCGGCTTGCGATCAGGCTCCTGGCCGGATGGTCCGCAAGCCAGCCCTCCCCTTTCCTCAGCAGCTTGTTGACCTCTTCCTCGCCAACCCAGTAGTGCTTCCGGTTGTCAAGCACCGGGATGAGCACGTAGAGGTGCCGGAGAAGATCCCGCAATCGAACCGTGCCTGCAATCTGCACGTCGAAGAGAGGCCTGGACCCGTCGTCCCCGAGCGGCCTCGCGACCGCCTCGTATCCGAGAGGCGCGAACAGCGTTTGGACCAGTTCGGGCCGACCGGCCACGGAAATCGGTGTGACACGGGCTCTGAAGGGCAGCACTTGATCCGCAAGCGACTGGCGATCCTTGGACGTGCCTGCCAAGGCCTGATTGAACACGCGGGCGATGGCGACCGAGAGCAGCGAATTCGCGACATAGGGCCGGTCGTTGACGTAATCGGACAGCGAGCCGGCCGCGTGCCGTTTCGGGCCCCGCACCATCGCGATCGGGTCCACATCAAGGTAGAGGAGAGCGGCTGCCTTCTGCGAGGTGGAGGAGGTGAAGAAGACCAGTGTCTTTCCTACCGATATCTTGCGCTCGAACAGGCGGTCCGGATGCTTGCCCAGCAGGAATCCCAGATCGCGGGCCGAGTACGCAGCATCGGGCGGTGGCTCCAATGTAATCTCAACCTGCACCGAACCTGCACCTTGGGACCCAGACCGTGGACCTTGGCCTCTAATCGCAGTGTAGGCCATGCCGATGCCGGCGGCCCTGGAACCGGTTCTCCTCGAGGTCTCGTCGCTGTCAGGCGCGCATGAGGTCCGGCCCGGAAATTGCGGTGGAGATCGTTCGCCCCGCTTTGGTTGCAGCATCGGACGCTCGCCCGTCCCCGCTCGGCCGCGACGCCCGGCGGGTGGTCAACGAAAGCCGGCTCGGCGCCCTCGACGCGGGCGCCATCGCCACCGAGGCTCTGCTCTTCCAGACCGGAGACCTCGGGGCGGGGCGGCGGATCACCGCCGCTCGCGCCCTCGCGGCTGGGGCTGGGAATGAGTCTCATCTTGGATTTCATGACATGTTTTCCTCCACATGTCTTCCGAGCCCCCTGGGGAGGAAGCTCGTGCGGAGTCCTCCACACACGGGTTTTCTGACCCTCCCGGAAGCTGCGACCAGACGGGATACGCAAGTCTCTCATGCGCCTTCCAGATGCTGCCACGAATTACCCGGCCCGAGCCCGCCCTCGGCCCCATTGGGTCCGTTCCCTTGCCGCCCGGGCAATCCCCGTGACAGTCCTGCACCCATTCCCAAACGTTGCGCAGCATGTCGTGCAGACGGAGCACGTTCGGAGCCTTCCGCCCCACCGGAGCCACGTCCAAGACGGTTCCGGTCAACGATCTCCTGCTCGATTCCCATCGTCATGTCCGTGCCATCCAGCCTCGTTGGCCACATCGCGCTGAAGACTTCCGCCTCGTCCAACCCTCGTCGCCGCTCGGTTCTTGCTTCTCACTCGAATTCGGGGCGCGTGTCCGCAGCTTGATCCTCCCCGTCGCCAAGGCGGCTGCGGCAAGACCCTACTCGCTACCGCCACCCGCTTCAAGGCCATCCAGAACGGCTTCGACGCCTTCTTCGCTAGTCCCGCCACGCTCGTCGGCGAATTCTCCGACGACAGCTCCGAGGACCGCTTCGTAGGGACTCCCAAGACCCATGTGCGGCCCGTCGTGTTCGTCAAGTACGGACTCGGCTATTTCAGTTGCAACCCGACGCAGCCAAGGTCCGGCTCATGTCGTCAACGTCCGCTGCCTCCAGCGGCGTTGGCTGCTGTTCACCACCAGCACGCTGCCCGAGGATCGGGGCGCGGCGCTGCCAGACTGCCACCTTGCCGGGGCCGTCCTCGGGCGCGGCGGCATCGTCCCATTCGAAGGGCCGCCCATGCGCACCTGCCACTCGCAGTGGATCGACTATGAACGCTGACCGCTGGCCCGTTGCCCTCGCATAATCCGCCAGGATCGGCGCGCCGCACGCACCGCAGGCGGGCCCGCCGCGCGGCCGGTTGCCAAGCCGCGTTTCGACAGCCGCTCGTTCTTCGGGGCATCCTCGGCCACGGGTGCGACTGCGGCCCCGTCGCGCGGCGGTCGGGGCCTAGCCCCGAAGACGCTTGTCTCCCAGATCCCTCATCCCTCTTGCGATTTGCGGCCCTCCGAGATTCCCGGGAAGGACGGGCTATCGTTCCGGGAGCCCACAATTCTTGTCTGTCCAGACGAATCGTGGTACCGTGATCCACCGGACACGACGGAGCAGATCAGACCCTCTCGACACTCACCGAAAAGGGTGCCTCCAGATGCGACTCAAGGGACCAACAACTGTCGGGTTGATGTACTCGGACACGGGTGGCGACGGACCGGTAGTCGTGTTGCTTCACGGTGTGCTCATGAACGGAAGCCTGTGGGACGAGGTCGTCGACGGCCTACGGAATCGCTACCGCTGCATCGTCCCGGAGCTTCCGTTCGGCGCACATCACATGCCGATGCCGGATGACACCGACCTTGCGCTCGAATCGATCGTGACCATGATTGCCGAATTCCTCGAGGAGCTCGAGCTACATAGCGTCACGCTTGTCTGCAATGACTGGGGCGGTGCGCAACTTGTCATCAGTCCCGGAAGGTCCGATCGTGTGGCAAATCTCGTCCTCGTTTCCTGCGAAGCCTTCGACAACTACCCGCCCGGTGTCCCCGGCAGGCTGCTTTGCCTCACCGCATCCCTGCCAGGCGGCACCTTCATAGCGCTCCAGTTGTTGCGGCCTCACTGGATCCGACATCTTCCCCTGACCTTCGGCGGCATGTCGAAGAAGAGGATTCCAAACAAGCTTTTCATGAGCTGGATCCATCCCGCGCGCCACAACCGGAAGGTTCGTCGCGACCTAAGCAAGTACCTTCGAAACGTGCCAAACAAGAGCCTGTTGCTCGAGTGGGCCGAGCAACAGCGGTCCTTCGCAGGGTCAGTTCTCGTCGTCTGGGCAAGTGAGGACAAGCTGATGCCGCGAGCACACGCCGAACGACTGGCCGAGCATTTCGAGAACTCGGACCTGGTATGGGTCGAAGGCAGCCGGACGTTGATCCCGATCGACCAGCCGGCGATCCTGACGAACCATCTCCGCGCGTTTCTCGCCATGCATTCGTCCTAAATCACGGCTTCCTCCGCCAGGACGGGTTTGGCGACCAGTCCGAGCATCACAGTCCGGATCCATCCCGCGATCGGAATTCACGGATCGCGATGCAGTGCCCTACTGATAAAGGTGTCTCTTGCGCCATCTTGGCCCGGGACAAGGCCGACGAGGGCCCGCTTCAAGAGCGCCGAGGTCCGGGGCGTCACCACTGAGATCATCGTCGAACGTTGGGATGCGGACCGCGCCGTCGAAAGCGCGGCTACGAGGGTCTAGTTGGAGCTTCATGTTCCTCGCGTGGCATGCAGCGCCGCTTGGACCGTGCGATCGACACCACATATGCGCCAGCGATACGCATGTGCCGAAGTCGATTTCGAGGCCGTGCCGTTCGTGCCCGGTTGCGGTCCGGAGTGCGTCAGACAGTGAAACGTACGCCAGACCCTGTGGCCAACGCTCGTACATCGACGCGCTTTCTGGGGGGCGAGCCGCCGATCACAGTTGGCAGGCTCGCCTCCATGGCGCTGATGCGAGGGAAACGCCAAGAAAAAAGATCGATCGGCCAGCTTCAACGCGTCTGCGGGCTGACCGCGCCCGATTGCACCCGCGACGCGGTTTAGCGAGAGCGGTTCCTGCGGAAGAGTTCCAATACAGCCCCGGCAATAGCCGGCGTCGTACTTCGTTACACTGCGGGGCGATGACCCATGTAATCGCCCTCGCTCTCGCTGCCGCCGGCCAGGCGCAGTCCCTCGCAGATCTAGGAAACGAAGACCAACAACGCCTGCAGCTGTTCAACGACTGCCTGCCCATGACGGCTTTCGTCGCGACGATCAACGAGCCGGCGGAGGATTTCGGCTTCGACAGGGCATCCCTTGAGGCTTCGATCCAGCGCCGGCTGGCAAGGGACGGACTCTACTCGAACGATGCGGAGAGGAACCGCAGGGCGTCGCTCGGGCTGAGCGTCTACGTGCTGGGCGAGCATTTCGTCGTCACGCTCTCGTATGTGAAAGTCGTCGGCGACATGTACAAGAACTTCGCACCCAACATCGTCTCGACTGCGATCAAGGCCGACCGGCACCACCACGACGGAGCGGAGGTCCGTAGGAACATTGACGAAGCACTCGAGGAGTTCGTCGCGTCGTACCGACAGGTCAACGCGCCGGCGTGTGCGAGCCCCGGCAGCTAGCGGCCCACTGCGCGCTAGGCGATCGCCCAGCGGCGGAACGGCTTTCGGCCCCTGCGGCGGCCGCAGGGTTTGTCGTGGCGGGACTCCCACAACTCGATGCGAATCCTCGAGGTCTGGTGGTGCTCCCGCGCTCCGCAGCGGATGCGCGTCCGCAGTTCGCGCTGCATCGGCGCGTTGGGCACGACGCTAGCGTGCCAGTCGAGGTGCCATATCGACTGCTGCTTTGCATAACGATGGGTGCCGCCAGCGGTTGGCAGGTCGTGGGCCGAAATTCTCTTGGAACGATGAAATCCGCCCGTTCTGGGTTGAATGTCTCGACTACTGTACAGAGCCACATTATTTCGGCAGTAGAGCCCTGTTTTTTCTCGAATTGCTCGGACGCCCAAACGGCTGGAAATCCGAATAATCAGAGAATTCGGGTCCCTTCGATCCGAAGGCTGCGGTCCAGGTTCCGCCGGGGGACGGTCTCCACGGGCACCCGACTTGCACACTGGGTCACCGTGGGGCATGCAAGAAGTGGCCCGCGCGTCGGATCCACCCCAGTCCGGATTCTCCGGGAGGTCCGAATAAACCGAGAAAAGACCTTTGCCTACCGCCGAAATAATCTGGGAAAAGCGTGTCCGAATAATCTGGTTCCCTACACTACTCACTCGTAGGCGTCGCGGCCGTCCGGGACCATTGGCACGGGCGACTCCATTACGGCGACGGCGCGCGCCTGCCTCCTCTACCGTCGGGACAGCTCGCGAAAGGACCTGAACTTCTTCAGGTGCGTCTTTTTCGAGGGCGCCTCGCGGAGCACCGCGTCCTTATCGACTTGCAAGGCGGATTCGTCCGGTACTTGTCAAGAAGGTTGTCTATATTTCTTGGCGCAGACGGGTAGGACGAGTAGGGGAGCTGAAGTAGAGCGGCGGGGACCGCGGCTGGGACAGGGACGCCGCGGAGCGGGGCCGGGAGGGGCAAGCGGGCCTTCCGGCGCAGGCATTTCCTGAAGCAACACTTCAAGTTCCGGCGCTGGAGCCTCGAGTCCCCGTCCCGGCAGGGCGGGGACCGGGCTGGCCGTCGCGAAGCAGCCGAGGCGGGCGGCCAGCCAGCAGGCACAGGGGCACAGCGCGCGCTGCGCGCTGAGAGAGATGCCGCGCGAGGGTCTAGCGTCCTGGGCCGCCGCGGCGGGAATCCTCGCCCCAGGATCCGGAAGCGCAGCCCGCAGTCCGGCGGCGTCCGATCAGCCGGCGGCGTCCGGCTCGAAGCGCTGGCGGAGGGCCTCGAAGCGCTCGGCCCCGAGCTCGGGGTCCCAGGCGCTGCTCACTCCCCGCCAGTCCGACTGGAAGACGCGGAAGTCCTGCTTGCTCAGGTGCTTCTGCGCGTTGCGCAGCATGTGGACCGTGCACAGCTGGACCTCGCACTGCGGGAACAGGCCCTCGGTCACGGCGGCCAGGCCGGCAAAGGCGTCCTGCACGCACAGCAGCACCCGCCGCAGGCCGCGGTCGAGCAGGTTGCGCTCGACCTCCTTCCAGTGCTCGAGGTTCTCGGCGCCCTCCTTGACCTGGCAGCCGAGGATCCGCTTGCGCCCCTGCATGTCGACGCCCACCACGGTGTGGACGGCGGCCCGGACGAGGCGCTTGCCGCTGCGCACCTCGATGTGCTTGGCGTCCATGAAGACGGCCAGGCAGTCGGGGTCGAGGGGGCGCGTGTTGAGCAGGTCGAGCTCTTCGACGAGCGTGTCGACGACTTGCTGCAGGTCGGCTTCGGGGACCGAGACGCCCATCTGGCGCAGGGAGCGCCGCACGCCGTCGATGGAGCGGGCCGAGGCCAGCAGGCCGAGGATCAGCTCCTGGGACGACTCGGAGTAGCCCCGCTGATAGCTGGGGGGCAGCACCTGGGGGCGG